>CAJIZL010000032.1 GCA_905182035.1 Oceanospirillaceae bacterium ASP10-02a | reverse complement strand
ATCATGTGATAGTAGGGTGAGACTGGCGCAGTTGGCAAAGCACCGCTTTGCGCCACTCGAACGGCAGGGCCTGAGGCCCTGACCGGGCCATCGCCAAGCTTCCCATTCAGTACTAAAGAGCCTCTAGCCCAAAAAGCTAGGGGTTTTTTATTGGGCGCAGGAAAGCGATGAGTTACTCTCACATGGATAAAGACGGCTGAATCCATGTGTATTCTCCATGTTATAATAACTACTACTTCACTAAGACGAAAAAACAATGTCAGCAAACACGTTAATGTTATTCCTCATATTATTTTGCATCGTTATGGTTGGGGTAATAGTGAGGGTTCTTGTGCGCCAGAAAAAAGCTTTAAAACTTAATCAACAACGTATCGTGGACATGCAAGATATGTTGGAAAAACAATATACCCATCGTGTAGAAAGTATAGGAGTGATCGCTAGGGCAATGGTTGATAAACAATGTGAATCAACAGAGGGGTGCATACGATTAAAGCAGTTGTTAGACCAGGTTGAGTCAGATTTATTAAGGCGAGACGAATATCAGGTGATTGCCCTAATCTATAGTGAAACAGAGCACATGCCTATTAAGGAACAATGGCAACAGCTCGATAAGAAAGCCAAACAAAAGTTCACCAAGCAGCGGCTTGCTCTTGAAGTTAAACATGGAGAAGATATTCATGCCGCAGTATCGGCTCTACAGCGGCATGAATTTTTAGCTTATCAAAGCTTAAACTAAAGCCTTTTTAATACGCCTAACAGCTTCTTCCAACACAGATTTAGCGCAACCAAAGTTAAGCCGTAAAAAGTTTTTATCATTAAAATTTTGCCCTGGAGACAGGCCCACACCTGCAGCTTCAAAGAAAGCGCATGGGTCTTCTAATTGTAGTTCAGAGACATCGATCCAAGCTAAAAAAGTGGACTCTAAGGGCAGCATCTGAAGACCTTTAATAGCATTCAATTGCTCCATTAAATAGTCACGGTTGTCGCGTAAATACCCATTCATCGCAGCCAACCAATCATCACCTTCTGCGAGTGCAGTAACAGTAGCCGTATAACCAAATGGATTTATCTCAGAAATAATGCCATGCATCTCATCCACAAAGGCTTTGCGTAGCTCGTCATTAGCAATTACCGCCCATGAACAAGCAAGACCAGCCACATTAAAGGCTTTACTCGCAGCACCCAGTACAATGGAATTATTAAGGGCGTGTGCGCTGACATCTAAATAGGGAATATGTGTTTTATCTTCATCCAAAATAATATCTGCGTGTATTTCATCAGACACTAAAATCAAGTTATTAGCTTCACAATAGGCATCAATGCGTTTTAATTCATCGCGGGTGTAAATCGCTCCACCAGGGTTTTGCGGATTACAAAATAACATCACGCGTACATCTTGAGCATTACGTTTTTCTAACGTATCTAGGTCAATACGAACCCTGTCTTGAGCATAGGTCATGGCCAAATGGTTAGCCTGTTTACCAGCTGCTGCAGGGGTTGTGTGAAAATACGGATAGACCATATCCGGTGTAAACACTTGTTGGTGTTGCCTTGATAAGCTACGTATTGCAAGGCTTAAGCTTGCTACAATACCTGGCACCCAAACCACCCAGCTAGCCTCTACATGGCAGCCATATTTTTTTTGATAATAGTCAGCCACCACTTGATCGTATTGTTCATCTGTTCGGGTGTAACCAAATACCCCATGTTTTATTCGATCTTCTAAGGCCTGTTGAATCACCGGTGCGACTTTAAAGTCTGTATCTGCTACCCACAGAGGAATAACATCTTGGTGCTTATATTTATTCCACTTTAAGGAGTTTGTATTGTGACGATCTACAATGTCATCGAATGAGTAGTTATCGTTAGACTGCATTGTGTTTGAGTCCTTTTGTGTATTGCCAGAGACAGGGTCAAGGGCTATATTAGGCGTTATCTTATGGGCTACAGTTTGGACCATATTTACCCCTTAATCTACGCTAAAAATGCGTTAATTTGGAGCTTCAGCAATGAGCAACAATGAAAGTGTCATCATCTTTGCTGCCACCCCTCGTGATGGGGAGCAAAGCCCAACCACAAGTTTAATGAAACAGTAGAATAGACTATGGTTATGTTCCCCGCTATTGATGAAGCCCAGCGCTTACAATACTTGCAAGCGCTAGGGATTGCGAGTTGGTTGCCGATTGAGCCGCTGATCGGTAGTGACGCCAATGATGTGCTGTGGCAGGAAGAATTGGTACAGGCCAGCAATAGCTCGTCAGCAAGCGATCTGCTTGCCCCATCAACCATAGTGTTTTCTGTACAATCGTTATCTGTTGAAGCCGATACTGCGCCGTCAATTGTTGAGGTTCTGCCTCCAATGCCGGTGACAGTTACTCATCCAGACCGGCTCGCTCCGCTACACTTAGGGTTATCTTGGTACAGTAACGGAGTGTTGGTGGTAAACGATATACCAGTGCAAGAAGGGGCCGCTATGAGCAGCCCTATACAGCGCTTACAAACAGCCATCGTTAATGCCCTACGCTCTACGTTGGTAGATGCCAGTGCGCAAGCTATGCCTGCAGTATCTATGGAATTTAACTGGCCGTTAGTACCAGGTCCCCACGCCGATCACTCATTAATGGGGGCGCAAAGTGGGCTCAAATACAGCCTAATAAAATTGTTAAAGGATAACTCATGCAGCAAGCTCTTGATAATGGGACCTGCGGCGATACAATTACTTAAGCCTGGCATGACCCTTGGCGAAAGTGCCCATATTGAACTACCTAATATGGTGATCGAAGCGGTATATAGCCACAGTTTGCACCAGCTATTAGCTGTGCCGACTCTTAAAGCTGATACCTGGCAGCACTTACAGTCACTATTTAACGCTCCCAAAACGGTTTAGTAAAGGATGTTTATTCGTGCTTTAGTTAAGGACGATATCGATCAGATAATGGATTTTTCGCTGGGACCAAATGAATCGGCTTGGTCAAAAAAGGCCTTAGAGATTGCTTTGGAAGGTGTGTTAGGTGGCACTTACCTAGCTGACGTTGGTTTAGATGCAACCACAGGCCAGGTGATGGCTTATGCCGTAGCAAGTTATGCTGTTGATCAAGCTGATGTGCAACATATTGTGGTAAACCAGTCCTTTAGGGGGCAGAGTTTAGGGCGACAATTGTTGCAAGCATTGATCAAAGGTCTAGTGAGCCGAGGGGCAGAGACAGTGTTTTTAGAAGTACAGCCTTCTAATCAAGTAGCCGTTAATTTGTATCAATCTATGGGTTTTGAATGTATACAAAAACGCCGAGATTATTATCCCGGCGTTGATGGTGTGCGAGAAGACGCTTGGGTGTTTAGCCTAGCGTGTCTGTAGCGACTTTATAATCTGGGTCTTCAATGACATTTAGCTCTACCATGTTGCCCGCTTTAGACAAGAGACGCTTACAGTCTGCACTAAGGTGGCGAAGGTGTAGGGTCTTGCCAGCTCGCGAATACCGTTCAGCTAGGGTATCAACGGCCTCTAAGCCAGAGTGATCAGCTACACGTGAACGCTCGAAATCAATAATTACATCATTTGGATCTTGGCTTGGGTCAAATAAGTCCAAGAAGTTTTGTACTGAGCCAAAGAAAATCGGCCCACGTAAGTAATAGATACGGCTACCATCCACGTCTTTATGGGTTACCTGTGTATGTTTTGCATGCTTCCAGGCAAACACTAGAGCCGAACAAATAACACCCACTACCACGGCGATAGCAAGATCGGTAATTACCGTAACGCCAGAAACCAATATTAATACAAAGGCATCGGATTTAGGAATTTTTCCCAAAATACGGAAGCTGGACCATTCAAAGGTGCCTAACACCACTATAAACATAACACCGATTAAGGCGGCCAACGGGATCATTTCAATAAGAGAGGATGCCACTAAGATAAAGGCCAGAAGGAATAACGCAGCGCTAATGCCAGAAAGGCGGCCACGCCCACCAGAATTGACGTTTATCATACTCTGTCCAATCATGGCGCAACCACCCATGCCACCAAACAAGCCAGTTGCAGTGTTAGCGATACCTTGGCCAACACATTCTTTATTACCGCGGCCGCGGGTGCCAGTAATTTCATCAACCAAAGTAAGAGTTAATAATGATTCGATTAATCCAATAGCGGCCAAAATGATAGCGTAAGGCAAAATGATAATTAGGGTGGCCAAAGTGTAAGGTACTTGAGGAAGATGGAAGCTAGGTAGGCCTCCCGCAATGGAGGCGATATCGCCCACAGAGCGTGTATCCAACTCCATGAACCACGCTAACAAAGTCACTACCAAAATAGCCACTAAGGATGATGGAACGGCGCGAGTGAGTTTAGGTAAAAAGTGAATGATCGCCATGGTAAGGACAATTAACCCGATTAACAAATACAGCTGGGTGCCTTCTAGCCACTGCAAGTTACCGTTATTGTCGATGAACTTAAATTGGCTCAATTGTGCCAAAAAGATAACGATCGCCAAGCCGTTAACAAAACCTAACATTACTGGATGAGGCACCATGCGGATGAATTTTCCTAGCCGAAAAACGCCAGCTAAAACCTGTAAGATACCCATTAATACAACAGTAATAAAGAGGTACTCCACCCCGTGGTCGGCCACCAAAGCTACCATAACCACTGCTAATGCGCCGGTAGCACCAGAAATCATTCCAGGGCGGCCACCGATAACAGCGGTGATTAAACCCACCATAAAGGCAGCATATAAGCCCACTAGTGGATCTACACCTGCTACAAAAGCAAAAGCAACAGCTTCAGGCACTAACGCAAGAGCAACCGTAAGGCCGGAGAGTATGTCATTTTTTGCATTAGCCGGAGCACGGCTTGCCAGATCGAACATGATATTTCCTAATAACAGGGGACTGTAAAAACGCGCATATTATACGTAAATTATCACTATTTTTCAATATATTGATAGGGATCTGGTTGTTTTTTAACCACTTTTTCAGTGTTTTATATTGAGGAAAAGACGCTAATCAGCGACAATAGGCACTATTCTGGGCACACGCCAATGTGCCATCCTATATTGCCACAGATTGTATCCATTATGCCCAACTTGATTGCAGAAGAAGTCGCAACGCGAAGAACCTTTGCCATTATATCTCACCCCGACGCGGGTAAAACCACCATCACCGAAAAACTATTGTTATTTGGACAAGCTATTCAAATAGCAGGTTCGGTAAAGGGTAAGAAGGGTGATAAAAAAGCCACCTCAGATTGGATGGCGATGGAGCAGCAACGAGGTATATCCGTGACCTCCTCGGTGATGCAGTTCCCCTATAAGGACCGTACCGTAAATCTTTTGGATACCCCAGGGCACGAGGACTTTTCTGAAGATACTTATCGCACATTGACGGCGGTCGACTCAGTGCTAATGGTTATTGATGGCGCTAAAGGTGTGGAAGATCGAACCGTTAAACTTATGGAAGTTTGTCGTTTACGAGACACACCTATTTTCACCTTCGTCAACAAAATGGACCGGGAAGTACGTGAGCAAATAGAAGTCTTGGATGAAGTCGAAGACGTGCTTAACATTGCTTGTGCGCCTATTACCTGGCCCATTAGTATGGGCAAACGCTTTAAGGGTGTGTACAACCTTTATACCGACACCTTACACTTATTCACCCCAGGTCAGGGCCACACCATTCCTGATGATATTCAAATTAAAGGATTGGAATCTGATGAGGCCGCAGAAGTGCTGGGTGAATTATTGGAAGAATTGAAAGAAGAAATTGAATTAGTACGTGGTGCAAGCCATAAATTTGATATGCAGTTGTTCTTAGAGGGCAAGCTGACACCGGTATTCTTTGGTACGGCTTTATCCAACTTTGGCATTCGTGAAATGCTGGATTACTTCGTAAAATGGGCGCCCGCTCCAAAGTTTCGAGATGCAGGTGAGCGTGTAGTGCAAGCGGTGGAGTCTAAATTCACTGGCTTTGTATTTAAAATCCAAGCCAATATGGACCCTAAGCACCGTGATCGTATTGCCTTTATGCGCATTTGTTCTGGTAGCTATGAACGGGGCATGAAAATGCGCCATGTACGTATAGGTAAGGATGTAAAAGTTGCTGATGCAGTAACGTTTATGGCTGGCGAGCGTTCCAACGTAGAGCAGGCATGGCCTGGTGACATTATTGGCTTACATAACCATGGCACTATTCAGATTGGTGATACCTTCACTGCTGGTGAAAATCTTAAGTTTGCAGGTATTCCTCATTTTGCACCTGAGCTTTTTCGTCGAGTACGTCTTAAAGACCCGTTAAAGATGAAGCAGCTGAAGAAGGGATTGCAGCAGCTATCGGAAGAAGGTTCAACTCAGTTGTTTATGCCAGGGAAAAATAACGACCTGATTGTTGGCGCAGTAGGTGTATTGCAGTTTGAGGTAGTCGCCTACCGTTTGCAGGACGAGTACAAAGTTGAATGCATCTATGAGCCTATTAGCGTCAACACTGCCCGCTGGGTTGAGTGTGATGACAGCAAAATGCTTGATGAATTTAAGCGTAAGGCGGCAGAAAATTTGGCTATCGATGGCGGTGGTCACTTAACCTATTTGGCACCTTCTAGAGTGAACCTAAGTTTAACGGAAGAGCGCTGGCCAGACATTCGTTTCCGCGCAACGCGGGAACACTAACACCAGTTTAAAAAGGGGGGGTTTTAATGCATCAGTTGATTGACAGTCACTGTCATTGGGATCACCCTCGTTTGCAAAGTCTGCAGCCCCATTTATGGCGCTCTTGCCTTGACCAAGGGGTGGGGCAGTTAGTGGTGCCTGGAACTCAGAAAGCCTTGTTTGCCCAGCAAATATCCCTATGTGAACAGCACCCATGTTGGCATTTAGCCCTTGGCCTTCATCCCTATTTTAGTGACCAGCACATTCCGCAGCACCTCACAGATTTAGCTGACGCCATTCACCACTATAAACCCATTGCTGTGGGTGAGATTGGGCTGGATTTTGTGTTAGACATAGAACTTGAGGGGTTTTCCATAGCTCACCAAGAACGTTGGTTTGTAGCACAGGTGCAACTAGCCCAACAAACGAAACTACCTCTCATTGTGCATAGCCGAAAAGCCAACGATCGTTTAGGCCAGCTTTTAAGGCAGTTAAAATTTGATCAGGGCGGTATTGTGCACGGGTTTAGTGGTAGCGTGCAGCAAGCTGAAAAATTTATCCAGTTGGGATTTAAGATAGGCCTAGGTGGTAGCCTAACCTATGAGCGAGCTCAAGCCATGAGACGTTTAGCACAAGCACTGCCACTCACAGGTATCGTACTAGAAACCGATGCGCCAGATATGCCAATGGCAGGGCAGGGCAAAGGGCAGCCTAATCGACCGGACATGTTGCCACGTGTGCTGGCAGTGTTGGCAGAGCTACGGCGGGAGTCTTTATCTGAGATCGCCATGCAGACTGTAGCTAACACCTTAGACGTGCTAAGACTTAAATAGCCTGCTTGGTATCTTTTAAATGTTAGTATAGGAGGGTTAGCACATGTCTTCAAATGGATTGCTAATGGATAAATTCACAGCTTTTGCATAGCCTGGGATATGAATCTCGTTGCGATTTATGAGTAAATCTTCGCCAGTTAATACGTTATGGCCAAATTTATAAGTTGGCTTAGATAGGCCACGCATGCTTTGTAAATCATAATTGGCTGCGGCTTGAGTATGGGTTTCTTGGGCTAGGAGCATCTGTTGCATAGCTTTAGTGCCATGTTTTTTGACCATGAGCTGATTAGCCACATGAGGTCCCATTATTACTGCACTGGCGTTGTTACCGCCAAATCCCTTTGAATTCAGCAGCACAGTATCGATGCCCTCTATACCAACTTCATGGTGGGCGGCTTGGATAGCTAAATGACTATCATGAACATCGCTCGCGACGTGATCTATGGTGGCGATCCCGGGTAAAACTCCATAGCGCCACACGCCCAGAGAAACGGCAAGTTGATCGCCCCCTGCTGTGCCTTGAGAGTGGCCAAGGTAAGCTTTAACCGCAGCCACTTTCCAGCGATCTATGCCAAAGGCCTTAGCAGTTTCATTGATGACGTGGGATTCGGTAACACGATTCTGTGGTGTACTTGTACCATGGGCTTGCACACAAGAGCGTTGGCGTAACGACTCTGTGCCTAGCATCGTTTCTGTAAGGGCTGCTGCTTTGGCCAAGGTGATGTAATTACCTATGCCTGGGGCTGATATAGATTTTTTATGACCATCAGCGTTAACAAATACACCAGGCACTGCACCATGAATTTGCGCACCTAGCTTGAGGGCTAGGTCGTCGCTGGCGAGCACAATCCATTGGGAGGCTTCCCCCATAGTGAAACCACAGTTACTGGAGAAGGGGCGAGAGGTGCGGCGGAGATCGGCCTCAGCGCTGGCATCTAAGGCACACACTTCATGATCTTCGGCTAAAGCACCCATGGTGCGGAAGCCTTCCATAACTTCAGGGGTAATAGGTGCATCACTGCCACCGACGATGACTAGATCTCGGCGACCACTTTTAATGTCTTCAACGGCATTACGTAGATTGTATAGAAACGTAGCACATGCACCTAAGGCAGAACCCACAGCACCAACACTACCTAATAAATAGGCATTAACAAAATCAGCTGGCATTTGACCATAACCTAACGGCATTTGTTTTGAAGTAATACGTTTCCCAGTACTTGGATTTTTTAGTAAGCCGCCAAAACCGGCTTCATCTAGCTGACCAATGGAGTTGCTAGCGTAAACAGCAATACGGTCTGGTGCAACTTGGTCTTGCATAGTTTGCCAGGCAATACCTGTGGAACTGAGGGCGTCAGATGCGCCAAACACAGTCATTTGTAAATTGCGTGGGTGGTTGCGAGACTGGTACAGCGAACCGGGTTCAAACCCATCAGGTAGTTGGCCTGCCGCACTCACTGGTGCGCGCTTGGTGTCTGGTAGAATAGCCGAAAAGGTGCCGCTTATGGTCACTTCTACGGTGTCGCCGTCAACTGAGGTTACTTGCCAATTGTCTGGTAGGCGGTTGGGTAGGTGGCGCTTACGCATACGAATACAGGTGCAGTCGCCGGACGCTGGTTTAATTTCGGCAGCTTTGTTTAATACTAGTTGGTGGATATCGTAAGCTTCCGGCCGGATAGCACGTATCAGAGTGGCATCTTTTAATTGTTGGCCCAGTAGTTCAGTTAACTGAACCTGGGTTAGTCCTTGCTCTTGGCCGGTAACGTGGTATAGACCATTGTAGAAGGTGGCTTTGTTGGTTAGTGTGGCGAGGTCTGTCATCGTGTCCAGACGGCTTTGTGTATCTAAGTGATCAACAATTAGGCGGCGATAACCATGGTGGGAGGAGGTTCGACCAGCGGCATTTATTCCGCCAAAACCAATAATGACTGGTAGATTCGACAACTAACAATTCCCCAAAATGAATGACATGAACACGTTAGTGGCCATTCTAGCAGAGTGGTGGCTAAACTCTAGGTCTGTGACGTATTCTAGTGTATTCGATGCACTTCCAAGTGCAGGTGCGTGACTTTCTTACCTAATAAATGCAATTCACCTTGGGTTCTTTGCTCACCATCACTGCTGAATTCAAAAGTGAATTGCCGCAATGGCGATATGTGGCCTTTGTGATCGCGGTTTAGGCGAGTTTTTTTAAGCACCACAGTGTCATCAAGCAACTGAAGGTCTTGCTGCTGGCATTGTTGCTTAGCGACTGAGCGAGCTCGATCTTTCGCAGCACTCGTATCCCACCAGTAAAGCAAGCCTAAAACTAAAGGCAATAAAAGCCACTCCAAACTCATTACCCACCCGCCTTTTTAACAGAAGGCCAACCACGGTTAGCCAATAACACCGTTAGTATATCGCGTTGGTCACCTTGTAATTCAAGGGTCTGTTCCTTAACAGAGCCACCAGAACTAGTTTTTTGTTTGAGCTCTTTAAGTAATTTCTTTAACTCTGGCTTAGCCAGAGGTATGCCAGTGATGGTAGTGACACCTTTACCTTTACGACCTTTAGTTTCAAGGCTAATGCGCACGTTGCCATCACCCACTGCACTAATATTATGGGCACATTGGCACTGAGCAAGGCCACAATCGGGGCAAAGTCGACCTTGGTCTGTGGAGTATACAAGTCTCGACATGTTAATATTTCCCTGGGGTGGTAATGCCGTGAATAGGGTCTTCAGTAGCAATTTTTGGGCGCACAAGTTGCACTAACTCACTGCAGGGGTGCTGAACGCCGTTTCCCCACCATATTTTTTGCCATGGCTCTAGTTTATTGACCCGAATCATAGACCTAATATCATCAATGTAATCCACACCGCGAGAGGAGTAGCTGATTAATCCTGCAGATAGAGCACGTGCAGTAACGGTTTGACCGTTGTTGATTAGGCATTCTCGGATACGACGCAAACCGATATAACCACCGTGAGAGTTTAAGTTGCGAATGTAGGCATCCACTGAATCTTGTGGGTTTTTAAATTGTCTTACTTCATAATTAGCGCCCTCAGGGCGGCCGCTAGGAACCAAACCGCAGCCAAGACTGAAACACCACTGACCGAATAAATTATTACCTTCAGTCGCAAAGCGAGAGGTGCCCCAGGCACTTTCATTAGCTGCTTGAGCCAACACCAGGGCCGTTGGTACTGTTCCAATTTTACGTAATAGTAAATCGATTTGCTCTGCAGGCACTTTGGTTTTGATTTTATGACTTTTTGACAAGCGGTTGAGACGTTTGGCCTGTTGTTGTGTGAGCCGCTGAGGGTTCATACGTTGAATTTCTGTACGAATCTGCACAACCTTCTCATTTGCTGTGTTGGATAATTGATTTAAGTAATTAAAAAATTTTATCTTTTTTGTTTTTACATCGTTAATAGCGGAAAAGTTAGGCAATGGCACCACTTTTGGGCGTAAGCTAGATTCAATAGCGTGGCTAATGCTGGCGGCTGCATTGGCACTAGAAACCGCCCGAGGTGTGGTATTGGGCTGGGTGATTATCCCACCCTTGGTGTAGTTAGCTGCGGCAGATTCGCTTGCGGTCTTTAATCGGTCAGTCTGAGCGCTAATTAATGCAGTTGTATCTATATTTTTAAGTAAAAAGGCGACCACAAGCAGTACAACCAAACTTATTAACTCGGCGTTCTGGCGCAAAAATGCTGGAGTATTCATAGGCAGCAGAAATCTCCTAGGGATTAATAAGCTTTGCTGTGGGGATATCCCTTTCCCCTAGCTGAGTCATTAAGCGAGCATTTTCTTGCTGCAATTGTGCGATTTCCAAGGTGGTTACCAAACTTTGGCTTATCAATAGCGTTACCTTTTCTTCAAGTGCATGCATGAGCAGGTGAGAGCTGGTGGATGTTGATAAAGCAGCCATTGAACTATACCTTGGCCAATTTTTTAGCTTGTTCCACAGCTTTAAAAGCTGCCATTTGTGCTTCAGTTGCTGGCAACTGGTGATGGTCTTTCCATTCTCCATAGGGCATACAATAGACATGCTCACGGGCTTTATCATAATCCATGGCAACACCTCGTTCGTTGGCTGCAGCCATCAGCCACTTGCCCATACAGTTACGGCAAAAACCGGCCAATGTCATCAGCTCGATATTCTGTACATCCTTACGGTTGTCGAGGTGTGTAACTAAGCTACGAAAGGCGGCAGCCTCAAGTTCAATTTGTGTTTGTTGATCCATATAGCTCTCGTGAAGGCCAAAATAAGCAACCGCCATAATATAACTTTACCTGCGCTAGTGCTAGGCGGGGTTGCAGATACACTTGATCTCTGCTTCATTATAGGTAAAATACTGGTTGTATGTACAGTAATTAATACAAGGTGGCATGTAGGTGAACCGAAAGATAATTCATTGTGATTGTGATTGTTTTTACGCTGCTGTGGAGATGCGAGATGTGCCAAGCTATCGTCATCGACCGATTGCTATCGGTGGAGCGGCGAATAGTAGGGGAGTCATTGCTACTTGCAATTATCCTGCACGTAAGTTTGGTGTGCACTCGGCTATGCCATCTGCCCAAGCATTACGTGCCTGTCCAGAGTTATTGATTTTGCCTGGACGTATGGCTCTGTATAAGGCTGTTTCACAACAAATAATGGCCATTTTTCGGCGCTATTCGGACACTATAGAGCCCCTATCATTAGACGAAGCATTTATAGACGTGACTGAAGCTACTTTGTTTGATGGCAGTGCAACCCGTATTGCTCAGCAGATTCGTGCCGATGTTGAAGCCGAAGTAGGTATTACTATTTCTGCAGGAGTGGCACCTAACAAGTTTATTGCTAAGGTAGCCAGTGATTGGCTCAAACCCAACGGCTTATTTGTGGTAAAACCTGGGGAATTAGACGGGTTTAGTGCTCAGCTTCCAGTTAAAAAAATACCTGGTATTGGTCCTGTTAGCGCTGCCAAGTTAGCCGCACAGGGTATTCATACCTGCGCTGACCTAAGACCATTTAGTGAGTTGGAGCTCGAATTAAAGTTTGGCCGTATGGGACTAACTTTAGCCTCACGCCGGTTTGGTGAGGACCATCGCCCCGTACAAACCAGCCGGGTGCGTAAGTCTGTATCTGTAGAAAATACATATGGCCAAGATTTAACTAGCATCGAGGACTGTCGTGATGCTTTGTGCCCCTTGTATGAGGAGCTTATGGAGCGTTGGAAAAAACTCTCGTGCCATTATGCAGTTTCAGGGTTGGTAGTGAAGTTGAAATTTTCAGATTTTTCGCAATTGACGCGAGAACAAGCTAGTGCAAACATCGACTTAGACTTTTTTAAGGCCCTGCTAAAACTGGCTTTTGAGGGTGGTCAACCAAAACAACAAGCGCAAGGGGTGCGTTTGTTGGGATTGGGGCTCAAATTAAAAGCCCCAATCACACAGCAGCAGTTACGTTTATTTTAACCTCATTTTCAGGTTAGGTGCTGCGCTTTTTGCCCGTAACAATAGCACCTAAGTTCTCTAGCATTAATATCATCGAAGGCACTACAAATAGGATCAGTAAGGTGCCAAGTGCCAAGCCAAAAACGATTGATATTGCCATTGGAATCAGGAACTGCGCCTGCAGTGACTCTTCAAACAGTATAGGCGTTAGGCCCGCGATGGTGGTCATTGAGGTTAATAGCACTGCTCGTAAACGTTGGCATGCAGCTTCTACAATGGCTTCTTTAGGCGCCATGCCTTGTTCACGGAAGCCCTTATAGAAAGACAGCAACACGATACTGTTGTTAATGACGATGCCAGATAAACCAAACAAGCCAAATAATGACAAAATGGTGAGATCTCTATCCATAACAAGGTGGCCTAAAACGGCGCCTGTTAAGCCAAACGGTATGGTGAACATTACTGCAATAGGCCAAGTGTAGGATGTAAATACCCAAGCTAAAACAATATAGATAAGGATGAGGGCCAAAACTAAACCAGTCAGCATGTCCCCTAAAGTATCTCGTTCATCAGCCCTAGCGCCACCAAAACTAATCTTAACACCGTATTGGCGCTCAAGATCCGGAATAACATCTTTCTTTAAAGCCGCTATAACCACGTTGGCGTTAGTTGCACCCACATCGACATCTGCTTTTACAGAAACTGTTAGCTGCCCATTTTCGCTGCTGAATTTATCAATACCTCGTCGAGAGCTAAACTCTACCAGTTCTAACAAAGGTACAGTGTTGCCTGAGGGAAGAATAATGGGTAGCGCATACAAAGTTGCAAGACTGTTGCGGTCTTGGTCTTTGAGCATTAAACGGACGTCAATTTCGTCTGCGCCAAGGTAAAAGCTTTGCAAGGTTACACCATCAAAGGCATATCTTAGTTGACGGCCGATGTCTGCGCTTGTGAATCCTAAGGTTGTCGCCTGAGGCGTTAATGTAAAGATGAGTTGTTCCATGCCATACGGAAGGTTGTCATTAATGTTTTGAACCCCCGTAAACACCTTTAGAGCGGTCTGCAGCTCTAAGGCGACTTGTTTCATTACGCCAGCACTAGCACCGGTGATATTGGCTTCAATAGGTTTGCCTGGGGGACCAGATGCAGGTTGGTCTATAATGATCTTTTCTAATCCAGGAGCCTTCGGTATTTTTTTATTCCATACATCTATAAATTCAGCATTTGAAATAAGTCTCAGTTCTGAACTATCAAGCTCCACCTTTAATAGTGCGACTTGCTCAGTGCTAGATATACCAGCCGTAGGGAGCTTATTAGTGCCAAAATAGCTTATTCGCTCACTGATCATATTGCCGCCTAGTTCAGCCTCAGTATCGAGTAACGCGTCCTCTACCTTCACTAAGTAAGCCGCCACTTCACTGGCGGGGGTGCCGCTACTGAACTGCACATTGGCTCTTATAGTATCGCCATCTACGCTGGGGAAAAATGCAAACTGAATCCGCCCACCCACTAACAAACCTACGGCCAACACTAATGCGGTAATGGCTAAGCTAAAAGTAACTAAACGGAAGTTAATGGCAAAGTTAACAGCCGGCCGGAACATGCTATTTTTAAAGTTTTCAAAACCCCGGTCAAACGCACTACGCAAACGTGCAGGCTTTTTGTTCATCTGATTCTTGAGGGCATGGTGAAGATGACCTGGCAAGATTAAAAAGCACTCAACTAGTGACACTAAAATGACACAAATCACAACAATAGGGATGTCAGCTAGGATGCTACCTATGGTTCCACTGATCAGTAATAACGGCAAAAAAGCTGCTATGGTTGTTAACGAAGAGGCTGTAATTGGCCCCATCATCCGTTGCGCACCGCCTAAAGCCGCCTGCAAAGGCGGTTCTCCTTGTTGGAAGTGTGAGAGGGTGTCTTCACCCACTACTATGGCATCGTCTACAATAATGCCCAAAGCCATAATCATACCAAAGAGGCTGATCATGTTGATGGAGCCGCCGATAAAGTACATCACTCCCCAAGTAGCCAGTAGCGCGGCTGGAATGCCCATAGCAACCCAAAATGCGACCCTCGAATTGAGGAACATAAACAATAAACCCACCACAAAAAGCAAGCCGTAGGCACCATTGTTAATTAACAAAGTAATACGCGCCTTTAACAACAGCCACCTTTCGTCATAGACGACTATGTCAACACCCTGTGGGAATCGTTCTCGAGCGTCCAGCACCCACTTGTTCATGATGGCAGCAGTTTTAATGGTATCGTCATTTTTACTACGCATGATCGTTAGTTGTATGCCAGGGTTACCTTTATAACTAATGGTGCTTTGATCTTCCTTGGCGCGAAGGCTTATGTCGGCTACGTCACCTAAGCGAAGGAGTTGAGCGTTGTCTCCAGTGAGCAGTGGCAGCTGCTCAAAGCTGCTGACGTTTGACACCTTGCCAATGGCGCGCAATTGTTTTGACCCGTCGGAGCGGCCCGCAGTGCCAGCCATTACGTCTTGGCTCTGGTTGTTAATGAGTCCTGCTATATTGCGCAGTGACAACCCTAGGTCGTGTATTGTGCTGGGCTCAATTTGAATAGCAATCTCTTGTTCTGGCAAGCCAGTGAAATTGATTTTACTGATGCCCTTGGCTAACAATTCGCGTTCTGCCTGACGGGCTAAGCCAGTGAGTTCCTCCACTGGCCCAGCTGCCGTAATCAGCACGGTGCCGACGTTTTCATACATGACAAACTGTTCAATGGTGGGGGTTTCAGCTTCTGCAGGTAGGTTGCCTACGGCATCCACACGTTGTTTAATAGCATTAGTGGTTTCTGTAAAATCTGCGCTACTGTCAACGTCTAGAATGATAGAAACGCCGCCGCGGGATGTGCTGGATTTCACTTTAGTAACATTGGCAACGTTCTTAAGCTCTTGCTCAAGAGGAATAGTGATGCTGTTTTGAACATCCTCTGCAGCCGCACCGGGCCAAGCCACAAAGACTTTTACAGTGTCAATGGCAAAAGTTGGAAAAAATTGGGTATTAAGCTGCTTTAGCCCATAGGCACCAGCTAAAAACAACAATAACATTAAAAGGTTAGGAGCTACTCTGTGATTAGCAAAGAGGCGAATAAATGATTGCATCATGAACTTATGCTCCAGCTAGCGCGCTTCGACTAGTAAGCCGGTAACGGCATTGGGAAGTTGTGTGATCAAAACCTTGTCACCACTGCGTAGTTCATTACTTCGTACAAGGGTTAAACGATCGCCAGCTGGACTAGTCCAATCTCCTACGCGGATAATACTCAGCACTTCCAAACGTTGGTCAACAATACGGTAAATACGGTTTTGTCCATAGATAGCTAATTCGGGTAAGGCCGCAACATTCTTCTGTATAGGGAGTTTAACTTTGACTTGTAAATTCCGACCTACTTCAATGTTTTGGCTGCCACCTAAGCTAAAGAAGGCATCAATACCACCCTGACTAGACGAGGCTTCCGCCGATAACCGATCTAATGTTAGGCGATAGGTTCGGCCTTGATGAAAAGTGCTGGCTTCTAGTCCTCTACCAGAATCAGCCGTTTGCATCATCGGAAGGTATCTGGCAGGGATTTGGCTACGCAATTCGAGGCTTTGGATGTTATAAAGTTTAACAACTCGATCTCCATTACGCACACGGTTACCCAATGCCGTGTCTACACTCAGTACACGGCCATCAAAGGGCGCCACAATTTGAGTGCGTTCTACGTCAAGCAAAGCAAACTGAAGCTGAATCTTGCTTTGAGTCAACTGTGACTCAAGTTGCGCGATACGATTAGGATGGTCTGAAATAGTATTTTTACGGTTAAGTAAAGACAATTGCTGCTGAAACTTGCTTTGAGTCAACTGTGACTCAAGTTGCGCAATACGATTAGGATGGTCTGAATTAGTATTTTTACGGTTAAGTAAAGACAGTTGTTGTTGCTGCAGTGCTCGAGTGGCATCCTCTAGGCGTGAGGTAGGTGCTAATTTTTGTGCCACCAGTTGTTGTTGGCGTTCAAAATTCTTTTGGTTAACCGCCTGCAGTTGTTGTTCAATAAGTAGTGCTTGCTGGTTAGTTTTATCGCTATTTATTTCGCTCTTAATTAGCGCTTGAAAATTCGTTTGGTTAATGGCCAGCAGTTGTTGCTCAATAATAAATGCTTGCTGGTTAGTTTTATCACTATTTATTTCGCTCTTAATTCGCGCTTCAACATCCCTCACGCTGGCTTTTCGTTGGGCAAGTGTTAAACGTAATTCACTGTCATCTAGAACAACTAGCTTCTGCCCCTTTTTGATGCTATCTCCCCGGCTTATATTTACTTGGGTTACAAAAGCGCTCACTGTTGAACTTAATTGAGCCGTTTCACCAGCCTCGATTGACCCATAAAGAGTAATTTCTGGAGCAATATCTTGTAATTCCACTAATTGGCTTGAAACGCCCCACACTTGCTCAGTAACAGGTTTAGCAGGTGCTTTTGGTCTTGAGTTTTTGAGATGAACAAAGCCATATCCAGCTGCGCTAATAATAGCAATAGGAAGTAAAACTTTAGTCAAAAAGCTAAAAATAAAAGACTTGAGGCTCATGAAAAGTGACCTGTTGTGTGAGAAGTGAACTTGCAGCCAACGAAGCAAATAAAAATTGATCGTGAATGTTACAACAAAAAGATCTTATTTGATAACTTCACGCGCCAAGGTAAGCATACTTTACGCACCTTTACTTCTGGTCGAGATATTGAACATTTCTTTTAATGGTTTGGTCCCCAACTGTTTCCGCCATGGCTGCAGCAGCATATAATATCTGTCTGGTTATTATTAACTGTATTTAGGTAGGTTGCATGTCCTCTCAAGACTATAAAGATTACCGGCGTGAGTATGAAGCAGAAGGTTTGCGTCGACAAAACTTGGCTTTAGACCCATGGCAGCAATTTTCCCATTGGTTGAGTGAAGCCGAGGTGGCTTGCCCTCTCGACGCTACTTCTATGTCTTTAGCAACAGTTTCTGCGGCGGGCATGCCTAGTGCGCGTATCGTGCTTATGAAAAGTTACAACAATGATGGCCTGGTGTGGTACACGGATAGCCGCAGTAACAAAGGCCAGGATATCGCTCTTAACCCAAAAGCATCAGTGTTGTTTTATTGGCAACCATTGGAGCGGCAAGTACGAATTTCTGGCACAGTATCCCTAGTTCCAGAGGCCACTGCTGATGCCTATTTTATAAGTCGTCCTCGGGCCAGCCAATTGAGTGCTGCTGCCACACCCCAAAGCCAAGTGGTGTCAGGACTTGAGGATCTTGAATTCAGGGTGTCTCAGCTCGATCTACAAACTCAAGGCACCGCAATTGAACGACCACAGCCTTGGGTGGGCTTTTGTCTTCAACCATCACAGTTTGAGTTTTGGCAAGGCCGACCCAGTCGCTTGCACGACCGTTTTAGATATCAGCAGACGGGTGATGCTTGGTCCATTGATCGTTTAGCGCCATAATACCAAACATTATGAGACAACCTGTGATGATCAGTGCGTTGGGTGAATTGGCAATACGAAGGGTGCCATATTCTCGTAAAGAAACACTGCAGGCTTTTGATCAAGCCGATCTCCTAGCGTTAGATTACTTGCAGACAGAAGCCTTGTTGGATCCAAACTGTCGTGTGCTTGTTGTCAACGAAACATTTGGTGCCATCACCTGCGCTGTGACCAAGGCCTTGGCAACTATGGGTGGGCCACTGCCAACTTTGTGGAGCGATTCTCACCTTGCTCACCTTGGTTTGCAATATAATGCTCATGCTAACGGATTGCCTGTGGCTAATTTTGTGCAGGCTCAAGAGACGCCCCAAGGCCCCTTTGAAATCGTCATATTACGTTTACCTAAAAGTCATGCTTTGCTACGTGACCAGCTGCAAAGGGTTTTACCGCAATTAGCCCCAGGTGCATTGATTGTAATGCCTGCGATGGTTAAGCATATCGATAACGCTGTGTATCAGTTATTGGAGTCTTTGCTGGGCGTACTAAGCACCAGTTTAGCGCGAAAAAAGGCTCGCTTAATCTTTGCAGTAAACAATACAGTAGCGTTGGTGAAAAACTCAAAGGCTGAGGAAACACACTGGGACCTGCCATCGTTAGGGCTTTCCTTGCAGCATTTTAGTGGCGTGTTTAGCCGCACTAAGTTAGATCCTGGAGCACAAGTGCTGTTGCATCAATTTCCACAAGGGCCATACCAACGGGTGATTGATTTAGGTTGTGGTAATGGTGTGCAGGCTATTGCTGCTGCCAAAAAATGGCCCCAATGCCAAGTCATTGGAGTGGACGAATCCTATATGTCAGTGGCTTCAGCAATCATAAATGCAAACAATAATGGCGTCGGTGATCGGTGTCAGTTTAGGGTGAATGATTGTTTAACGGACATGGTTTCCCAATCGGCCGACTTGATTCTCTGTAACCCACCATTCCATCAAGAAAGAGTGGTTGGTGATCACATTGCTATGCGCATGTTTGCTCAGTCGGCGCAGGTGCTCACTAAAGAAGGTGAGCTTTGGGTGGTGGGTAATCGTCACTTAGGCTATCACGCTAAGCTTAAACGTTGGTTTAAGTGGGTGGAGCAAGTGGGCACTCACCCCAACTTTGTGGTGCTAAAAGCCCAGCTTTAGCAGTTTTTTTTGGCGCCAGTAATATTTGGGTTAAAGTTGCTTGGATTTTTTCCTATAATGGGGCGATAAAAGTCGGCAATGGCCTGCATGTCCGCATCCATGTTTTCGGTAGTATTAAGCATTTTCCCAATGCCGCCAGTGCGTGTGGCGAAATCGAAATAAGCCAAGGCTAGTGGTACCTTAGCACCTTTAGCCATGTGGTAAAAACCAGTTTTCCAGCGTGCTACATTGGCACGGGTGCCCTCTGGCGCTATGGCGAAAATCAAATTTTCGTTGCTGGCATAAATCTCAATGGATGCATCTACAAAATTTTTACTGGCTTCACGGTTAAGAGGGATGCCCCCTAACCAGCGCATAATAGGGCCCCTAATACCTTCGAATAGAGTGTGTTTGCCGATAAAGTATACTTTTAAACGTAAATGGTACGCCATGGCAATGCCAAGGGGAAAGTCCCAGTTAGACGTGTGTGGCGCGGCGATAATCAGGTAGCTGCCAGTAGCAGGCGCTACATTAACAACTTTCCAGCCGCTAAGCTTTAATACTAACCAAGAAAGTAGCCTAATAATGTGAATAACGCCAGGCGTATCGTGAATGGTAAAATGCATGGAAATGCGGGCCTAGGAGTAATTTTTGCGGTATTATAGCAGGTCGCTCATACCCATGAGTAATGTTTAATTTTATCAGCCCTAATCGAAGTATTAAGGGCGTATTGGAGTCACGAATGAAAATTGCCGAAAATAGCGTAGTTAGCTTCCATTACACCCTCACCAATGGTGCTGGCGAACTGGTTGATACCTCACGTGAAGGCGAGCCTTTGCCTTATCTACATGGTGCAAATAATATTGTACAAGGCTTAGAAGAAGCTCTTGAAGGCAAACAGTTAGGTGATAAATTGCAGGTAGAAGTGCCTCCCCATTTGGGTTACGGCGAGTACATGGAAGAAATGGTTCAACAAGTAGATCGTGAGATGTTCTCTGGTATTGAAACTCTAGAAGTAGGCATGCAGTTCCACGCTGAAGGCGACTCGGGCCAGCAGCAGGTGGTTACTATTACTGCCGTTGAAGGCGATATGGTGAGCGTGGACGGCAATCACGACCTAGCTGGCGAAATATTGAATTTTGATGTGGAAATCATGGATATCCGCGATGCTTCTGCGGATGAGCTATCCAATGGTCATATTCATGGCCCAGGCTGTAACCACTAACCTAGTTTCTTACCGGCCTCGATAGGTGGAGCTGTTTTAGCCCCACCTTTGACCCCCCTTTAGCCCCACTTTATAACTACTTAATCTAGAGCATGTGCCTAACATCATGGAAAAGACATATAACCCTAACGCCATCGAACAACAGTGGTACCAGCAATGGGAAGATAATAACTACTTTGCCCCGTCCGGCGAAGGCACTCCTTATAGTATTGTTATTCCGCCACCCAATGTCACGGGTAGTTTGCACATGGGGCATGCTTTTCAAGACACTATTATGGATGCCCTAACGCGATTTAAGCGTATGCAAGGGCATGATACATTATGGCAAGTGGGTACTGACCACGCCGGTATTGCTACACAAATGTTAGTGGAGCGAAAAATCCAGGCTGAGGAAGGTAAGACACGCCATGAATTAGGCCGTGATAAATTTCTAGAAAAAGTATGGGATTGGAAAGCAGAATCAGGTGGCACTATTACTCGCCAGTTACGTCGTATGGGTGCCAGTGTAGATTGGAGTCGCGAACGCTTTACCATGGACGATGGCTTTTATACAGCTGTGCAAGAAGCCTTTGTTCGATTGTATGACGAGGGTTTAATTTATCGTGGTAAACGATTGGTTAACTGGGATCCAAAACTACATACCGCAATTTCCGATTTAGAAGTTATTTCTACGGATGAAAAGGGTCACATGTGGCACTTGCGTTATCCTTTAGCAGCGGGCGCAACCACTGCTGATGGTAAAAATTATCTAGTTGTTGCTACCACACGCCCAGAAACCATGTTGGGCGATGCTGCCGTTGCAGTTCATTCTAAAGATGAGCGTTATCAACACCTTATTGGGCAATTTATAGAGTTGCCGTTAGTAGGCCGGTTAATTCCTGTCATTGCCGATGACTATGTAGATATGGAATTTGGTACGGGTTGTGTAAAAATCACCCCAGCCCATGACTTTAATGACTATGCGATGGGCCAGCGCCATGATCTTGGCATGATCAGCGTGCTAGATCACGATGCCGCCATCGTGCAAGTACCCCATGTATACACCACTGCAGGTATGGCGGTTGACGAGCATGATGAAACTATCCCAGCAGCTTATCGCGGTTTAGACCGATATGTGGCGCGGGATAAAATCGTTGCAGACCTTGATGCCATGAATTTGTTAGAGCAAGTTGAAGACCATGGCTTAAAAGTGCCACGTGGAGACCGTTCTGGCTTGGTCATCGAGCCCTTGTTAACGGATCAATGGTTTGTGAGCACCAAACCCTTGGCAGAACCAGCCATTGCCGCGGTGGAGGATGGCCGTATTGAATTTGTGCCTAAACAGTGGGAAAACACATACTTCTCTTGGATGCGTGACATCCAAGATTGGTGTATCTCGCGTCAACTTTGGTGGGGACACAGAATTCCTGCATGGTACGATGATGAAGGCGCCTTCTATGTAGGCCGTAGTGAGGAAGAAGTCCGTATAAAATACAATTTAGGTGATATCAACCTTAAGCAAGATGAAGATGTGCTCGACACTTGGTTCTCTTCTGGCTTGTGGACCTTTGGCACTTTAGGTTGGCCTAACTCTACGGAAGCTTTGGCCAAGTATCACCCAACGGACGTATTGGTAACGGGCTTTGATATAATTTTCTTCTGGGTAGCACGCATGATCATGATGACTATGCATCTAACCAAAGACGAGGATGGCGAAGCTCAAGTGCCTTTTAAAACCGTTTATGTACATGGTTTGGTGAGGGATCAAGACGGTGAAAAAATGTCTAAATCTAAGGGCAATGTGATTGATCCATTGGACTTAATTGATGGTATTGAGCTTGATGTGTTGTTAGAGAAGCGCACTGGCAACATGATGCAGCCCCAGCTCGCAAAAAAAATTGAAAAACAAACCTTAAAGCACTTTCCTGATGGTATTGCTTCATATGGTACTGACGCCTTGCGTTTTACCTTGTGTTCACTGGCTTCAACTGGACGAGACATAAAGTTTGATTTGGGTCGTATTGAAGGTAATCGCAACTTCTGCAATAAGATTTGGAACGCCACTAACTATGTGTTGATGAATTGTGAAGAGCAGGATTGTGGTCAAGCTGGTGGTAAAGTTGAGCTGAGTTTGGCAGATCGCTGGATCCTATCAAGGTTGCAAAAAGCTGAACAAAAAGTGATTGAGTCTATGGGGGTCTATCGCTTCGATCACGCCGCAGAAGCGCTATACCACTTTATTTGGAGCGAATATTGCGATTGGTACTTAGAGCTATCTAAACCTGTGTTATGGGATGATAATGCAACTGAAGTCCAGCTACGTGGCACCCGCCGAACCTTAGTTCGTGTATTAGAAGCAGTGTTGCGTTTGGCTCACCCGTTGATGCCATACATTACTGAAGAAATTTGGCAAAAGCTTAAAGGCCTTGCAGGTGTTGAGGGTGATAGCATTATGCTCCAGCCTTATCCAATTGCTGATGAAAGTAAGGTTGATGAAATTGCTGAAACAGACTTAAACTGGGTGCGTGGCATTATAGATGGTGTGCGCAATATTCGTGGTGAAATGAATATCTCGCCGGGTAAACCTGTACCTGTATTGCTAAAGCAAGGTGACACTGCAGATCGGCAGCGTCTCAACACCAATAGCCAGTTCCTTATTAAGTTGGCTAAGTTAGAGTCTATCACTTGGATGGAAGAGGGTGCAGAGGCACCACTGAGTGCTACGGCATTGGTTGGTGAGCTAGAAGTGTTGGTGCCTATGGCAGGCCTCATTGATAAAAACGCAGAGCTTGGGCGCTTAAACAAAGAGCTTGGCAAGCTACAAGGCGAAATTAAGCGCCTTGGTGGCAAGCTGGGTAATGCAAAATTTGTTGATAAGGCCCCTGTACAAGTTATCGAAAAGGAACGTACTAAGTTAAAGGATGCTGAAACTGCTGCCAGTACTCTGCAGCAGCAAGTGGCGAAAATTGAAGGAATTTAATCCTGCTTAAGCAGGCCTTTTTGTGGTGAAAGGGGAACAGCCCCTCCCGTCAAGTCGGTAAAGGACGGTGTATTAATTGACTTTCCTTTTAATGTGGTGATAGACTGTGCTCCGCACTAGCCTGACCGTTATGTGTGAAGATCCAAACCGTAAATTTGCGCAGTAACAGATGTCATCTGTTTGATAACCCGCGCAGATGAAGGCGGTTTGTCAAATTAATTTAGTAGCAAAGAGTAACAATATGAGCAAAGGTACAGTGAAGTGGTTTAATGCCGATAAAGGTTTCGGTTTCATCACTCCAGAAGATGGTGGTAAGGATTTATTCGTACATCACTCTGAAATCCGCAATGGCGGCGGTTACGCCACTTTGAACGACGGTCAAGCCGTAGAATTCGAAGTTGGCCAAGGCCAAAAAGGCCCTTGTGCCAACAATGTTGTTCCTTCTTAATTAGTTAAGAAAATAACATTACAAAAAACGCCGCTTCTAGCGGCGTTTTTTTTGTCTTAAAAAAATTGACGTCACCCATGCTGGTAAGGTGAAAGTTAGTTCCCACCGAAGTTACTGAGCATTATCATGAGTAAACAAATAAATGCTAGTTTTGATCGCAATCAAAATGTGTTTATGGATGCCTTATATTGGTACGGTGAAGCGACCCGTATCTTTAGGTGGGGATCACTTTGTCACTGGCGGTATTTTGCAAGCCTTGGGTGGCCCTCAATCAAAGCTAATTGGTAGTGAGCCTGCCTGCATTTTACATTTTGATAGCCATACTGACTGTTTTAGTAATATGGAAACACTTTCTGGGGGCCAAAAGATCAGCAGCCCACTGGGCTTTATATTTAGTCTAGCAAGGTAATGTAGATGCTCATCATAGTGTACAGATTGGTATTCGAGGTAATGCTCGAACCTTGGATTGGCTGAAGCCTAGTTATGAACATGGTTATGATGTGATTACCATGGACCGGTACAAGCAAATTGGCGCTCAGCAAAGCATTGACATTATCCGTGAGCGCATTGGTGATAGGCCGGTTTATATTACCCTCGATTTAGATTGCCTAGACCCTACTGTGGCCCCAGACGTGTCTAACATAGAGGCAGGTTGCCAAGGCTTTATGATGGATCAGGTTATGGAACTACTACAGGCAACACGGGGTATGAATATTATTGGTGGGGATGTTGTTTGTTTAATGCCACAAAAGACAGCCCCAATCAAATCACGGCCATAGTGGCGATGGCTATTATGTTTGAAATGATTAGTTTAATTGCAGACAGGCTTCATTCAAGTTAGAGCTTGTGATACTGCATAGTGCGGCCCAGTTGGCTATATTTGGCGTAGTGATCTCTTGCTGTTTTTAACATGTCTGCTTCTTGCACTACTAGTTCTATAATACGGTCAAATTTTTCAGGAGCCGGTTCTTGGCTTAGGTTAATGCATATCTCATGATGATGAGGCTGGGCTAAACCCGGTGTTGATGGGTGGCCCAGAACCACGATCGCCTGGGCATCTTCGTGCGCGTATATGTGGGGGATAAAAGAATCGGGTTGGAAGGCCCAAATGTATTGGTTTAGGTGGCGAGCTTCTGCATCATCACGGCAGATGATGTAGACCTGTTGCCCAACCCCTAAACACTTTTCAAGCAAACGACACAGTAATGGATAGCGGCTAGCCGGATCGTCAGATTTTAGCTGATAAAAATCTGCTCGAAGCATGGCTATGCCTGATTAACTAAGTGTTGAACCAGCAGCGGTACACAACGTCCTGTGGAGCCTTTTTTGGCACCGGAGGTCCAAGCGGTGCCAGCGATATCTAAATGTGCCCAAGTGAAACTTTCGGTAAAGCGTGACAAGAAGCACGCAGCAGTAATAGTGCCCGCAGCACGGCCACCAATATTACCTAAATCAGCAAAGTTGCTGTCTAGCTGTTCTTGGTATTCTTCGCCCATAGGTAATTGCCATACATTATCAAAAGCTTGCTTGCCGGCCGCCATCAGGCTTACAGCAAATTCGTCATCATTACTCAATACTGCACTAGTGTGGTGGCCAAGGGCAATAATACAAGCGCCTGTAAGGGTAGCAACATCAACCACAGTTTTAGGGTTAAAACGCTCAGCATAGGTTAAGGCATCACATAAAACGAGGCGGCCTTCAGCGTCGGTATTAAGGACTTCCACAGTTTTACCAGACATTGTGGTATAGATATCACCTGGCTTAGATGCGGTGCTTGAAGGCATATTTTCTGCACTCGCCACGATAGCAACAACGTTGGCTTTGAGGTCTATGTCGATAACGGCCTGCATGGCCCCAATAACACTCGCTGCACCACACATGTCGTACTTCATTTCGTCCATTGCAGCACCTGGCTTAATACTAATGCCCCCAGAATCGAAGGTAATACCTTTACCGACTAATACATGGGGCTGGACACCTTGTTCACCCCCTTGGTAGTTGATGACGATCAGTTTGGAGGGCTCTGCGCTGCCTTTACCGACAGACAGTAACGAATGCATACCTAAGGTTTCCATTTCGGCTTCTTCCAACACTTGGGTAGTGACCTTGTTAGATCCCGCTGCCAATTTGTGGCCTTGTTCAGCTAAGAAACTAGGGGTACATATGTTACCGGGAAGATTGCCTAGATCACGACACAAGTTCATTGCTTGAGCAGTGGCTACAGATTGGTTTAACTGAGCCTGCGCACTGGTGTCGGCCACTAACGCCATATGAGGACTAGGTGGTACTTCCTTACTAGTAGTTTTGAACTGATCAAAACGATAACAGGCCTGAACCATGGCTTCGACCGTAAGGCGCACTTTGCTCTGTAGATCCAAGTTTTTTGTATCTACAGTGGTTAGCTGGTTCAATACCCTAGGACCGGGGTTAGCGCTTATGTGTGACCATGCCGATTGAACTAGCTGTCGGTACTTACGGCCACTGAGCTCGTCCGCAGCACCGGTACCAATGACTAAAATACGGTCTGGGCCAGCACCTGTATTAAGGAACAATTGGCTGGTCTTGAACTTGCTAGACAAATCACCGCTGGCGATGGCATGGGAGATAGCACCATTAAGTAATTTGTCGGCTGTCTTGAGACTATCAGTCGTTAGAGTGTCATTGCCTTCTGCCACCTTAGCCAAGGGTAAAATAACGCTAGCCGCGGTATCAAGTTGAGAAGCGTCCTGTTGCAAAGAAAATTCCATGTTGTCTCCGTGATGATGTTACAAATGAATGGCCTTGTGAAGTTCAAGACAATGGTGAAATTTTACGCCAAATTGGCCTCTGTCTCTAGGGATGTATGGCGATAATGTGGCTTAAATCTTCGTTTTGTTAAAAATCTGATACACTTAGGGCCATTGTTAGCGTTAGCCAGCTATTAGTCTGTTAAGAAGCCAATCATTTGTCCATAATTACTCGATACATCAACAAAGAAGTGCTGATCAGTGCGTTAGCAGTGAGTATGGTTTTACTGTTGATTATATCTAGTAGCCGCTTTGCCCATTACCTCAGTAAAGCCGTTACTGGTGAGCTTGATGCCCAAGCCGTGTTGGCTATTATCGTCAATTTACTGCCAGCATACTTAAGTACACTGCTGCCCTTGGGTGGTTTTCTAGGGGTGTTACTCACCTTAGGGAAGCTGAGTGTCGACAACGAACTTACAGTGCTGTTTGCTAACGGGGTAAGCCAACAGCAATTAGTGCAGGTGGTGTTGGTACCCTTATCAATATTGGCAGTGTTAGTTGCTACTTTGAGTCTCTGGCTAGCCCCAGAGGCTTCCCGTAATGTCGAAGAGATTCTCTACCAACAATCTCACACGACTGAATTTGACAGTGTGGTGGCTGGACGATTCCAGGGCAATATCGAACGCCAAGTTATTTATGCCGAAACCATGTCTGATGATCGTCAGCAGCTGCTCAATGTGTTTGTTTTTAATAGGCCAGAGGTCAGTGCGCCCTCGGTAATAATTAAGGCAACTTCAGCTCGGCAGGTATTCAATGAAGCCTACCAAACGCGTTATTTGTTACTTAAAGAAGGTTCAAGAACTGAGGGTCAGCCAGATCAACTGGATTATAACGTGACGCGGTTTGAAGAGTTGGCAGTACGTTTGTATACCGAAGAGTTGCAAATAGACATTACCCGCGGTTTTACCCTGCCTACACTCATGCTCATTGGTTCTGATAATGCTGACCACAGGGCCCAACTTTATTGGCGTATTTCCCTTCCTTTGATGACCCTTATTGTGAGTTTTGTAGCCATTGCTTTAGGCCAAGTTAATCCACGCAAAGGACGCTTTGCCAGTCTGCTTCCAGCAGTTTTGGTTTATTTAGTTTATTTGTCGGTGTTAACAACTTTGCGTGATGATATGACTAGAGCGGCTGCTAATGCGGACATAAAAATATGGCTTTTACACAGCGCTTTCTTATTGTTGGGTTTGATTTTATTGTTTGGGCGGCAATGGTTGAGACAGCTGGTCAGAGAAGGTGATTCTAATGCACCTGCTTGATCTATATATTGCGCGTCATATATGGGCTGCAGTGGCCATTGTGTTACTGGTTATTCTAGGGTTAGATGTAATGATTGCATTTGGCAGCGAGTTAGATGCATTAGACAAAGGCGCAAACTTAAAGCAAGTACTAACATACATTGTATTAACTGTACCCAGAAGGGTATACGAATTTATGCCACTAACGGTGTTGGTAGGTTGCTTGGTAGGTTTGGGTGCTTTGGCCAATAACAGTGAACTTACGGTGATGCGTGCGGCTGGTGTATCTTTGCGGCGTATTGTTTGGTCCGTTATGCAGGCCGTGTCTGTGTTTGTTGTGGTGGCCGCCATCGTAGGAGAGTTTGTCGCCCCAGTAAGCCAGCAAATGGCCGAAATTGAACAGTCTCAATATAAGGGTGTGGCATCGACTAAGGGTTTTTGGTTGCGCGAAGGCAATGATTATGTATTTGTACGATCTGTGAGGTCTGACGGGGTATTGCAAGGTGTCTCTCGTTACCGTTTTACCGATCATGATTGGCAACAGACCTTGGTCGCGGAAAAAGGCGTTTATGAAGATCAACAGTGGACATTGCAACGGTTGCAAAAAGTTTCGGTAGAAAATCAAAATGTCATCCAGCAAGGGCAAGAAACCATGCCTTGGTCCGTTTCTTTAAAACCCCACTTGTTATCCATTTTGAGTATGGACCCACAACATCTAGCTATTGATGACTTGGTGCAATACAGTCAGTATCTAGATCAGAGTGGGTTAGACGCGGCGTCTTATGACTTGGCTTTTTGGAAAAAAATCTTACAACCCTTAGCAACCTTTGCGTTAGTTTTTGTTGCTATTTCCTTCGTGTTTGGTTCCACTCGGTCGGTAACTTTAGGTCAAAGAGTGCTGGTAGGAGTAATGGTGGGGTTGGCCTTTAATTACGCTCAGGAAGTATTAGGCCCAGCCAGTAGTGTGTTTGGTTTCACCCCGCTGTTTGCTTACTTATTACCCATCTTAGTGTGCGTTGCTGGTGGGGCCTGGCTGTTACGTAAAGCAGGTTAGAACTAGGCTTTGGGTAGTTGTACAACGCGGCTATTAGACCAGCGGTCATGCCAACTTAATTTGTTGCTATCAAAGATGATCCACCAATACCCTATGCCTAATGCTAGGGCCGAAAATATGGCAGCCATAAAGCGCAATAAAGCTTGTTTTGCGCTTAAGGGCTGGCCTTGATCAGATTCTACCCGCAAGCGCCAAGCAATCATGCCTAAGGTTTGTCCAGACCGAGTCCAAAACAAAGCGAAAAACAAGAAAGTAACGATAAATACTGTGCTATTAAACAATGGACCAGAGACAGCTTCGCCGTCATTAAAAGCAATAAATACGTAACCTACAAGCATCCACAAGGCCATTATTAATAAGCTATCGTACACCATGGCTAGCAGGCGTTTAATCAAGCTAGCGTTAGGGTGATTGTGAGTTTTAAAACGTCGGTTACTCATATCACTGAGCAATCACAATAGGGGCTAGTATAGTGCTTTTTTAAAGTTTTCTGCTTGTGTAGGTAAAACGAAAATGGCGATGATAATGATGCCAGAAGCAATCGAAAATATTGGGTCATGTGTTAAGTCGCTGGGTAATAATGAGCCATGATGATAGCACAAAGTAATGCTATTTCGAGACCAAGTGAGCTACTAAATAGGCAAAGTATGATGGCTTAGCTACACCATGGCTTATGTTGTATTGGTATTGGTTCCTTTTTAAAGGAGAAGTGAATAGTATTAAGGCTGATGCTTTGGCAACCTTAGTTGAATTCCAATTCAAAGTCCCGCATCTACTAACCTAAAACCAAGCAATGATCACGGATTTCATATGCCAGAAACTCATGTTAATCGCTGTAGTTGGCCTACAAAAGATGAGCAATATCTAACTTACCATGATCAAGAGTGGGGCCGACCGGTGCATGATGACGATCGACTATTTGAGCAACTTGTATTAGAAGGTGCTCAGGCTGGATTGTCTTGGATCACTATACTCAAGCGCCGACATCATTATAAGCGTGTCTTCTGCCAGTATGATGTAGTTACGTTGGCAGCATTTACTGAGCATGATATTGCTGCAGCGCTGCAAGATAAGGGCATTATCCGCAACCGTTTGAAGGTCCAAAGTGTAGTCAACAACGCTGCAAAATTCATTGACGTTCAACAAGAATTTGGTAGCTTTGACGCCTATATCTGGGGTTTTGTTGACGGTGTCACTATAGTTAATAAGTTTGAAAAAAACGCTAATATTCCCGCCCAAACCGAGCTTTCCGCCCGGATTGCCAAAGACCTAAAAAAACGTGGATTTAAGTTTGTTGGACCTATTGGTATGTATGCCTACATGCAGTCCATTGGCATGGTTAATGATCATTTAACAAGTTGCTTTTGTTATTCAGAGTGCTGTTAAGAGTGAGTATGAAGCGCGCAATTGGGTGGATTTTAGCCGTTGTATTGTTAGTCGTGATGGGTGGCTTTTTACTAGTGACTTATCAACAAGCTGATTATTTGGTGCATCACCCGTTGGAGGTGCGCACCCCTGCAACGCACCAGCCGCAATATTTTGATCTACAAGTGCAAGAAGTGGTATTACTCAACCCAAATAGACAGAAGCTTCATGGCTATTTCTCAGCCAGTAATAATGGTGCATATGTAATGTTGCAACATGGATTCAAAGCTAATCGTGGTTACATGCTAGAAGAAGCCAAAATATTACAAGAGGCAGGTTATGGCATATTAGTAACAAGTATCAGAGCTCATGATCTAAATGACGGTGATGAAATTACTTTTGGTGTGAGAGAAATGGATGACCTT
>CAJIZL010000031.1 GCA_905182035.1 Oceanospirillaceae bacterium ASP10-02a | reverse complement strand
ATGGAGCGCAGGCTTGCGTTATGACTGCGACGTTTTTCTGCCTGGCGAGCGCGTTTCTTTGATCCAGCGGAATTGGCCACGATCTGGCTCCTATATAAATATAATTAAAAGCTTAAAATAAAGTGTTAAACACAAGATTTATAGCAGGGTGTTTATGAGGTGCGAAATTATTCCCGTTTGGGCGCCTCTTGTCAACTTAGATTGGGCCTTTTTGTTATAAATATCAGTTCATTTTAAGGTTTTTGCGTTAACATGGGATAAATCATCCGTAAGCAGACAAAAATAATGCACTTTTTGTCCTGTAATTAATAATTTATAGGGATCTATGAGTTCTTATTCGTCATCTAACCTGTCTTCACCGAACCCATCTAAGGGTGCAAAAGGTTTGCTGGGTTCCAGCCTTATCGTAGCCAGTATGACGATGTTATCTAGGATCTTGGGTTTGGTGCGGGATGTGGTTATCGCCACCTTATTTGGTGCAGGTTCCCATGCCGATGCGTTTTTTGTAGCTTTTAAAATCCCCAACTTCTTACGCAGACTGTTTGCCGAAGGTGCGTTTAATCAGGCCTTTGTGCCCGTGCTGGCAGAAATGAGTCAGCAGGATAACAAACAACTCCTTAAAGCCATGGTCAGTAAGGTGGCCGGAAGCTTGCTGATGGTATTGAGTGTGATCACTGTGATCGCTTTGGTTGCTGCGCCGGTGTTGGCTTTGGTATTTGCGCCAGGGTTTGCAGGCGATGGTGGTAAATTAGGCTTAACTGCAGATATGTTGCGTATTACCTTTCCTTACTTATTGCTGATATCCATGACTGGTTTTTTAGGTAGTTTATTAAACCATGCTAAACGGTTTGTCATTCCAGCGCTCACTCCTGTATTGCTCAATGTGAGTTTAATAACGGCGGCCCTTTGGCTCGCGCCACAAATGACCATACCAGTGATGGCATTGGCTTGGGGTGTGTTGGCTGCTGGTATTTTGCAATTAGCCTTGCAGTTGCCTTTTGTGGCTCAGTTGGGCTTGTTGGTGCGCCCACGCCTTGGATTTAGTGATACACGCGTAAAACAAGTGATGAAATTGATGCTGCCTGCTATGTTTGGTGTGTCAGTAGCGCAAATTAATTTGTTATTAGACACAGTACTGGCGTCTTTGTTGCAAAGTGGCAGTGTGTCCTGGTTATATTATTCGGATAGGCTGATGGAGTTGCCGTTAGGTGTGTTTGGCATCGCTATCGCTACGGTTATTCTGCCTGGGTTATCCCAAAGGCATGCATCAAAATCACCTCAAGCATTTAGTGATACGCTAGATTGGGCCTTACGTATGGTGTTGTTGGTTGGTGTGCCCGCAGCAATTGCTTTGGGACTGTTGGCTGAGCCGCTGGTAGCGACGCTATTTCACTACGGCGCTATGGGTGATCAAGACGTGCTGTTTAGTGCTGCCAGTTTACGTGCTTATGCCCTTGGTTTGCTATTTTTTATGTTGATTAAAGTGTTGGCTCCAGGTTACTTTGCACGACAAGATATGAAAACACCTGTGCGTATTGGTATTTGGGCTATGGCGAGCAACATGTTATTGAATTTGTTGTTGGTTTGGCAGTTTGCCCACGTGGGTTTAGCTATGGCCACCTCCTTGTCTGCGTTACTAAATGCGGTGCTTTTGGGTTTTGGGTTATATCGTCAAAAAATTTGGCAGCCCTGTGTCGGTTGGGGAATATTTTCATTACGCATATTGCTAGCTAGTGGGGCACTATGTGGCGTTATTTACCTCACTTTTCAACCTGTTCAAAGGTGGCTTGTGTGGGGCTTATGGCAGCGGGTAGAGCAGTTAGCGATAATCGTGGTTCTGGGTATTTTGGCTTATGGCATTGGGCTAGTGTTAATGGGTCTTCGGTGGCGGCATTTACAGGGCCCAAAATAGGCCCAAATATCGCCCTCTAATAAGCGGTTTCTAAGTCGCAAAATGAGTCCGGTCTGGTATATAATGCAACGCTTACTTTTTGCTGAGGTCAATGGCCTCAAATTTGACGAGTGTTTATGGAATTTATTCGTGGTCTTTATAACCTCAAGCCGGAACACCGCGGCTGTGTGGCGACCATTGGAAATTTCGATGGGGTTCATCTGGGCCACCAACGTGTGCTCCGCCAAGTAAAACTAAAGGCTATTATGCAGGGCTTGCCTGCGGTGGTTATTTTGTTTGAGCCACAGCCCTTAGAGTACTTTGCCAAGGATCAGGCCCCACGTCGAATAACACGGTTACGGGAAAAATTGTGGTTACTGGAACAACATGGCATCGACCGAGTTCTGTGCCTGCGTTTTGATGCTAAGTTACTAGGCCTTAGTGCCCATGATTTTATCCAACAATTATTGGTGAGCGGGTTAGCCGTGAGTCATTTTGTTGTGGGGGATGATTTCCGTTTTGGCCAAGGGCGCACTGGAAACTATGCGTTATTACAAACTGAAGGTTTGAACCATGGGTTTGACGTGGAGAGTACGGAAACCTGTGAGCTAGATGGTGAACGTGTATCCAGTACCCGAATTCGTAATGCATTGGAAGTTCATGACTTAGAGGCTGTCAGACGGTTTATAGGCCGCGCTTTTATCGTTACTGGTAAAGTGGCTTATGGGCAGCGACTGGGCCGTAAGTTAGGTGTGCCAACGGCTAATATCCGTTTGCAAAAACCTCGACCAGCACTGCAAGGTGTGTACGCTACTTTGGTGCATGGGTTGTTGGATCAACCTATTACTAGTATAGCTAATATCGGATATCGTCCTACAGTTGCAGGTGTCCAGCCTCAGTTAGAAGTGCATTTGTTTAATTTTAATGGCGATTTATATGGTAAAACCATTAGTGTAGAAATTTGCCAGTATATCCGTAGTGAGCAAAAATTTGATGGACTTGCGCAGTTGCAAGCACAGATAGAACTAGACATGCAGACTGCCAAAGATTTTTTTGCCGTTGCATCCCAATAGACTTAATTGATTATTATTTAAGAAGCGAACAAAAGCATGAGCGACCATAAATCCACCTTGAACTTACCTCAAACAGACTTCCCAATGCGTGGTAACTTAGCCCAACGTGAGCCTAAAATACTCAAGAAGTGGCAGCAAATGGATCTGTATAGTAAATTGCGTGCGGTAGGTAAAGGCCGCGAGCAGTTTATTTTGCATGATGGCCCTCCTTATGCCAACGGTGATATTCACATTGGTCACGCAGTCAATAAGATCTTAAAAGACATCATCGTTAAGTCGAAGACTTTAAGTGGTTTTGATGCTCCTTATGTGCCAGGCTGGGATTGTCACGGACTACCTATTGAACACAAGGTAGAGCAAAAAATCGGCAAAGCGGGCAATAAAGTTACCCACGCCGTATTCCGTGAGAAGTGCCGTGCCTATGCAGAAAAACAGGTGGCCGGCCAAATGGCAGATTTTGTTCGTTTAGGAATTATTGGTGACTGGGGAAACCCCTATAAAACCATGCGCTTTGAGACGGAAGCTAACATCATCCGCTCCCTAGGAAAAATTGTTGAAAACGGCCACTTAGTGAAAGGTTACAAGCCAGTTTACTGGAGTGTTGTTGGCGCTTCAGCGCTGGCTGAGGCAGAAGTTGAATACCAAGACAAGGTGTCCCTTTCAATCGATGTGCGTTATGGCGTTTTAGATCAACAGGCATGGAACCACGCCTTTGGTGTAGTGACTGACTTGCCAACCTCCGTAGTAATCTGGACTACTACTCCTTGGACCTTACCGTCTAGTCAAGCGGTGAGTATGCATGCAGAATTGGATTATGTTCTAGTGCAAGTGAATGGTGAATGCCAAGTGTTTGCTAAGGATCTTGTTGCTAGTGCCATGGCACGTTACGGTATTGATGACTTCAAGGTGTTAGGTGAAGCCAGGGGCCAAGTACTAGAAAACCTAGCCCTACAACACCCCTTCTACGATGAGCGCCAAGTGCCTTTGATTCTGGGTGACCATGTCACTATAGAAGCGGGTACAGGTAGCGTGCATACCTCACCAGACCATGGTGTGGACGACTTCAACGTAGGCCGCACCTACGGCATTGGCACCCTTAATTTGGTTGATGATAATGGTGTTTTCGTAGACGCTGCTGGCGAATTTTCTGGTGCCCATGTTTATAAGGTAGATGACCAAGTTATTGCAGCCCTAGAGGCTCATGGCACCTTAGTGCACCAAGCTAAAATTACTCACAGCTATGCCCATTGCTGGCGTACCAAAACTCCACTCATTTATCGCGCTACCCCCCAGTGGTTTATTTCTATGTCGGAAAACGGCTTATTAGAAAAGGCGCTTGAGGCGGTAAAAAATGTAGCTTGGCACCCTGAATGGGGTGCAGTCCGTATTTCTGGTATGTTGTCATCTAGCCCAGACTGGTGTGTATCTCGTCAGCGTACCTGGGGCGTACCCATCACTTTGTTTGTTAATCGACAAACCCAAGAGTTGCACCCACGCACCGCTGAGTTGTTTGAAGAAGTGGCGAAAAAAGTGGCTGAAAATGGCATCGATGCATGGTTTGAACTAGACGCTGCAGACCTCTTGGGTGAAGAGGCGGCAGATTATCAAAAAGTTACAGATACCATGGACGTATGGTTTGATTCTGGTACTACGCATTATTCGGTATTAGAGCAACGTCCAGAATTAAGATTTCCAGCAGATCTTTATTTAGAAGGTTCGGACCAACATCGTGGTTGGTTCCAATCGTCTTTGAAAACCTCCATCGCTATGCATGGTGTAGCGCCTTATAAAGGGGTATTGACCCATGGATTTACCGTAGATGGACAAGGTCGAAAAATGTCTAAGTCCATTGGTAACGTCATGTCACCACAAAAAGTATGTAACACGTTAGGTGCAGACATTATTCGCCTATGGGTGGCGTCTACAGACTTCAGTGCAGAAATGGCTGTGTCCGATGAAATCCTTAATCGTACTGCTGATGCCTACCGTCGTATCCGTAATACAGCACGCTTCTTATTGTCTAATCTCAACGGCTTTACACCCGCCGATAACTTGGTTGCAGTAGATGATATGCTGGCTTTGGATCAGTGGGTTCTTGGACGCGCCGCGGAACTACAAACAGAAATTGAAGCGGCCTACCATAGTTATAACTTTCATGCTGTGTATCAAAAAATTACCCACTTTTGCTCACAAGACTTGGGCGGTTTCTATTTAGACATTATTAAAGACCGCCAATACACGTGCGCAGCAGACAGCCTTGCTCGTCGCTCGGCACAGACTGCAATGTATCATCTTATCGAAACTATGACCCGCTGGATTGCGCCTATATTAAGTTATACGGCCGATGAATTATGGGAACATATTCCCGGGAAGCGAGCTGAATCTGTGCAGTTGGACGTTTGGTACGCCATTCCTCAGGCCAAGGTCACCAGCATGACCGCTGGTTATTGGGCACAAATCATGGACGTAAAGCAGGCTGTTAATAAGAGTTTAGAAACTCAGCGTAATCAAGGCGTGATTGGTGGTTCCTTAAGTGCTGAAATTACTTTATTTGCGGCGCCAGAATTACATGCTCAATTACACCAGTTGGGTGATGAGTTACGTTTTGTATTGCTGACATCAAAGGCATCGTTGGTGGCTGGTGAAAACGGCGGTGCTGAGACAGAATTTGTAGGCTTGCGTTTGGATATTGACGCGTCTGAACATACTAAGTGTGAGCGCTGTTGGCATCACCGTGAAGATGTAGGTGTTATCGCAGAAGAGCCAGAACTATGTGGCCGTTGTGTTGATAACGTTAGTGGTTCTGGAGAGGTTCGTCAGTTTGCCTAACCCGCTGAAAACGTCGGCTTTGAGTCGGTTTATATGGTTGGTAATGGTGCTGTGGGCTTTGGACCTCTGTATTAAGTGGATGATCACACAGCAGTTTAACTATGCAGAAAGGCTTAATGTCATGCCTTTCTTCGACCTAATGTTGGTACACAACAAGGGTGCAGCATTTAGCTTCTTGGCTTCCCAACCTGGTTGGCAACGGTGGTTTTTGTCGATCATCGCCTTGGGTATTAGCGGTTGGCTAATAATGTGGTTAAGGCGTACGCCAAAAACCGAAACCTTGTTGGGGCTAAGCTTAAGTTTAGTACTAGCAGGAGCCTTAGGCAATTTGGTTGATCGTGTGGTAAATGGCTACGTGGTGGATTACCTGTTGGTGTATTACCCCCCTTATTACTTTCCCGCATTTAATTTGGCCGACAGTTTGATTTTTATCGGTGTGGTGGGTTTATTTATCGACTTTTGGCAATCAGAAAAGGCAGCAAAGCGTGACTCAAAGCATTAACGCATCTTCTCATTTAACGCTAAACTTTGCCTTACATCATGCTAGTGGCGAAACCATAGACAGCACCTTTGATAAAGGTGCTGTAGAGCTCACCATAGGTGATGGTAATTTGTTGGCTGGGTTTGAGTCCTGCCTCATTGGTTTGGTGGTAGGTGATCATCAAACCTTTACTGTGGCCCCAGAAAACGGCTTTGGTCAGCATAATCCAGCCAACTTACAAACCCTCAAACGTCACCAGTTTGGCCCTGACATGGTGCTAGAGCAAGGTTTGGTGGTTAGCTTCTCTGATGCAGCTAACACCGAGCTTCCAGGGGTAGTAAAAACCATTAATGGGGATGATGTGGTTATGGATTTTAACCATCCTTTGGCAGGTGTAGAGCTTAAATTCGAAGTGGAAATTTTAGCCGTCAGCCAATAATGCGCCATTAGTGACGACAGGTATCCATCATTACCTTGAGTCCCCGCAGGATAATTTACAAAACTGAGCTACACTTAGACAGCAGCCAATAAGGATGTTGTCATGCTCTTACCCCACCTCTGTCTAAAGTTGTTGCGTGCAGGTTCCGGTTGGAGTTTGCTTGAACTGCTCATTGTTTTAGCCCTAATGGCTATTATAGCCTCCTTGGCTGCACCTCAACTTTATGCAACATGGCAACTTCAGTCTTTGTATGACGAAAGACAAAGACTGGCTCAACAGATTCGTTTTGCGCGACTATCCAGTTTACAAAAAAGTGCCAAGGTGAGCTTATGCTGGTCTGAGGTCTGTGGTTCTTCTGTGGGATTTGTGATCTACCTAGATACAAACAACGATGGTTATTGGCAACACACAGAAACTTCATTATCTCAATGGCAGGTCAAACAGGGCCTCACTTTTCGCTTTAACCACGGTGGACAAATTAGCTTTAATAGCGCTGGCAATACGGCTCAATCGGGTACTATGATTTTGTGTGGCCCTCATTCCACCAATAACCAAGACCTAGGCTACGCATTGGTGCTTTCTTCAAGTGGACGTTTGCGTGAGCAAAAAGCACCATGTATTTAGCCAATCTAACATTTCATTACAAGACACATCAAAACGGTTTGGCCTTAATAGAGGTATTGTTAAGCTTAGGTTTGTCTAGTGTTATGTTTCTGGTACTTTTTACAGCCCAAAGTCACAGCCAAAAGGTGCTCATGTATAGCCAGCAACTTCACTATGCTAATCACCTATTAGACCAAGTAGCGAAGCAAATGTGGGCCTACCCAAACCACTATCAATCCCTCATAAGTACATCATTACAAGGAGACGCAAGCTGTCTTAATGGGCGCTACTGTAATCCAGTGGCCATGACTCAGGCGTGGGCTGCATACTGGCGATCAGACGTGCAACAAAAGCTGCCCAATAGCGAGCTTAGTGTTTTATGCGATAAGGGCTGCATACGTGGAGACACTCTGTCGGTTCGATTACTGTGGTCCCAAAACCTGGCTGTTGCTGAAGATCAGTGCCAACAGGGAGTTGCATGCATATACCTAGACATTGCTCTTTAACAGCTGAACGTAAGCAGCAAGGTTTTACGCTATTAGAAATAGTGTTAAGTACCGGTCTTGCGGCCCTGATGATGATCGCTATAACCGCCAGTTTACTGCAGTTCAATCAACATAAATTGTTGGCCCAAGTGGTGGTTCAATCTCAATCTCTGGGCCAGTTGGCGGTAGCCCAAGTGCTAACAGATTGGCGCGGTTCGTGTGGCGCTGGAGTAACGTCAGGTACTGCTCAAACTATAAAGCTAATGCGCCTGTATCAGGGGCGCTGTGTGCAATATGACTATGCTTATAATAGTGGTGGGCATAGCCTCACAAGGCGGAGGTCTGGTGGTCGCAACAGTGGATTTTTAGCACAAGTGGAATCAATGGATTTCTATTTTGGAGTAGATAGTGATAGAGACTGCCGTATCGATCAGTGGCGCCGAAGCTATCAAGCCAGTGCGCTTACAGCATTACATCAAGTGAAGGTTAGTTTGCAGTTAAGAATACCTTCCAGCCGGCAGTTGAGGGCTGGAAAAAGCAACCTGTGGTTATGGCATCAAGACGATGATGTTGTTCTACACCCTGTAAATTTTATCTGGCGTTTGGCTAATGTTTGTACGTAAACAGTCTGCCTCAAGGCTTACTGCAAGGAATAGGCAGAAGGGTTGGTTATTATTGGCGGTGATGATGATGGTATTGATGATCGCTTTAGGTGTGGTTACGTTGATGTCGCAATCGCAGTTGAGTTTGCGAAGTGTTAGGCAAGAGCATCAAGCTATGCAAGAAAAGATTAACCAATGGCCACCGTTGCTGAATAAGAGGAAGTATGTCGGTGGACAATAACCAACAAGGTTTTAGCCTCATGGAGCTGTTGCTAGTATTGGCGCTAGTCAGTGTAATGTTGGCCATGGCTGTGCCCACATGGCGACAACATCAATTAGCTGCAGGCCGGCAACAAGCTTGGTTGCAGTTGCAGCGAATAGGTTTGCAGCAAGAGATGTGGCGTATACAGCATGGGCACTATTTTAAAGACATTGGGCTTGCAAGCCCGGCCTCGGAACCCCTTCGTTATGATTACCAAGTACACCTGTCAGATGCGGGTTTTTTACTGTCAGCGACGGTGAACGCTAATGGGCCACAAAGCCATGACGAATTATGTTGGCGTCTCACTCTATCTGATACTGGCGAAATGAAAAGTCTTGGTAAAGGGGGTGAAAACCAAGTCTGCAAGTAAGCACTTTGATGATGATATGGGTTAAAATAGGTTTTTCCATTAGCACTTCGGATCAAACCCATGAGCGCTTCGCAACAACATAAAATAATTGCAGCACTGCACACGTTACCTTTCATTGATATCGATGCAGAAGTGGCCAAGCGCGTTGAGTTTCTTAAGCACAGTTTAATTACTGCTGATGCTAAGTCGCTGGTGTTAGGTTTGTCTGGTGGAGTAGATTCGACCACAGCAGGTAAGTTGGCGCAAATGGCGTGTGATCAATTAAATCAACAACATCACACCACTCAATATCAATTTATTGCTGTGCGTTTGCCCTACGGTGTGCAGGCTGATGAAGGCGATGCGCAGTTAGCACTTGAGTTTATCCAACCAAGCCTTCGCTTGGAGATTAATATTAAGGCTATGGTTAAGGGTTTAGATTTAGCTGCTGAGTCTTTAATTAAAGTGGTTAACCCAAGTGCCCATAAACTGGATTTCTCCCGGGGTAACAATAAGGCGCGGGCTAGAATGACTGCTCAATATTATGTGGCTAGTTTGCTCAATGGGTTGGTGATTGGTACTGACCATGGCGCCGAAGCCATCACTGGGTTTTTTACTAAACATGGTGATGGTGCCTGTGATATTGCGCCCTTATTTGGGTTAAACAAACGCCAAGTACGCAGTTTGGCTGCATATGTTGGTGCTCCCGATTGCTTGGTGCACAAAACTCCAACGGCAGATTTAGAAGAAGATAACCCCCAGCAAGCAGATGAAGAATCCTTAGGCATCACTTATGATCAAATAGATGATTATTTAGAAGGAAAGGCGGTCTCTAGCGATGTTAAGCAGAAGTTAGAGCAGCGTTATCGTCAAACAGAGCATAAACGCCAAGGCCCAGTGACACTATACTGTAACTGGGATATTTAGTGGATTGTTAGTCAAATAGACCGAATGTTAAACGGCTAAACCAATTCGGCGGTTCGGGTGTTTGCTGTTCCTCCATATTCAGCCAAACTGTGTAGGCTATTTCGGATTCATCAGCAGTGATATTCTCACCAAAGTTAGCCTCTAATACTTGCTGAGCATTGCTTGCATTATCTAATAATCCTAACTCCGTATAAGCCTGTACCATAATCTGTAGTGCGACTTCTACAGCAGGGGTAAGCTGGTAATTTTCTACCACATATTTGCCCCGATTTGCTGCAGCCAACCAAGCGTTACGAGAAAGGTAGTAGTTTGCTACATGGATCTCATGCTTAGCCAATAAATTACGTAGATAAACCATCCGTACACGAGAATCTGCGGCGTATTCGCTATCAGGGAAGCGGTTAAGTAAGGTTGAGAAATCAGCAAAGGAATCTCGTGCCGCACCCGGATCTTTTTTCGCTTTGTCTGTACCTATGTATTGCTCTAAGGCAGCTTTGTTTTCTTCAAAGGCTGTTAGGCCTTTTAAATAGTATGCGTAATCCACATGTTCATGATCTGGATGTAAACGTATAAAACGAGCAGCTGCCGTTTTTGCCTCATCGGCCTGGCGGCTTCGGTAATAAGCATAAACCAGTTCAAGTTGGGCTTGCTCAGAATAGCGGCCATAAGGGTAGCGAGCTTCCATGGCTTCTAAATCTTCTATAGCTGGACGGTAGTTACCGACTTCCAGCTTTGACATGGCGCTGGAATATAATTCCACTTCTGGTTTTACGTCCTCAATCACAGGTTCTTTGCTGTTGTTAGAAGAGCATGCGCCAAGCATTACACCTATGAGTAAAATAGCAGAAATATGAAGAAGGTGGTTTGGAGTCTTGTGTCGCATAGAGTTTAAGTTGCCTGTTACAGAGATCGTCAAGTATATCATTGTCTATAGGGCAGCGTAATTGCCCGTAAATACTGTACAATAGACCCTAGTTTAATATGCTAGTTCAACTAGCGCCAACGAAAGTCTTAACATGCACGAAACTATTTCTCTCCAAGCGCAAGTCGACCCAGAATGGGCAGGCATGCGTGTTGACCAAATTGCCGCTGTGGCGTTCCCTGATTACTCGCGCTCACGCTTAAAAAAGTGGATCGAAGAAGGTGATATACTCGTTAATGGTGAACAATTACGGCCTAGAGAAAAGCTCTACGGTGGTGAAAAAATCACCCTAGAATGTAAAATCGAAATTCAACAACGGTGGCAACCTGAGCCCATTGATATCGATATTGTTTATGAAGATGAGCATATTTTGATACTTAATAAAGCTGCAGGATTAGTGGTGCACCCAGCAGCAGGCCATCATGGTGGTACTTTATTAAATGCATTATTACACCACTGCCCCCAGCTCAATGGTGTGCCTCGTGCAGGTATTGTGCATCGTTTAGACAAAGACACCACCGGGTTGATGGTGGTTGCTAAAACCATTCCTGCACAAACTGCATTGGTTTCCCAACTGCAGGACCGCAGCATGGGTCGCGAGTATGAAGCTGTGGTTCAAGGTGTGCTTACAGGTGGCGGCACAGTAGACGAACCTATGGGGCGTCATAGCCGTAATCGTCTTAAAATGGCTATTTCGGCCGTAGGTAAAGAAGCTATAACGCACTTTCGAGTGCTACGTCGCTTCCGCGCCCATACTCACATTCGTTTAAAATTAGAATCGGGCCGTACTCATCAAATTCGTGTACACATGACCCATATTAATTACCCAATACAGGGTGACCCTCTTTACGGCGGCCGTCAGCGGTTACCTAAAGGCTGCGAAGAAGAGTTTCTGGATAGCTTGCGTGGTTTTAAGCGCCAAGCTCTTCATGCTAAGCGTTTGGAGCTAATGCACCCTATTACCCATGAAGACATGGAGTGGGAAGTAGATTTGCCTGGGGATATGATCGACTTGCTTAAGCATCTTGCCCTTGATACCAAGCTTAACCCTCACTCGCGGTTGTAATGCAGCATACGGGGCAGTCATTGTGTTACTTAACACCGGAATGGCCCGCACCCGCTAATGTTTGCGCAATATCTACTTGCCGTGGCTTAGCAGGCTTAAATCCCGGTGACTTGCCTACTGGCCTTGCAGGATTCAATCTAGCTCAACACGTGCAGGACTATCCGGAACGTGTGGAGCAACATCGTCTTCAATTGCAGCAAGACCTTGGCCTTGAACGCCAGCCCTTTTGGCTTAATCAAACCCACTCTACAGAGTTATTGAGCTTGCCCGCGAAAGCCGGTTTGTATGACTGCGATGGTAGCTTTACTCAAACCAAAAACTGGCCCTGTGTGGTGATGTCCGCCGATTGCCTGCCAGTGCTTTTGTGTAATACCACGGGCACTCAAGTGGCCGCTATTCATGCCGGTTGGCAGGGGCTAGCCAACGGCATTCTAAGTAAAGCTGTAGCGCAGTTCTCTGACCCTGCTCAAATTGTGGTGTGGATTGGCCCTGCCATCGGCCCAGATGCCTTTGAAGTAGGCCCGGACGTGCTTCAGGCCTTTGGTGTTGACCCCTCGCGTAGTTGCAAAGAATTTATTCCCATAAAGGCAAAACCTAACAAGTGGTTAGGCAACCTATACGCTTTAGCCTACAAAGAGTTAGCTGGGCTGGGTGTCACTAATGTCTTTGGTGGTAAATATTGTACTCTATCAGCCCCAGATCGCTTCTATTCCCATCGGCGTGACCCCACAAGTGGGCGCATGGCTAGTTTGATTTGGATGGTTTAGGCTTTTCTAATGTTGAGGTAGGCGTTACTTGAAATCGCATACCCAAGACCCCATAAATAAACCAGAAGTTAATCACTGTGTCACCTTATTCAGACCTCTCTGAAAAGCGCTGACAGGTATTATTGAGGTTTTATTATGCGTTTTGAAAAACTCACCAACCGCTTGCAAGAAGCCATGGGTGAAGCCCAATCATTGGCTCTTTCCTTAGACCATCAATTTATTGAGCCTGAGCATATGCTCAGTGCTTTGCTACAGCAGCAGGGTGGTTCAGCACAGTCTTTATTGGTTCAAGCGGGGGCAGATATGCCCATGTTACAAACTCAACTAAGTCAGCGTCTAAATAATATGGCCAAAGTAGCCAATGACAGTGGTGATGTACATTTTGGTAGTGGTTTGTCGCGTCTGTTCAACGTAGCTGAAAAGGCCGCTGGAAAATTAGGTGATCAATTTGTTTCCAGTGAGCAGCTGATTGTGGCTCTAGTGCAAGATAAAAATGGTGTAGGAGGCTTGTTGGTAAAAGCTGGGGTAAAAACTGTTAAATTAACCCAAGCCATAGATAAATTACGTGGTGGCGACAAAGTGAACAGCCAAGGTGCGGAAGAAGAGCGTCAGGCGTTAGATAAATTCACCATTAATCTTACTGAACTTGCAGAAGCAGGCAAGCTAGACCCTGTGATTGGCCGTGATGATGAAATTCGTCGCGCTATTCAAGTGTTACAACGTCGAACCAAAAACAACCCCGTTATGATTGGCGAGCCAGGTGTGGGTAAAACGGCTATCGTTGAGGGATTGGCTCAACGTATCGTTAATGGCGAAGTGCCAGAAGGTTTACTCGGTAAACAAGTCCTGTCTCTGGATATGGGTGCACTTATCGCCGGTGCAAAATATCGTGGAGAGTTCGAAGAGCGCCTTAAGAGCGTGCTTAGTGAGTTGAGCAAACAAGAAGGCAATGTCATTTTATTTATTGACGAAATTCATACTATGGTAGGTGCGGGTAAAGGTGAAGGTGCTATGGATGCCGGCAATATGCTCAAGCCGGCCCTAGCTCGCGGTGAGTTACATTGCTTAGGGGCCACTACCTTAGACGAATACCGTAAGTACATTGAAAAAGATGCCGCTTTAGAACGCCGTTTCCAAAAAGTATTTGTAGGCGAACCTACAGAGCAGGCCACCATTGCCATATTACGTGGTTTAAAGGAACGTTATGAATTACACCATGGTGTAGATATTACCGATTCTGCCATCATTGCTGCTGCACGATTGTCTCAGCGTTATATTACTGATCGTCAGTTGCCTGATAAAGCCATTGATTTGATCGATGAAGCAGGAAGCCGTATCCGTATGGAAATGGACTCCAAACCTGAAGTAATGGATAAGCTTGAGCGTCATATGATCCAGTTGAAGATTGAGCGTGAAGCGTTAAGAAAAGAAAAGGATAAGGCTGCTGCTGCGCGTCTAAAAGGCTTAGAGGACGAGCTAGCCCAGCAAGAAAAAGAATTCGCTGACTTACTTGAAATCTGGAATGCAGAAAAGGCCTCTGTGCATGGTGTGCAAAAATTTAAAGAACATCTAGAGGTGGCCCGGCAAGAGTTAGAGGTGGCCCGTCGAAATAGTGATTTAGGGCGAATGTCTGAATTACAGTACGGAACCATTCCAGACCTAGAAAAGCAGTTAGAAGCGGCTCACGAAGCTGAAGATGTAGAAACCACCCTGTTGCGCAGCAAGGTGGGCGAAGAAGAGATTGCTGAAGTAGTGAGCATGTGGACAGGTATTCCTGTGAGTCGGATGTTGGCGGGCGAGCGAGAAAAGCTTTTGAACATGGAAGAGGTATTGCACCGTCAGGTCATTGGTCAAGCCGAAGCTGTGGCAAGCGTTTCCAATGCAGTGCGTCGCTCACGTTCTGGTTTGGCAGATCCAAACCGCCCCAATGGGTCTTTTTTATTCCTAGGTCCAACGGGTGTGGGTAAAACTGAATTATGTAAATCTTTGGCGACTTTCTTGTTCGATACAGAAGAAGCCATGGTGCGTATAGATATGTCTGAGTTTATGGAAAAACACTCTGTGGCTCGGCTTATTGGCGCACCCCCAGGTTATGTGGGTTATGAAGAAGGCGGTTATTTAACAGAAGCTGTTCGCCGACGACCTTATGCTGTGCTGTTATTGGACGAGGTGGAAAAAGCCCACCCTGATGTCTTCAATATTTTGTTACAGGTGCTAGAAGACGGCAGACTTACGGACGGCCAAGGTCGTACTGTAAATTTCCGAAATACGGTGATTGTGATGACCTCAAATATGGGTTCTGATGTTATTCAAACCATGACTGACGAAAGCCAGTACGAAGAAATGCGTGAAGCGGTATTGGATATAGTGGGTAATCACTTTAGACCAGAATTACTTAACCGTATTGATGAACTGGTGGTGTTCCATCCATTAGGAAGGGAGCATGTGCGAGAAATTGCTAATATCCAGTTGTTGCGGTTGCATGAACGTTTACAAGAGCATGATCTGAGCTTGCAGCTAACGGATGCGGCGAAAGACTTATTAGTGGAGGAGGGCTTTGATCCAGTATATGGAGCAAGACCGTTAAAGCGAGCAATTCAGCGCAATTTGGAAAATCCGTTAGCGCAGGAATTGTTGGCTGGGAATTTTTTGCCTGGGCAAATTATATTGACAGATGTAGCGGATTCAAAGCTAACCTTTGGAGTGGCCAGTAAGCACTAGTTTTGTCTTTTTGGATTGAGTCGAGTAAATAAAAGGCCCTGTTTAATACATGGCCTTTTCGTCTCTAACTACTTCACGTAAAACCTGCAAGAACAACTTGTCTGCATCGCTATGTTCGGCTGGAATTTTAACGTTGGTGGTGTCCGAAATTTTTTGGGCAATAATTGTGTCGGCATTATCTTCATCAATTAATTCACGAGCGATGGCTAGCGAATGTGGAATAATGTCCGGCTCAACGAAGATTTTTTTTAGGAAAATACGCAGCTCTTCAATGGCTCTGTCGCGATTTCGTAACTCTAAATTAGACATGGGACTACCTCAAACTCTAACGTTATGCTATTTGCAGACCACTATACCATCAAATGTTTGTATCGGGTTTGAAAAAGTGCCCGATAGTTTTCTAAAATATATGATAAATTAGCCTCTGTTTTTTACCTTAAGCTATTGAATTACCGGCCTTGGCATGTGAAAATTCTTCCCTTAGGTTGATGCACATGTCGCGCAGGTAATCCCTCGCGTTTGTGATACGGTAAGCAGTACCCTTTCGCTTGTCTGCCCTGAGTTCTACGCACGTTGCAACCCGACAATGCTTGATCTCCGAGCGTCACCACTTTAGGCACATTCGTGCCTGCACGATTTTGCGGTCTGGCTACAAGCGCTGCCCGTGAGTCATTAATGGTTACATGAGATAAATCTCAGACAAATAACATCCGCTGCTTTTAGAATGCGGTGAGAGGATAATACAGTGGAAATGCTTTCCGGCGCAGAAATGGTGATCCGCAGTCTACAGGATCAAAAAGTAGAGTATATATACGGCTACCCAGGTGGTGCTGTATTGCACATATACGATGCCTTGGCTCAACAAGAGAAAATTCAACATATTTTAGTTCGACACGAACAAGCTGCAACCCATATGGCTGATGGCTATGCGCGCGCATCAGGCAACCCAGGTGTAGTGCTTGTGACATCGGGTCCTGGTGCTACTAATGCGATAACGGGTATTGCCACCGCTTTTATGGATTCCATTCCTATGGTGGTGATTTGTGGACAGGTGCCTAGTACCTTAATTGGTGAAGATGCTTTCCAAGAAACCGATATGATGGGTGTTTCTCGTCCGGTGGTTAAGCATAACTTTGCGGTTAAGCACCCTTCTGAAATACCTGGCCTAATCAAGAAGGCCTTCTACATAGCAAGTAGCGGTCGTCCTGGTCCTGTGGTTATTGATATTCCTAAGGACATGACTACCCCAACAGATAAGTTTGAATACAGCTATCCTGAATCAGTTTCTATGCGTTCTTATAGTCCTGCGACCCGTGGTCACAGCGGGCAAATTAAGAAAGCTATTGAACTCTTGTTAGGGGCTCGTCGCCCGGTGATTTTTGTGGGTGGTGGTACTATAGGGGGTAGGGCCTGTGGTGAGGCAACTGAGTTAGCTCAGGCGCTTAATTACCCGGTGATCACGACATTAATGGGTTTGGGTGCCTATCCATCAACAGATCGTCAGTGGATAGGCATGCCAGGCATGCACGGTACTTATGAAGCCAACATGGCTTTGCATCATTCAGATTTAATTTTGAATATAGGCGCGCGTTTTGACGACCGTGTTACTAATGCCACAGAAAAATTCTGTCCTACGGCTAAAATCATTCATATTGATATTGACCCATCATCGATTTCTAAAACCATTGCCGTAGATGTGCCTATTGTTGGCCCTGCTAAGAGCGTACTGCTGGAAATGTTAGCATTGGTGGCTAAAAGTGACACGCAGCCTGATGTGGGTGCGTTAAGCGATTGGTGGGTTGAAATTGACCAGTGGCGTCAGCGCCACGGTGGTCGGTACGAGCGTAATGACAATGGTTTACTTAAGCCACAGCAAGTGATTGAAGCGCTTTATAAAGTCACTAAAGGGGATGCGTACATCTGTTCTGACGTAGGTCAGCATCAAATGTTTGCGGCCCAATATTACAAATATGACAAGCCAAACCGATGGATCAATTCTGGTAGTTTAGGCACCATGGGGTTTGGTTTTCCAGCGGCTATGGGTGTTAAGCTACATTACCCAGACGCCGAAGTGGTTTGTGTAACAGGTGATGGCAGTTTTCAAATGAACCTGCAAGAGCTTTCTACTTGTAGTCAGTATGAAATACCGGTAAAGATTGTGTGTTTGAATAACCAGTCTTTAGGTATGGTGCGCCAGTGGCAGGACATGAATTACGAGAGTCGTCACTCCCAGTCTTACGTTGAGTCATTGCCAGATTTTCACAAACTAATGGATGCGTATGGCCATAAGGCCATTATTGTTAAAACAGAAGCAGAGCTTATGCCTGCTTTGGAGCAGGCGTTTGCCCTAAAAGATGAATTGGTATTCCTCGATATCCATATTGACCCAACAGAACATGTCTATCCAATGCTGGTGCCCAAGGGTTCCATGCGTGACATGTGGTTGAGCAAGACGGAGCGCACTTAATGAGACATATTATTGCGGTATTAATAGAAAACGAAGCTGGTGCGCTGTCTCGCGTAGTGGGTTTGTTTTCTCAGCGTAACTTTAACATCGAAACCTTGACCGTCGCACCAACGGAAGACCCCACATTGTCTCGCCTTACGGTAACGACGTCCGGTAGTGATCGTGTTATTGAGCAAATCACTAAGCAACTCAACAAGTTGATTGAAGTGGTGAAGTTAGTGGACCTTACAGAAGGCGATCACATCGAGCGTGAAATGATGTTAATTAAGCTTAAGGCTACTGGTCAGCATCGTGATGAAGTGAAACGTACAGTGGATATTTTTCGTGGTCAGATCGTTGATGTGACCAGTAGTATTTACACTGTTCAGTTGACTGGTGATCAAGGTAAGTTAGATGCCTTTATCAATGCAATAGGCGAAGCCTATGTATTGGAAACAGTGCGAACGGGTGTGTCGGGCATTGCTCGAGGAGATAAAGTACTGAGTATATAGTGCATGTTAGGTTTATATGAAGTTACAAAAGGTCGTATTTACGGCCTTTTGTCTGTCTAAGGTTTTAGTATTGTTGCGCAGGCATGTTAAGCTAGCGCTAATTCATTTCAAGAGCAGTGTTTCCATGAGTAAAGAGTCTTCCGATCAGTCAAACAACGAAGAGGAAGTGGCAGCAGTTAAGAAGCCTGCAAAAGGCGTTTACCTACTGCCCAATAGTTTTACCACGGCATCTCTGTTTTCTGGGTTTTATGCCGTTGTCTCCGGCATGAGTGGCAATTTCGAAAATGCTGCCATCGCTATATTCATCTCTATGGTTTTAGATACATTAGATGGCAGGGTCGCTCGTCTCACCAATACCTCAAGTAAGTTTGGTGCAGAATACGATAGCTTAGCCGACGTAGTGGCTTTTGGTGTAGCGCCTGCACTGGTGTTATTTTCTTGGTCATTGCAAAGCTTAGGTAATTTTGGCTGGGTGGCAGCTTTTGTCTATGTAGCTGGTGGTGCATTGCGTTTAGCGCGTTTTAACGTGCAATTGGAAATGTCCGATAGTCGTTACTTTACTGGCTTGCCAATACCCGCTGCTGCTGGCGTTATGGCTGGCATGATCTGGACCGGCGTTGACTATGGCTTAGACGGTGAAAGCCTTAGCTACATAGTGGCTATAGTGACGGCAGCGTTAGGTATATTGATGGTTAGCAACTTTAAGTACTATAGCTTTAAAGACCTAGATCTAAAAGGTAAGGTGCCTTTTGTAGCATTGCTTGCTGTGGTGTTGGTGTTTGCAGTTTATTCACTGCAGCCTCCTATTATGCTGGCCTTAACGTTTTTGTGTTTTGCAGTATCTGGCCCGGTGTGTTGGTTGTTTAAGATTACTAAGTAAGTGTGGGCCTAGGGCCCACTGCTGGGGAAAGGCGCTTTTAGCGCCTTTTTTGTTTTTGGCTCTATTTAATCTTATGTTTTGAGTATTCTTTCTGCCTTATTTCCCTAAACCGCTTGTGCTTTGCTCTGCGATGGATATAATGGCGCTCCCTTGTTGTAGGGGCCTTTGACAAGCGTTAAGCAAGTCACTAAAAGGCCTTGTAAAACAATGGGCTGGCAAACTC
>CAJIZL010000030.1 GCA_905182035.1 Oceanospirillaceae bacterium ASP10-02a | reverse complement strand
TGCTGTCAACCCACTCGCCTCGTTGCAAGTCGGGAGTAGCATTCCACTGTGCATGAGTTCTTGATGACATAAAATATCTCCTCGATATGTTAAGTATTTTCGTTGGATGCGTCTGCTACTTAGCAGCGTCTATCTCAGCTAGTTTTGTTTCCCACTTCATTTCTTTGGCGAACTTAGCGACCTCTTGGTCGTTCATATAGACCGTGTGCTCTGGACCAGGGTAGACGCGTGATTTAACTTCATCACGATACTGGGTAAACACGTTTTCCATAATAGGAATAAGATCTGTGTAGATTTTGGAGTGACGTGGAGTGTGTTCTTCGTATAAGTGGAACAGGTCAGATGTAATAATATGCACACCATGTGCCCTATTTCCTGCACCTAAGCTAATTACAGGAACATCCAATATTTCAGTTAAGTATTCACAAACCTCTTGGCTGGTTACTTCACACATAATTGAAAAACAACCTGCGTCAACCATGGCCAGAGCATCATCTATTAATTCTTTGGCGCGGTCAGAGGTTTTGCCTTGCGCAAAGAAGCCGCCCAACTGAGGCATACGCATTGGTGTAACTCCAATGTGCCCTTGGACAGGGATACCTGCTTTAACAATCGCTTCAATGTTTTTAGCGTGATGTTGGTTACCCTCACACTTCATAACCTCAGCATTAGCACGAGATACGAATTTACCTGCGTTCTCTACCGCTTGCTCAGGAGAAACGTGAAAACTCCAATATGGCATGTCAACCATGCGCAAACCATACTTACTACCACGGTCTACCGCTTGTGACATCATCATCACTTCTTCAAAACTAACAGTTACAGTTGACTCGTGACCAAACAAAACCATGCCTCCAGTATCAGAGACACATAAAATATCAATACCTAGACGGTCAGCAATTACGGCGCTACGATAATCATAGATGGCCATCTGCACGATACCTTCGCCTTCCTGCATTTTCTTTTGTAGGCCTCTAATGGTGATTTTCTTTCTCGGTGCTGATAAGTCTGTCATGGCGTTCTCCTGCTAATTAATTGATTTTTATACAAGGCACTTTATTAGTGTGCTTTTAACTTGAAGCAATCATAGGCAATGCACGTAAAAAGAGTCAAACAGATAGTTTTTATCGAGTGATAGCTTTTGCCTAAAGGTAGGCACTTTCAATAAGGAGGGCACTAGACTTCTGATGAAAATATTAGCAGCCAATGTTTTCTAAAGCACTTAACCTAGAAGACGCACTAGCATCATGACTCCGACCCCAATTAGTAGACACGCCACTAATTTCTTTAGGCTATCCACAGGCATATGGTGCACGAATTTGGCCCCTACCAAAGTGCCGCCCACCATGGTTAACGCGAGTACAAAAGCAAGATTTATATCAACATGGCCATGCAAAAAATTACCTAAAGTCGCTGATGCAGAAATAGGAATCTGAATCACCTGAGACAAACCAATGGCAATTAATACAGGCACTTTAAACCATATTAGTATAGGAATTAATAGCAGTGGTCCCCCTGTGCCACTCAATGCCGAACCAATTCCCGCAACCAACCCAATTGCTAATAGAGGCGTGTTTTTTTCAGTTTCCTCAGTAGATTGTTGGACTGCCGTTTTGCGGAGTAATGCGTGGGCCCCAGAGGCCAGTATTAAGGTAGCGATGAAAACCTCAAGTATATCCGCTCGAAAGTATGGCAGAAAAAAGGCTCCGATGTAGGCACCAGGGAGGGCCCCCAGGCAAACTTTCTTTGCCATTGACCAATTAATAGTCCCGTGGCGCGCGTATATAAATGCCCCAACTGATCCTGTAACCATGTAACTGAGCATGCACGCAGGAATGGCTGAATGTAAGGGAATACCACCCAGAAATTTAAGCGCAGGAACCAATAAAACACCCCCAATCCCGACACTACCAATCAGGATGCCAACAAAGAACACGACAGATGTTAACAACGGCGGTAAGAACATAAGAGGTATCATTGAAGGTTATAATACTAATGGGTTTTATGGTTTGAATTAAAACTATAGCACAGGACATTGGCACCTTGTACTCTGTCAGTGATAGACTCTGTAACGACTAATTACGATTTCTTAAGTTTTATCAATGACGCTTAACTAGCTTTATATACAAATCAAGAGGTTATACGTGTTTCTAAGACAATTCCAATATCTCGTTGCGCTAGAGCAAGAACAGCACTTTGGCCGCGCGGCTGAAAAGTGCCATGTATCTCAGCCCAGCTTGTCTAGCGCCATCAAAAGCCTAGAGAAAGAGCTAGGCATCCCATTAATTCTTCGCAAGCAAAAATTCGAAGGCTTCACCGAAGAAGGAAAGCGCGTAGTTACGTGGGCTAAACGCTTGTTAGCTGACAGATCGGCAATGGTGGAAGAGCTTAGCATCATGAGGAGTGATCTGAACGGACGTTTGCGCATAGGTGCGACCCCATTTAGCTCCCCCTTATTTCCAACTGTGAGCCAACTTTTTCAAAAACGTTATCCGTCTGTTCAATTGGACATTCAGTTCATAGGGACCGACCGATTACTCCAGGGCTTAACCAACTTTGAAATAGACATTGGAGTCACTGACTTAGACAACCCTGCGCTAGACCCTTTCGTCACCATGGAGTTATACGAAGAACCATTGTATTTGCTTCTTCCAGATAACGATTGGCTAGATGATAGTCCTACTATTTCTTGGTCTGATGCTTGCAAGTTACCGCTTTGCTTACTGTCTAAATCAATGCGGGAAAGGCAAATAATGGACGAAGCTTTTGAACAAGCAGGTGTGCGATGTAAGCCTATTTTAGAGTCAAATTCCATTTTTCAATTGGCTTTTCATGCAATGGCAGGTGACCTTGCCACTATCGTTCCCAAGCGCTTTGCTCATCTGCCAAACACCAAACAGAAATTACTTGAATCACCTACTGTTTCACAAACATTAGGATTGGTATGGGTGCACGGCAACCCTGTATTACCAATGACTAAAGCAACCTCTGCACTTATGCGAGAAGCACTTGATGCTGGCGCATTTGAAAATTTCAGCTTTGTAGGAACAGAATAATTTTAAAGTGCTGGCCCTAATCAATACAAGCAATATTGAACATTGTTAGTGGATATCTGAAATGAGGTGGAAGGAAAAGCCGACGGCGCCTTAAAACAATGTTAAAAGGCTTTATAAAAGGGGTCTAACAATTGTTGAAGGAATCAGTTAGTTTAATTACCCACTCTCTAGCTCTGTTTTTAGTTCCTGTAAAACTTGCAAACAGGAAAGGGACCTTATTTTTTTAAAATTCTGGCCCGCCCAATGACTTACAAATTCACCATTTGAAGTTACCTCTGAAGTTTTTCTCAAGTTAGCTGTAAGAGAGTTCTGGGCAGGAAATGGAAGAGTCGGCTTATTTTCCATAACTTTTATAAAAGTATTATCTATTCCTCTAGCAGGCCTACCTGAAAAACCGTTAGTGATTTTTGTTCCTCTATCATGACTATTGAGCAAGTATTTCCTATGAATGGCGCTGGTTCCTGCCTCTGCACAACATAAAAAAGCAGTACCCATTTGAGCTGCGCTCGCGCCAAGTGCCATTACTCGCCTAATATCTGCCCCATTCATCAGCCCCCCTGCAGCAACTACAGGTAAAGAAATTGTTCTCTTTAGTTGCACCAAAAGGTCATCAAGCTTGAGTTGATAATCATATTTTCCTATGTCGAATACACCCCTGTGTCCCCCCGCCTCAATACCTTGGGCTACAATAAAATCAGCTCCAGACCTAACAATTTCTAACGCTTCAGTCTCGTTGGTAGCTGTAATCCCCACTTTAATTCCTAGTGACTTCGCTTTTTCTATAATCGAAAAAGCAGGAATTCCCAGATGAAAAGTTACTATAGAAGGACGACTTTCCCATACGGGGCCTAATTGTTCATCTAGTAATGGAAAAAAGGGTGCGGCAGGTATTGTGAATTCAACTACCTCATCAAATGGCAACACAGTTAACGCCTCAAGACATGTTTGTTGAATCTTCATATTTGGAAGGTCAATGTCTTTAAAAACAAAAAAATTGGCGTTTATATGCCCAGATGTAAGTTTTTTTGTACTGAATAAAGATTTTTCTATATTTTCAGGTGTTGTGTAAGCAAACCCAAAGCTCCCTACTCCTCCATAGTTAGCCACTGTGCTTACAAGTTCAGGAGTGTTGACCCCACCAGCCATAGGTGCTTGTATAATTGGGGTTTTTAAATCACTAAATTCAAATGCTTTCATGTTTAAGATTATAGATATGTCTTATTGAGGAAACAAGTTTTCTAATGTCATGATGGCCATTCTTATAATGTGACAAATAACAGTTTGTAGTGGTTAAATCAGAGATTAAACCAATAATGTTCAAACCCTTATACCAGCGACTCAAGACACTTGCGCATACTGTTTAAAGTAATATTACCCAAGGCCATCTAAGGCCTCCACATTCAACACAGCGCACCCATGTGAGCAACTGTTAGCCTTTGTTGGTGATAGTTTCTAATACTGAGATAATATCGTCTCATAAGGTGCAAATAGGTTCATGTCACGACTAGATTTGGGTGATCTAATAACAACTAAACCCAGCTATCAACATCATTTTGAATAACATGAAACTCTTTAATCCCAGCAGCTAAGCAATAGTCCATAACATCATCAACCGTTGGGCCCGTCAACTTAGCACGATTGAAATAAGCCCGTAATTTACTTTCTTGGTCTTTGGTGACAGATTTAGAATTTGCAACCCAGTAAATAATATGAACAAGAGCGTCTTTATGCTTTTTTTCTAGTCTAAGTATGTTTGCTAGATCTTTACTAACGTTCGAGTCAAGCCCTATCATCTCGGTGATACTGATACTGATGCTCTGCTGATCTGTAAGCTGACTATAAAAGTGCTTTTGTTGCTGAATTAACTCCCAAGCCTCTACATTGTTCTTTTCGCGCATTGCTAACTTCGCTTCACGTCCTTTCTCTGCCGCTAACTGTAAATAGTCTACTTCTCCATCCACATCTTCAACAACAATCGGCTTACTATTGAGGTCTTCTTTCACGACCACAACAGCAAGAGCTTCATCCTGCTTATTGTTATGCTCATGCTGGTGATCGTCCTGTTTATCTGCCTTATATTTCTTAAACCTCGTCCACAACCAAACCAGCACCAGTAAAACAATCAATACATCTAAAAAGTCAGTCATAATAATTAAATTCCATAGCAAGCCATCCAAAAGTATTTACTTCCAGCATTCTAAGGCGAGGACTTTACTACATTTAAATAAAGTCATCCAGTGTCCAACATCAGCCGGTATTACAAAGTTGCTCAAGTTCTGTAATAGCCATGTGTATCAATGAGGGTTCGTACCACCACAGATTCAGTTCACATGCGCACCTCTTGCCGAATAAACATCTTTTGCTAACTAACCTCTAAATTGCTTACCTGAACTTAATTTAGCCTGAAAGCCATAGTGGAATAGATTAGAATCCAGCTGTATGATTGCATATTAACTATCGTGATCAGAGTTCTGGATTGATCTGTGCGGACCAAGACACTTGTTGGTTCATCGGCCCCGTAAAGACTGCCATAGCGACCTTGATACTACTTTTAATGAGGTGACTAATTTAATGAAAAGAATTAACCACTTTGCCTGGGACGCTTCACTTCTGAGCGAAGTCGACTCTATCTGGATCAACGGTTCTGAAGATATGGAGACCATTGTCGATATGGCCACCCAATCACTACACCACTACGGATTTGCTTTTTTGCGCAACTTTTGCCTTGATGACAAGGAATCAACTGCAGCAAGGCTAACCATGCTGGGACAGAATCTAGGCACTATCGTGTCACAATCGTCACGCGGCGAGCACGTGGAAGATGTACGCGACTTTTCTGATGTAGAAACCGAAGATAAACGCGGTTATCGGTCTACTGGAGAACTGACACCACATTCTGACCCACCAACGCTAATTGCGCTACATTGCCTGCAACCTGCGATGACAGGTGGGGAAAGCTATCTGGTAAATGTTCGCAGCATCCACGATCATATTGCGACCACAGATCAAGCCCTTCTCGAAGAATTGTATAAGCCGTTTCCACATTGGCGTGTGGAGGGTTCACATGGTATTGCAGAGGCGGGTCCTTATGAAACCGAGCGACCGGTTTTTTGCGAAAACAACGGTCGCGTCAGCAGTGTATACTACCGACCATTTATAGAGCTAAGTGCACAAACCCAGCAAATAGAGTTGAGTGAAACACAGATCGCCGCACTCGATTTATTTGATCATTTTTCAAGGTCTGATGAATTAGCCTTGCGTACAACACTGCAAAAAGGCGAGACCATCATTGTCCACAACCGCTCCGTGCTGCACGCACGAACGGATTATCAGGACTGGCCTAACGCTCAAGATCGCCGCCATTTACTGCGCCTATGGATTGATGCCCCAGAACGATTTCCAGTACATCCACAACACGAACTTGGCGATCTGTTTGCTTAGTTAATGTGATTTAGCAGCTACCCAGAAACATCCTTACGCTTAGGGTTATGATTTCACACATGACTACCGTCAAGAGCTTTATAGAAGTTATCTACTGGTGTATCCACGAAAACGACGATATTTTGGTTATACACTCGGTAATGAGATTTCAGGATGGGGCACAGGAGTCTGTGATTGCGGTTAATATGTTAGAGAATGGACAAGTGATACTGGCTAAAAGTGACGCTTGACTAATGGCGTGATAAAAAAGAGACCAGCGGGGTTATGGGGAACCCCGTGGTCAAAAGCGAGGCAGTAGTGACTTGACGTCGTCTACCACTGTCAACAAACTATCAGTAATCATTTGATCTAACAATACTACTTACATAGCTTTACGTTACTTACACAGGTATCAATTATGGTTATGATGTATGGGTTAAGTTTAAGACACCGGAATGTCTAAAATTTGCATGGAAAGTGGGTATACCGATTACTGAGGTGAGACTTTTAATTATCTGCTATTTATGCCATCTTCGTGTGGTTTGATAAACCTTTTATATAAGTTGATATTAACTTATAGTTTGGGAATTAATAAATGAAAATCCAGTTATGAGTGGTCAACGAAGATTTCTAAAAGTATGGGCTAGGACAGTCGGGATGCCAATTGGACTTGATGACGAGGACAAGCCAGAGTTTTTGCCAATCGCTCAAAGAGATGTAACAAAAGCATTAGCTTTTAGAACGTTTTGGATTGTGTTACATGTCGTAACCTGTGTCCTTAT
>CAJIZL010000029.1 GCA_905182035.1 Oceanospirillaceae bacterium ASP10-02a | reverse complement strand
CTAAACAAAGTTTAGGTCTTATTGCCAATCCAACAAACGCCCACACGAATTACTTGATTAAATTGTTAAAGAGCGGTCGATTAAGTCACTTGCCGTGAGGCCGTGCGCTCAACCGAGGTGGCGTATTATACCGGAGTAATTCTCGCCGTCAACCAAAATGGTGTAAATAACCACTTTATTTTGACTACTGACTGGCTCATAAAGAGTTTGCCAGCCCATTGTTTTACAAGGCCTTTTAGTGACTTGCTTAACGCTTGTCAAAGGCCCCTACAACAAGGGAGCGCCATTATATCCATCGCAGAGCAAAGCACAAGCGGTTTAGGGAAGTAAGGTAAAAAAAGGCGTGTGAGCTGAGGCTTTGGGGAGGGTAAGACTGTCATTTCGAGGGTAGGCTTTTGGCTACCCTCGAGGTAACAAATCTAGGTTCAAGCTGATTCGGAACACAGCCTGACTACTAAACTACTTTACTATAGTAGATTCTTTAACATCTTCTTCTGGATCATCATCACTGTTTGGTTTGACAAAACGACCCACCAAAATACCCACCTCAAACAATAACCACATTGGCACAGCGAGCAGTGTTTGGGAGATGACATCTGGCGGAGTGATAAGCATACCAATGACAAAACAACTCACCAAAACATATGCACGCTTCTTGGCTAAGGCATCAGGCGTGGTTGCACCAGACCAAATCAATAATATAGTAGCGATAGGGATTTCAAATACGATGCCAAAGGCAAAAAAGAGTTTCAATACAAAATCGAGGTAAGCGGAGATATCAGTCATCACCTTAATGTCTTCCGGACCCGTTGCCGTAAAGAAGCCAAAGATAAGTGGGAAAACTATGTAGTAAGCAAAAGCAATGCCCAAATAGAACAGCACGATACTCGACCCTAACAAGGGAAAAGCTAAACGCTTCTCTTTCTTATATAGACCCGGAGCAATAAAACTCCAAGCTTGGTGCAATATGAATGGCATACCCAAAAATAGTGCCAGCACCATGGTTAATTTAAATGGTGCCAAAAATGGAGAGGCTACCTGGGTAGCTATCATAGTTGAGCCTTCAGGCAACAAGCTGCGCAACGGATCAGATAAGTATAAGTAGAGATCATTAGCAAAAGGGAACATGCAGGCAAAAAACAACACCACCAAGACTACTGCCTTTAATAACCGGTTACGCAGCTCTATTAAGTGCCCCATTAGGGGTAGTTCGGACTCTTGATCTTTGGTGTAGGCCTTTGTTTCGTTCATACTATATTCCAAAAACGGTTAAGACCCACCAATTGAGGGTTCTTTGGGTTCAGCTTGATTTTCTTGTGCTGCAACTACTGGAGCTTCCATAATATCCGTTTCTGCTTGTAATTCAGCCATTCGACCTTCAATAGCTTTGCGGTTTTCATCAGCCTTTTTACGAATTTCGTCGATCCTTAACTCTTCTTGAATCTCTTTTTGAACACCACCAACGGTGCGCTTTATCTTGCCCACCCACATCCCGACAGTTCGCACCGCAACAGGCATGCGCTCTGGGCCCAGTATTAGCAACCCAATAACAGCCACCAACACTATTTCTGTAAAACCAATGTCAAACATAGAGTCAGCCGTTACTTGTCAGTTTTTTCTGATTCTTTTTCAACAGAAGTGTCTGCAGTAAAACTGGCGTCCTGCTTGTCATTGATAGCTTTTGGCTCTGCTGTGCCATCTTTCATCGCCGACTTAAAGCCTTTGACTGCGTTGCCTAAATCGCCACCAATGTTACGGAGCTTCTTGCTGCCAAATAACAACAAGATAATCGCTAAAACGATCACTAACTGCCAAATACTAATTCCACCCATACCCATACCTTATCTCCTAATAAATAAATTACTGGCCACGATTAGCCTTTTCTACTAAACCCGACAGATCAAACCGACGTTCTAACTCTTGTAACACAGCGGTATGATCTTCACCCAAATGCGATAGCATAACCATACAATGGAACCATAAATCCGCCGTTTCAGCAATAACGTCTTTAGTCGTAGCCAGATTTTGTGCATCTTTCGCGGCCAAAATTACTTCCGTGGTTTCTTCGCCAATTTTTTCTAGTATTTTGTTCAAACCTTTTGCATGCAAGCTGGCTACGTAGGAAGATTCTGGCGCCGCCTGCTTGCGCTCTGCCAACACCAGTTGCAGAGCATTCAACACATCATTCATGATTATAGATCTCCTTTGGGTCTTTAGCTACTGCAACATCTTCGAGCCACTGACCAGCCTCCAAACATTTAAAGAAACAATGGGGGCGGCCCGTATGGCAAGCGATACCACCGATCTGCTCAACTTTTAACAAAACCACATCAGCGTCACAATCTAAATGTAGGCTATGTAACTTTTGCACATGGCCTGATTCTTCACCCTTACGCCATAACTGTGCCCGCGAACGCGACCAATACACTGCCCGCTGCTCGTGTTCAGTTAACAGTAATGACTCTCGATTCATCCAAGCCATCATTAAGACTTGTCCCGTCTGATAGTCTTGGGCAATAGCAGGCACCAAACCTTTGTCGTCCCACTTAATTTGATCCACCCAATGGTCAGCAGACATCAGCGATTACCTCTATTCCACAACACCAGTATACCAACAAGGGTTAGCACCATACTTGCTGGTGCAACCCATACTTGATCCGCCAAGGGTATAGGATGAACCACAGCAGCGCCTATGACCAGGCTTAGGCCAATCAAACCACTCCAATGACCTTTTGGCTTTTGCGCATCTTTGGGGGCAACAGACGCTGCCAGAGGCCGTGCTGACTGCAGCAACGCATCGTGCACTAAACTCGGTAAATAGGGTAGTTGTTGCGCCAAATCTGGCCATTCTTGTTTCAGTTGCCGATACACCTGCTTAGGACTCATTTGGCGCTTAAACCACTGCTCCAGGATTGGCTGGGCCGTTTCCCAAAGGTTCAATTGTGGGTACAACTCACGACCCAAGCCTTCTATATTAAGCATGGTTTTTTGTAATAGAACCAACTGAGGCTGTACCTGCATATTAAATCGACGGGCCGTTTGAAATAAACCCAACAACACTTGAGCAAAAGAAATTTCTGCCAAAGGTTTTGAAAAGATGGGCTCACTCACACCACGAATTGCAGCTTCAAATTCATGCACCTTAGTATCTGCAGGCAACCAGCCACAATCCACATGTAGCTGGGCGATTTGCCGATAGTCGCGCTTAAAGAAGGCCAACAATATGCGTGCTAAGTAGGCCTGATCTTCCTGAGTAAGACTACCTACAATGCCAAAATCCACCGCCATATACTGTGGATCATGAGGTAATGTTGGATTTACAAAGATGTTGCCTGGGTGCATGTCGGCGTGAAAAAAGCTGTCACGAAACACTTGCGTGAAGAAAATCTCAACCCCACGCTTGGCCAGTTCTTGTCGACTAATGCCAGCCTTTTCAATGGCTGCAATATCATTCACACGAAGACCGTAAATTCGTTCCTGCACCAACACCGACGGATTGCTTAACTGCCAGTATATTTTGGGGATATACAACAGATTGGAATTTTCGAAATTGCGCCTCAATTGACTGGCGTTGCCCGCCTCGCGCTGCAAATCTAGCTCGTCTAGAATAGTCTTTTCGTATTCATCAATGACGTCTTGCAAGCGTAAACGGCGAAGGTCCGCAACCGCGGCATTGATGACTTTTGCCAATAAGCGCATCAGCCGTAAATCGCGCTTAATGGTCAGCCTAATACCTGGGCGTATAATCTTCACAACAACCGATTCACCACTCACTAAACGGGCGCTATGAACTTGTGCAACAGAAGCAGAAGCGAGTGGCTCATCATCAAATTCGGCAAAGGCCTGACCTACACTTTGCTTCAAGGCTTGCTCTATTAGGCGTTTAGATTGCTGACTGTCAAACGGCGGTACTTTATCTAGCAGTGTCGCCAATTGTTCCGCCAAGTCGTCATCCAACATATCCCTGCGAGTAGATAGGAGCTGGCCAAGTTTAACAAACACGGGGCCTAAATCAATCAGCGCTAAGCGGATACGCTGTGAAACTGTACCGCGCACAGGTACTAATAAACGCCACGGCATACACCAAAATATCAGCCGCACTGGCAATGGTAATGCGTAGCCTAACAAGGGTAGATCTAAACGATACCGAATGATGACACGAACAATAGAGAAGCCACGGAAAATTGCTTTCATGGGTTGGTTATATTCCCACTACTTACGGCTTAACGCCGTAATGCAAAGCTACAATGCCGCCAGTCATGTTGTGGAATCGACAGTTGATCAACCCTGCCGCTTCCATCATGCCCTTTAAGGTAGCTTGGTCTGGATGCATACGAATAGATTCTGCCAAATAACGATAACTGTCTTCATCATCGGCAATGAGTTTGCCTATTTTTGGCAAAATATTGAAAGAATACGTATCGTAGACTTTGGTAAGTAGCGGGTTATCAGTTTTAGAAAACTCCAATACCAATAATCGTCCACCAGGTTTCAATACCCGCCGCATTGAGGCTAAGGCCTTATCTTTATCAGTAACGTTGCGTAATCCAAAGGCAATGGTAATACAGTCAAAGCTGTCATCAGGAAACGGCAGTGCTTCGGCGTTGGCTTGTACATAACTTACGTTGCCAACGACGCCTTTATCAATTAAACGATCACGTCCAACCTTAATCATAGACTCATTAATATCAGCCAAAATGACTCGACCTTGCGTCCCCACCAGGTCACTGAAGCGCATGGTAAGGTCTCCCGTACCACCGGCTAGATCCAACACCGAATCGCCTGTCCTAACGCCACTCATTTCAATAGTTTGGCGCTTCCACAAGCGATGAATGCCCATAGACATGAGGTCATTCATAACGTCATATTTTGCTGCTACAGAATGAAAAACACCAGCCACTCGGCTTACTTTGTCACCCGTAGGTACTTCTTTAAAACCAAAGTGTGTGGTTGGCTTGGGGCCTTGATCGCTCATGTGCGTGCATGTCCGTTTATAAACTTAGGCTTACGCCCTATGGCCCCATTCTACCTTGCTGCTATGGCCTTGTCGTGGCCTTAATCAAGCTTATTGATTTTCTAGCTCTACTAGGTAATCTACTACTGCTAGCATACCTTCCTTACTACCTGCCAACGTTGCGTTAACCATATACTTGCCGTTTACCAACATCGAAGGCACACCCGTAATTTGAGCTTGGGCAGCTAGGCGATTAGCTTGGCGTAGTTTGTTTTGTAGATCGAAAGAATCATAAGCACTATCAAAATCCGCTTTACTCACGCCATGTTCAGCAAAAAAACTAGCTAAGGCTTGACGATTAGTCATCCGGCGCTCATCAATATGTACCGCATCGTACATCGCTTGGTGGGTCTGTTCTAACACACCTAAGTTTAGGGCAACAAAATAAGCCTTGGCATAGGGTTCCCAGCTGCGGCCAAAAATTACTGGAATAGGCATAAAGGTTACGCCATCAGTTTGCTCACCAGCCCACTTGTGTAGCTGTGGTTCAAAGTTATTACAGTGAGGGCAGGTATAGCCAAAAAACTCATTAACTACCACGGCGTCAGTACGTGATGAGCTAATAGGCTCATCCAACACGACATAATGTATGCCCGCTTGGTAGTCTGCAGCCAAAGCAAATAATGGCAAACTGACTAGGGCGATGATAGCGCCAATTTTTTTCAACATAATATATCTCCTAATTGATCTTGTAAGATTTCATAGTAATGCCTAGGGCTGCAGATGCGAGGTCATTTACAGTGTCTTTACTCACGCTTTATCCTGTAACTAAAAAGGTGGCCTTAGCCACCTTTTTAGTTACCTCATGCACCTATTCAGATAAGCCTTGGACATAGCTCGCTACTGCTTCAATCTCTTTGTCACTCATCAGCGCTGCAACTTGCTGCATCATCATAGCCTGGCCGTTGGTTCGCGTTTCTGTACGGTATGCTTTGAGCTGGGCGATAACATAATCTGCATGCTGTCCACTCAAAGCAGGAAATGCTGCTTGTGCGTTACCAGCTCCAGTTGGTGAATGACAGGCTGAACATGCAGCGACGCCTTTAGCCGCAATCCCTGCACGGTATATTTGACGACCTAGGTCAAGCAATTCAGGGTCAGTTGCGCCAATAGTGACTTTTTGAGCACTATAATAGGCAGCAAGGTCCGCCAAGTCTTGGTCAGTTCGGCCAGTTAGAATGCCACTCATTTGCGGTACACTTCGAGCTCCATCACGAATGTCTATCAGTTGCTTAGTAAGATATAGCTCACCTTGGCCAGCCAGCTTGGGGAAGCTAGGAATCATACTATTACCATCAACGCCGTGGCAACCACCACATACTGCTGCCTTACCTTGTCCTGCTTCAGCGTTTCCACCTGCATAAGAAAAACTCATCCAGCCAAGGCCAATCATCAAACATACAACTAGTTTCTTCATGGGTATTCCCGTAATTTTATAAAATGAACTGTTCAATGGCAGCATTATAAGGGTCAGTTGGCCCGACTTCAATGACACAACACCTGTCTAAGGCGCAGATCGCCTGTTTAGCAGCGTTTATTTTTGTAAAAATAATGTAAAATAGGCGCCAACCTATCAATGATACCCGCTATGACAGTCCAACACCTAAAGTTTCGCTCTGCAAAATTTACTACTAGCGCAAGCAAAGTCAGTGAATGTCCTGAAGATATCGGTTGTGAAGTCGCCTTTGCTGGCCGCTCTAACGCTGGAAAATCTAGCGCCATTAACGCACTCACTCGTAACCCTAGCCTAGCGAGAACTAGTAAAACGCCTGGGCGTACCCAGCTGTTAAACTTTTTTAACCTTAACATTGACCACTGTCGATTGGTGGACTTGCCAGGATACGGCTACGCTAAGGTTCCCGTAGCGATGCAATTAAAGTGGCGCAAGCACCTTAACCAATACTTAGAAGTGCGCCAAAGTCTCTCGGGCTTGGTATTAGTCATGGATATACGCCATCCACTAAAAGAATTTGATCGTATGATCATTGATTGGTGTATTGCCTCAGAACTACCGCTACATTTGCTACTAACCAAAGCAGACAAGCTAAAAAAGAATGGCATCATGAAAGCCAAGATGGAGGTTAACAAAGGTCTACCTGAACACCCAGAGGGTTTGATCAGCATGCAAAGCTTTTCTGCCTCTAAGGGAGATGGTATCGCTGATTTAGAGCGCCAGTTGGTGCTCTGGATGAAGCCCGTTGTTAACGCTAAAGCTGCCACTGAAGAGCCTGATGACAAGGTAACAGTAGATGAAGTGAATGAATTTATTGTTGAGGGACTAAGCCCAAGAGAAGGCTAGTCTTCGTTAGTTTGCATCCATGCCACCACGGCACCCAGAACATGCCATACAAAAAAAACCCTGAAGACCGAGGGGGCGGTGTTCAGGGTGGCATTTTTTTATTATGTTGATAACACTAGCTAACTACATACTCAGATGCTTTTTATGTCATTTAGTTCCACCTAATTTATTTATTTTTGAAATTAATCAAAACTTAATGAGCCTGATCCCAGTTTTCACCCACTCCCACATCAACAATTAGCGGCACTAAAAGCTCTGCAGCTCCTTCCATTGCTGACTTTACTCCCACAACTAGTGCATCTACTTGCGTTGAATCTACCTCAAAAATTAATTCGTCGTGCACCTGCATTGTCATACGTGCATGCAAACCACTAGACCCTAGCCACTCATCTACCTTGATCATCGCACGCTTGATAATGTCTGCTGCAGTACCTTGCATCGGAGCATTAATGGCCGTTCTTTCAGATGCTTGACGGGCAATGGCATTGCGCGCTTGAATGTCTGGCAAATACAGCCTGCGGCCATAAATAGTTTCTACATAACCTTGCTCAGCAGCTTTTTCTTTGGTTTGATCCATGTATTCTTGCACCCTCGGATAGCGCGCAAAATAACGGCCTATATAATCTTGGCTCTGGGCCCGGCTAATCCCCAGTTGCTTAGCCAAGCCAAACGCTGACATGCCATAAATTAAACCAAAATTAATGGCTTTGGCACTGCGTCGCTGGTCACCAGTTACTTGGTCAACAGTCACTCCAAACACCTCTGCTGCAGTAGCCTTGTGTACATCCTGACCAGCGGCAAAAGCATTTAACAAGCCTTCATCTTTAGAAAGATGGGCCATAATGCGCAATTCTATTTGTGAATAATCCGCTGCCACCATCACTTGGCCCTTAGGCACAATGAACGCCTGTCTTATTTGGCGGCCTTCGCTGCTGCGGATGGGAATGTTTTGCAAATTCGGATCACTAGAGGACAGACGCCCTGTGGCTGCCACCGCCTGATGGTAAGACGTATGAATACGCCCAGTAGCAGGGTTTATTTCTAGGGGCAGCTTATCTGTATAGGTTGATTTTAATTTACTGAGGCTGCGGTATTCCAACAGCAATTTCGGCAGCTCATGTTCTTGAGCTAACTCTTTCAACACCGCTTCTGCTGTTGATGGTTTTCCTTTAGGGGTTTTTTTAGTCACTGGAATGCCCAATTTTTCGTACAAGATCGCACCCAACTGCTGGGTTGATGACAAGTTAAAGACTTCCCCTGCAACTTCATAGGCTTGACGTTCTAGTTCTATTAGCCGCTTACCAAGGACCTGACTTTGCTCACCCAGCACCTTGGCATCAACCAAAGCGCCAATACGCTCCATACGTGACAACACTGTAACTAGCGGCCGCTCTATGGTGTCATAAACCGAGGCTAGTTCTGGCTCTAAGGCTAAACAGTCAGAAAAATACTGCGCCAGCCTTAGTGTAATGTCTGCGTCTTCAGCAGCATAGGGTCCAGCTTGCTCTATATCTATTTGGTTAAACGTAAGTTGTTTAACGCCTTTGCCGGCAATATCCGTATATCTAACGGTTTGATAGTCAAGGTAGTGTTGCGCCAAGGCGTCCATATTATGGCGACTGGCAGTAGAGTTCAGCACGTAAGATTGCACCATGCTATCAATTATTTGCGCCCGCCAGGTGATGTCATAATTGGCTAAAACGTTGATGTCATATTTTAAATTTTGCCCACAAATAACTTGTCTAGAGTCTTCTAACAAAGGCTTTATGGCTGCAATAAGGTCTGGCCGGCTAATTTGTTCTGGCGCACCCACATAGTCGTGGCCACAAGGCACATATACCGCCGTACCTGCCTCTACGCACAATGAAATCCCCACCAATTGAGCTTCCATGTAGTTAAGGCTAGTGGTTTCCGTATCAAAGGCAAATACAGAGGCCTCTCTGCAGGCTTTTAGCCATGGTTTCAGTTCAGCCAAAGTGGCGATTGTGCTGTACTGCTTAGTGGTCACAACTGCAGGAATAGGCGCTGCTATCTTAGGTTTGGCATCCGCTGGGGGTATAACATTAGAAATGCCCTGCCCCTGAGTCAAAGCCTTAGGCAGACTGCTTGCAGTCACTCCATCTTGAATCAACACATTGGCCCATGACCTAAATTCCAAATCTTGGTACAAAGCCAACAATGCTGCCTGGTCTACTGGTTTAGGTGCCATTTGATCTAGCGCTTGTTCCAACTCTACATCTAACTTAATGGTGGTTAGTGCCTGGGAAAGGGGCAAGAACTCGAGGGCATTGCGTAGCTTTTCACCGATTTTTCCACCAATTTCATGGGCATTTTCCATCAGCTTCTCTAACGTATCGTAAGTCGCCAACCACTTCACTGCCGTCTTGGGGCCGGCTCCTGGCACTCCCGGTATGTTGTCTGCTGTATCGCCAACAATTGCTAAATAATCAATGATCTGATCTGGCCTTACGCCAAACTTTGCTACCACGCCCTCTTCATTGAGGTAGGTATTGGTCATGGTATTCACTAGGCCAACATGAGGGCTCACAAGCTGAGCCATGTCCTTATCTCCAGTGGATATTAGCGTATCAATGCCCTGAGCCGTAGCTTGTGCAGCTAAAGTGCCAATAACATCGTCAGCCTCCACGCCTGAGATCATCAACAGTGGCAGGCCCATAGCCTTAATGATTTGATGTATTGGCTCTATTTGTGGGCGCATGTCATCAGGCATAGGCGGCCTATGGGCTTTATATTCCGCATACATTTCATTACGAAATGTTGGCCCCTTGGCATCAAATACCACTACAATATTAGCATTGGTGTAATCCTTCGCCAGACTACGCATCATATTCACCACGCCCTTAATGGCGCCCGTAGGCATACCTTTACTGTTATTCAACGGCGGCATCGCATGGTATGCCCTAAACAGATAGGATGAACCATCTACCAATACAACAGGGGTGGAAAGTTTTGCAGTCATGATGTCTTCTCAAACGAATCTTGGTGGGTGCTTATGGTTTAAATAATACCATAATGGAGCACCCTAAACTTGAATTGAAGTCTCTCTCGGCGTACTATTTGCAGCCGATTCAATGACCACATTAAGTTTTATAAAGTAGTAATCTTATGGCCGTATACACCCACCTTAGCAGTGCCCAAATTAGCGCTTACATTGCTCCATTTAGCCTAGGCGACTTGGTGGACTTTAAAGGCATTAGTGGTGGCATTGAAAACACCAACTATTTCGTTACCACTCAGCTAAAGGGTCAACCACAGCAGGATTTTGTGCTCACACTATTTGAGGACCTCAGTTATGACGAAATGCCCTACTTTGTTGACTTAACAGAGCACTTGGTGGCCCATAATGTTACTGTTCCCGCGCCCTTCCGGGACAAGGACGGTAGAGCTTTGAGCCTATTGGCTAATAAACCAGCATTATTATTCCCTCGATTTGCAGGCGATCACTTGGCCCGATCAGAAATTGGGGTAAGCCAATGCGCCGTCATGGGCCGTGAGTTAGCTCGTTTACATGTGGCTGGTCAAGAGTTTGCTAAAGTCCGCCATAGCCACCGTGGCCAAAAATGGTGGAGTGAGTTAGGCCCTAGAGCTGCGAAATGTATTGATGGAGAAGGTGCAACCATGCTGATGATGGCCATTGGACAGTACGATGCCATGGTGGCGCAGCAACCAGATTTACCTATGGGAGTGGTACATGGCGATTTATTTCACGACAACGCACTGTTCAACCAAGGTCAGCTTAGCGCCACTATTGATGTGTACAACGCCAGTAATGACTACTTATTGTTTGATGTAGCCGTCACCGTAAATGACTGGTGTATAGCTCCCGATGGCAGCATCTCCCCACGTCTATATGACTCGTTTTTACAAGCTTATGCTGAGGTGCGTGCATTTAACCCCGCAGAACAGCAGTACTGGAACGCCATGCTAGTGGCAGCAGCTATGCGCTTTTGGCTGTCTCGCTTAGAAACCTACCACGGCTTAGATGCTCATCAGCGCGAGGACGGCGTTACCGTACTTAAAGACCCCAATGTATTTCGGGATATCTTAAGCCACCGGATGCAACAATTTCAGCAACTGCCATAGCTATTGGTAACATTTCACTTATCTGCACCACAGCTTAATACAGCCTTCTGAAGTTCGTTCACATAACCGATTAGGGAATCGCTATTAGTTGCTAAAATATCAATTGTGATGCGATCTATACTAGGACTGAGGACAGCATTTACAAGCTTAGGCCTAACCTCGTGGTCTATCAAAACACAGGCCACTTTCTGCTCTTGTGCAAGTTGAGCAATAGTAGCTAACTGCTTGGCTCCTGGTGGCTGATCATCAGCACCAGTAAAACTAGCCAAGTGTTGTAGTCCAAAATATCCCTCAAACCCACCAATGCCATCGTGGTAAACTAAATAGCCTTGATTTTTTTGAGTTAATGTAAACTGATGTGCAAGTAGTTGCTGCTTTAATTTATTCATCTGGTTGAGCCATGCATCACTATCCCAGTCTTTGCCCATGCGTAGGCTTAGTTGCTGTAACCCTTGCAACAAATATTCAGGACTTGTCCATGGGTGCTGGCCATACTCTAACGCCAGTTGCCCTTGGTTAATAATAAATTGTTGGTGATCTGGTATTTGCGCCATCACTTTGGCTAAGTATGGTTCTACCTTGGGCCCAAGCCAAACCACAAGCTCTGCTCCTTGCAGACGACGAATATGACTAGGCTTTAGGCTAAAATCATGGGGCGAGACATTGGCAGGCAATAGTGGCAGACGAACATCCCCTGTCACCTCTTTGACTATTAGAGAAAGGGCCTGCGTACTGGGTAAAATACTTACGGCATCTGATGCACTGGTGCCTGAGCACCAGACAGTAAACAACAATAGCATTTGAGCGGCAAAACGCACAGTAAACAACATAATAGTGACCATTTGTTAGAGAGTATTCGAAATCTGCGCGCATGTTATGTTATATTATAACAATAATCAAACTATGAAGATATTCTAATGCAAGCTACAGCATTTTCACCCCACGACCATACTCACTGTATTAGTAGCGCCATAAGCCATGCTCAAAGCCTATGTGCTAACCGTGGCGTAAGACTCACCCCTGTGCGCCAACGAGTGCTCGAATTGGTATGGCAGAGCCATCAACCGATCGGTGCCTATGAGTTGTTAGCCAGTTTAGCTAAGGAGGGCTTTAATTCGGCACCACCTACCGTGTATCGTGCCCTTGAGTTTTTAAGTGATCAAGATTTGTTACATAAATTAGAAAGTGTTAATGCCTATGTGGGCTGCTGTAATCCAGACACACCACATCAAGGGCACTTCCTGCTCTGCCAAATCTGCCATCAAGCCCAAGAGCTGGACAGTCAATACATTACCTTAGCCCTTAAACTTAGTGCCGATCAGCATGGTTTTGAAATACAACACCACACCATTGAGATTGTGGGCACCTGCCAAGGCTGTCTGGACAAGTCAAAAACGCCGGAGTCAGTCCTATGAGTGAAGTTTTGCTCTCAGCCACAAACCTAGGTGTAAAGCGTGGCAACAGGTGGCTTATTAAAGATGTAAACATTTCTCTAGCAGCAGGCCAAATCACTACCGTGATTGGCCCTAATGGGGCTGGAAAATCTACCTTAGTTCGTAGCTTACTAAAATTGATTAACACCACTAGCGGAGACATTAGCGCCATAAAGGGACTACGTATTGGCTACATGCCCCAGAAGCTAAAACTGGAAGATACCTTACCGCTAACGGTGGCTCGCTTTTTAGATTTGGGTCGCCATAAACAACACCAGCTGAGCCCCCAACTGTGGCACAATCTGTTACATGAATGTCGCACCGAAAAGCTCCTCAATCGCCCCATGCAACAGCTTTCCGGCGGTGAAACACAAAGGGTGCTATTGTTACGGGCCCTACTGCGAAGACCCCATCTATTGGTATTAGACGAACCAGTTCAAGGTGTAGACGTTACTGGCCAAGTGTCTTTGTATAACCTTATTGGCGAGGTGCGGAATATTTTAGGCTGTGGCATCCTTATGGTTTCCCACGACTTACACCTAGTGATGGCAGCAACAGATCAAGTGATTTGTCTAAACCAACACATTTGCTGCTCTGGGCACCCTGAACAAGTGACTCAAGATCCTGCATTTACAGATTTATTTGGCCCCCAAGGCGCTGGTAATTTGGCCTTGTACAACCATCAGCATAATCACCACCACACCAGCCATGGCGACATTATTGCGGGCCAACACAACGAGGACTGTGATCATGGCTGATTTTCTATTATGGGCGTGGCTAGGCGGGTTAATGATTGCTGCCATTGCTGGGCCTTTAGGATCTTTTATGGTGTGGCGAAGGATGGCCTATTTTGGCGATACTCTTGCCCATGCAGCTCTTCTAGGGGTTGCTTTAGGTTTATTGTTACACGTAAACATTAGCCTAGCAGTGGTGCTGGTATGTTTGTTGTTGGCCATATTACTCAGCACACTAATGCATAAGCGGATTATTGCAACAGATACCTTGTTGGGTATCCTCTCCCATGCTAGCTTGTCTCTTGGACTTGTAAGCTTGAGCCTTTTTGATCATCAGAACATTGATTTAATGGGTTTTTTATTCGGTGACTTACTCGCCATTGGTCAACAAGACCTCATGTGGATCGCCTTAGCCTGCGCTCTCGTCTTAGGTATATTGGTATGGATATGGAAACCTTTATTGTCCATTACGGTGAACGAAGAATTAGCTCAAGTTGAGGGCATTAACGTGGCTTGGATGCGTACCTTGCTGATGCTGTTGGTAGCTGTGGTAATTGCTGTGGCGATGAAAGTGGTTGGCGTTTTACTAATTACTTCGCTATTGATTATACCTGCCGCTGCAGCCCGCCGCTTGTCCGATTCACCAGAGCAAATGGCGCTGCTTGCCAGCTTACTTGGCATGTTAGCCGTAAGCGGTGGTTTGGCTTTGTCTTGGTTTTACGACACCCCTGCTGGCCCCTCTGTAGTGGTCATCGCCAGCGCTCTGTTCTTTTTGTTGTTTAGTTTCCCTCGTTCATTTAGTTCGTCTTAACAGTGAGTAAAAATAGACGACTCGAATACGCACCCAGGGCAAAGCATATGGGGCAGCTTTGGCATCTTGCTTGGCCCTTGATCATCTCCAACATAAGTGTGCCTTTGTTGGGTTTGGTAGACACGGCCGTCATGGGTCATTTAGATGACGCCAGTTATTTAGGTGCGGTTGCTTTAGGCGCTACGTTGTTATCATTTATCTACTGGGCCTTTGGCTTTTTACGTATGGGCACCGTAGGTCTTACGGCACAAGCCCATGGCGCCAGAGATAACCAACGCTTAATGCAGCTGTTGTTGATGCCAGGTCTTTTTGCTTTGGCCATTGGTGTGGCTATTATGGCATTACAGAACTGGCTAATCCCTTTGGGTGTATCTCTCATGGGCGCCAGCACTCAAGTGTCTGCATTAGCTCAAGAGTATCTCACCATACGTATTTATAGCGCCCCAGCAGTGCTGATCACCTATGTCTGTTTGGGATGGTTGTTGGGCCGCCAAGATAGTCGTAGTCCATTGGTTTTGCTGGTGGTGACTAACGTCAGCAATATCTGCTTTAATCTGTTGTTTGTTATTGGTTTTGATATGACCAGTGCAGGCGTAGCATGGGGCAGTTTGTTGGCCGATTATTGTGGTCTTTTATTAGCATTGGTTTTAGTTTGGCGCCACTTAGCTCGATTTGATCAGCAATTCCAACTGCAATGGCGTACGTTTTCACCTTTGGCTAAGCGGCTGATGCGCCTCAACAGCTACCTGTTTGTACGAACCTTAATGCTATTGTTCGCTTTTGCCTTTATCACCTCCCAAAGCGCCCGTATGGGGGATGATGTATTGGCCGCCAATACGCTGTTATTACAGTATGTAACCTTACTTGCTTATGCTTTGGATGGCTTTGCTTTTGCTATTGAGGCGGCTTGTGGAGAAGCCTTGGGAGCCAATAAAAGGCGCCGGTTTTATCAGCTATGTAATGCCGCAGCCATTTATTCCATAATGGTAGCTGTAGCTGCAACCCTTGGTTTTTGGTTCCTCAGCGATGCTTTTATCAACATGCTCACCACCTTAGAGAGTGTGCGGCAAATTGCTAATGACCATGCGTTTTGGGTGATGTGGGTACCGATCATCAGTGTGTGGAGTTACTTGTTTGATGGCATTTTTGTTGGCGCTGCCCAAGCTCAGGCCATGTTTTACTCAGTGCTTGCCAGCCTAGGAGCCCTCCTGCCCCTTTGGTACCTATTAGAACCTTGGGGGAATAATGGCCTGTGGTGGGCATTCTTAGGCTTTTGTGGCGTTAGAGCACTGGTAGCCTTGGCTGGCTACCTCTGGTTAAGTCACAAACAAGCCTGGTTCATTACCACCTAAACTAGCCTCAATTACTGTAATTTAAGCACTTGCGGCTCAACTTCTTGAACTGCGGCAGACTCTTTGTGGTTAACCCTTGTGATCATTTCCTGCCTTGTTGCTGCGCTTTGTCCCATGCGTTCTTCATGCCCACAAGTAACACAGTCTCTCAATTGTTCATCCACCTCACCCTGCTCCGGAATATGGATACGCACACTGTCTTGGGCACCACACTTTGGGCACACGATGCCTGCAATAAATCTAACTTTCATAACTTGCTCCCTTGCTTACTCCCTGTTTGTCTCCAGGGGCCAAACCTTTACTACGCATTAACGCGGCTACGCTCGGTTTACGGCCCATGAACTGGGTGAACAGATCCATAGCATCGCGACTGCCTCCCTGACCAGTGATGTCTGACCATAGCGAAGCACCCGTGTTTGCGTTAAAAATGCCTTCGTCTTCAAAGCGACTAAAGACGTCTGCTGCCAACACTTCTGCCCACAAATAGCTATAGTAACCAGAGGCATAACCACCAGCGAAAATATGGGCAAAGCCGTGTTGAAAACGATTCCACTGAGGCGCCTTTATAACCGCAACTTCTTCTCGCACTGAATTCAACACCGATTGTATAGACTGAGGAGCGCTAGGGTCGTAATTCATGTGCAATCGCAAATCAAACAACGCAAATTCCAGTTGACGCATTACAAACATGCCCGCTTGGAAGTTTTTAGCTGCTAACATTTTTTGTAACAGGTCTTCTGGCAAAGCTGCACCTGTTTGGTAATGCTTAGCAAACAAACGCAGAGACTCTTCACGCCAACACCAGTTTTCTAATAATTGGCTTGGTAATTCCACAGCGTCCCATGCCACTCCATTGATGCCGGCAACACCTGCAACGTCAATATTGGTCATCATGTGGTGCAACCCATGGCCAAACTCGTGAAACAGTGTGGTCACTTCTCCATGAGTTAGTAAGGCTGGTTTACCTCCCACAGGGGGGGCAAAGTTGCATACTAGGTAAGCCACAGGCAATTGCAACTCACCGTTGGCTTTGAACTGACGATTACGACATTCGTCCATCCAAGCACCACCACGTTTTTGGTCTCGTGCATAAAGATCGAAATAGAAGTATCCAATGGCTTTACCTTGATAACCCACTTGGTAAAAACCAACGTCTTCGTGCCACGTGCTAATACCTTTACAGGATGTCACTTCGACGCCATAAATACGCTGCACTACATTAAATAGCCCTGCCTGCACTTGTGGTAATGCGAAATAAGGCTTTAGCTCTTCTTGGGATAAGTGGTAACGGTTTTGGCGCAATTTTTCGCTGTAATAGGCCACGTCCCATGCTGCTAGTGGAGTTGCCCCACCTTCTTTGGTAGCGAATTTCTGTAGCTGGCGCATGTCTGCTTCGGCTTGTGGCTTGCAACCTTTAGCGAGATCTAATAAAAACACTTCAACAGCTCGCCCAGAATCTGCCATTTTTGTGGCTATAGAATAATCAGCATAGTGATCAAAACCTACAAGGTTAGCCACCTTATGGCGCAAATCCACCAGTTCTTCCATTACCTGACTGTTATCAAACTGCCCCCCTTGGGGGCCTTGATCTGACGCGCGGGTATTGAAGGCTTGATACATTTCTTGTCTAAGCTCACGTTGGTCTGCAAAGGTCATGACCGAGTGGTAACAGGAAAAATCGAGTTTTAATAAGTAACCTTCTAAAGCCTTAGCTTTAGCTGCCTCTTGGGCCTGCTGCAAAGCAGACTCTGGCAATCCTAGTAAGCGATCACTATCAATAATATGCTTATACCAAAACTCTGTGGCATCCATAAGCTGATTTGAAAACCGTGTAGAGAGTTCTGCCATTTGTTGTTTTAACTGGCCATATTCGATCTTCTGTTGTGAATTTAATGCGACACCTGCAAGTTTAAAATCTCTAATCTGAAGCTTCACAAACTGCTGTTGGGGTTGGCTTAGGTGGCTAAATTCCTCACCCTCTAGCAAGCCCACGAAAGCCAAATATAAAGCCTTATTCTGTCCCATCTGCGTGGCATAGGCAGTAAGCTTTGGCAAACACTCATCAAAGGCCACTCGTATGTCGTCTTTATTACTTACACCATGCAAATGGCTTAATGGCCCCCAGAGCTGGCTGATCTCATCATCCAACTGTTCCAGTGTCGGTACCAGCTGTTTATAGCTTAAGTCTGCTTGGTTATTCAGAAGTTGGTCAATTGTTTGCTGGTTATGTGCCAGCTTTTTATCCAGGGTTGCAGCCAATCCAGCTGGCTCCATTGTAGAAAAATTTGGCAGTAATAATGCATCTTGCAAAGAAAGGACAGTCATAGCGTCTCGTCGATTGTTTTGTATCTTAGTGAGGTTATAATAGTGCCTCTTTTAGTAATACCCAACGCTTTACTGCAAATTAGGAACAACAATGTCCATTCGACCACTTAAACACGTCACCCCACAGATTGATTCGAGTGCGTTTGCAGATGAAGAGTGCATTATTATAGGTGACGTTCACATCGGTGCTGACTCATCTATCTGGCCCTACAGCGTCGTGCGAGGGGACGTTAATCACATTCGTATCGGCCACTCTACCAGCATTCAAGATGGATCAATTTTGCATGTCACCCATAAAAGCGCTCACAACCCAGAGGGCCATCCATTAATCATCGGTGACCAAGTGACCGTGGGGCACCGTACTATTTTGCACGGTTGCACCATCGGTAATCGAGTTTTAATAGGCATGGGTAGCACCATTATGGACGACGTGGTGGTGGATGACGACGTAATGATTGCGGCCAACAGTCTAGTCACACCAGGCAAACGACTCGTTAGTGGCTTTTTATATGCCGGCAGCCCTGCCCGACAAAAACGGCCATTAACTAATGAAGAACTCTCAAGCCTTACCTACATGGCTAACAATTATGTGAATCTTAAAAATCAGTACTTGGCACAGGACAACTCATGACTAACCCCTACAATAAAGATTACCCTATCTCTTGGGAAGAATTACACCGTAACGCCCGAGCGTTAGCGTGGCGCTTGCTAGATCATGGGCCTTGGAAGGGTATTATTGCCATTACGCGCGGCGGCCTGGTGCCTGCGGCCATTGTTGCCCGTGAACTCGACATTCGCTTGATCGACACTATTTGTATTTCTAGCTATGGCCAACTTGAAACAGGTGTCGAGGCTAGCAAACAGGGCCAGCTTAAATTACTTAAAGGCTTTGATGGTGACGGAGAAGGATATTTGCTTATTGATGACCTTGTAGATACGGGCAAGACAGCGGCCGCAGTGCGAGAAATAGTACCTAAAGCCACGTTCGCCACTGTATATGCGAAACCGGCGGGTAAACCTGGGGTAGATATGTACGTTACTGAGGTCAGCCAAGATACTTGGATTCGTTTCCCATGGGACATGGCGCAGAGCTTCGCTACGCCTATTGCAAATCTTCAAGACTAAAGACCACAAGCTAGCCAAAAGGACCCGGCGTGACACAATTTTTATATTTATCCACCATCCTCATCTGGGGTACAACTTGGATCGCCATCCCTTTTCAGTTGGGTGAGGTTCCAGTACTCACTTCAGTGTTTTACCGCTTTGCCTTAGCGGCTGCTATTATGCTGTCCTTGGTACTTGTTAGCCGTCGTTTACAGGCCACAAGCAAACAAGACCATGGGTTTATGGTGCTACAAGGCATGTGTTTGTTTTCTCTAAATTTTGTCTGTGTTTATACGGCAGGTTTAGCAATATCTAGTGGTCTATTGGCAGTTATTTTTTCTGCCTCCACCCTTTTCAATGCCGTTAACAACCGCATTTTTTGGGGAGAACAACCAACCCCTGCGGTATTTGCTGCAGGTGTGCTGGGCATAATTGGCCTTAGCTTAATGTTTTGGCCAGAGTTAGAAGCAGATGCAGATAAAGGGGCAGACTTAGCCAGCATCGGATTTGCTTTTCTGGGCACCTTTTTCTTTTCTCTTGGAAACATGATTGCTGTGAGGCACAACAAGAAAGGCCTCAAACCCTTTACTAGTAATGCTTATGCGATGATTTACGGCACCCTATTTTTAGCTGCACTGTTAGTCATTACCGAGACACCGTTAGCTTGGGACTCACGGCCTCAATACCTTGGCAGTCTGTTTTACTTAGCTATTATTGGAAGCGTTGCGGGTTTCACCGCCTACCTTTCCCTCGTTGGCCGTATTGGTGCCAACAAAGCAGCCTATGCCACCGTTATGTTTCCAATAGTAGCACTGGCCTTATCAACAGTCTTTGAAGGGTATGTATGGACCCTAAGCAGCGTGAGTGGTTTAGTGCTAGTTTTACTGGGCAATGGTCTTATTTTGGGTTTAAAACTGCCTTTTATTATACGGGCTAAGAATTGACAGCCCACCTTAACCTGACTGAGAATGGTTTTCCTCCATCACTGCCACTAAGATTGAGGGTGCAGTGCTTACTATTCATGATTGATACCCCAGTTATTACGCTGGTAGAGTATTGAGCTGCATCAATCACTCGCTTATTTCTTGGCATATTGGCTAGGTACTGCATTTGGTTCAGGTTTAACCCCCTGCAGAATTCAACTCTAACCACTTATACATAACGATTGCATCTACATAACCTAGACTTGGATGTAGAAAGGCTTTTGGCAAACAGCCCACTTTTTCAAACCCTAACTTTTGCCATAGATTTATTGCACCTATATTGCTTGCTGCTACAAAATTAAACTGCATCGCTTTATAGCCCAACACACGCGCCTCTTGTTGTGAGTGTTGACACATAAAAGACGCAATGCCCCGGCCTCGGGCCTCAGGCGCAACCATGTAGCCACAGTTACAGACGTGACTCCCTGGGCCTGACTGATTGGTCTTGATGAAGTAAGTGCCAACAATAATTGCAGCCTCTTCAACCACATAAGTCTTCTGTGGGTCTTCTAACCATATTTTCTGGGCTTGCGCCCTAGTGGTGTTGTTTGGGTAGGCGTAGGTTTCACCTGCATTAGCAATGTCATGAAAAATAGGCCAGATCCCATCAAAATCAGCATTTGTAGCTTGCCGGATGTTCATGCTATCGAATCCTAAGTTAATTAGCACTTGTTTCAACACTGTCAGGGAAGTTTACAACTGTAGCTTTCACCAGATCAAATATAAAGGTAAAATTAAAACCAATTTTTCCACAGGACAAAGACCATGGGTAGAGCCTACCAAAACAAAAAATTATCCATCGCCAAAACATCTGACGCTAAAGCCAAGGTGTATAGCAAGTACGGACGTGAAATTTATGTTTGTGCAAAATCTGGTGGTGTTGAGCCCGATGGAAACTTAGCACTTCGTACGCTCATAGATAAGGCTAAAAAAGATCAAGTACCAAGCCACGTAATCGATAAGGCGTTGGAAAAGGCCAAAGGTAGTGGTGGTGAAGACTATTCCACAGCACGTTATGAAGGTTATGGCCCCGGCAGTTCTATGGTAATTGTTGAGTGCCTTACAGACAACCCTAATCGTACTTTTGGTGACGTCCGTCTATGCTTTACTAAAACTAAGTGCAAGATTGGCACCCCGGGCAGTGTAGGCCATATGTTTGATCATAGTGCTATTTTTGTTTTTAGCGGTGATGACGAAGATACCGTATTAGAGGCACTAATAATGGCCGACGTTGATGTAACGGACATTGAGTGCGAAGACGACATGACAACCGTGTTTGCTCCTCACACTGAGTACAATAAAGCCAAGCAAGCACTTATTGACACATTGGGCAATGATAAAGGCGAATTTGAGTTTGAGGTCGATGAGATCCAATTCATCCCACAAAACACCCACCCGGTAACGGGTGATGATGCGATTATGTTTGAAACCTTTTTAGATATGCTTACCGACCTTGATGACGTGCAAAACGTTTATCACAACGCAGACCTTAATTAAGTTTAGCTGCACCTCACACGTTATCTAATGCGGCCTCGACCGCGCTTTGAGCGTGAATGGCGGTGGTGTCGTAAAGTGGTATTGAAGTATCAGCCTGTTGCACCAGTAAGGTGATTTCTGTACAGCCTAAAATTATTGCTTGAGCACCTTGGTCAAATAGATCTTCAATCACATTAAGGTAGTAGCGCTTAGATTCTTTGTCAATTTGGCCAAGACACAGTTCTTGGTAAATAACCTCATGAACCTTCTGTTGTTGCTCGGCATTGGGCGTAATCACCTCTATACCAAACTCTTCAACCAAACGTCCTTTGTAAAATTCCTGCTGCATAGTAAATGCTGTGCCTAGCAGGCCTACTTTGGTGATGCCATCTGTTAACAGCTCATTAGCTGTAGCATCTGCTATATGAAGCAGCGGAATCTTCACAGCTGCCTGGACCTCAGCCGCCACCTTGTGCATGGTGTTGGAACAAATCAAAAATAGATCTGCCCCGCCGGCTTCTAAAGCTTTGGCCGCCTTGACCAAAATGTCTGCCGTGTCTTGCCATTTACCTAGACGCTGAAGCTGCTCAATTTCATGAAAATCCACACTATACAGGCAAATTTTAGCGCTATGTAAGCCCCCTAAAGTTTCCCTAACCCCTTGATTAAGCGCGCTGTAATAGAGACTGGTTGATTCCCAACTCATACCTCCTATAAGACCGATGGTTTTCATCGTTTAACGTTCCAGTAACTTACAAATGGTGTTCTTAGGTAAGGGAACGGTAATTGAAAATTCCACTTTCTCGCAAAAGCATTTGCCTTTCATAACATGATACCCCTAGATTTCCTTTCGCAACTCACTTCGTAGTGCCAGCAATACCTCTGCAGTTGGTGGCAACAAACCCCGCCATAGTTTAAAGGACTGAGCAGCTTGTTCAACTAACATGCCTAGACCATCGTTTGCTTGTGCTACGCCTTGTTTGACTGCCCATGTGTTGAACACTGTGGTTTTAGCAGAGTACATCATGTCGTAGCAGTGGGTATTATTGGTCAGTAAGCCATCTGGCAACGGTGGAAGGTCTCCAGCAAGACTAGCAGAGGTGCCATTGATAACCCAGTCAAATTGACCCTTTAGTTGGCCCATAGGTAAGGCATCAATACTTCCTAAGTCGGCAAATGAAGCTGCCAGCGTTTGCGCTTTACTATGGGTTCGGTTGGCGATTATAAGCTGCTTTGGAAGCTGCGCAAGGAGAGGTTGTAACACACCTCTAACCGCCCCACCTGCACCTAATACTAAGATTCGTTTAGCTTTTAATTCGCCATTAAGGTTATGGCAGATGTCCCTCACCAAACCTACACCATCAGTATTTTCTGCCACTAATTGCCCTTGTTCATTTAAGTACAGAGTATTGGCGGCTTCTGCCTTTTCAGCAGCTGGACTAATAGCCTGTGCCATAGCAAAGGCCCGCTGTTTAAAGGGCACCGTAATATTTAGACCCTTACCACCGGTTGCAAAGAATTCCTTAACAGTGTGCTCAAACACAGCTTCTAGTACTAGTTGTGCTTGGTAGTTGATATGTTGTTTGGTAGCCTCTGCAAATGCCTTATGAATATTAGGAGATTTGCTTTGATGGATAGGGTTACCAAACACACGGTACTGATCTATAGACATGGGTTACTCCAGCCAATTTTTGGCAGGTAAAAAATCCCGCCCTAGTATAGCTTCTTCTGAACTCTCATCGATTTGGTAATCGTAGCTCCAGCGCACTTCGCTTGGCAATGACATGAGAATAGATTCTGTACGCCCCCCTGTTTGTAAACCAAACAAGGTGCCTCGGTCATATACTAAATTGAATTCTACATATCGACCACGACGGTGCAACTGGAAATCCCGTTGCCGCTCGCCATATGCCATGTCCTTGCGACGCTCAATGATGGGGCCATAGGCCTTAAGGTAGCTATCGCCTACACTTTGCATAATGGCAAAAGCAGTATCAAAATCGGGGTCATTTAGATCATCAAAAAACAGACCGCCCACACCTCTAGCTTCTTCCCGATGGGGCAAATAAAAATATTCGTCACACCAGGTTTTTAATCGCAGGTAAAGCGCTTCACCAAACGGATCACAGGCAGCTTTGGCCGTAGCATGCCAATGGCGGCAGTCTTCTTGGTTACCATAGTATGGTGTTAGGTCATAACCACCACCAAACCACCACACAGGTTCTTCGCCTGGCTTTTCCGCAACAAAAAATCTTACATTGGCGTGGGATGTTGGTGCATAAGGGTTTCGAGGATGAATTACCAGCGACACTCCCATGGCCTGAAAAGTACGTCCAGCTAGTTCTGGTCGATGGGCGGTGGCAGATGCGGGCATAGAATCGCCCATCACGTGGGAAAAATTCACCCCCCCTTTTTCAATAACGCTGCCACCAGCCAATACACGGCTGATACCGCCACCACCTGCTTCACGTTGCCATTCGTCGGCGATAAATTGAGCACCGCCATCTAATTCTTGCAAGGCATCACATATAGTTTGCTGCAGACCAAGGAGGTATGTTTTTACTGCGTTAATGTTGACGTTGGACACGAAGTATTCCTTAAATATTGATTTACGCTGGACGAATGACTTGTCCCGAAACTAAATCTTTCACTTGGCTGGGTTGTTTACTCTGGCCTAGCTCGCCATTAACTACGTAATCAAGTTGGTCGCCAAAGGTACGTGCTATGTGCAAGCGGCTTCTGATTGGTTGGTGCCCAGCTAAATTGGCAGAAGTAGATACTATTGGGCCGTTAAAACGATCACATAATGCGGTCACTATAGGATGGGCCGATACCCGCAAGGCAACGCTCGCATGCTGACCTTTAATCCATGGTGGCACCCAGCATTGTGGGTCTGGTATTAACCAAGTGGTTGGGCCCGGCCAAGTTAGGTTAAGCTGCTCGATTTGTTGCGCCGTCAATGCGTCTAACAAGGGCTGAAACTGGCCCCATTGGGACGCAATTAATATTAGGCCTTTGTACATAGGCCGTTGTTTTAATTTGAGCATTCTATCTACCGCTGCCGCATTCCATGGGTCACAGCCTAAGCCCCATACCGCCTCTGTAGGATAGGCGATGACGCCACCGGTGATTAGGGTTTGTGTGGCGCGGTTTAAATGCCAATTGCTGGGTCGCATAGATTTCCTAAGACGCTTGTGCCTAAAGCACTTTTTCATAACCACCGACCGTCAGTCGCACCAGGCCAAGTAGCTCTAATTCTACCAATTGTGCTGCAACAACATTATACGGCTCATCCAATTGAGCGCAAAGTATATCAACTGGCACAGGGTCATAGCCAAAAACTCGCAGCAATTTTTGTAATTCTTCCACAATATACCCAGAATCTTGCTGTATAGTCAGGTCTTGGGGTTGGTAGCGCCCTACCCATGGCCGCAATTGAAGGGCCAATTCTGTCAAAACTTGTTGTGGTTGATCCACTAGTATAGCTCCGTTACGTATCAATTGGTGGCAGCCATGGGCTTGAACATTGTGCACGCTTGAGGGCACAGCAAAGACCTCCCGCCCTTGTTCCAACGCGGTTTTGGCGGTAATGAGAGAACCACTTCTAAGCGCCGCCTCCAAAACTAAAACGCCCATACTCAACCCACTGATGATGCGATTACGTGCTGGAAACCGGTATCCTAAGGGTTTGGCCATAAGCGGCCAAGGTGACACCAGCAATCCAGCGCCCGCAAGTATACGTTGTGCCAATGGCTGATGTTTTAATGGGTATATTTGACCTAACCCCGATCCGAGTACCGCAATAGTATCCGCTTGGGCGTCAAGGGCCCCTTGATGACAAGCACCATCTATACCTAAGGCCAAGCCACTGACGATTGTTAAACCACTGGCACCAAGGCTAGCAGCAAAAGTTTTGGCTAATGCCATCCCATTGGCTGTGGCTCTACGGGCACCCACCATGGCAATGCAGGGTTCATTAAGCAGGCTAGAGCGACCTTGCAACCATAAGAATGCAGGTGGGTGGTGAATTGATTTCAAAGCTTCTGGATAGTTCATATCATCATACAGTAGCAACAAGGCGTTGTTACTCTCTACCCAATGCAATTGCTTAGCGAGGCTCAATTGTAAAGGTTGAGACGTTAACCGGGCTAGACACTGGCGCTGCTTATGGCTCAAAATAGAGACTAACTGAGGCGACAATTGTTGCTCTAAAATAGTGGCTCCGTGGCTATAAAGTTGAGCTAAGTCGAAGCCTTGCTTAAAGGTTAGGTTGAGTTCGCTCAACGCAAGCCAAGCTAAATGATGATCATCCATAATCATTCCATTACTAAAGACAGATAGTGCTATAATTCTAGCTAATAAATTTATATTTGCGTTAGTAATCCTCAAACCTGCTGCGCCAGACCTCAACGAACACAGAATCCCATGGCACTATTACCAATTTTAGAGTTTCCAGATCCACGTTTGCGCAAAGTTGCAGTGGATGTGGTGCAAATTAACGATGACACCCGCCAACTGGCTAAGGACATGCTAGAAACCATGTACCATGCCCCGGGCATAGGTTTAGCCGCTTCACAAGTGAATGTTCACCAACGCGTTGTGGTGATTGATGTAAGCGAAGATGGTGACGACCCAAGGGTGCTAGTTAACCCTAGTTGGGAACCATTGACCGACGAAGTGCAAAGCTACCAAGAAGGTTGCTTGTCGGTGCCTGAGTTTTACGACGATGTAGCACGTCATAGCAAAATTCAACTCTGCGCCTTTGATGAAAATGGTGAAACTATTTCTGAGCAAGCCGAGGGCTTGTTTGCTGTTTGTATTCAACATGAACTAGACCACCTTAACGGTAAGTTGTTTGTGGATTACCTTTCACGTGTTAAAAGGGACCGCATCCGTAAAAAACTTGAGAAAAAACACCGTGATGAAGCCAAAGATGCGCTCTACGAAGCTAGGGCCAAAATTGACGAGGAAGCCCAAGCGTGAGCGAAACGGGTTTAAGAATTATTTTTGCAGGCACACCAGAATTTGCAGCCCAACATTTACAAGCCTTGCTTGATAGTTCACACCAGGTAGTTAGTGTTTACAGCCAGCCAGACCGCCCTGCTGGTCGGGGCCGCAAATTGACAGTTAGCCCAGTTAAGACCCTCGCCCTTGAACACTCGATTGAAGTACAACAACCGTTAACTCTAAAAGACCCACAAACTCAGCATGTATTGGCTAGCTACAAAGCCGACATCATGGTGGTCGTAGCTTATGGTTTACTACTCCCTCAAGTCGCTTTAGACACGCCTCGCTTAGGTTGTATTAATGTGCACGGCTCCTTATTACCCCGTTGGCGTGGCGCAGCGCCCATTCAACGAGCAATATTAGCCGGTGACGCAACGTCTGGTGTGACGGTTATGCAAATGGAAGCGGGCCTAGACACCGGTCCTATGTTGCTTAAAACAGGCATTCCCATTACATTAGCTGACACTAGCGCTAGCTTGTACAAAAAGTTGGCAGAGCTTGGTTGTAATAGCCTAGTTAAGGTTTTAGATGGCCTGCAAAGTGCAAAACTTACGGCGGAAGTTCAAGACAACGCTGAAGCCAACTATGCCGCTAAGTTAACCAAAGCCGAGGGCGCCATTGATTGGCACCAAAGTGCCCAGCAAATCAGCCTGCAAGTACGCGGTCTTAACTCCTGGCCAGTGGCCTACAGCGATTGGCAAGACAATCGCCTACGCATCTGGATGGCCCACGCAATAGAGTCCTCTGGTAACCAACCAGCTGGCACTTTAGTTACGCTTGATAAAACGGGTTTAGAAGTGGTGTGTGGTAGGGGCCACCTTAAAATCACTCAATTACAATGGCCTGGTGGCAAGACCCTAAATCAAAGTGAAATCATGAGCCTAAAACAAAAAATGATACTTGGTGAAGCCTTTACCAGCCTTAAGGTGGACAACTAACCATGGCAAACCCACGCTTATTGGCAGCCCAAGCCCTTACCTCTGTGTTGTGCCAAAAGGGCTCTTTAGCTTCTAGCCTACCTAAGGCCTTAGAAGCTGCAGAACATGGAGACCGCGCCCTCATACAGCAACTGTGCTACGGCACTTGTAGGCATTTCCCACAACTGGAACTCATTGCGGAACAGCTTCTACACAAACCTATAAAGAGCCAGGATCAGGATATTTATGCACTCATTCTTATGGGTTTATACCAAATTAAGGCCATGCGTACGCCTGACTACGCGGCCGTAGATGCTACCGTGCAAGCTGCTAAGGCTAGTGGCAAACGCTGGGCAGACAAACTGATCAATGGTGTATTGCGTTCTTATATTCGTGGAGGTGTAGAACTTGCTGAAGTGCTTAATGAGCATGATGCCTACCGTTATAATCACCCCGAGTGGCTCGTGTCTAAGCTAAGCCACCATTGGCCAAATCATTGGCTACAAATTATAGCGGCCAACGACCCCCAAGGGCCTCTTACACTCCGCGTCAATAGCCGAAAAATCAGCCCTAGTGATTATTTAATCGCTTTAGCAGACGCAGGTCACCTAGGCCACGCATGCCAGATAAGCAATGTTGGAGTGCAACTTGTAAAACCTTGCGATGTCACTCAATTGCCAGGTTTTTCGGAAGGTTGGTTTAGTGTGCAGGACGAAGCACCGCAACTATCTGCGCAGTTATTACAACTAGAAGCGGGCCAGCGCGTGTTAGATGCTTGTGCTGCGCCCGGTGGTAAAACCTGCCATTTATTAGAAGCGCAGGATCTAGATGTCGTTGCGGTTGAGCTTGAACAACGGCGTATTGGTCGCATGGAAGAAAACTTACAGCGTATGGGGCTAGAAGCAAAAATCATCTGCGCCGACGCCAGTGAGCCAGATCAGTGGTGGGATGGAGAAACCTTTGACCGGATACTGCTTGATGCGCCCTGTTCGGCTACTGGTGTAATTAGACGCAACCCCGACATAAAAATTCTACGCACTAGCGAAGACGTTTTGGAACTGGCCCAATTGCAACTAAAACTACTGCATAATCTATGGCCTTTGTTGAAACCCGGAGGTTATTTGCTCTACGCCACTTGCTCCATATTACGCCAAGAAAATGATCGCCTTGTGGCCCGCTTTTTAAAGCAGCAAACACAGGCCCAACATTGTGTCATTGATGGTGATTGGGGCATTGAAATGGATGTAGGCCGCCAGCTATTTCCTAATCCAACAAGTCACGATGGCTTTTACTACGCCAAACTTCACAAGCCACTCTAACAGTTGCAGTCATGATGGTAGATTCTGCCATGTGTTCTGCTATCATGGTGGCCATAAAAAGCTCTTGAGGCATTTTGCTCTAGTATGAAAATCATCATTCTTGGTGCAGGTCAGGTTGGCCGTACCCTTGCTGAAAACTTGGCCAACGAGGCCAATGATGTGACTATGGTGGACCAAGACGCCGGCCACTTAAAAGATTTACAAGATCGCCTTGATATTCGTACCGTGCGCGGGCATGCATCGCTTCCCAATATTCTAGCCAGTGCCGGTGCCGAAGACGCTGATATGTTAGTGGCTGTTACCAACAGTGACGAAGTAAACATGGTGGCCTGCCAAATCGCTAAAACCATGTTCCAAACACCTACCATTATTAGCCGTATCCGCGAACATCAGTATTTGTTAGAGCGCGAAGCCTTATTTAAACAAGAGCCACGAGCGTTTCCTATCGACGTCATTATTAGCCCAGAAAAGTTGGTTACCGCCCACGTTCAGCGACTGATAGAAAACCCGACGGCCCTACAAGTGCTCGATTTTGCCAAAGGTAAAGTGCAGCTGGTTGCGGTGACCGCCAGCCATGGTGGCCCATTAGTGGGTAAACCTGTATCTGATTTGCGAAGTCATATGCCTAACGTTGACACTCGCGTTGCGGCCATTTTCCGCAACGATAAAGCCATCGTACCTTCCGGTAAAACCCATATTCATGTAGATGATGAAGTCTTTTTTATCGCTGCTAAGGCGGATATTAGTAAGGTCATGAGTGAACTTCGTCGATTAGAAAAACCATATAAACGCATCATGATCGCAGGTGGTGGTAATATTGGTTCTAGGTTAGCCCAAAATTTACGTAATAATTTCCGCGTCAAAGTTATTGAACGCGGGCTAGAGCGTTGTGAGCACCTAGCCGATATCCTTGACGATGTCATCATCCTACATGGTAGTGCTTCCGACAAAGAGCTACTAATCGAAGAAAACATAGAATCTACGGATGTTTTTTGTGCCTTAACTAACGACGACGAGGCCAATATTATGGCGTCTATGTTGGCTAAACGTTTAGGCGTGCGCACGGTGATGACCCTAATAAACAATCCAGCTTACGTTGATCTAATAGAAGATGGCACCATCGACATTGCCATTTCTCCTCAACAGACCACCATCAGTAGCCTACTAACCCATGTCCGCCGTGGCGATATCGTCAACGTTCACTCCTTAAGGCGAGGTGCCGCAGAAGCTATCGAAGTGGTAGCTCATGGAGACACAAAAACGTCCAAAGTGGTTGGCCGTAATGTTGCTGATATTAGCCTGCCCCAGGGCACCAGTTTTGGCGCCATTGTACGTGGTGAAGACGTGCTCATTGCACACCATGACACTGTCATCAAAAACAATGACCATTGCATTCTATTCTTGACAGATAGACATATGATTCACGATGTTGAGCGACTATTCGCCGTTACACTTGGATTCTTTTAGGCCTTAATATGCACTTTCGTGTTACCTTAAAAATCATTGGTATGCTGCTAATGGCTTTCAGCGCCTCCATGTTGCCGTCATTAGTCATTGCCCTAAGCCTCCATGACGATGGTGCAGAAAGTGCGTTTGCGATCTCTTTCTTCATCACTTTTATTGCTGGTTTTTTGTTGTGGCTATGTTTTGCGAAACACAATAACGTTTTGCGCACGCGAGATGGTTTTGTGATTGTGGTGATGTTTTGGTCTATTCTAGGCCTGTTTGGCGCCTTGCCCTTTTACTTCTCCACGCCCTTGTCTATAGTTAACCCAAATTGGAGTTATGTGGACGCTCTGTTTGAATCCCTTTCTGGCCTTACCACCACCGGTGCTACGGTCATTACGCATCTTGATGTATTGCCTAAATCGCTATTGTTTTACCGTCAATTTCTACAATGGTTTGGCGGTATGGGTATTATCGTATTAGCCGTCGCAATTCTTCCTATGCTGGGCATTGGCGGTATACAACTATATCGAGCAGAAACTCCAGGGCCAGTAAAAGACTCCAAACTCACCCCCAGAATTACCGAAACAGCCAAGCAACTTTGGTATATTTACTTAACTCTTACGGTCACTTGCGGTTTAGCCTACTGGTTTGCAGGCATGAACGCCTTTGATGCTATCACCCATAGTTTTTCCACCGTTGCTATCGGAGGCTTCTCTACCCATGATGCCAGCTTGGGGTATTTTAATAGTGCTGCTATAGAAACCATTGCCATCGTTTTTATGTTACTAGCGGCGGTAAATTTTGGCCTCCATTTCCACACTGCGCGCACCATACGACAAAAACACTATAGAGCTAGCTTATTACATTATTGGAAGGACGAGGAATTCCGCTTCTTCCTAACTGTGATCGCCATCATTTGTCTTATCACTGTGACCACTTTGTGGCTCACCAATAACATGAGCTTTAACGATAGTTTCCGTCAGGGTGTGTTTGAAGTGGTCTCTATTGCCACCACTACAGGCTATGCCACAGCAGATTTCGCCCAATGGCCAGCCATGTTAGCCTTCCTTTTGTTCAGTGCGGCCTTCATGGGCGGCTGTGCCGGCTCTACCGGCGGTGGCATGAAGGTGGTACGGGTACTTATTATACTTAAACAAGGGCTTCGAGAAATACAACGGCTTATCCACCCTAACGCTATCGTTCACGTAAAGTTGGGCTCTAGCCCAATCCCAGATAGAGTGGCCGAAGCTGTGTGGGGGTTTGTCTCCGTTTACATTTTAGTCTTTTTGATCATGATGATTGCCCTGTTAGCGACAGGCTTAGATCAGGTTACTGCTTGGTCAGCCGTAGGTGCTACCATCAATAATCTTGGCCCTGGTCTGGGTGACGTTGCACTTAACTATGGTGATATTAATAACACTGCTAAGTGGATACTATGTTTCTCTATGCTCTTGGGTCGTCTAGAAGTCTTTACCTTATTAGTGTTATTCACTCCCATGTTTTGGCGCGAGTAGGTTGTTCTATTAGCTAGTTTTTCTGAACCTATTCACAGACTTATCCACAGGAATTATTTGCTATGCCAGAGTGCTGGAACCAACGTTATTCTTTAACCTCTGAGTTACCTTGCGTCAGTTATGGCCTGCAAAATTACACCCATTTATTTCCCAACACTGGCTCCGGTTTAGACTTAGCGTGCGGTTTAGGACAAAACGCTATATTCCTTACAAATCATGGGCTTACGATGCATGGGTGGGACTATTCTACAGCTGGACTTAAGCAAATGCTGCACCATTGTGGCATGCAAAAAGTTGAGGTAAATCAACGGTGTATAGATCTTACAGATACGCCATGGCCAAACCAGATGTTTGACCTTATTTGTGTAACAGCATTTCTTAGTCGCACACTTTGTCCACAGATTATATCGCACCTCAATCCAGGTGGTATGTTAGTCTATCAGACGTTTAATCAAGTTACTCACATAGCAGGTGAAGCCCTTAGTAAGCCTCGGCGCCCAGCTTTTTTGTTGGCAAGAGGCGAGCTGTTAGAATTGTTTAATGAGCTAGAGCCTCTGGTCTATCTCGACGAACAAGAGCTGGCCCACCTAGATCACCCATTAGCCGGCAAAGCCTTGTTGATAGCCCGCAAGCCCTTAACTGTCTGAGCAACCATCAAACTAGCAAACACATGATCTTGGTTAACTGGCTGTCAGTTTTACTCCTGCTGTTGTCTAAAATGCACTAACGGTGCGATTTATTTTTAGCTAGTCCGCTCTAAAGTATTTTTGAAACGTCGGTATTCCCATTGGTATTGTTCTGGAGCGCTTTGGACCAACCTTTCTATTGATGTATTGATTGCTTGTACCTTGGCTGTCAGCACTTCAGTATTGTCATCGCTACAATTATCCGCCACACACCGGTCAGTAATGTCTTCTAGCTCAATAACGAACCCTTCGCTGGCATCCAAACGCCGCGCAAAACCTAGAATAATGCGTGTGTTTTTAGTGTTAGCCAACTGCGCTGCTAATGTCATGGTATAAGCTGGCTGGCCAAACCATTGGCTAATTGTACCAGCTGCTGGCGGCGGTTCTTGGTCTGGCAATATCAGATTAACTTCACCTTTTAATAATGCTCGTTTAAGCAGCATTACGCCTTTCGCCGATGCTGGTGCCAGTTTCATGCCTGCGTTGCTTCTTGCTTGATGTATCAGTTTATCAAGGCCAGGCAATTTAGCAGGTTTATACAGGGCTGTGACCTTGGCTTCATGCGCAGCCCAATTAGCAAACAGTTCCCAGTTACCCAAATGAGGCGTTAATAGCACCACACCTCCTTTGCTTTGGGCTTGGCTAAGACATGCTGACCCTTGCACCGCCTTGATACTATCTAAACCGCGCTGACTAGGCTGTGTCCAATTGATACCCATCTCAAGTGCGGCGTATATAGTATGTAGCAAACTTTGGCGTACTAATTTTCCTTGTTGCTGACTGGTGAGGCTTGGACAACAGCGCCGGATGTTTAGCCGAGTCTGTTTGAGGTTTTGATTCGGCAACACCACCATGAGAGCTAATATTACCTTAGATATACTATGCAGCCACCACAGGGGTAGCTTTCCTAATATTCGTAATAGGCCCACAGCGAGGCTGGATTTCATTTTTTCAGACATAAAGTGGTCAAAGATTCTTTCTTAAGGCCTAAGTTTGGCTCAGTTAGGTAATGATACCTCGTAAATGGCCTATAAACGAGGGACTAGCGTGCTTTTAGGTACATGCCAGCCGCGTACTGCTAGTGTATAATATGGGGCTTAAATCTTGCTCTTGGCGTTGTGCTGAAGCAACTCTTTCTTTTACTTAATGCGTGGATTTAGTCGTGGATAAAACAACCGATACCAGTACTTTTCAAGGACTCATTTTTGCCTTGCAACAATACTGGTCTGCTCAAGGCTGCAACATCATGCAGCCACTCGATATGGAAGTCGGGGCTGGCACCTTTCATCCTGCGACTTTTCTTAAGGCCATTGGCCCTGAAAGCTGGCGCGCGGCATACGTTCAGCCCAGCCGCCGCCCTACAGATGGCCGCTATGGTGAGAATCCTAACCGGTTACAACATTATTTCCAGTTTCAGGTAGTCATTAAGCCATCACCAACAAATTTTCAAGAATTGTACTTACAATGCCTAGATCACCTGGGTATTGATACCCAGGTACATGATGTACGTTTTGTTGAAGACAACTGGGAATCTCCAACACTGGGCGCATGGGGCTTAGGCTGGGAAATCTGGCTTAACGGTATGGAGGTGTCCCAATTTACCTATTTCCAACAAGCAGGTGGTCTTGAGTGCTTCCCGGTGATGGGTGAGATTACTATCGGTCTTGAGCGTATCGCCATGTACCTACAAAACGTTGATAGCGTGTATGATCTCGTGTGGAGCCGCGCTGCTGATGGCACTACTGTGAGTTATGGCGACATATTCCATCAGCAGGAAGTAGAAATGTCGACCTACAACTTCGAACACGCGCAAGTAGATACACTGTTTAGTAACTTTGACCATTACGAGGTTGAATGTGTCCGTATGGTTGACGCTAAACTGCCCTTACCCGCTTACGAATTTGTCCTTAAGGCATCCCATGTATTCAACTTGCTTGACGCACGCCATGCCATCTCAGTCACAGAGAGGCAGCGTTATATTCTAAGGGTTCGCGCCCTCGCCCGCCAAGTTGCATTGGAATATTATGCCGCCCGCAAAGCACTTGGTTTTCCCCTTGCTAGCCAGGACTTGAAAGACGAGTTATTGCGGCACGAGGAGCAAAGCTCATGAGCCAAGCCGATTTTTTGTTTGAGTTAGGTACTGAAGAGCTGCCTCCAAAATCTTTAATGGCCTTGTCTAGGGCATTAGAATCCAGCATTACAGGCCAGTTAAAAGAGCTTGGTTTGGAACATGGCCAAGTCATACCTTACGCTACGCCACGCAGATTAGCCGTGATCATTGAGGCCTTAGAAGTGCAGCAGGCTGACCGTCACGAAAGCCGTCGCGGCCCTTCTGTTAAAGCGCCAGAAAAAGCAGTTGAAGGTTTTGCTCGTTCCTGCAAAGTTACGTTAGACGATTTGGCTATTGTTGATACAGAAAAAGGTCAATATTACCAATTTGAGTGCCAAATTAAGGGTTCCAAAACGCTTGATCTTTTGGCAGATGTAATCGACGTCGCCTTAGCTAACCTACCTATAGCCAAGCGTATGCGCTGGGGTGCATCACGTAATGAATTTGTGCGTCCGGTACAGTGGTTCATCCTCTCCTTAGGCAATGAACTCGTGGATACCCAGTTGTTTGATTTGAGTAATAGCCACTCTAGTCGTGGGCATCGTTTTCATAGCCAAGGCCAGATCACCATTGATTCACCTTCGAGTTATGCACAACAGTTGCGCAACCAAGGTCATGTTGTTGTTAGCTTTGATGAACGTAAAACCATGATCCGTACACAAATATCGGAGCAGGCTAAAGCTCTCAATGCTACAGCTGTAATCGATGAAAAATTACTCGACGAAGTGACTGGGCTAGTCGAATGGCCGGTGTGTTTAACCGGTCGCTTTGATGAGGCATTTTTGAAAGTGCCTGCCCAGGCTTTAATTTCTTCCATGAAAGAACATCAGAAATATTTCCATTTTGTAGATGACAAGGGTGATATTTTGCCCCTGTTTCTTACCGTCAGCAACATTATTAGCAAGGATGCTAACCGCGTTATTGCGGGTAATGAACGTGTTATTCGTCCACGGCTTGCCGACGCTGTGTTCTTTTTTGAAACTGATAAGAAAACCACATTAGAGAGCCGTAACGAAGCTTTGGGAAAAGTGGTGTTTCAAGCAGAACTAGGCACCGTGCTTGACAAGACCCGACGGGTTTCTCAATTGGCTAGCCGTATTGCTCGCCTAATTGGCGCAGACAGTGCTCTGGCAGCTCGTGCAGGCGCCCTATCTAAGGCTGACCTTAATACCGATATGGTGCTTGAGTTTAGTGACTTACAGGGCCTAATGGGCCACGTTTACGCTCTCAGCGATGGTGAGGATGTTACGGTTGCAGCCGCCCTAGAGCAGCACTACTGGCCTAAGTTTGCCGGCGATTGTTTGCCACAATCCTCTATTGCTAGCGCTGTTGCTATTGCTGATAGGTTAGATACCTTGGTAGGGCTGTTTGGTATTGGTCAACCGCCTACGGGTAGTAAGGACCCGTATGCCTTAAGACGGGCTACCGTTGGTTTATTACGCATTATTATTGAACAAGATTTGGAACTTGATCTTGCTGCGTTGCTTCAGGCCTCTTATGCTTTGCATGAAGATTTACCATCACCCTTAGCAAAAGTTCAACCACAGTTATTGAACTTTATATTCGATCGTCTACGGGCCTACTATGAGGATCAGAAAGTTTCAGTTGATATTTATTTAGCCGTCATGGAGAACAAATCTAATTCACCATTAGACTTTGATCGCCGTGTTCAAGCTGTAAGTCAGTTCTTGAAGCTTGACGCAGCGCCAGCTCTTATCGCGAGTAATAAACGTGTTAGTAACATCCTTAGCAAAAATGGTAATGGTGATTCCTCGTTTGATGCAGCATTGTTGTTAGAGGCTGCCGAGATCACATTAGCTGACTCGTTGGAAAAAATTAAACAAAGCAACTTGGCTGTTATAACTCATGGCAACTACCATGATGCGCTACAAGCACTTGCTCAGCTGGCAGGCCCACTTGATCAATTCTTCTCAGACATCATGGTAATGACTGATGATGATGCCCTTAAGAACAACCGTTTGGCATTGCTGTCAGAACTTCAAACTGAGCTTGGTCGTGTGGCTGACATTAGTTTGTTGGCCCATTAGAATTTGATTTTTTAGAGTGTTTCACGTGAAACATTATTGTTAATTTTTCCCATACAACACCGCTAGTCACTTTCTACAGCCAATAAAAAGCCTCCGTTTGGAGGCCTGTTTATTGGCTATAGTAGCTTCTAAACGCCAGAGCTAGAAGTCCAAATTGGCAACCCGTAGGGCGTTTTCTTCGATAAAGATTCTGCGGGGCTCAACCTCGTCACCCATAAGAGTGGTAAACATTTGGTCTGCCGCAATGGCATCATCAATGGTTACACACAACATACGACGTTGCTCCGGATCCATAGTGGTCTCCCACAATTGGTCTGGGTTCATTTCACCTAAACCCTTATAACGCTGAACAGAAAGACCACGGCGTGCTTCCTTCATTAGCCAGTCCAAACCATGAGCAAAGCTTTCCGTTGGGAAGGTCTTTTCGCCCCGCTGGAAGTAACCATCTTCTTCTAATAACCCAGATAGGGCGGCATTAAGAGCGACGATAGACCGGTACTCACTGGAACTCAAGAAGTCGAAGCTAATCATATAGTCATCGTCGATACCGTGGGTTGTGATGGTAATCATGGGTAAGTAGCCATCACGCTCTGGGTTTGCGCGCACCTGGCCATCGTACATGGCGCCACCCACTTCCTGCCCTTCTAAACTCTCCAAAATTGAATCTAACCATGCCGCAACCTTATCTTGATCATGCAATTCGTCTAGGGCAAGTACCGGCGCATAAATCATTTGCTTCAAGATGACCCCTGGAATTATACGCTCAACACGTTTAACAGTTGCCATGACCTGACGATACTGTACCGCCAAACTTTCCAAACCAGTACCCAAAATTGCTGGAGCACTTGCACTGGAATGCAAAGATGCACCGTCCATTGCGCCTTGTAGTAAGAACCCATCCAGTGCTGGATCATCTTTGAGGTATTGCTCCTGCTTACCTTTCTTCACCTTGTAAAGTGGTGGCTGGGCAATAAACAAGTGGCCATTTTCAATCACCTTGGGTAAATGACGGAAGAAAAAGGTTAACAACAAAGTACGTATGTGGGCACCGTCGACGTCGGCATCGGTCATGATTATCACACTGTGGTAGCGTAACTTCTCAATATCGAACTCATCACGACCAATACCACAACCTAAGGCAGTGATTAATGTCCCAACCTCAACAGAGGAAAGCATCTTGTCAAAACGAGCCTTCTCGACATTGAGAATCTTACCCTTTAGCGGCAGGATCGCTTGGGTTCGGCGATTACGTCCCTGCTTAGCAGAGCCACCTGCAGAGTCGCCCTCCACTAGATAGATTTCAGAAAGACCAGGGTCTTTCTCTTGGCAGTCTGCTAACTTACCAGGCAGACCTGCGATATCTAAGGCTCCCTTGCGACGAGTCATATCACGCGCCCTTCGAGCCGCTTCCCTTGCTCTTGCCGCATCGATCATCTTGCCAACAATGACACGTGCCTCTTGAGGGTGTTCTTGTAGAAATTCAGACAAACAACGACCCAGCTCCTGCTCTACAGCAGACTTAACTTCTGATGAAACCAGCTTATCTTTAGTTTGGGAGGAAAATTTTGGGTCTGGCACTTTAACGGAAATAATGGCGGTTAAACCTTCTCGTGCATCGTCCCCAGAAGTTGCTACCTTGGACTTCTTCTGTGCCGACTCTGCTTCTATGTAGTTATTTAGGGTACGGGTAAGGGCCGAACGAAAACCACTGAGGTGAGTGCCACCATCTCGCTGAGGAATATTGTTTGTAAAGCAGTGGATACTTTCTTGGAAAGAGTCATTCCACTGCAATGCGACCTCTACACCAACACCATCTGCATGCATGGTATTAAAGTGCATACACTTGTTGATTGGGGTCTTGTTGGCATTCAAATATTCAACAAAGGCAGCTACGCCACCTTCGTAACAAAATACTTCTTCTCGCCCAGAGCGGTCATCTTTAAGACGAATGGCCACACCTGAATTTAGAAATGAAAGCTCACGTAAGCGTTTAGCCAAAATATCAAAATGGAACATGATGTTTGTAAAAGTATCAGGTGAAGCCGTGAACGTACAGGTGGTGCCGGTACCTTCAGTTGTGCCCACTACCGCCAAAGGAGCTTGTGGAACACCGTGATGGTAAATCTGCTCATGAACCTGGCCGTTACGACGAATGGTAAGTTTTAATTCCGTAGAAAGTGCGTTTACTACACTTACGCCTACACCGTGTAAGCCACCTGACACCTTATAACTATTGTCGTCAAATTTACCACCGGCGTGCAGCACCGTCATGATAACCTCAGCTGCAGACACCCCCTCTTCCAAGTGAATGTCTACGGGAATACCACGTCCATCATCAACAACAGTTACCGTATCATCAGACTGAATGGTTACGCTAACTTCACTACAATAACCAGCTAGAGCTTCATCGATACAGTTATCGACAATTTCAAACACCATGTGGTGCAAACCTGTACCATCATCCGTATCACCAATATACATGCCTGGGCGCTTACGCACCGCGTCCAATCCCTTAAGGACTTTGATACTGGACGAATCGTAGACTTTCTCTTCGCTCATTAATTACTCCGAAGTCATTTTCTTAAATAGTGGCAGCCAATCCTAAATGGATATTTATTCCTGGCTTACTTGCCCGTGTTTCACGTGAAACATTTTAATTTGCGCTTCTTCTGGCCAACAATCAGTTAGCTCATCGGGTCCAACACTAGTGACAAATACCTGTGTATCTAAATTCACTAACTGCCGGCATATCTCTCGCCTGTGGGACCAGTCCAACTCAGCCGCTAAGTCATCAACTAAAAAAACACACTTACGACCCTCAGCCTCACTTAACAATTTTCCTTGGGCTAACTTAAGCGCAACGACAACTAACTTTTGTTGGCCACGAGATAGGCGCTCAACAGCATTTACGCCATGCAAGGTTAACTTAACGTCTGCACGTTGAGGCCCTTTCTGGGTATAACCGAGCCGTAAATCACGTTCCAAGGCTTCTTCAAGTATGTCTGCATAATTACGATTAGCAGACCAGCCCGAATAATACCCAAGCTTTAAATCAGGCAAATTCACCAAACCAGACAGCAACTCGAAGAATACTGGCTCAAGGAGCTTCAAATAGGCCTCTCTGAGGCCATTTAACTGCTCGGCAACCTCTACCAAACCTGGGTCAAAACTAGCCCTTACATCGGCGCTCATTGTACCACATTTCAGGGCGCTATTACGTTGTTTTAGCAGCCTCTGAGCCTGTTTCCACAGGCCAAAAAAGATTGGGTTGTGATGATACACTCCCCAGTCCAAATACTGCCTACGAACACTTGGTCCCGCCTCGATCAAGCGCGCACTATTAGGGTCAATCAGTTGAATAGGTAATAGGCTAGCAAGTTCAGCGACAGACGACAGGTTTTCACCATTGAGACGCACATTATGATCACCATCCAAACGGCGATTCATACCCAAAGAGTCAGTAACTCCCTGTGGATTTTTTATCTTGGCAAACAACAGGCAATCAGTGTGCCCTTGAGCAATGACAGAGGCCAATTTTAGACTACGGAAAGAGCGGCCTAAAGCAAGCATGTGTATCGATTCTAAGATACTAGTTTTGCCGCTGGCATTAAGCCCATAAAGTAGATTGATACCCCCATCAAATTGAAGGTCAACATGATGCAGGTTGCGCAACCGCTGAATACTTAGTTGCTGTACAGACATTAGCCATAGCGCCTGTGGATAACACCTTTCACAAGATGTGTATAAACTACATTCACCAGCTTGGCCAGTGATTGAAAAACAGGTTGGATTTCAAGCTCTGTTACAGACGCATAGGCATGATGACGTATTGGGCCGCACCATTACCACCGTCCGCCAACAACGCACTAGAATTAGAATCACTCAAAGTAATTTTAACCTGATCACTATGTAGTACATTAAGCACATCAAGGACATATCCAACGTTAAAACCAATTTCAATTTGAGCACCTTGATAATCTACCATCAGACTTTCTTCAGCTTCTTCCTGCTCTGGGTTATTAGCGACAACTTGCAAGTTCGTATCACTTACAGTCATGCGCACGCCACGGTACTTTTCATTAGATAATATAGCTGCACGGCTTAACACTCCGCGCATAGCTAAGCGATCAACAAGCACAATCTTGTCGCCATTACGTGGCAATACGCGCTCATAATCTGGAAACTTGCCATCAACTAGTTTGGAGGTGAAAATAAAATCATTGGTAAATGCGCGAATGTGGCTGGCGCCAATTACCAAGCGAACGGTGGCATCTTCTTCCGTCATTAAGCGCGCCAATTCCAGCACACCCTTACGAGGCACGATCAACTGCTGTCCAGCTTCGTCAGGTAAACCAACCGGCATAAAACTGGTTGCCAAGCGGTGGCCATCGGTGGCCACTGTGCGCAACTGACTATCTTTAATCTCAAACAACATACCGTTTAGATAATAGCGCACATCTTGCTGCGCCATGGCAAAACCGGTTTGATCCACAAGTTGTTTAAGGGCCATTTGAGGCACCTCAAATTCGAACGACTCAGGGCTATCTTCGACGTTGGGAAAGTCTGTCGCAGGCAATGTGGATAACTTAAATTTACTGCGCGCGGAGCGCACCAAACATTGTTCTTCGTTTTGGGAAACTTCAATCATGGCGTGATCAGGTAATGATTTGCATATGTCCATCAACTTACGTGCCGGAATCGTCACCCCACCATCCTCACCTGCCTGATCTAAACTCACCCGGCCCACTAACTCTACTTCCAAGTCAGTGCCTGTAAGCGTAAGTTGATCACCCTCCACCACGACCAATATATTGGCCAACACAGGTAGGGTTTGGCGCCTCTCAACAACACCTGCAACTAACACTAAGGGCTTTAAAAAGGCTTCTCGGCTGATGGTAAATTTCATACTACAATCCTGTTAACGGTTTTTGCTCCGTGAACTATCGGCTTAGACAGTTAATGAGCGATATAAGTTATCATAATCATCGTGAATGTCACGATCTGCTTCGCGTAATTCTTTTATTTTGCGGCACGCGTGCAAAACTGTTGTATGGTCTCGCCCACCAAATGCATCGCCAATTTCGGGCAAGCTATGATTGGTCAGCTCTTTCGACAACGCCATGGCCAACTGGCGTGGTCGAGCCACTGACCGTGAGCGACGCTTCGACAAGATATCAGCAATTTTAATCTTATAGTAGCTTGCCACAGTTTTCTGAATGTTATCTATACTGACCTTTCTATCCTGAAGCGCCAACAGGTCACGCAGTGACTCTTGTATAAAGGGTGTAGTAATGGCCTCACCAGTAAAATGAGAGTTTGCAACCACCCGTTTGAGGGCGCCCTCTAATTCGCGTACGTTGGAACGAATCTTTTTTGCAAGGAAAAATGCTGCGTCTTCGGGCAAAGCAATATTTCCTTCAGCGGCTTTCTTCATCAAAATGGCCACCCGCGTTTCTAGCTCAGGAGGCTCTACTGCTACAGTTAAACCCCAACCAAAGCGAGATTTCAAACGATCTTCTAACCCCGCTATCTCTTTAGGGTAACGATCACAGGTTAAAATCATCTGCTGACCACTCTCCAATAGGGCGTTAAAGGTATGAAAAAACTCTTCTTGTGAGCGCTCTTTGCCGGCAAAGAATTGTATATCATCTATCAACAAGGCATCAACTGAGCGATAAAACCGTTTAAATTCATTAATAGCGTTGAGCTGCAAGGCCTTAACCATATCGGCTACAAAGCGCTCTGAATGCAGATAGACCACTTTTGCATTAGGGTTGCGTTCTATTAGAGCCGCTCCAACCGCATGCATTAAGTGAGTTTTACCTAAACCTACTCCACCGTATAGAAACAGTGGGTTATAAGAACTACCAGGGTTTTCTGCCACTTGTTTAGCTGCCGCTAAGGCCAACTGATTAGACTTACCTTGAACAAAGCTTGAAAAAGTAAACGCACGATTCAAATAGCTCTGATGCCGCACTGACCCTTCAACCTGAACCACACGCTGTCGCGCAGGCTCCTCACCAAACTGAGGTTGTATAATCGCACTTGCTTGCCTTGGTATGGCAGGCGTAGCCGTAGCAGCATTGGGTGCAAAAGCAGAAGGAGGAGTAGTTGGGGACCGTTCACTAAGGTGATTAGCTACTCTTTTTGTAGAGCCACCAGAAGGGTCCACCACCAACTCCACATTTTGAGTCGTATCTGAGGCGTAATCTGCAACCAATTCACGTATTCTAGAAAAGTACTTATCTCTAACCCAGTCTTGCACAAACCGATTGGGTGCCAACAATTGAATGACTCTGCCCGACTCATTAACCTTCAGGGGTCGAATCCAAGTATTAAATTGCTGACTAGGCAGTTCATCCTGAAGACACGCCAAACATTGTTGCCAAATCACTTGAGCCATTTTTAACTAGAGCCAAATTAAACTAAATTGCCAAAGCCAGATGACTGGCCTTAGCTGATGTAATAACGACAATCATTTTATCACCAAGTGCCTAAAGTTATCCACAGGCACTGGTCGTTAAGAGTATATTAAGGCGTATCTTTTAGTACAAGTAAAAGAATTTAGTATAATTATGAAATTTAATAGCCTAAACAGCGAATCAGGCTTGCTATTAGAATTCCCCTCTCATATAATTTCGCCCCTAGATTTTCAATGCCTAACTTTTGGCCACTAACTAATTTTGCGAGACCGATCATGAAAAGAACGTTTCAACCTAGCGTCCTAAAGCGCAAGCGCAATCACGGTTTCCGTGCACGCATGTCAACTCCAGGCGGCCGTGCCATAATCAATGCCCGCCGAGCTAAAGGCCGCAAGAGCCTGAGCGCGTAAGCGACTGTTGCACGCCTAGCGTATGACTGAATTCGACTTTTCCCGGCAACGACGCCTGTTGAACGCTGGGGATTTTCGAAGGGTCTTTGACAAAGCCGAATTCAAAGTTTCGGACCAGCATCTACTGATCTTAGCCCGCCCAAGTTTACACGACCACTCCCGTCTGGGATTGGTTATTGCCAAAAAAGGTATAAAACTGGCTGTTCACCGTAACCGTGTTAAGCGTGTTTTACGTGATAGTTTTAGAACCTCGTGCACGCAAACTAACGAATTTCCCCTTCCCTTGGACATTGTTATCTTGTCCAGAAAAGGCTTCGGCGAACTCGACAATGCCACCGTGCACCGCTTAATTATCAAGCAATGGGCAAGATTACGTAAAAAAACCCTACAAACTGGCTAGATTTAGCACACTTGCATGGCCTGCCCATTGCCAATAGGCACACAGGCTCTATAATCGACTTCTTTTACAATACAACTAACGACGATTTGTTTCTATGGATTTTCAACGTATTATTCTAATTGCGGGTGCCGCCATCATCTCTTACTTGATGGTACTGCAGTGGAACCAAGATTACGGTACCCAAGCCGAAGCCCCTCAACAAGTCACCAGTGTTTCTGCCTATGATACCGAAGCCGTAAGCACGGATTTTGCCGTAGCTGCACAGCCAAGCAATAATACCGGCGTTACGGTAACTCAAACTGAAAACGCCAGTGCCGGATTACTTATTGAGGTTAAAACCGACACCCTACAAGTTGTCATTGACACTCAGGGTGGCGACATTATCCAGGCCTCACTGCTTGATTACCTAGCAGAAATGGATCATTCTGATGTACCGTTTACGCTGTTAGAACAAAACCAACAGCGTACCTATGTGGCTCAGAGCGGGTTAGTTGGGATTAACGGTACTGATCTCAAGTCACGCCCGATATTTAAAGCGCCGCAGTTGGCATACGAACTGTTAGATGGTCAGCAAGATTTAGAGGTAGTGCTAAGCCTAACAGACGAAAGTGGTGCAGTGATCAACAAGATCTACACCTTTACACGCGGTAGCCACCTAATAAACTTAACTTACGCTGTAGACAACCGTGGCAGTCAGCCTTGGTCGGCTAACCTATTTGGGCAAATTAAACGTGACCGTTCTGGCGATCCTAGCGCTTCTGGCGGCATGGGCATGTCTGCCTACCTAGGCCCAGCTTTTTCCTTTCCAGACGACAAGTATTATCGTTACGATTTCGATGACATGGACGATGCCAACTTACAACGCAGTGCACCGGGTGGTTGGGTTGGCATGCTGCAACACTACTTTGTAAGTGCTTGGGTACCTAACCCAGAGCAGCAACATAACTACAGCACACGTGTTAATAAAAACACCTATATTGCTGGTTTTGTTAGCCCAGCCTTAGAATTACAAGTAGGTCAATCTGGTGCTACTTCAGCTGACTTTTATGCCGGACCTAAGATCCAGGCGGACCTTGAAGCGATTTCTGAAAACCTAGACTTAGTGGTTGATTACGGTTGGTTATGGTGGGTTTCTCAACCTTTATTCTACTTGTTGAACACCATGTTTGGGTTCGTCGGTAACTGGGGTGTGGCCATCTTATTGGTAACTCTGTGTGTTAAAGCGTTCTTCTTTTACCCGTCAGCTATTTCGTACCGCTCAATGGCCAAGATGCGTGCATTAGCGCCTGAGATTGCCAAGCTGAAAGAGAAATTTGGCGACGATCGTGCCAAGATGTCTCAAGGTATGATGGAGCTTTACAAGCGCGAGAAAGCTAATCCTTTAAGCGGCTGTTTCCCTATTATTATTCAAATGCCGGTATTTATTGGGTTGTACTGGATGTTGATGGAAACTGTTGAGCTACGTCATGCTCCATTCTTCCTTTGGATCCAAGATCTCTCCGTACAAGATCCATATTTTGTGTTGCCACTGCTCATGGGCGGCACCATGTTCATCCAACAGATGCTCAACCCAACGCCTCCAGACCCCATGCAGGCCAAGATAATGAAGATGTTGCCTATAGTGTTTACAATCTTTTTCCTTTGGTTTCCTGCCGGTCTTGTTTTATACTGGGTGTGCAACAATGTCTTGTCGATCGCACAACAATATGTGATTACCAAGCGTATTGAAAAAGCCATGGCTGAGCGTAAACATTAACCTCTTGCCCTAAACATGATACAAAGGCCTCCTAGTGAGGCCTTTTTTGTAGTTATTACACCCTCTTTGTATCACAGGAGCCCTTACCACTTTGCAATCAGATCTAGATACTATCTGTGCTCAAACCACGCCGCCAGGCCGTGGTGGAGTGGGCATTATTCGCCTATCTGGGCCCAAGGCCCTAGCCTATGGTCAAAAGTTAAGCCGAAACCAAGGTATACTCCGCCATGCTCATTACGGCCCTTTTTTGGACATGCAAGGTGAACAGGTTGATGCGGGCATAAGCCTTTATTTTAAAGCCCCCGACTCCTTCACTGGTGAAGATGTGTTTGAATTTCAGGGCCATGGTGGGCAAGTGGTCATGGACGTTTTGCAACGAGAACTCACCCTATTAGGCGCTCGTATCGCTAGACCTGGAGAGTTTTCTGAACGTGCCTTTCTGAATGACAAAATGGACCTCGCCCAAGCAGAGTCCATTGCCGATTTAATAGATGCTAGCTCAGAGCAAGCCGCAAGAAACGCCTTACGTTCTTTGCAGGGGGTATTTTCTACTCATATCAATAGATTATTGGAAAGTCTTATATACCTGCGTCTATATGTAGAAGCTGCTATTGATTTTCCAGAAGAAGAGATCGACTTTTTAGCCGATGGTAAGGTAGCAACACTATTAGATCACGCTCAGTCAGACTTGGATCACTTGTTACAGAAGGCTCACCAAGGCAGCTTATTACAAGAAGGCATGCAAGTGGTGATCGCAGGCGCTCCTAACGCTGGCAAATCAAGTTTACTCAATGCACTAGCCGGTCAAGACCGCGCCATCGTCACAGACATTGCAGGCACCACGCGCGATATCTTAAAAGAGTCGATCAATATCGACGGCTTACCGTTACATATTTTAGATACTGCGGGTTTGCGTGAAAGCCCTGACAAGGTAGAACAAATTGGTATTGAGCGTGCCGTCGAAGCCATTGTTCAAGCTGACCAGATTTTATTGCTCCAAGATGCCCAGGACAAGACCTCGCCGCAACAGCACTGGCAAAGTTTGATGGGTGCACAACCTATACCCAACCAGCTTACCTTGGTACGCAATAAAATAGACCTCTCAGACCACTTACCTAAGCTAATCCAAATCGATGGTATAGACTGCATTTACCTAAGTGCAAAGCAAGGCCAAGGGCTAGATTTACTTAGGTCTCAGCTGAAACAAGCGGTCGGTTATCAAACTACTTTAGAGGGTGGCTTTAGTGCCCGCAGACGTCATTTGGACGCCTTACGCAGATGTAGATCACTGTTGCGAGAAGGTGCCAAGCAATTGGCTTACAGCCAGGCTGGTGAGTTATTAGCTGAGGACTTACGCTTAGCACAAGAATGTTTAAACGAAATTACTGGTAGTTTTACAAGCGATGACTTATTAGGCCGTATTTTTGGATCATTTTGTATCGGAAAATAATTATACATATTCAGTGATTAACACAGTTAATGTATCGAAGATTAGGTTGATATCGAATACATCATCACCTACAGCCTAAAGAGAGCTGATGTGTGAGCAACTAAAGGTAGACGCCAAAACCTATCCCAAAGGAACCATTATGTTGTCAGATGGTAGTGAGAAGTAGATGATATCGATGGCGTTAATTGATCTGCAAAAGAGTAGAAAAACAAACCTTAAGCTAGACCACACTATTAGCTAAAATTAAAATCATATTAGGCAAAAAGCAGCCGGCAAAAAATACTATCTTGGGGATCATTGCATCTAGAGCTTGATGCCTATACATAAGGTACCTATAATGCCCAGCAACTTTAACTACCCTGCCCTTTGTAAAGGAAGTTCACATGGTAAATCCCATTCTTAGTTTGTTTGGCCACTCACCCATCAAACCATTACAAAACCACATGCACACTGTGTTGCAGTGCGTGGAACTATTAATCCCTTTCTTTCAAGCCATAATCAAAGAAGACTGGGAAACCGTAGAAGCCTGTTATAATTCCATTGCCGAGTTTGAAGGCCACGCCGATAATCAGAAACAAGATATCCGCCTTCACTTACCCAAAAGCTTGTTCATGCCCATTAACCGTTCAGACCTTATCCATCTGCTAAGTAAGCAAGATAAAATTTGTAACACTGCAAAAGACATTGCCGGCATCATGCTGGGTCGCAAACAGGTTGTACCTAAGAAAATTGCTACAGATATGACTGCATACGTAAAATCTGCTGTGGCTGTGGCTGTGGAAGCAAAGGTGGTGATTGATGAGCTTGATGAACTAATTGGTTCAGGGTTTGGTGGCCGCGAAATTGACCGCATCAACCGCTGCATTACCAAACTAGAAAAAGCAGAAGACAAAAACGATAAACGTCAAATCACCCTGCGGGCAAAGTTACATGAAATTGAAACCAGCCTACCACCCATCGATGCCATGTTTATGTATAAGACTATCGAAGCTATTGGCAACCTAGCCGACCACGCACAAAGTGCTGGAGAGCAAATCCAAGTCATCATCGCTAGATAAATGCCAATTATAAGCGCCTAGATACATACGGATAACACATACACTGCGTAGTTTCGAGAAAAATATTATGGAAGTTTTAAACGAATACGGTCAAATTTTACTCATCCTAGCCATTGTCTTTGGTGTTTTTATGGCTTGGGGTGTAGGTGCAAATGACGTGGCTAACGCCATGGGTACTTCAGTTGGCTCTGGCGCTATTACATTAAAGCAAGCCATCATTATAGCGATGATCTTTGAATTCGCAGGCGCCTACCTAGCAGGAGGCGAAGTAACAGCCACCATTCGTAAAGGCATTATTGATCCTCTTACTTTACAAGGTACGCCAGAATACTTGGTGTACGGTATGCTCTCAGCGCTTCTCGCTGCAGGTACTTGGTTGTTAATTGCCTCCATGTTAGGTTGGCCAGTATCTACCACCCATTCAATTGTAGGTGCCATCGTTGGCTTTGCCGCCGTTGCCATTTCTGTAGATGCTGTAAGTTGGGGCAAAGTTGGCACCATCGCGGCCAGTTGGATCGTTTCACCCCTGCTAGCAGGCATGATTTCCTACATGTTATTCAGGAGTGTTCAGCGTCTCATCTTAGACACTGAAACGCCATTTGAAAATGCCAAACGCTACATACCTATGTACATGTTTATGGTAGGTTTTATGATCACTATGGTGACGTTAATTAAGGGCCTAAAACATGTATTTAAAGACATTGGCTTTAGCCTAAACTACTTTGAAATGTCGTTGGCGGCAGCTGCAGTTGGCCTTGTGGTTTCTGTGGTCGGCAGCATGATGTTGGCCCGTGTAAAGCGTAACAAAGACATTGAGTCTGAAGATCGCTTTGCTAACGTAGAAAAAGTCTTTGCTGTGTTGATGATCTTCACTGCTTGCGCCATGGCTTTTGCCCACGGTTCAAACGATGTAGCCAATGCTGTTGGCCCGATGGCTGCCGCCATCACTACTATAAAATCTGGCGCAGTTTCCGCCAAATCCAGCATGCCTGCATGGATACTTTTAGTGGGTGGTGTGGGTATTGTTGTTGGCCTTGTTACCTACGGCTATAAGGTAATGGCTACCATCGGTACCAAGATTACAGAACTAACTCCTAGCCGTGGCTTTGCAGCAGAGCTAGGCGCCTCTGCAACGGTTGTACTTGCCTCTGGTATTGGTTTACCAATCTCCACTACCCATACCCTAGTAGGCGCGGTATTAGGTGTAGGTTTAGCCCGTGGTTTAGCTGCAATTAACTTACGTACCGTGGCAACCATCTTTACTTCATGGATTATTACTCTGCCTGCCGGGGCAATCTTATCTATCCTTTTCTTCTATATATTTAAGGCTGTTTTTTCTTAATTTTAAGCAATAGTAATACTAACAAAAAGCCCAAGTTCATCTCCACGTCTTGGGCTTTTTTGTTACTTTATTAAGTTAATTAGGTCATAAAAGTGAAATCAATGCCGCTAATTTAGTATTTTTCCAAAAATATATAAAATTTCACAAACATACTTATGCCCAAGTTACCCATACCTTAAGTAAATTTTTAGTGTTATTTATCCACCTAAGTTGAAATACACAGAAGCAGTCTGTTAAGTAGTTTAATACACCTATCCACAAATAGTGTCACAGTCACTTCAACATTAATTTAGAAGAATAAAACTATAGTTAATTATCTACTTAAAAGCTGTGAATAAATTGGGATCCTACACATCACTAAACTGTGTATAAATTAATCTTGTGGATAACCACCTAAGTTATACACAATTCAGCAGCAGCTTATGTGACCTTTAGTCACACTAGATCAACAGGCTTATCCTTGTGTTATTTTATTGTATTTAAATGGTTTATTTAACTTATACATAAAAAACGTATTCCTTAATAATAACAACAATAACAATATAAAATATATATACTTTTTAAACACATATTACTAACTAACACTTAAAATAAATCAGATTTCTGAACATTTATTAACCACGGTAAAAAAGTTATACTAGCCTGCTAATGGTAAGTTTTTAATTGGTAAGGAATAGCAAGTGGATTTTCCCTCACGTTTTGATGTCATTGTTATTGGTGGTGGTCACGCTGGTACAGAAGCAGCGCTAGCCAGTGCTCGTTTGGGGGCGCAAACCTTACTTTTGACCCATAACATGGACACCTTGGGACAAATGTCATGCAACCCTGCGATCGGTGGTATTGGTAAAAGCCACTTAGTACGAGAGATTGACGCTTTTGATGGCGCTATGGCTAGGGCCACAGATCTCGCTGGCATCCAATTTCGCGTATTAAATTCACGCAAGGGCCCAGCCGTAAGGGCAACAAGAGCTCAAGCAGACCGGGGCCTGTATCGCAATGCTATTCGCCAAACCCTAGAACAACAACAAAATCTTTACATTTTTCAACAATCTGTAGATGACTTAATCATCGAACAAGATCAGGTGGTTGGAGCTAAAACCAACATGGGTTTAAATTTTCATGCCCAACAAGTTGTTATGACTACAGGCACTTTCCTTGGCGGAATTATTCATATAGGTATGCAGCAAAGCCAAGGTGGCCGCGCGGGTGATCCACCAGCTAATGCATTAGCACAACGACTTAGGGAAAGACCCTTTCGTATTGAGCGCCTAAAAACTGGAACACCGCCACGTATTGATCGTCGCACTGTAGATTTTAGTGTGATGCAAGAACAACCAGGGGACACCCCTACACCGGTAATGTCTATGCTTGGAAAGGTGAGTGATCATCCACAACAAGTGCCCTGTCATATTACCCATACCAACATTAATACCCATAATATGATCCGAAATAGTTTGGATCGCTCACCCTTGTATGCAGGTGTTATTGAAGGGGTTGGACCACGTTACTGTCCATCGATTGAAGATAAGATAATGCGCTTTGCTGATAAAGACAGCCACCAAATATTCGTTGAGCCTGAAGGCTTAAATAGCATTGAACTCTACCCTAATGGTATTTCTACTAGCTTGCCTTTTGATGTTCAGCTGGATTTTGTAAGGTCTATTGTAGGTTTTGAAAACGCCCATATTGTGCGTCCTGGTTACGCAATTGAATACGATTATTTTAATCCACAGGATCTAAGACCTACTTTAGAAACCAAATTAATTAACGGATTATATTTTGCTGGCCAAATCAATGGCACCACTGGGTACGAAGAAGCTGGAGCCCAGGGTTTACTGGCCGGAACCAATGCAGGCTTAAGAGCTTTAGACAAGGAGCCTTGGACAGCACGTCGTGATCAAGCATATCTAGGGGTAATGGTCGATGACCTAGTAACCAACGGTACTCAAGAACCTTACAGAATGTTCACCAGCCGCGCGGAATATCGTCTTTTATTACGAGAAGACAACGCCGACCAGCGGTTAACAGAAATTGGCTACAAACTTGGATTGGTAGGGGAACAACGTTGGCGAACTTTTAACGAAAAATGTGAAGCCATTGAACAGCGTAAAAAATTAATGAGAGAGACTAAAATAACTCTTCATAACGAGTTAGGCAGAACGTTAGAACCTTTGTTAGCTCAGCCTTTGAGTAAAGATACCAATTTGTTAGACATACTCAAACGCCCTGAACTCAATTACCCGAAGCTCCATCAAGCTGCTGAATTATCAGATGTAGACCCAATAGTAGGTGAACAAATAGAAATAGATATTAAGTACGCGGGATATATAGATCGTCAAAAAGAAGATGTTGAGCGTCTGAAACGCCACGAGTCTACCGTAATTCCTGCCGATTTTAACTACCAAAGTGTGCACGGTCTATCTAACGAAGCGACTGCTAAGCTAGAAGAAATTCGGCCAGATAATTTGGGTATGGCTGGCCGAATACAAGGTGTAACGCCAGCCGCTCTTTCTTTGTTGTTAATTTACCTCAAGAAACATAAGCTGAAATACAAAGTCGATTTGGCCGTATAGCAATGATTCTGTCGACTCCGGCATTAGATCTAATTCAGACCCACATACAGTGGCGCAATTTAATTAATAAAGGCAGCAAATCACTTTTAATACCTTTGTCTGAAAACCAGCTTAATGTTCTTGTTAGTTATATTGAGCAACTGGTTAAGTGGAACAAAGCCTATAACCTAACGGCCATTCGTGACCCGCTGGAAATGATCAAGTTACATTTATTTGACAGCCTTGCTATCTTAGACTCTTTGTCCAAGCTAGATGGTCAACGTTTTATTGATATCGGCACTGGTGCAGGATTACCGGGTATGGTTTTAGCTATCATCTGGCCACATAAAACTGTCCACTTACTCGACACCAACGGTAAAAAGGCACGCTTCCTTACCCACTTTAAGCACCTCCATCAACTCGACAACATTGAAGTAGTGAATCAACGATGTGAGACTTATTCGCCAGATCTCAACTACGATATTGTGTTATCAAGGGCCTTCGCATCAATTAAAGATATGCTAGAAGGTTGCCAGCATTTAGTCACAGAAGAGGGTGTGTTCGTGGCTATGAAAGGCACTTATCCTCAACAAGAAGTGGATGCTATACCCGCAAACTATAGCCTGCTAAACTGTCAAACCTTGCAGGTACCAGGCGTAGATGCAGAGCGCCACCTGTTAACCATTAAAAAGCAATTAGTATAGGTCAATTGTGAGCAAAGTCATTGCTATAACTAATCAAAAAGGTGGTGTGGGTAAAACCACCACCTGTGTTAACTTAGCGGCATCACTAGTAGCCACTAAACGACGGATACTAGTCATTGATTTAGATCCTCAGGGCAATACCACCATGGGTAGTGGCATTGAAAAGAACACCTTGCGCTACTCCGTGCTCGATGTCCTCACACAGAGGGTAGACATAAACCAAGTATTGCAGATCAATACCCCAGCAGGCTATGACTTGTTGCCCTCGAACAGTGACTTAACAGCAGCCGAAGTTGAATTGATTCAGGTGGACAAAAAAGAGGCTCGATTAAAAATCGCCTTAAGCCAGTTACAACACCGCTATGATTTTGTCTTGATCGATTGTCCGCCTTCTTTAAACATGCTCACTGTTAATGCCTTGGCCTGTGCCAACAGCGTATTAGTCCCTATGCAGTGTGAGTATTACGCATTGGAAGGAATTAGCGCTTTGCTAAACACTGTAAAGCTTATCAAAAACAACCTTAATCCAAATTTAGTGATTGAAGGTATACTACGCACCATGTATGACCCACGTAGTAGCCTAACCAACGATGTGTCACACCAATTGGTCAATCACTTTGGTGATTTAGTCTACCGCACCATCATCCCTCGCAATGTGCGTTTAGCAGAGGCCCCCAGCCACGGATTGCCAGCACTGATGTATGATAAGCATTCTCGTGGCGCTGTAGCTTATTTGGCATTAGCTAGCGAATTTATTCGTCAACAAGAAAAAAAATAGAGCAGTATTATGGTTAAAAAACGTGGCCTCAATCGTGGTTTAGAAGCCTTACTTCAAGGAGCGGGTAGCCTTGATGTTGATTTAACACAAAATCAACCGAAGGAAAAAGATGGTTTACAACAACTACCTGTGGAGTGGATTCAGCGTGGTGTTTATCAGCCGCGAAGAGATATGGATCCAGAAGCCCTAGAGGAACTGGCGGCATCAATTCGCGTACATGGCATTATGCAACCTATTGTTGTCCGTACTGTGGGTATAGATCGGTATGAAATTATTGCTGGCGAGCGCCGCTGGCGCGCTGCCCAACTGGCAGAACTAGACAGCATCCCTGCCCTTATTAAAGAAGTGCCGGACGAAGATGCCATTGCCATGGCTTTAATTGAGAATATTCAACGTGAAGATCTTAATGCCATGGAAGAAGCCTTTGCATTACAACGTTTACAGAATGAGTTTGAACTCACGCAGCAGCAAGTAGCCGACGCAGTGGGTAAATCCCGCAGTGCCATCGCTAATTTATTGCGTTTATTACAGCTAAGTGAACCTGTACGACTGATGCTAGAGCGGGGCGACTTAGAAATGGGTCATGCGCGTTCTTTGTTGGCACTGGAAGAAGACCAACAATTACAATCAGCCCGTGAAGTTGTGGCTAAAGGTCTGTCGGTACGTCAAACCGAAGAGTTAGTACGTAAAGCGCAGCAAGAGCCAAAAGTTGTTACAAAACAAGCACCCGATGCAGATATACACAGTCTGCAAGATCGTTTATCCGATGCTATAGGTGCTGCCGTCAGCATCACACAATCGGCCAAAGGCAAAGGCAAGCTAACCATTAGCTATGCAACCTTAGACCAACTCGATGGCATCATAGCAAGGCTTGAGCCCTAGTAAGACGGGACTATTGTCTCACTTATGTATAATCGCAATACAACTTTAAAAAAGGAAAATTGTTGAGGTTTTAAAACAAACACCCTATAATTCCGTGCGCTGTGATTGTAGAAGCTCTCACAGCTAATATTTAGACTGGCAACCAACGGATTTTTTAAGCACTTATGGCGCTAAATAAAGCCCCCAATTGGTTGCAAAAAACATTAACCTATCAGGCCCTTGTAGTGGCACTGATTGGAGTGGGTTTATCTATAACAGACTGGGTTACGGGAATGTCCGTGATTCTTGGTGGTGCCATTTACAGCCTACCTGCTTATTGGGCCTTGAGGCGAGAGTTTGCGCGCGGTAACAAACGCAACTCAACTCCAAAAGCTACAGCAGACGCAAAGCTAACCTTGGTGCAAATGTACGGCAACGAAATGCTTAAACTAACCTTAACTGTAGTTTTGTTCGGTTTAGCATTCGGTTTAGTTAGCCCACTAAACCCTTTAGCCTTGCTATTAGCCTTTATTGGCTCCCATTTACTTGCAGCAATGTTGCCAGTGGTTATAGATAAACAAACTTCTACGAAATCAAAGTGAGATAAAGCATGGCTAGTGGCATGACGTCCTCTGAGTATATCGCTCATCACCTGACTAACTTAACCTATGGCAACCATCCGGATAACGGATGGAGTTTTGCACATTCTGCTCAAGAGGCCTCAGAAATGGGCTTTATGGCCATTAATGTGGATTCTATGGCTTGGTCAATTGGTCTTGGCACATTTTTCATCTGGTTATTTAGCCGCGTAGCTAGAACAGCCACTACAGGTGTACCTTCTGGTACCCAAAACTTCGTTGAGATGATTATCGAATTTGTGGATGAAAACGTGAAAAACGTATTCCACCACAAAAACGCCCTCATTGCCCCCATGGCTCTGACCATTTTTGTGTGGGTGTTCTTGATGAACTTGATGGACTTGATCCCAGTTGATTGGATTCCATCCATCGCTGGCATGATGGGCATTCACTTCATGAAGATTGTACCTTCTACAGACTTAAACGTGACCCTAGGCATGTCCTTGGCGGTGTTTATTTTGATCATATTTTACTCTATTCAGCAAAAAGGCATTGGCGGATTTTTAGCCGAGCTTAGCTTACAGCCTTTAGGCAAGTGGGCCCTACCTTTCAACTTGTTCCTAGAGTTGGTAGGTTTAATTGCTAAACCTATTTCATTAGCTTTGCGCTTGTTCGGTAACATGTACGCTGGAGAAATGATCTTTATTCTGATTGCACTACTACCCTTCTGGGCACAGTGGTTGTTATCGGTGCCGTGGGCCCTGTTCCACATCCTAATCATCACTTTGCAGGCATTCATCTTTATGGTGCTAACCATTGTGTATTTGGCGATGGCTCACGACCATCATTAATCAGTACCCTTTTACTTTTAACTACTAATCTCACTTAAACTGGAGAAACAAAATGGAAATGGCATTATTGTATATTGCTGGTGCATTGATCTTGGGCATGTCTGCCGTTGGCGCAGCTGTTGGTATCGGCGTTTTAGGAGGTAAGTTTTTGGAAGGCGCAGCGCGTCAACCAGAATTGATCCCTTTACTACGTACACAGTTTTTCATCATGATGGGTCTTACCGACGCGGTTCCTATGATCGGTGTAGGTATTAGCCTTTACATCATGTTTGCGGTTGCCTAAAGGTCATCTTTAACCAACCCATACGTATGGAGGTCTTGCCATGAATATGAACATGACAATTATCGGGCAGATCATTTCTTTTATTATCTTCGTGTACTTGTGCATGAAGTACGTTTGGCCACCGCTTACTGCGGCTTTGGCAGAACGTCAAAAGAAGATCGCTGAAGGTTTAGATGCAGCTGATAAGGCTGCACGCGAACTTGAAGAAGCTCAGCAGTCTGTGGAAGCAGTGCTGCAAGAAAGCAAAGCGCAAGCAGCTACTCTTATTGAGCAAGCTAACAAACGCGCTAGTCAGATCGTTGATGAAGCTAAAGAAACAGCTCAAGCCGAAGCCGACCGCATTAAAGCGGCAGCTGCAGCCGACGTTGAACAGGAAGTAAACCGTGCCAAAGAAGTGCTTCGCGCTCAAGTCGCAACACTTGTTGTTGCTGGTGCAGAAAAAATCCTGGGCGCATCAATTGATGTAAACAACCACCAAGAGCTTGTCGATAAGTTGGCAGCCGAACTGTAAGAAAAGAGAGGTTAACGATGGCTGAATCCATTACTGTTGCCCGTCCTTACACCAAGGCCGCTTTCGAGACGGCATTGGCCCAAGGCGACTTGGGTAGCTGGTCGGAATTTTTGAACATGGCTGCAGCGGTAGTTGCGGATCCAAGTTTAGCCCAAGTTTTGGATAATCCAGAACTGACGGCAGCAGAAAAAGCCCAGCTAGTGACAGACGTAGTAAACGGCAGTCACCCTGTATCTCAACAAGCACAGAATTTTCTGAACTTGTTGGCCGAAAACAAGCGCTTGTCATTGCTACCCGAGGTTTCTAATTTATATGAAACCTTAAAGGCAAATCAGGAACAGTCGATAGACGTATCTATCGTCAGTGCCTTTGATTTAGGCAATGAGCAACAAGATAAATTGGCTCAAGCATTAAACGCCATGTTGTCTCGCGAAATTAACATAACTAGTACTACCGACGCGTCATTGCTCGGTGGTGTCATAGTCCACGCGGGCGACCTAGTGATTGATGGTTCCGTTAAAGGCAAACTAGGCAAATTGGCTGAGGCCATGAATGCCTGAGTGTGAGGAATAAAGCATGCAACAACTGAATCCTTCAGAGATCAGTGAAATCATCAAGAAGCGTATAGAGCAACTTGATGTTTCATCTGAAGCCCAAAATGAGGGCACAATCGTTAGCGTAGCCGATGGTATCGTATTGATCCACGGCTTAGCTGACGCAATGTACGGGGAAATGATTGAATTCCCTGGTGGTGTATACGGTATGGCCATGAACTTGGAGCGCGACTCTGTTGGCGCTGTAGTTCTAGGTGATTACGAAGATTTGGTCGAAGGCCAAACCGCTCGTTGTACTGGCCGTATCCTAGAAGTCCCTGTAGGCCCTGAATTACTGGGTCGTGTAGTAGACGGTCTAGGTATCGCTATTGATGGCAAAGGTCCGATTAACACTGATCTAACTGATGCTGTTGAGAAAGTAGCCCCAGGTGTAATCGAACGTAAATCTGTAGACCAGCCAGTACAGACAGGCCTTAAGGCGATTGACGCCATGGTTCCTGTAGGGCGTGGCCAGCGCGAATTAATTATTGGAGACCGCCAGACTGGTAAGTCTGCCATCGCTATCGATGCCATTATCAACCAAAAGGACACTGGTGTTAAGTGTGTCTACGTGGCCATTGGCCAGAAGCAATCTACCATTGCTAACGTAGTGCGTAAGCTAGAAGAACACGGCGCCATGGCTCATACCATCGTTGTAAACGCAGGTGCTGCTGACTCAGCGGCCATGCAGTTCTTATCGCCTTACGCTGGTTGTACTATGGGTGAATACTTCCGTGATCGCGGTGAAGACGCATTGATCGTATTTGATGACCTGACCAAGCAAGCTTGGGCTTACCGTCAAATCTCTTTGCTACTTCGTCGTCCTCCAGGACGTGAAGCATATCCTGGTGATGTATTCTATTTGCACTCTCGCTTACTTGAGCGTGCATCTCGTGTAAACGCAGAATACGTAGAAGCATTCACTAATGGTGAAGTAAAAGGTAAGACCGGTTCTTTAACTGCACTACCTATTATCGAAACCCAAGGTGGTGACGTATCGGCCTTCGTACCGACTAACGTAATCTCTATCACCGACGGCCAGATTTTCTTGGAAACTGACTTGTTTAACGCCGGTATCCGCCCAGCCATTAATGCTGGTTTGTCTGTATCCCGTGTAGGTGGTGCAGCACAAACTAAAGTCATCAAGAAATTGGGTGGCGGTATTCGTTTGGCTTTGGCTCAATACCGTGAATTGGCAGCCTTCTCTCAGTTTGCTTCTGACTTGGATGACGCGACTCGCGCCCAGTTAGAGCACGGTCAAAGTGTGACCGAGCTGATGAAGCAGCACCAGTACTCGCCAATGAGCGTTGCCGAAATGGCAGTCAGCCTATTTGCAGCTAACGAAGGTTTCCTTACAGACATAGCTCTTAACAAGGTTGGTGACTTCGAAGCCGCTCTAATTTCTTACATGAACAGCGAGCATAGCGCCGTAATGAGCCAGGTGAATGAATCTGGTAACTTTAACGACGACATCGCCGCTTCTTTTAAGTCTGCATTAGAGCAGTTTAAGGCAACTCAAACCTGGTAGTGGCTTACGGCTTCAAGTGACCTTGAAGCCGTGCTATTCACCAAGTTAGTTACTTAACAGAAAGGTAAGCATATGGCAGTCGGAAAAGAAATAAAGACCCAGATTGCGAGTATTAAGGGTACGCAAAAGATCACTAGCGCCATGGAAATGGTAGCGGCGTCTAAAATGCGTAAAGCACAGGAACGTATGAATCATAGCCGTCCTTACGCAAATAAAATGCGTGAAGTGATTGCTCACCTCGCACGCTCCAACCCTGAGTACAAGCATTTGTATCTGCAACAGCGCGAGCTTAAGCGGGTGGGTTACATTGTGGTTTCTTCCGATCGTGGTCTGTGTGGTGGTTTAAACATTAACGTGTTTAAGAAAACCGTACAGAGCATGGCTGAACATGATCAAAACGGCATCGAAATAGACATCTGTGCCCTTGGTTCTAAATCAGCAACCTTCTTTAATAACTACGGCGGCAACGTTGTATCAAGCAAGACTCAACTGGGTGACAAGGCAGAAGCTGCTGAACTCATCGGTGCAGTTAAGATCATGTTAGACAGTTATGATGAAGGACGGTTGGACGCTTTGTACGTGGTTTACAATAATTTTGTAAATACCATGACCCAACAACCCAGCGTAGTGCAACTTGTGCCCTTGCAGGCAGACCCGAATGAAGACGGTATGAGCCACCATTGGGACTACCTCTACGAGCCAGACGCCCGTGAATTACTCACAGGCCTTTTGAGCCGTTACGTAGAATCTTTAGTGTATCAAGCCGTGGTAGAAAATAACGCTTGTGAACAGGCCGCACGGATGATCGCTATGAAAAGCGCCACCGATAATGCGGGTGATCTGATCGATGACCTTCAGATGATTTACAACAAGGCCCGTCAATCTGCGATTACTCAGGAAATTTCTGAGATCGTGAGTGGCGCGGCAGCCGTTTAACCTGAGCTATAAGAACTAGTTTTCGATAGAGGATAAAATTATGAGTAGCGGACGTATCGTACAGATTATCGGTGCTGTAATCGACGTGGAATTCCCACGTGATTCTGTGCCAAAAGTATATGACGCACTAACTGTAGATGCTAAGGGCACAACCCTAGAAGTTCAACAGCAGTTGGGTGACGGCGTAGTACGCACTATCGCCATGGGCCAGACCGAAGGTCTAAGCCGTGGTCTAGACGTATCTAACACTGGTGGCGCCATCAAAGTGCCAGTTGGCACAGCCACCCTTGGCCGCATCATGGACGTATTGGGTAACCCAATCGACCAGTGTGGCCCTATTGGCGAAGAAGTTCGTATGCCAATTCACCGTAAGGCACCTACCTACGCAGAGCAGTCAGCTAGTAATGAATTGCTAGAGACTGGCATCAAAGTTATTGACTTGATGTGTCCTTTCGCTAAAGGCGGTAAGGTTGGGCTATTCGGCGGCGCCGGCGTAGGCAAAACCGTAAACATGATGGAGCTTATCCGTAACATCGCCATCGAGCACAGTGGTTACTCTGTGTTTGCAGGTGTAGGTGAGCGTACTCGTGAAGGTAACGATTTCTACTACGAGATGAAAGAGTCCAACGTATTGGACAAAGTATCTCTCGTATACGGCCAGATGAATGAGCCTCCAGGAAACCGTCTACGTGTGGCACTAACCGGCCTTACCATGGCTGAGCAGTTCCGTGACGAAGGTAATGACGTATTGTTGTTCGTTGATAACATCTACCGTTACACCTTGGCGGGAACCGAAGTATCTGCACTATTGGGCCGTATGCCTTCTGCAGTAGGTTACCAGCCAACACTAGCTTCAGAAATGGGTGTGTTGCAGGAGCGTATTACCTCCACTAAGACCGGCTCTATCACTTCTATACAAGCGGTATACGTACCTGCGGATGACTTGACTGACCCGTCTCCAGCAACGACCTTCTCTCACTTGGACGCTACCGTGGTATTGTCTCGTCAGATCGCAGAATTGGGTATCTACCCAGCTATCGATCCACTCGATTCAAGCTCACGTCAGCTAGATCCATTGGTGATTGGCCAAGAGCACTACGACATTGCTCGTGGCGTTCAGGGTATACTTCAGCGTTACAAAGAGCTGAAAGACATCATTGCCATCTTGGGTATGGACGAACTGTCTGATGAAGACAAGCAATCTGTAACGCGTGCTCGTAAGATTCAGCGTTTCTTGTCTCAGCCTTTCTTCGTAGCTGAAGTATTTACCGGATCATCAGGTAAGTACGTATCACTTAAGGACACTATTGCTGCCTTTAAGGGAATTTTGGCTGGCGAATACGACGATCTTCCAGAGCAAGCCTTCTACATGGTTGGCGGTATTGAAGAAGTAGTCGAGAAAGCCAAGAGCATGTAATTGCAAGGGCTTAGCTCTATTGGCTGCTGCCAATAGGTTAAGCCCTGCTTAAGAGGATAATCATATGGCTACCAGTGTAGATTGTGACATCGTTAGTGCAGAAGAATCCGTCTTTGCAGGTAAGGTAGAATTTATTTCACTTACAGGTACGTTGGGTGAACTGGGCATCACTCCAGGCCACACTCCACTACTTAGTGAAGTTAAACCTGGCCCTGTGCACATGCGCATGGAATCCGGTGAAGAAGACATACTTTACGTGTCAGGTGGTTTTTTAGAAGTTCAGCCTCACAAGATTACCTTGTTGGTTGATACGGCAATTCGTGCAGCAGACTTAGATGAAGCTGCTGCAGAAGAAGCTAGTCGCAAAGCTGAACAGGCTATGGCAGATAAAACTTCAGAGTTTGAATACTCACGTGCGGCTGGCCAATTGGCCGAAGCCGTCGCCCAGCTGCGTACTTTGCGTCAGATTCGTCAGAAGCTTGGCAAATAAGTAGTTCAAAGGGAACCACCAAAAAAGGCAGCCTCGGCTGCTTTTTTTGTGCCCTAAAAAACTGTTTTATAACCTAGTTTTCTATGACGTAACGCAAACGTGAAGCAACAGCGTTATAATGCCATGATGTCGTGGCCACATTGATACTTGAGAGAGTGCCTATGGCAAAATATAACATTGTGTTTTGGTGTAACTAAGGCTGACTATTGATCAAATATTTATTGACCACAATAAAACAAACTTTGATGAACTTTAGTAACATAAAGCGTCTAAACTAAAGACTAGAATTTAATACAGTTTCACAAGGATCGTTCATGTCGTTAGAAGTGATCATTCTCGCTGCAGGCAAAGGTTCACGCATGCGCTCAGATCTGCCTAAAGTGCTTCACGAACTGGCAGGCAAGCCAATGTTGGTGCATGCCATTGAGCAGGCCCAAAGGCTCCAGCCTACCCGTACACACATAATAGTAGGCCATGGTGCACACCTAGTAGAGTCAGTGGTCCGGCCACTGGGTGCTGAATGCGTGACGCAAGATCAACAATTGGGCACTGGCCATGCGGTGGCTCAAGCTATGCCTAAGGTTGATAATAATGCCATAGTGTTAGTATTATACGGTGATGTACCGTTAGTCCCTGCAGTACTAATGCAACAGCTAGCCGAGCAAGCAGCGCAGGGCGACTTGGCTATCCTTACTGTGACATTAGATGACTCAAGTGGATACGGTCGCATTGTGCGTGATGATGGGGGAAACATCCAGGCCATCGTCGAACACAAAGATGCTAATACAGACCAGTTACAAATCAAAGAAATTAACACTGGTATTTTGGCGGTTAAGGCAAGTTTATTGAATGGCTGGTTACCACGCATTAAAAGTAACAATGCTCAAGGTGAAATATACCTCACGGATATCGTCGCCATGGCTGTTGCCGATGGCGTTGGCATCAGGCACCTCCAGCCAGACTTCCCACAACAAACCCAAGGCGTAAACGATCGTGTGCAATTGGCCAGCCTTGAGCGCTGGCATCAACTCCAGCAAGCCAATCAACTATTGCGTGACGGTGTACAGTTGGCAGACCCTACACGTTTTGATTTACGTGGTGAACTCATCGCAGGTAAAGATATTTACATCGACATCAATGCCATCATTGAGGGTCACGTGCAGTTAGGGGATGGCGTTCACATTGGCCCCAACTGTCACATCAAAAATGCCCACATTGGAGCAGGCACACAGATTTTAGCAAATAGTGTAATTGACCAGGCCCAAGTTGCAGCAAACTGTAATATTGGACCCTTTGCGCGCCTGCGACCCGGCACTATACTTCATGATAATGCCAAAGTAGGCAATTTTGTCGAAACCAAAAAGACCACCTTGGGCAAAGGCTCTAAGGCCAATCACTTTACCTACCTAGGTGATACGGTGGTTGGTGAAAAAGTAAATATTGGTGCTGGAACCATTACCTGTAACTACGATGGTGTTAACAAGTACAAAACTGTGATTGCAGATGGTGCTTTTATCGGCTCAAACAGCTCCATTGTTGCTCCTGTCACCATTGGCGCAGATGCAACCATTGGTGCAGGTTCTACCATTACTAGAGACGTGGCCGATGGTAACCTAGCTATCGCTCGTGGCAAACAGCGCAACTTAGCCACTTGGGCTAAACCAGTAAAAATTTAACCAAGGAAGACAACACATGTGCGGAATAGTTGGCGCCATTGCTCAGCGTAATATCAGCGGCATATTAGTAGAAGGCCTAAAGCGTCTAGAGTACCGCGGTTACGATTCCTCTGGTGTAGCGATTTTAAGTGATCAAGGTTTACAGCGTACCCGCCGCGTAGGCAAAGTGGCTAGTTTAGATGCCGCCTTAACTGCTAAGCCATTACAAGGCAGCTTAGGTATTGCTCATACACGTTGGGCTACCCACGGAATTCCTAATGAAACTAATGCCCACCCTCACTGGTCTCACAGTAGTTTAGCGGTGGTTCACAATGGCATCATTGACAATTTTGAATCTATAAAAGAAGATCTTGTTGCTACAGGATACGGCTTTGAAAGCGACACAGACACAGAAGTAATTGCCCATTTAATTCACCGCAACCGTAAGCAGGGTATGTCTTTAACGGCAGCAGTGCGTGATGCAGCGGGTCGTTGTGAGGGTGCTTATGCGTTAGGTGTGGTGGATGAAACCCAGCCAGATTTGTTGTTAGCTGCACGTAAGGGCAGCCCATTAGTGATTGGCCTAGGCAGTGATGAAAATTACATCGCCTCCGACCAACTGGCGCTGTTGCAAGTCACCGACAACTTTATGTTTTTAGAAGACGGTGATATTGCAGCAATCAGCCGTACCCAAGTAACAGTTACTGACGCTAGTGGCGTAGTTGTTGAGCGCCCAAGCCACCGCTATGAACACAGCGAAGAAAGCAGTGATAAAGGGGCCTATAAGCACTACATGTTAAAAGAGATTAACGAACAGCCCAAGGTTGTGGCCAATCTCATTGAGCAGCAAATTATTGCTGGAAAGCTCCAAAACATTCTCGATGACAACGCTATTGAAGCCTTGTCCAAGGCTAAGAACGTACAGATTATTGCTTGTGGTACTAGCTACCTGGCAGGCATGGTAGCAAAGTATTGGATAGAAAGTTTGGCAGGCCTTGCTTGTCAAATAGAGGTGGCCAGTGAATACCGCTACCGCCAGGCTGTAGTACCCGAAGACACGCTGCTTATCACCTTGTCTCAGTCTGGCGAAACGGCGGACAGCTTGGCTGCGTTGCGCCACATTGATAAAAACAAATTAGCTGCCAGTCTAGCCATTTGCAATGTGGCATCAAGCAGCCTGGTACGTGAATCTGACATGGTACTATTAACACAGGCAGGACCTGAGATCAGTGTGGCGTCAACTAAGGCCTTCACCGCCCAGCTAATCACATTGCTTCACGTCACCTTATTACTGGCTAAACAACGTTCAGATATCGATGTTCAGCCCATTATTCATGCCATGCAGACGCTACCCGGTGTATTGCAGCAATGTTTGCAAATGGAGCCTAAGATTGAAGCAGTAGCTCAGCGGTTTGCTGACAAACATCACACCTTATTCCTTGGCCGAGGTAGCATGTACCCAATCGCCTCGGAAGGCGCTCTAAAGCTAAAAGAAATTTCCTATATTCATGCTGAGGCCTACCCTGCAGGAGAGCTCAAGCATGGCCCATTGGCCCTAGTTGATGCATATATGCCTGTCGTTGTGGTTGCACCTAAAGATGATATGCTTGATAAACTCAAAGCCAACATGCAGGAAGTACGCGCCCGTGGCGGTGAACTGTTTGTTTTTGCTGATGTCCACGCCAAAATGGCAGAAGATGATGCCACCCATGTCATTGTCGTACCAGAAGTGCATGAACTGTTAGCGCCAATAGCTTACGCTATACCTATGCAGCTATTGTCTTACCATGTGGCTATCATCAAAGGTACTGACGTGGATCAGCCTCGTAATTTAGCCAAGTCGGTGACCGTGGAATAAATTTAACAAGTTGAGACTAAAATGTGAATTAGGGGTAATTTCATGACTAGTAGAGTAGTTGCAAAAATAATAATAGCGCTATTGTTTATATATTGTGTCAGTGTCGTTGTTGGGTATTTCTACAATGTTTCTATTACGTTCCCTTTCTTTATGTCAGACGGTCATGATGTTCCAGAACATCGCCTGCATGCGATCCGGTTATCATTATTTACTGCGTTTATTTACTTTAGTATTCGTTATTTTTTTGTAGGTTCAGTGAAACTCTACCCCGTACAAGTCATGGGAGTCATATTATTCAACTTAAACATATTGGGCCTATTGGTTTTTTATGTTGAAGGAGCTGATCCAACTGAATACTTACTATTTCTATTTTTGCTGCCTGCGTCTCTTATTTTGTATTATGCAGGAAAATCTGAATTTAAATACTTTTAAAAAAATTGATAGATAAAACTATGATCAAGACATTTAAATACTTCAATAATCACAGAAATCTATATTGTGCTTTAGGATTAACTTTAGTATTTATCTTGTACATCTCACTAGTTTTAGTGCCTCTAAGTGGCTGTTTCAGGTTAGATATTGGGTCAAATTCACTAGGTCTTTCTATTTACAATATAGAGATAGTTCAAGAGTTTTTTCACGCAAGGGATCAGGCTCAGCTTCTTTGCTATAGCCAATTCCTTCAATTATGGGACATAATTTTTGCGGTTGTTTCTACTGTGATGAATGGCTCTTGGATTATATATCTCTTTAAAAACAAGCGTCTATTATTGTTAGCTCCTACTGTCTTGGGCATGATAGCCGATTGGTCTGAGAATTTCGTTGAATTATTGATGTTAGAAACCTATTTAAATTCAGGCGCAATATCTGAAACATTGGTTTCATTGGGCTCCGGACTCAACTTATTTAAATTGATAATGATAGGCCTGACTTATTTGATAATCCTTACTGGAATAATACTTATATTAAAAGCATTTATAACAAAACCTAAAAAGTATTAAAAAACCAATTTAGCCTAACAATGCCTTTATTACTTATTAGATCGCTACTGCGACCAGTAAAACAATAGCGCCAGCAGCAGAGGCAGACGCAAGGATTTTCACCGTGGAAAAAGGTAGTCAACTAGATTATTTAAGACGCCCTTCAACTCTGTTGAGTTTTTTGTTGTGGTCCTTTAGTGTGGCAGTGGTGCTATTCTTAGTTGGCGCTGTGGCTATCAACAGCCAACGAATAAGTTTTGATCACGACGCAAACGACGCGATCAATCAAATTCATGAACAGCTTGTAATCAATGATGCGGCTTTAGCTGGCTTTGGTAGTTTACTTACGAGTATTGGCACCAATAAGCTTCAACAAACACGCGACTTTACTAGGCGCATGCGTGATGCGTACCCACATATTTATATGTTTGAGGCACTGGTTAGCATTGGCCCAGCTAACATAGCTGAACACGAAGAGCGCATGCGTAATTTGGGTTACCGAGATTATAAGGTCACACGCTATGTGCCTAAGAACGGCTCCACGGTCAAGCCCTTCGATACCATTGATGGGGTGCCCATGCACTTCCCTATTTTTTTTATAGACCCCTACCTTGAATCAGTTAAAGGTATTATGGGATTTGACATGATGTCTGTAGCCAGTATGCGGGACCCTCTTCTGGCCTCCTTGGCCACGGGCGAACCTGTAGCCTCTCAACCTTACAAACTAAAAGAAGGTGGGCGTGGTTATGCACTAATCAAGGTGTTGGATACGCGAGATACAGCGACTGCGATGGAGCGGCGTTATTCGCAAGGTGGCCTTGGAGCATTACCAAATAATGCGCAAGGCGGCCTGGCGGTATTGCTGATAATAAAAACAGATACTATGCTGGCATCTGTGGTTAATACTGTACCTTTGGCAAGTGTCCGGCTACTTCACGGCAAAGAGCGTAAGTTAGCTGCAGAAGAAATTCTTCCTCAAACAGCCTCATTGCCAATCATTGAAATAGATACCTTGTTAGAGGAACGTGAACTAGATGACTTGGGTCAGCCCTTTACCCTGTCTATAGCGCAGCCTGCAGGACTCTATTCCCAACACCTTCAAATTATGGGGCTGCTACTCTTCGCCATGTATATTGCCTATGGTATCCATTACCATAACTCATTCGCCAAGTATAGACTCGAACTACAGCGGGATAATGTACTCACAGAGCTAAGTCAGCAGCATGCAAATTTAGAAGTGATGGTTACACATCGCACCAAAGAACTGCAGCGAAAGAATGACGAAAATACCCACTTGGCACAACAGCTAATAAGGGTGCAAGAGGACCAAATTCACCACATTGCTAGAGAGCTACATGATGAGTTTGGCCAAACCCTCACGGCCATAAAGATTAATGCCCACATACTTGAATCTGTAGAAACCATGCAAGAGGTAGCAACTTACGCTCAAGATATCACCTCTCAAGCAGATGCGCTGTATGAGACCATGCGTGATATGATTCAACGCTTAAGGCCTGAGGCACTAGACATGTTTGGTTTAAAGGTGGCCGTTGAGCAGTGTATTCTTGCTTTTCATTTAGATGAGCAAAATATTGACTTAGATCTTAATATTGATGACTCGGTGAATAATGTAGAAGAAATATATAGCATTGCAAGCTATCGTATAGTGCAAGAGCTGGTAAATAATGCGGTCAAATACGCTAAGCTAACTAAACTGAAGGTGGTTTTAGATGTTTCTGACCGACACATGAACATTTGTGTTGAAGATAACGGCATTGGTTTTGATCCACTAGACAGCAAGGTGGGTTTTGGTTTGTCTGGAGTGGATGAGCGTGCGCGATCTCTAGGTGGAATTGTTGATATTAATACTGTGGTTGATGAAGGTGTAAAGGTTCGTGTCCGCATCCCGTTACAGGAATGCTAAACCACACTAACATAGGGAGGAAGTGCCTTGGACTTAGGTGCCAGATTAAAAACGATTCGTAAACGCCTAGGACTTTCACAACGAGAGTTGGCCAAACGTGCGGGGGTGACTAATAGCACCATCTCCATGATTGAAAAAAACACCGTAAGCCCTTCATTTAGCTCTCTGCTTAAAGTGCTGAAAGGGTTTCCTATGGGTGTGGAAGAGTTTTTTACCACCGATCTAGTAATGAGCAATCAAGTGGTTTTTAAGGCCAACGAACAGGCAGATATGAGTGCTCAGGGCGTAGCTATAAAACTCATTGGCCACAGTGTTGCAGACCGCAATATCTCGATGCTTAGCGAAACCTACCCCCCTGGAGCTGACACTGGTGAGGATATGATTAAGTACGATGGTGAAGAAGCTGGCATCGTTGTGCAAGGTGAAATTGAGTTAACTGTGGATCAGCAGGTTTACCAGTTGGTCACAGGAGACGGTTATTTTTTCCATACCCACCTGCCCCATCGTTTTCGTAACTTAGGTGATGTCACTGCCAAAGTCGTGAGTGCCAACAATGGCAATGTATCTCACTAATTCAACCCTGCCGTTACTACAACATATCCCGTAAACGATACCAAGCCATGGCCAACATAAGTGCTGGTGTTTTAAATAGGGTGCCGCCAGGAAAAGGTAAGTGGCTAATTTCATTGAATAGATCAAATCGTTCAGCTTGTCCTGCCACCGCTTCAGCGAGTAGCTTCCCAGCCAAACCTGTTGCAGCAATACCGTGGCCAGAAAAACCTTGAGCAAAATATAAGTCTTTGCCAACGCGACCAAAGTGAGGCCCACGGTTCATGGTGATGGCAACATTACCACCCCAAGAATAGTCCATGTTAACGTCTGCCAATTGTGGGAACACGCCTAACATACGTTGGCGCATAGAATGTGTCAGGTTTGGGGGTGCTAAGGTGGAGTAGCTAACTCGGCCACCAAATAACATACGATAATCTGCAGACATGCGGAAATAATCCAATACAAAATTAATGTCAGCAACGGCCATGTTGTTATTGATCAGAGCCTCAGCTCGGGCTTTCCCTAGTGGTTCCGTAGCGCCAATGTAAGTGCCAACAGGCATTATTTTGTTACTAATTTCAGGTACCAGTTTACCCATATAGGCGTTGCCACAGAAAAGCACCTGTTGAGCGGTAATTTGCCCCTGTGTAGTATGACAAATATTGGCCTGAGATTTTCTGGTCACCTTAGTTACTGCAGAATCTGTGTAAATGGTGACGCCTGCGTCCAAAGCCGCTTTTGCTAAACCTAACGTGTAATTGAGAGGGTGAATATGGCCAGAGTTGGCATCATAAAGCCCACCTATATAACGCTCACTAGCCATTTTTGATTGCACTTGCTGCTGGCTCCAAAGGCTTAAGCTGGCATAACCATACTGTTTTTCTAACGAGGCCTGCCATTCTTCCAGTTCCCGCATCTGCCTCGGTTTTATCGCGGCATGAAGGTGACCTTGCTGCAAGTCACATTGAATTTGGTGTTTGTCTACACGCTGTCGCAGGATATCAATGGCCTCTAAAGACATGCCCCACATGGCTTTAGCTGCTAGTTTGCCAGCAGATTTTTCGATCACGGACATATCGCAGCCAAAACCAAAAATCATTTGCCCACCACTGCGCCCAGAGGCGCCCCAGCCCACTAAGTTAGCTTCAACAACTGTGACTTTATAACCTCGTTCTGCCAAATTTAAGGCGGCGCTAAGTCCAGTAATTCCAGCACCTACAACGCATACATCGGCACTGTGGCTGCCTTGTAATGTGGGGCACTGAATATGTTTGTTAGCACTCGCAGCGTAGTAAGAGTGGGTGTGTGCTTGGCTCATAAAAATCCTGCAATTTAAAGTGTGCGCCGGTACCAGTCTATTTCTAAGCTGCTTACATGGCGGTTAAACTCGGTATATTCTTGTTGCTGCACCTGGACATATACCCACAGAAAATCAGCTCCAAAGGCGTTTGCAGCAAATTTGCTTTTGGCTAAAATACCGTAGGCATCCACCCAATTCAATGGCAAACTAGAGGTTGTTTTTTCTGCACCATTGCCGGTGGTTTGAGGGCCCAAATCTAAATCATTATTAATGCCATGAAGCGCACCCGAAAGCAATGCGGCCATGGCCAAATAAGGGTTGGCATCAGCCCCTGCTACACGGTGTTCAATGCGTGTTGCAGCACCGGAGCCATTAGGAATGCGCAAGGCAACGGTACGGTTATCTACTCCCCATGTTGGGGCCATGGCAACAAAGAAGCCGGGTTGAAAGCGACGGTATGAATTAACCTTGGGGCAGAGCAAAGCCATGGTATCAGCCATAGTGGCCTGTAAGCCAGCTAAGGCTTTGCCTAACATAGCATTGGGTTGGTTCTTCTGATCACAAGCGAATACGTTAGTTGCAGAATCATCCAGCAAGCTCATATGGATGTGCATGCCACTGCCAGCTTGATCGGCATAGGGCTTAGCCATAAAGGTGGCGCCAAAACCATGTTTTCGGCTCACACTTTTGATGATGCGCTTTAGCAATATGGCTTGGTCGCAAGCCAATACAGGATCTGCAACATGCTGCAGGTTTATTTCAAACTGCCCAGGGGCATACTCTGCTACTGCTGTAGATGCCGGTATGTTTTGCCCCTGGGCAGCAAGCACGATGTCATCTAGAAGCGCACTATAGTCATCTAAATTGTCTACTGCATAAACCTGAGTGTCTGACTCGCGAAGGCCTGTTATTGGTGCTATTGGGGGCTGTAATAGGCCTGATTTAAGGCGCTTGGCATCGGTGAGGTAAAATTCCAACTCAACGGCTACCATTGGGGTTAGGCCTTGGCTCTGATATTGGTCGCAGATCCGATCTAAAACATGGCGTGGGTTAGCAAAGTAAGCTTCACCAGGGGTTTGTTCCATAGCGATTAAACATTGAGCCACAGGTTTGTTTTGCCATGGCACCATAGTTAAGGTGTGGGGTATTACTCTACAGGGCTGGTCACAATCACCCGTATCAAACCCAATACCGGTGCTCTCTACGGTGTTGCCATTGATATCAAGGGCGAACACTGAACCAGGCAAATAAAGGCCCTGCTCATAAACTTTGAGCAACTCCTGCGCAGGAATGCGTTTGCCTCGTAAAACACCATGCTGATCGGGCAGTAATAAATCTACGCTCACAAGGTCTGGGTTAGCTGCGAGAAATGCTTCGGCTTCGCTGCTTGGAGCGATGGCATGGGGCATGGTTTAAAATCTCTTTTAATAGGGTTTTCTGAGATGGTATCAGAAAGGTGGCGATAGACAAGCTTCTAAAACGATATGTTTGAAATAATACAATTAATTTGTATAAAAAGAACATTAAATTTATTCATTAATGAACATAAATATTAAATTAACCGCTATAAAACAATAACTTGAATATAATTCATAAAAGCATTGTTGGCTTCATCAAAGTGTTCATAATAATATACATATAACTTGAAGATTAAAACCGGTTTATGCTATTGTCGAGGACTTGAGTCAATCGTTATTTAGCGCTACCTATATGTCTAAACCTCTCATCGGCCTTGTGTGTGAAGTAAACCAAGATGGCCTACATCCTTACCACCGCGTGAGCGAGAAATACGCCCGTGCCGTGGTTGATGCAATGGGAGCGGTGCCGGTCTTAATTCCAGCCTTAACTAATGCAGATAACCAATTAGATATGGACATAGACGCCTTATTAACCCACCTTCACGGTGTGCTTTTACCTGGTGGATACAGCAACGTTGAGCCACATCATTATGGCGCAGTCAGTCGTGCAGGAACCCAGCATGATAAGGCTAGAGATAGCCTAGCATTAGCGCTCATTCCAGCGGCTATAAAGCAGGGAGTGCCCTTACTGGCCATTTGTCGAGGTTTTCAAGAAATGAACGTGGCCTATGGTGGAAGTTTACATCAGCATGTGCAAGAACTGGATTGCTATAATGACCATCGGGAAAACAAAGCTGATGCAATAGAAATTCAATATGGCCACAGCCACAGTGTCACCTTAGCTAACGACGGTTTACTCCAGCAGTTGTTCGGTATGTCAGAGGTTCGGGTAAACTCGTTACATGGGCAGGGTGTCCATCAGGTGGGTAAAGGCCTAAGGGTTGAAGCGATGTCTGAGGATGGTTTAGTTGAAGCCATCACCGACCCCAATAGCCAAACCTTTAACCTAGCAGTGCAATGGCATCCAGAGTACCAAGCAACTAACGACGACCTCTATCAATCTATTTTTTCTGCCTTTGCTAGCGCCTGTAATGGTCGTTTGCAAAGCCAAGGCAGTCGGTGATCTATGACCAATTTTAATGGCCTAAAAGCATGGCTAAAAGAACATAAAATAACGGAAGTTGAATGTATTGTTAGTGACCTTACGGGTATTGCGCGGGGTAAAATTATGCCTGCCTCTAAGTTTTGTGATGACGCCGGTATTCGTTTGCCAGAAAGCGTATTGGTCGCCACTGTTACGGGGGACTATCTAGATGATTACAGCATGATTGACCCTGCGGAAATAGATGTTTATCTAAAGCCAG
>CAJIZL010000028.1 GCA_905182035.1 Oceanospirillaceae bacterium ASP10-02a | reverse complement strand
GGTAGAGGTAGGTAAGCTTGATGGCCACATTAAACGTATTCCTGCAACCGTAGTGGGCATTTCTCACTACGATCCTACTAAGTCTCGCGTTAGGGCTTAATTTGGAGTTGATGTTGCAAGCCTTTTCAATTCAACTGCATAGCTGAATTGAAAAATAAACAGGTTTCTGCCTGTCATAAAAAGAAAAGTAGTTATTACCCGTAGTTAAAAGCTGATACTTGACAGCTCATGTACTTACCAATAATTTGTGAATACATAAATATCAATAAATAAAAACAATACCGAGGAAAAAATAATGAAATTTAGAAATACTTTTATAGCAGGCGCTTCTGCCATTCTATTATCTGCAACTGGCGTAGCCAAAGCGGCCGATAGTACTCAACCTATTGTTATCCCGCTCCATAACTGGTCTAGCCAACTTGTTATGGCTCATGTAATTGGTGGCATTTTTGAAAGCATGGGCAGCAACGTTGAATATGTACCAGCAGATTCACAGGCGGTTTACGAGTCTATTCGTAATGGTGACGTTACTATTTCACACGAAGTTTGGCAGTCTAGTATGGGAGGCTCATTTTACAATGCAATGGCTAAGGGCGGCTTGATCGATGCTGGCACTCACTCAGCGGCTACGCTTGAAGAAATGGGCGTTCCAACTTGGGTTATTGATGAAAACCTATGCCCTGGCCTTCCTAATTGGGAAGCTCTCAAAAACTGTAAAGATGTGTTTGCTACAGCTGATTCAGGCGGAAAAGGTCGTTGGTTAGAAGGCCCACAAAGCTGGCATGGTACTTTGATGCCAGATCGCGTTGCCGCTTTAGGTCTTGGTGACGATTGGACTGTTAAGTTTGCTGGTACTGGTGCAGCTTTGTGGGCAGAACTTGCTTCTGCCAAAAAAGAAGGTCGTGGTACCATTATCTTTAACTGGACACCAAACTTTACTGACGCAGAAGGCTTTACGTTCATTGAGTTCCCAGAGTACACTGATGGTTGTCGTATAGTTGATGGCGGTGATGGAAGTTGTGGATCACCGAAAGGCTGGTTGAAGAAAGCCGCAAGCTATAAGTTCCCAAAGAGTCACCCTGCTGCGTATTCTGCGTATAGCAAAATATCTTTCAATACTACACATATCGGTCAAATGGCCGCTCTAGTTGACCTTGAAAATTTAGGTGCTGAAGAAGCTGGTGCAAAATGGCTTGCTGAAAACGAAGCTGTTTGGAAGCGTTGGACTAAGTAATACTTAAACCAATGCAACCTGAAGTAACACAACCCTCTGCTTGGTACCCAAGCAGAGGGTTATTTTTTGACATAATGGCCTTTACTAACTAACCTAAGATGTCAGCCTTAACCACTAAAATTTAAAAAATGAATTCGCCTATGTCTATGCAAAATGCAATATCTCCTTCGGACGAACCCGTTATTCGTTGCGACTCAGTTTACAAAATTTTCGGCAACAATGCAGAAAGCATGTTAAAGAAAGCTAATGGTGTAGTTGATGCTGCAAAATTTCAGGCAGCAGGATGCATCGTTGGAGTAAATAATGCTTCTTTCGACATACATGCAGGTGAACTGCTGATTATCATGGGCTTATCTGGCTCTGGAAAATCAACCCTATTAAGGTGTATCTCCAGATTGACCGACGCCACTGCTGGCAAAATATTCATTGAAGGGGAAGATATCCTAACGATGAATAACAAGCAGTTAATTGAATTACGTCGCAATAAAATGGGTATGGTGTTTCAAAACTTCGCTTTATTGCCACACAAGACAGTATTAGAAAATATTGCTTTCCCATTACAAGTAAAGGGCGTTAGCACTCAAGAGAGTGTTAAAAAAGCCAAAGAAATGGTGGATTTAGTTAGCCTTACTGGGCGCGAAGACTATTTCCCGCGGCAACTATCAGGTGGACAACAGCAGCGCGTTGGCATTGCCCGTTCGCTGGTGATTGAACCTGATATCTGGTTCCTTGACGAACCTTTTTCTGCACTTGACCCACTCATTCGTAAGGAAATGCAGGATGAGTTTCTGCGTTTACAATCAGTACTACACAAAACTATCTTATTCGTCACCCATGATTTCGACGAAGCCTTGCGCCTAGCTGACCGCATCGCCATCATGAAAGATGGCATCATAGAACAACTTGATACCCCCGCGAACATTGTGCTTAACCCAGCGACTGAATACGTGCGTAAATTTACTGAAGAAGTACCACGCGAAAAAGTACTAAAGATCGAATCTGTTATGGACGCATTTGATTCAAGTGAGTCAATGAGTGACCTTACAGTGCAAAATAGTGCCATCATTGAAACCGTAGCTGAAGTCATTCTAAGCTCTAGCAAACCTTTAACAGTTGTCGATGACGCAGGTAAGGCCGTCGGGACTATAACCGCTGCTAAAATTGTTCATGTTCTGTTTGGAAGCCATTCAACCCAGAGGAGTGAAAACGCCTCATGATCGAACTATTTAGACAAAGAAAATACCTGCAATTTATCTTATTGCTGGTCATTTTTATTATTCTATATCAGTCTATTGGGCCTTCTGAAACTAATGTTCTGTGGCGTTTTCCTCCATTAATAAAAGCGTTCCCCATTTTTATCAATGATTCAATTAGTTACTTGATGTTCGAATGGTGGCCAATTGAAGTGTATGACCCAGATATCCAGGAGTATGAACAGAAGCCGCTAGTGAGCCAATTCACGCGTATGATATCGGGCTTCATTCTGTTCATGATCGAGTTCATCCGAGAAATAATGTTGGGTGGCGTGAAAACAATCGTTACCTTTTCTGGTTGGGACTGGGCAACGGCTAACCCGTGGGCAAAATGGCCGGGATTACCCTGGACTGTTGTAGCTGGTGGTGCCACAATCCTAGGTTATGCACTAAACGGTCGTGGCCTTGCTTTATTGGTGGGACTTTCGACTTCTTACATTGCATTGTTCGGACAATGGGAACCGTCAATGCAAACCCTGTCATTCGTATTAGTAGCTGCACCGGTTTCTGTTTTTATCGGCCTCTGGTTTGGTGTGTGGGCATTCAGAAGCAAACGCATAGAAGCAATACTCAATCCGTTGCTAAATATGGCCCAGATCGTGCCACATTTTTCGTATTTGATTCCTGTCATGGTGTTTTTTGGCATTGGTGATCATGCTGGTGCAATCGCAACGGTTATTTTTGCAACACCGCCTATGGTTCGTCTAACTTTATTAGGCCTTAAAAAGCTGCCGCCAGAAGTCGCTGAGTCTGGAGTGATGAGTGGCTGCAACAACTGGCAACTATTAACCAAAGTACTGATTCCAACCGCTCGTCGCGACATTTTAATTGGTGTTAACCAAGTCATTATGCAGTGCTTGGCTATGGTTGTATTGGCCTCATTAATCGGTGCAAAAGGGCTGGGTATCCACTTACTGATCGCTCTTAATCAACTCAAAATTGGCATTGCGATTGAGATGGGTATCTGCATTGTCTTAATTGCTATTGTTCTCGACCGTATGTCACTAGCATGGGCCAATAAGCAAACCGATTACTTTTCCAATCCTACATTTACTGAAAAATATAAGTACCTGCTAATGTTCGGTGTTGTTTTCATCCTAGGTATTATGTTTGCTTATATTGGCACCTTCATTTTTCCTGAAGGGATCAATTACCTTTACCTGATTCCACACAATAAAGGCATTTCTACTGCAGTGTTTTGGCAGTCTGGTGTTGATTGGATTTGGGATACGTTCTTCTTCTCCCTAAAAGCCTTCAACGAGTGGCTAACCGTTGAGGTATTGATGCCCGTAAAAGCGGCTTATTTAGGTATGCCAGTAGTTGCCACCTTTACTCTGGCAATGGGTGTTGGATTTATTGTAGGCGGCATTCGCTCTGCTCTGATTGTGGGTGGATTCCTTATGTTCATCGCACTGACCGAATGGTGGGACCGCGCGCTGATTACCGCATACCTAATGACTGTTTCCGTGCTCATTGCAGGCTTTAGCGGAATTGTTGTTGGCACACTGTGTGCTCAAAATCCGAAATCTACGCGTTTTATTCTGACCTATTGTGATACGTTTCAGACCTTCCCATCGTTTATTTATTTAATCCCAGTAATGATGCTATTTGGTGTGACAGACACCTCTGTACTTATCGCTATTATTATCTATGCCACGATACCGGCACTTCGCTACACTGTAGAAGGCCTACTCAGTGTTCCAGAGTCATTGCAGGATGCCGGAACAATGTCTGGCGTCGGCCGTCTGCAACGCTGGCTGTCTATTGAATTACCTATGTCATTTCCACATATGGCACTGGGTATCAATCAGACTGTAGTATTTGCACTTTCTATGGTTATTATCGGAGCGATGATCGGTACAGATGATCTTGGACAGTTGATCCTGGGTTCTCTGTCCGATAGAAATGGTGTTGGTAACGGATTAATTCTTGGAATATGTGTTGCTTGTATTGGCCTCGCTATCGATCAGATTTTACGAACTTGGGCCAACCAGAGAAAACAGGCTCTGGGGTTAAACTAAAAAAGTAATAGGCCGGGTTATGCCCCGGCCTATTAGGTATCTGATAGTAGTAATCCAGATACAAAACTCAATTTAATTTTTTAATAATGTATTAAAACAGATGTTCTAATGTGCGGTTCTATCTCGCAAAGAAGACTCTGTGAACGAGGGTTCTTGGGAGCATTTTAAAGTGCCACAATCCATCAGCAGGGTGATTAGATTTAGTGTAGTACTCCCAAGCCTAGCTCAAAAAAGGAACCACCCACTGGAGCTTTTTTTATGTCTATATCTACTGCTATACTAGATTGGAATAATAACAAGAGTAGCCCTTATGAAGACTCATCACATCCTCATAGTAGAAGATGAAGCTATTACTCGAACTAAGCTTGCAGGCTACTTTGAGTCAGAGGGTTATCGTGTCACTGCTGTGAGCTGTGCAAGAGAAATGCGAATTGTCATCAACCAAGAAGACATCAGCATGCTTCTGTTAGATATTAACTTACCAGATGAAAGTGGTTTATTGCTGGCCCGCGAAGTAAGAGCCACAAGCAATATGGGCATCGTATTGGTGACGGGTAAAACTGACGACATAGACCGTATTGTTGGACTAGAAATAGGCGCCGACGATTATGTCACTAAACCGTTTAACCCACGAGAACTTTTAGCACGAGTGACTAACCTGTTGCGGCGCATTCATAGTCATAGTGAAGAACCCGTACAACACAAATCCATCTACCCTTTTGATGGTTTAGTGTTAGACGCCTCTCGTCGCCATTTACTGGGCCGAGATCAACAAGAGATTAAATTGACTAGAGCTGAATTTGAACTCTTGTATGTATTTATGACCCACCCAGGTCAAGTACTTAACCGTGATCGTTTATTATCCCAAGTCACCCATCGCAGCTGGGATCCAAACGATCGCACCATAGATGTGTTAATCATGCGTTTAAGGCGAAAGTTGGAACGGGACTATAAACAACCTATGCTGTTAACCACTGTCCATGGAGAAGGTTATTTGTTCAGCGGTCTAGACGAACAGTAGCCTTAACACTAGGCTATATGTGCAGCGCTCCAATTGTTAAGGGCTTTTTGTGAAACTTTTACCAGCTCAGGCAAGTCTTCTAGAATCAAATCTATACTCGTAGGTTGGCCATGCTTAGTTTGGCTTTCCAACTGGTTAACTAATTGGTACAAGGTCTCAAGCCCCAAGCTTCCCGCAGCATTTTTAAAATTGTGCGCCAAGTCACTTAATTTCACCCAGTCCTCATGTTGCCGTGCAAGTTCTATAGCTGCCATATTGTTAATACAAGCTTGAGCAAAAAGATTAACCATCTCTAACAGACAGGTTTTACCTAACACACTGAGGTCATCGTTAAGCAATTTCTCGTTAACCAACTGTGCTTCTGCTTCATTAGGCATAGATATTAACTTCTTCTGTGCTTGGCTAACCCCTAGTAGCAACTCATTTAACCGTTCTGGATCTATGGGTTTGCCAACAAAACCATCTAGCCCTGAACTTAGATAAGAATCAACTTCCTCAGGGAAGATATGCGCTGACATGGCAATAATCGGGATCTTTAACCCCAAGCGTTTGTGTACTTGGTGCATTCGCAAGGTGGTTTCAACACCGTCCATGCCTGGCATACTAATATCCATCAGGATAAGGTCGAAATGTGTTTCCGCCAGAGCTAGAGCCTCAAATCCGTCCTTGGCCAACGTCACTTTGTGCCCCTCATGACTCAAGTAGCCTTCTACAACTATCCGACCAATCTCATTATCTTCTACTAACAGTACATCCATGCTAGGCACAGCCGTATTAGTTTCAGCAAAACTGGGCGTTAACGGTAAGTATTCTGAATCTGGCCAATAAGGTAATTCAAACCATACTTTTGAGCCTTGTTTCACATCATTTTCAACGCGGCTACTAATACCCATAGTGCCTTCCATGGCTTCCACTAAGGTTTTACAAATAGATAAGCCTAAACCGGTGCCACCAAAACGTCTCGAGGTTGACGCATCGTATTGGGTAAATGGCTGAAAGAGGGTCTGATGCATGTTTTCAGGAATACCTAAACCCGTATCTGTCACTTCAAAACGTAAGCGTTCGCTTAAACCATCGTCTTCAATCAAACTAATGTAAAGCTCGATATACCCCACGGTGGTGAATTTAATGGCATTGCCCAGTAAGTTGAATAACACTTGTTGGACCTTACCCTGATCGCCTACAAGGGTGTGCTGTTTAAGCTGCTGCGGAATATGAACGTCTAGCTGCAGCCCTTTTTCTGCCGCTGCACCAGACATTAGGGCCACCATGTTAGCCTCTACCTTTTCTAGCTGATAGGGTAGATGCTCCATCTGCATGTGCCCTTGCTCTACCTTGGCGTAGTCTAAAATGCCATTCAAAATACCCAGCAAGGCTTCTGCAGCTGCCTGGCTCAATCCTATATATTCCGTTTGCTGGCTGTCTAATTGCGTTTTTTGCAACAGCTTTAAGGTACCTAGCACGCCGCTCAAAGGCGTCCGTACCTCATGACTCATAGTGGCCAAAAATTCAGTTTTAGCTAGGTTCGCTCGCTCCGCTTCCGTACGAGCAAGTTCATGCTTCTCAGCTGTCGCCAACAGCTCCTGGTTGAGCTGCTGGAGTTGCCCTGTGCGCATCTGGATCTCTTGCTCCAGTTCAGACTGATAGTTCCTTAAACGCAGTTCTACAGCTTCTTGTTGCTGCTCTAGTTGCTGGCGAGCGCGCGCATTTTCTTTAAACACCTGTACAGTTTTGGCCAAACGACCTAGCTCATCATGGCCACTAATTTGCAATTGATAATCCAGGTCACCTTGGGCTACCGCTAAAAAGGCTTGATTTAACTGGGTTAATCGACGGAAAAGATTACGTTTTACATAAAACCACAATACGCTTATCGCCACTACGGCCAAAATTAAACACGCGATCAATAATATGTTGCGCCCATTAGCTACCGCAGTGCGCGCCTCTTCTGTAGCCTTTTGCACTTTTGCACTTGCAGCCCTACTGGCACTATCTGCCTGCTCATTAAATGCTTTGGTCAATTTAACACTAGCATTATTCAGCACTACTAATTGGCTGTGCACATTAATGTTACTTCGTTGCAAGGCAAACAGATTATCCGCAGTACTTGAGGCAATATTAGCTTTAACTACCGACAACAAATCTAACCCTTGTTGCCGGCGGCCTGGGTCATTCACCTCGGCAACTCGGCGCTGAAGCACGGCCATATTAAGTTGAATGTCCTGCTCAATTTTATATAACGCTGTCAAAGTGGTTTGCACGGGCACTCGGGTCAGTAAATCCATTAAGTGTGCAGATCGTTGGCGCAATTCGTACATCCGGTCCATATGATCTAAATCAACCTCAATGAGGCGATCAAAAGCAACATATAAGGCATCTTGCCCAGCATCAGCATTGGAATTAGAATTAGAATTGGCATCTGCCAAGTCATACAAGCTAGACGCTACTGCAGTGGTCATGGTGTTGGCGTTAGCCACCAAAGAAGTGCTAATATTATGGATCTTGCTCATGGCAAGCAACGTTTTACTTTGCAGTACACCTGCTTTTTGTAGATAGTCTAGTCGTCGTTCAACCAGACTAATTTGCCGCACTAAGTTATTGCTGATGTTAACGCTCATACTCTGCAATACTAGGCTTTCGAAAGGGTAGTCACTGGTCTCCCCATGCCAAATGGATGAATCTCTTAGTTGCTGTAATTGATATTCGATAGTGGCGGTAATCTTCTTACGTTCAGGCTCATTAGTCACACCTAATAGTGCAGGGGCGGCAGTGGCTAAGCTAGCGTTAATCTCTGTTAAGCTGTGGGCCGCAATAATGCTAGGGATAGCCTCATCGATCACTGAGTTTTGTTTACTGGCGACGCGTTCATAGCCTTGCCAACCGATTACGGCAGCAACTAATAACAAACTAATGGTTAAGATCATGGCCAACAGTAATTTACTGCCGACGCCAAGGTTGACAGCCATAGGCACTCAGAAGGTAGACTAACGTAGGCGTAAAATACCACAATACACTGTAGTACCACAGCCGCTTTTAATCCTTAAATGTGCCACCTAAGGTAGTTAACACCATGATTTTTCGTTTAACACATAGTTTGAGTTTGATTTTATGCCTTGGGGTTAGTTCCTCTACCTATGCTGCGACGGAAAATGTATGGGATATTGTGGCCTGGGATCCACCGTTTGATTATCAGGGCCAGATGCGACCATTGCTATACCAACCCATAGAAGACGCTAGTAAGCCATGGCACCTATGTGTTACTTACCCTCATCTTAAAGACCCTTACTGGCTTAGTGTTAACTATGGCATGGTAGAAGAAGTGAAGAGATTAGGGGTAAACATGACGGTTCTTGAAGCCGGTGGCTACCCTCAGCTGACCACCCAGATAGAACAGCTTAAGCATTGCACCGACACAGCCAGTGATGTCATTATTGTGGGCACTGTTTCCTTTAACGGACTGTCGCCTAGCATCCGCAAAATTGCGCAAACCACTCCAGTTGTTGCTGCTGTCAACGACATTGAGAACGTTGGCATAAGTGCTAAGGCCGCGGTGTCTTGGTACACTATGGGACAAAAAGTGGGGCAATACCTTGCCCAACGCCACCCTGTTAAGGGTGCTAATAACGCTAAAGTGGCGTGGTTTCCAGGCCCTAAAGAATCGGGTTGGGTAAAATTTATTGATGACGGTTTCCATGATGGTATTGCTGGCTCAGGTGTGCAGATAGTCGCAGTGAAATGGGGTGATACTGGCAAGGAAATTCAGCGTAATTTGCTCCAAGAGGTATTGGAAGAAAGTATTGATTTTGATTACATTGTTGGCACAGCGCTAACAGCAGACGCGGCTGTAAGTGAACTACTCAGTCGTAATTTACGTGGTAAAATTGGCATTGTATCTACCTATTTCACCCATAATGTATTTCGTGGTATTAAGCGTGGCCATATTTTAGCAGCACCGACAGATTCACCTGTATTGCAAGGCCGTTTAGCTGTGGATCAGGCAGTACGAATTCTTGAAGGAAAGCTCACAGAACCACACCTTAGCCCACGCATATTAATGATTGATCAGCATAACGTAGGCCAGTTCAACACTGAAAATTCCCTTGCCCCTGCGTCCTTTTGGCCCACTTTTGAAGTTATTTCAGATTCACCATGATCTATAAATTAAAGACTAATTATCACCCATGACCACAACAGAAATTCCTCAAACTCAACTAGTCTACGATGTATTCATTATTGGTGGTGGCGTTAACGGTTGTGGCATCGCACGTGATGCTGCAGGTCGCGGTGTAAGCGTAGCTTTAGCTGAGAAGAATGACCTCGCCCAGGGCACCTCCTCGGCTTCTACAAAGTTATTCCACGGCGGTTTGCGTTATTTAGAATTTTACGAATTCGGCCTAGTGCGCCAAGCGTTAAAAGAGCGTGAAGTGTTACTACATAATATGCCCCACATCAGCTGGCCTATGCGTTTTGTACTACCCCATGTAAAAGGTATTCGGCCCGTCTGGTTAGTGCGCTTAGGATTGTTTATTTACGATCACTTGGGTGGCCGCAAATTGCTACCAGCCACAAGTACCCTTAATTTACGCAACCACTATGCCGGAAAACCGCTTAAGCCAAGCCCCTTACCAAGGCCTTTGAGTATTCCGACTGCTGGATAGACGATGCTCGCTTAGTTGCTCTTAATGCTCAGGATGCAGCCACATTAGGCGCCAAAATTATGACTCGCACAGAGTTTGTGGCCGCTCACAGCAAAAACGGAATTTGGCAAGTTACCGTTAAAAACACAATTAACCAACAACTGCAAACTCTGCAAGCTAAAACGCTAATCAACGCTGCTGGGCCTTGGATTAACCAAGTCATTGAGGATCACTTGGGCACCAAGTCCGAACATAAAATTCGCTTAGTTAGGGGTAGTCACATTGTCGTCAAGCAACTGTTTAAACATAACCACGCTTATTTCTTCCAATCCAGTGATCAGCGTATCGCCTTTGCTATTCCCTACGAAGAAGACTACACCCTCATTGGCACCACAGACCAAGACCATCCGCACACTCCAGAATCTGCAGCGTACTGCCCTGAAGAAAGCCAATACCTTATGGCTTTAGCAAACGAGTTCTTCAAGCAACCAATCACTGCTGAAGATATTGTCTGGAGTTATTCAGGTGTGCGACCTTTATTCGATGATGGCGCCAGCAAGGCCCAACGAACGAGTGATCTAGGTATAGATTTTGGCCATAACCTAAGCCAGACTGAGGTGACTTGGCTGATACAGCATGAATTTGCCATAAGCGCCGAAGATATTCTTTGGCGGCGTACCAAGCTTGGACTAAAATTTAGCCAGCAACAATACCATACACTAGAGCAATGGCTTGTTCAGCAGCAAGGGTCTGAGTAGACCCTGCACAGACCCAGCATATTAGGGTTGAAGAAACGCTAATTTAAAGCGCATATTCTCAATACGCGGCTGCAGCCTTGTGCCAAAGTGAGCTACTGTTGTTTCCCATTGATCCGTTGGCACGGCCACAAATATGCCTTGTTTCTGTATGGCCAAGTTGTCCAGCTGATCTAGCTGCACAGGTTTAGCTTTGTCGTGACTATAAAAGCGCGCAGAAAACTCTAAGTCAGAACCAAGGTAGTAAAGCCTGGACCAATTGGAGTGACCGCCGTTTTGAGGTTGTTGTGCCACGTATTCAGCAATGCGTTTTTCAGTTTTCATCAAATCGTTATTATTCGCAATTACCACACTAAACACTAACGCAGCTGCAGGCATAAACCACATCACCAAGGTAAAGCCAAGTTGACGCCATCTCTCGCCATTATTAAGTTTAACCATAGCCCAACCCATAAGTAAGGCAAAGGCTGGCATAGAAGGCAGGGCATAGGTCCAGATAACATTGCCTGCAGGGGTGAAAAATACCGGTGTTACCAGAGCCCATAACAACACATAGATAACTACTGGCTGTTTAACGGCCTGCCATAGGGTTTGGCGCCAGCTTGTCTTAAACAGGTGGCCTAGCAATAATAATAGCGCCAAAGGCCCCCAGGGTGCAGAGCCACCCAACCAATGCAACCAGATCATACCTTTTGGTTCTTTGTGGGCATGACCATATAGATCGCCCATCCAACCTGGGTCCACAAAGCGCATAAAGTGCTCGCCCACAATAAAGTAATTAATAAACCCCGGGGTTTTTAATTCAGCTAATATGTACCATGGCAGCGTGATAACTAAGGTTAATAAAGTGCCCCGAATCCAAGGCATAGACCGCAAATAAAACATGAGTTTACCTTGCAGTAACACCCATACAGCTATAGGTGCGCCACTAATCACTAATGCCAACGGGCCTTTGGCCAACAAGCCAATACCTAAACCAATAAAAAACCCATACCGCCAATACCACACATTTTCCTTAGGTGCTAAATAAAACCCCACCATGGCCCATGTGGTACCCAAAGATAAGTATGGGTCTGTCATCACTGTACCAGCCGCTACAAAGGTAAGCACCATCCCGCCATACACCACTAAACTAGCTGCGGCTACCTGGGTATTAACAACACCCACAGCAAGACGCCAAAGCATCCAAGCAGTGGCTAGAAACGCCAACAATGCAGGTAAACGACCAGCAAATTCGTTGATGCCAAATAATTTGAACGAGATAGCTTGGGCCCAGAAAGACAAGGGAGGTTTGCCCCAAAAAGGTACCCCTGGCTCAAACCATGGAGTAATCCAATCATTGGTTGTCATCATTAAACGGGCAATTTCGGCGTACCTAGGCTCTGTAGTATCAGCAAATGGCACCACCACCATGGCTATAACACGCACCAATAACAAGACGCCTAATAACCAAATAAGATTAGTCCGTTGTAACATTAACTGGGGTTCCTTCTGCTGCTGTAGGGGTGTGATTGTTAGCTCTTTGAGCTGACTTTTGCACCACATCTTGAATAATAAATAGTGGCCGCTGCTTGGCCTCGAAATACGTTTTGCCAACGTATTCCCCCAACACACCTATAGAGAGCAACTGCACACCCCCTAAAAAAGTAATCATGGCGATAATTGTTGGAAACCCAGCTGAGTCATTGCCAAAAACGAGCGCTTCAACGACTATCCAAGCTCCATAGAAGCCACCTAATGCGGCTGTAACTAGCCCCAACAGCACCATAGCCCTGAGTGGCACGACAGAAAAAGACGTAATACCTTCAAAGGCCAAGCCAAATAAGTTGAAATAGTTCCACTTGGTTTCGCCTGCAGCACGATCTGCCACATCATACTCCATTACATGAGTGGGATAACCTACCCAAGCAAATAAGCCTTTCATGTATCGATTTCGTTCTGGTAATCGGTTAAGGGAATCTAGTGATCTGCGGCTCATAAGCCGAAAATCTCCCGTATCCTCTGGGATATTCATAGAGCCTGTAATACGGTTCATGATGCGATAGTAAATGAAAGAGCCCAATTTTTTGACCCACGACTCACCCTCTCGATCACGCCGTTTCATGGCCACGATATCAGCCCCAGCACGCCACTGTTCTAGCATTTCGGGAATTAACTCTGGAGGATTTTGTAAATCTGCATCGAGCACGATAATGGCTTCACCCAGAGCTTGCTCTAAACCAGCAGACAAAGCAGCTTCTTTACCAAAGTTGCGGGATAAGATAACAGCCTTTACGCATTCGTCATCTTGCGTTTGTTGGATCAGGTAATTGGCACTAGCATCCTTACTACCATCGTCCACCATCACCATTTCGTAATCTAAGTTAATGTCATGCATAACTTTTCTTACTCGCTCAAATAACAGTGGCAACACTTCCATTTCGTTATACACAGGAATTACCAGAGAAATCATCGGTGTCACGCCGGTTGAAGTTGCTCTAGCTGCTTGACTAGGTGTCTGATTTTGCACGAAACACTACCTTTTTATATAACAGAAAATTAACTACCATGACTACGGCTGTGGTCACCACTTGGGCCATCAATGGCTCTGGAAATAACCCACCGTAAAGGCTATAGAACAGCGCTAAATTCAACAACCAACTAACTGCCACAGTTGGAATATAAGCCAACAGCGCTTGTTTATGTTGGCGCTTAGTTTTGAAGGTGAAAAAATACTGTAAAACATAGTTCACAATAGCACCTACAAAAGCACCAATGCTCGAAGCCAACACTGCCTCTATGTGCAGATTAATTAAACCCCATAACGTGGCCCAATGGACCGCCGTAGCAATGCCACCGCTTACCAAAAAACGTAGCACTAGCTTAACAAGTTTTAACAGGGATGAGACGTTTGCCATCTATAAGGGCCAAATGTGAGCGATAATGGGGCTAAGAGTGCAAAATTATAAAATAATTCCCTTCCCAGAACAATTAATCAGTACACCAAACATAGACCGTGATCATCGGCTTGGTATATAGTGCGGCGACATGAATTTATCAATAGGTTCTGACCCATGAGTAGGACTCAAAATTTACTATTAATCACCTGCTTAGCGCTGGTTGCCATAATAAGTACGTATACCTATTTAGCCAAACAAAATAGCTCTAATATATGGTATAGCCCAGGCCAGGTAAGCCAAGGTCAGATTTTATATTTAGACCATTGTGCAGGGTGCCATGGAACCCAGGCTCAAGGTGCAGAAAATTGGACGCAACTTGATAGTAATGGTAACCGCCCAGCACCACCTTTAAATGGCAGTGGCCATGCTTGGCATCATTCTTTAGCTGATCTAACCCAAACAGTTACTCAAGGTCGCGGCACCATGCCAGCCTGGAAAGACACACTTACCGAAGAAGAAATTATGGCTATTTTGGCCTCAGTTCAAAGCCGCTGGCCAACCACAATCTACACAGCTTGGTCGAAGGCAAATCCATGACTCAGCTAGCCACACCCCATACAACAACACCTAACCACCTGTATCGCAACAGCGCCATCATGGTCATATTATGTGGCCTATTGTGGAGCACGGCTGGTGTTGGCGTACGCTATATCAGTGAAGCATCAGGCTGGCATATCGTATTTTTTCGTTCCATTAGCTTAGTTCTCACCATATTTATGGTGATGGCTTGGCGCAATAAAGGCGACCTTGTCACACCTTTAAAGCGCACTAATAAACTTAGCGTGTTGGCGGGCCTTTTTATGGGTGCTTCATTTTTTGGCAACATTTTTGCTTTGCTTCACACCAGCGTGGCGAATGTGACCTTCGTATTGAGCTCATCACCTTTTATAGCTGCCTTGCTTGGCTGGCTTATCCTCGGTGAGCGTGTCAAAAAACGTACCTGGGTCGCCATTGCTCTCACTAGTGTTGGGGTCAGCGTCATGGTGGGCCATGCCCTGAGTGGAGACGGCATCATTGGCATGGCTTTTGCTCTAATGATGGCCGTTTGTTACGCTGCCTTTAGCGTGATCATGCGCCGTGGCAAAGGTAGCGATATGTTACCTGCTGTCGTGATTGCTAGCTTTTTTTCTATGTTAGTGGCGGCCCTTGCCATTGATGATTTTGCCATAAGTTGGGCAGACCTTGGTATATGTCTAGCCCTAGGGTGTTTTCAAATGGGGTTGGCCTTGGTGTTGTTTATCTCTGGGTCAAAACACGTACCTGCAGCGGAACTGACTTTACTAACTATGCTCGAAGTCATCTTGAGCCCTATTTGGGTGTGGTTTTTATTTAATGAGCACCCAGGTAATTGGACGTTAGTCGGTGGTAGCATCATCATGCTCGGCGTTATGGTACAAGCCATCGGCGCCCGCCGTCGTCACCCCCAACCACAAATATTTTAACTAGTTGCGGGGGCTAGGCTTAAACAAACGCAAGCGGTTAGCGTTAATTACCACAGTAAGCGATGACAAGGACATAGCCAAGGCTGCTAGCATGGGACTGAGTAACATGCCCGTGAGTGGAAATAGCACACCTGCAGCAATAGGAATGCCCAAGGTGTTATAAGTAAAGGCGCCCCACAAGTTTTGTTTAATATTACGTAAAGTAGCGTGACTCAATTCAATGGCATCTGCCACACCATGCAATGAACTGTTGAGTAAACATAGATCTGCACTCTCAATCGCCACATCAGTGCCCTGACCCATAGCAACACCCACATTAGCTTGGCTTAAGGCCGGCGCATCATTAATGCCATCGCCCACCATGGCCACCACATAGCCTTGGTCCTGTAGTTGTTTGATGTTATTTAGTTTGTCCTCAGGCATGAGTTCTGCAGCATAGTCGTCCACAGCCACCAAACTAGCCACCCTTTGTGCTGTTGCTTGGTTGTCTCCCGTTAACATCATTACCTTTATGCCCTGGGCTTTAAGCCGTTTTACAGCTTTCACACTGTCTTGCTTCAAAGCATCTTCAAGGGCGAATGCCGATATCAATTCACCTTTATGAGCCAGTAATACTAAACTTCTAGCAGCGTGCTTCTGTACCCTTAACCAACCTTTTGCAATGCTTAAATCAACCTTATGAGCCTGCATTAGCTTCACACTACCCATGATAAAGTCACCACTGATCACACCCATGCCCTGTACAGAAGTAAAGTGTTTGGCAGTTGGCGCTGCAAAGGATGAGTCTGGGTCTTTAAGCGATTGCTGCTGCTGACAATATGCCACAATCGCCAAGGCAATAGGGTGCTCAGATGCTTGTTCTATAGTTTCGGCAATAGCTAAACTTTGCACCTCATCCGCACCATTAAAGATGGCATAATCTTCAACGCTGGGATGACCCTGGGTTATGGTACCGGTTTTGTCCAGCACCACCCAATCGATATTACTGGCTTGTTGCAGCGCTTCGGCATTACGCACCAACACCCCCATTTGTGCGGCTTTACCCACACCAATCATTACTGAAATGGGTGTAGCCAAACCCAAGGCGCATGGGCAGGCAATAATAAGCACCGATACGGCGCTGACAAAACTATAAGTAAGGACAGGTTGAGGGCCAAAAAAGTACCATAATAACGCTGTTATCATGGCGATAACGATCACCACAGGCACAAAAATCGTAGCCACTTTATCTGCTAACTGGCTAATAGGCGGTTTACTATTTTGCGCTTGCCTAACCATCTCAACAATGCGAGCTAAGGCGGTGTCTCGGCCCACACGCGTGACTTCATATATCACACTGCCTTGGCCATTAATGCTACCAGCCACCAATTCGTCACCTAGTCGTTTGATTGCTGGCATAGGCTCACCGGTAAGCATAGCTTCATCAAAGTAGCTCTCACCTTGGGTGACCCTGCCATCCACCGGCACCCGTTCCCCTGGTTTAATACGTAACAAGTCTCCCACTTTAACTTGGATAATATTAACCTGCACCTCAGCATCCATCACTGCGCCTCTTGATCCCACCAAACAGGCATGGTTGGGCCGGAGGCCAAGCAAGTTTTTAAGGCTAGATTGGGTTTTAATGCGTGCACGCATCTCTAACACTTGGCCTAGGTTAACTAAGCCAATAATCATTACAGCGGCTTCAAAATAAACCCCCCGAGCAGCCTCTGGGAACATGTTTGGCCGATAAACCACCAAGATAGAATACAGCCAAGCGGCACTGGTCCCTATAGCGATCAAAGTATCCATGTTGGCATGGCCTGTCTTCAGTGCCTTAAAGCCACTCTTATAAAAATGCTCACCCGTCATTAACATTATTGCCAGGGTAAGCCAGCCAACAGCACGGAGTACAAACGGATCAGCGATCTCCATACCAAATAACATCAAACCAACACCTAAACCAACACCTAAAGCAGCATGCCAAGACCGGCTCTTCAAAAGTTGACCTAATTCATTGGTTTGTTGTTCCTCAGCTAGGGCAGGGTCTTCTATCAGCCTCGCGCCATAACCTGCATCTTGCACAGCTTTGATAAGCTGCTGAACGTCTCCACCACTAACTTCTGCAGTTCGGCTAGCAAGGTTCACCTGCGCAGCCACTACACCGGGGGCTTGGTTAAGCGCCTTTTCAATATGCCCCACGCAGCCAGCACAAGTCACTCCAGACAGGGATAATTGTGTGATCTTGTCTTGTACGGCATTAGTCATGGCTGTTAACCTCCATTGTTGGCGTGTTCCAATCTTCAATAAGGTGGCAAATATGATGCCCATCAGGGACGCCGTCGGGCATAGTTTGCCATTGTTCCAAAGCTAGCTGCATGCGTGCCATTTGTTCTTCTAGAAAGCGTATTTTTGCCGCTACCAGTGGTACCCGTTGACGTAGCATATCTCTCACCATAGGGCAGGGGGAGTCGCCTTTAGTCGTATGTTGCAAGATACCCTGTATATCTTTTAAGCTAAAACCCAAAGACCGAGACTGGCTAATAAAGACCAGTCTTTGCACTGCATCTTGGTCAAATAGCTGGTAGCCGTTATGGGCATCCCGTTGCGCTTTTAACAGCCCCAAACGGCTGTAATAACGCACGGTTTCGGCGCTCACCTGCGCTGTTTTGGCGAGCTGACTTACAGTTTTCATACACTGTCTCCTACAGTTACCCGTGAGCATATAGCTTAGAACTACACTATAAAACCTAAGTGTTACACATAGGTCAAGGGTTGTTCAATGAATACAAGTATTCTGAAATCGCCTGTATATCCTCTGCCGTCATTTTACCTGTGGTATTTTCAAGCACATGGCTCATACTGCCACCCAGAAAATCACCTTCTGGCGTCATCCCAATTTCCAACGCGAAAGCAATATCTTCTTCACTCCAATTGCCAAAAGCTAATTTATTAACATCTAGTAACGGTGGTACATTTTCCCCCTCTGGGCCTTGCTCGTTACCCACCATTCCAGTGCTGCTTTTTAGCCCTCCAATAAGATTTCTAGGGGTGTGACACTGAGTACAATGACCAGGCCCGTTAGCGAGGTAACTCCCTCTATTCCAATTAGCATCTTGATTAGGATCTGGCGCCCATGGTTCGGTAGTATTGATACTCTTCCATAAGCCTAACAGTCCACGTTGGTTAAAGGGGAAGCTTACCGCGTGAGACAATGAGGACTCAGAGACAGGGTCTTGTGCATCTAAATACGCTTTAAGATCAATTAAATCCTGCTTTGACATATTGATATATGATGTATATGGAAATGCTGGATAATAATGCTCCCCCTCAGGGCTAACACCCTCACGCATGGCTTTGATAAACTCATTATCAGTCCAGCCACCAATACCATATTGGAAATCTGGACTAATATTAGGGCCATAAAAGGTCCCGAATGGAGTGACCAACTCTACTCCACCTGCAAGGGACTGGTCCTTGGTATGGCAGGAGGCACAGCCACCTAGATCAAACACATATTCACCACGGGATATGGCCTTATCTTCCATCGTTGTTAGTACTGTTGAGGTAGACAATGCTGAAAAAGATAATGTCCACAATAGGGTGAGGTAATAGATGCTTTTCATAGTCTTCACTTTTTCTTTCGATAGTCTTTATGGCAGGCTTTGCAATTGCCAGCAAGTTTGACAAACTGTTTAGTCAGTGGGCGCAACTCTGACCCATTTTTAGCCATTTTAACCAGCTCTTTAGCTTCAGTTTTCGTGCGGTCGCTGATGCTCACAAAATCGTCCCACTGCTGCCAAATAGCAGGCAAGGATTCACTGCTCCCTTCATTAGATCCTTCGGGAAACAGACCGAGCAACGTGTCACTATGGCCAACAATGACCTCGCCATTTTGTATAAATAACACGGGATCAAACTCTTGCTTACCTTTCACCACCGACGCCATCGCTTTCATCGCATCAGCCATGTCTGACATGGCATCCATACGTTGTTTAACCACGCCAGTTGCACCACTATGGGCGCTTGCGTTTGGACTGCTCAGCAGGCCTACGAACATCATCATAACGATAATTTTATTTGCTGGATTACTCATCATCATTTTCTCTTAGTTTCACTTTTGGTTTAGCGCCTTTAGCCACTAACTAATCCAATAAATTTACATTTTATGAGTCACTGTCTTAATGCCATTTTGTTGCTGAACTTCACGAATAAACTTCATCAAAAACACCATATCACCAAATGCGATGTGCTTTTGTGGAGGCATATCGCCAAAATTCCAATGGTGCTGCCGCACGCCATTGCGTACAGCGTGAATAAAGGATTCGTTGGCATGATGGCCAGGATTATAGATGTCGTGTATTAATGGTGGACCACCAATGCCACCTGCAGCATCAACACCATGGCATGAGGCACAGTTAGTGTTAAACACAAGCTGGCCTTTACTGGCTAAAGAAGATAAGTCACCAACCTCAACATTTACATGGCTTTTCTTATGATCAGCATAGAGAGGACTAACAAGGAATATTCCTGATAATATGAAAATCACTGCGTTAAATTTTCTGTTCATTATTTCACCTAATAGTTGGCTATTAAAATTGATTTACATAGACTTGGGCTTGGCTATCGGCGATCAATAACACGCCACTGGGCATAGGTATCATCAGGCCAGTAGTCTTGAAATGCTGCGATCACCGATCTCTGTTCGTCCACAGTTAACAGGTTTTGAAAAGCAGGCATACTGCCACCGAGTGGTTTACCACCGGCATTAATGGTACTCAACAACACTTTAAGGGAGTGGTGCCAAGCATGAGCACTGCCATTAATTGGGGGGGCCGGGTAAAAGCCATTTTTATCTAGGTTTTGCCAGTTGGCAGCGCCTTCACCGTTAAAACCATGGCATGCTGCACAATTATCGCTAAAAAGAACCTTACCTTGTGCTAACTGTTCTGTGGTGTACCATCTTGTTGAAATATCACTAGCTGTATTATCTACATCGCCGCAGGCTGAAAGTAAGACAATAATGGCCATAAAGAATGTCCATCTGGCAGGAACAATAGTAGGTTTTAACATCGCTAAACCATCCAAATTAATACTGAAAATCAGTTTTGCTAAAGAATTAGAGGATAAGTGCGTGACCGCACTATACTCAACTCTAAGTCTGGGTTTTAGAGCGCCCACCTAATAGTGCGACGCCTATAGCAACGACAGAGAAAAAGTTAAGTGAATTGGGGAGGTTTGGTAGATAACGCTTGTATATGCACCTTACTACTAAATCGATATTTGTAATTAGGTGAAGGTAGGGCGGCAAGACTAATAGAAGAATAATCAGTGATTAAGCACGTCACATTTAAGTGACAGTGGAAATGGCTAAACAATCCTGTACCACTGTCCATATCAATACAGGTTTCTGCCATAGCCATATCACATGGCTGCATACTCATAACGTCATGGCCACCATCAGATCTTGGCGTATCTCCAATAGCAAAGCTTTTTCCTGTTGATAAAAGCAACAAACAAAATGCGAGTGATGTTATGAGAATTCGAGCCATATATAGAATCGGGCACAATCGACTTGAGAAGGCCTACAGTACAACAAAAACAGCCCAATACCACTAGATTTATTTGTAAATAGAAGTAAATGACCCCTGACAAAGTCATGATTATTTGCTCAAGCGTCATTGTTGCTCTAAGATCACAGCACCTTCTGAGTCAAAGAGCACCCAAGCATGAAGCAGCTATTAATTACCGGCGCCAATCGTGGTATTGGTCTAGAATTCACCCAACAATATTTGGCTAATGGCTGGCATGTCTATGCCACCTACCGTCAGCAACCGGGCACAGCACTTGCCGCATTGGCTTGTGATCAGCTTACAATGCTGTCATTAGATGTGACCGAGGACGCGAGTATTTTGGCCCTGAGAGAACAGTTAAGTGGTATAGATTTAGATTTAATCATCAACAACGCAGGCCTATTTGGGCCAAGGGACCAAACTCTGGGTACGGTCTCTCGGCAACAGTGGTTAGACGTACTTAATGTAAACAGCGTAGCTCCTCTTATGCTGGCACAGGCACTATACAATAATCTCGCCACCAAACAGGGTACTTTTGCGGTTATCAGTTCAAGGATGGGCAGTATTGACGATAATGACGGGGGTTCTCTTTACCTCTACCGCTCGTCTAAAACGGCGGTGAATCAGGTGGTAAAAAGCTTGTCTATCGATCTTAAGGACCGAGGCATCAACGTTGTTGCCCTGCACCCCGGCTGGGTTCGTACTGACATGGGTGGCCCTAATGGCTTAATCGATACTCAAACCAGTGCCCATGGCATGCGCCAAGTATTAGAACATATTGGCCCAGCCGACAGTGGCCGTTTTATTAACTATGATGGAACCTCTATTGCTTGGTAAGCAAATCGAGGCTGTTGTTTACCATCAACCAATACGGTTTCTGTAAACATAACCAACGGCCTTACCCATAGACCTTTATCACCATAAAGAGCGCGGTATAACACCAGCTCTTCTTCAGTTTCTGAATGGCGAACCGTATCAATCACCTGATACTCAGCACCTTTATAATGTCGGTATAGTCCAGCTTTTATCATCTGTATCACCTGCACTTGACTCTATTCGTTAACAAGCAGGTACAATACCTTCATCTAGTTTCTTTGCAACGCTTTATTACGACGACCAAAGTAGTAATTAACGGCTGCGGCCGCACGGGGGCCTGATTTTAAGTACCGCTTGGCAGTAGCTATAATTTAAGTGTCAAGTTTATTAAATAAAAATCCCTAAACAAAAGGAGCAAGGTAAATGAACTCTGGAATTAAAGTACCCCAAATCACCTTTAAATACCGTGTGCGTGATGCCAGTATCGGTGGAGATAACCCATTCCGTTGGCAAGACGTTACTAGCGATGAGATTTTCAGTAATAAAAAAGTAGTAGTGTTTTCTCTACCAGGTGCGTTTACGCCCACCTGCAGTACTTTTCAGGTACCTGGATTTGAAGCGGCTTACACAGAGCTAAAACAGCTTGGTGTGGACGAAGTATATGTATTGTCTGTCAATGACACCTTTGTGATGCGTAAGTGGATGCTCGACCAAGACATCAAAAATATTAAGTTTATCCCCGATGGCAATGGTGACTTTACCCGTCAGATGGGCATGCTTGTAGATAAACACAACCTAGGTTTTGGCCAGCGTTCGTGGCGCTACGCCATGGTGGTTAATAACGGTGTGGTTGAACATTGGTTAGAAGAACCTGGACGTAAAGATAACAATGGGCCTGACCCGTTTTCTGTAAGTTCTGCTGAATCCGTGCTCGCCGCCTTGAAAGGCCAAGGATAAAAGATAGAAACCTTACTATGAACGCAGCAATATCATGGCACTTATAGCGCAATCGATGTATACTACTGCGCGTAATATCACTTGCATCAGCGTTATCTCGGCCACACTTCAAAATAAAGTGGCACGGTAAGGCACCAGCAGGTGCCGGGCATTGGCGTACCTTAATTAAGATTAAGTTGAGTCCGATGTATACCGAACAAAGGGCACGAGGCCCTTGTACGAGCCAACATCAAAATAAAATGGCTAAACCTCTCCACTTGTCGTTGAAAAACTTGGCAATAGCTTGTTATTGCATGCATTTTCTCCTTAACAAGGAAGGTTTAATCTCATTTTGGTTTTGCTGCTGCCCCATACAAAGGCCTCGCTAGTCACTCCTATTTTATCTCGGCTTTTTTGTTACACCTAGGAGAGTGACTTTGTTTACGAGCGGACTTTGTGGATATTTGTATCCATCGAGCCATCAGATCACTTATTTTAGGATAACACGATGACCACTTTTGCAGACTTGGCACTTTCTACGCCAGTGCTTAATGCGATTACCCGCATTGGCTACGAACAACCATCTCCCATTCAAGCCGCTGCTATTCCACACCTTTTGGAAGGCAGGGACATTTTAGGTACCGCACAAACAGGCACAGGCAAAACTGCTGCTTTTGCGCTACCTGCACTATCTAACATTGACTTAAAACTTGAAGCACCGCAGGTCCTAGTTCTTGCACCAACCCGTGAGCTTGCCATTCAGGTTGCTGAAGCTTTTCAAAACTACGCCAGCGATATGCGCGGATTCCATGTACTGCCTATCTACGGAGGCAGTAGCATGAGCGGTCAATTGCGCCAACTGCAACGTGGCGTACACGTAGTTGTTGGTACGCCTGGCCGAGTTATGGACCACCTGCGTCGCGGCACCTTAAAGCTAGACAAACTAAAGACCGTTGTTTTAGACGAAGCCGACGAAATGCTTCGCATGGGCTTTATCGACGATGTAACTTGGATTTTGGATCATACCCCTAAAGAACGCCAAGTGGCGCTATTCTCTGCCACAATGCCTGCTGTTATTCGTAAGGTTGCCAATACCTACCTTAACAATCCAGAAGAAATTAAGATTGAAGCCAAGACTGCTACTGTAGATAGCGTTACTCAGCGTTATTGGAAAGCCGTTGGTACCAGTAAGCTAGATGCAATGACGCGTATCTTAGAAGCGGAAGACTTTGATGGCGTGATCGTTTTTGTACGCACTAAAACTCTAACCGTGGAACTCGCTGAGAAACTAGAAGCACGCGGCCATCGCGCCTCTCCCATCAACGGTGATATGTCCCAACAGCTGCGAGAGCGAACTATTGAGCATCTAAAGAGCAGCAAAATTGACATCGTTGTCGCTACTGATGTTGCCGCCCGTGGCATTGACGTGTCGCGCGTTAGCCACGTAATTAACTACGACATCCCGTACGACACCGAAGCCTACGTGCACCGTATTGGCCGCACCGGCCGTGCTGGCCGAGCTGGCAACGCAATCTTGTTCGTAGCACCTCGTGAACGCAACATGTTGCGCTCTATCGAAAAAGCCACACGCCAAGCTATCACTCCAATGGACTTGCCTAGCCGTGAGCAAGTCAAAGAGCGTCGCATAGACCAGTTTAAGGCCAGCATCGACAAAGCGCTTGAGCAGCCTGATTTGAGCATCTACAGCGACCTAGTAGAGGCCTTTGTTAAAGAGCGTGAAGTTGCACCAGAACAAGTCGCTGCTGCCCTAGCCTTTATGGCACAGCAAGACCGTCCTCTAACAATGCCAGAAAATAACAAAACTGAACGTCGTGATTCACGTGATACGACACCTGGCTTTAATGATGAAGAGCGCCCACGTCGCAAAGAGCGCAAGCAAGAAGAATTTAGTGGCGAATCTATTGCCATGGAACGCTTCCGCCTAGAGGTAGGCCACAATCATCAAGTTAAACCAGGTGATATTGTTGGCGCTATCGCTAACGAAGCAGATCTAAGCAGCGCCTACATTGGGCGTATCAGTTTGTTTGATGACCACTCTACAGTAGACCTTCCTGCAGGAATGCCTGCAGAAATGCTACAGCTACTTAAGAAAGTGCGTGTACGTAGCCAGCCTTTAAATATTCAATCACAAGGTGCTGCTGACGATTTCACCCCTGGCGCCAAGACGCCTCGGCCTAAGCGCAGCAACGATCGCCCAAACCAGCGCAGAGATCCCCGCAGCGAAAATGGCCCAAACCGCCGCCCAGCACGCCGTTCATAAAATTGCCTAGCTAACATAAAGGGCGCATCGAAGAGGCGCCCTTTATTATTACTCTTGGTTAATTATGTGAGTGGCTGTTGAGCGCTACTCCCAAGTTGATCAAATACTCCATTAAGATAAGATTCAAACTTACGCCACTGCTGTGAACTGCCTTGATAGACTTTTTGCCGCACTTGTTGCTGGGAAGCTGTGCGGACACTTCTCTTGTTACTTTGGGGGGATAGACATTTATCTTCCCACTCCAATCCAAGATACTGAATTAACTTTCTAGTCTCATCTTCCTGGTTAATGGTGAGGTTGTCATAATTGAGGTCAAAAATACGACCTCCATAATGCCCCTGCCAAAACTGCATTAAATCTTTGTACAAACCGAAATACGTCACAACATCATCAAGATCATAACTATGGCCCAAACCTTTATTTGTAAAATAGTGTTTGTAATTTGACCAACATGTGGCAGCAGGGTCTCTATTGACATGAATTACTTTAGCATCTGGAAACGCAGAAAAGATCAACCCAACATAGAGGAAGTTCTGCGGCATCTTATCTGTCACATGAGGCATAGAATCAGATTTTTTCTGTAACGCCTCAATATAGCTTTGCCTAAAATCTAAAATTGCCTCAGTGTTTGACTTAATCTCTCCCAAGGCAATAGATTGACCAAATTTATCAACATAATGTAGTTCTCCAGCACCTGCCACTGCTGAGTGTGATGATACAATTTGCTCCACCAAAGTTGTGCCAGACCTAGGCATTCCTAATATAAAAATGGGTTTTAGCTCGCTTGTTTCGCCAGCAGATAGCAAAGCAACCTTTGCAATATCTGGGTATGATTTCTTTAGCTGGCTGAACAGCTCTATGTCACGATTAATATCGTAAGAAAGTATTTTCTTACGAAGTTCATTGCCCGTTTTTAGGTAAGTGAAAGACTGACCGATCTCGTTTAGGTCTTCTGATGCCTTGCTTAGTGCAAAGCTAAGGTGGCAACGTTGTTCGTCCGTAATGCTTGGGTCCAGACATAGACGCTGCATCCTGACAACATGCTTGTCATGTTCTTTACCGTAGTTTAACCTGCTGAGGAGTCTGTAGGTCTCTGCATTGTCAGGCTGAATCTTTATAGCGTGATTGTAGCTGTCTATGGCTGCCTCTGGATCACCCTTATCCTTCAGGGCACCCCCCATATTATTGTAGACTTCAGCATAGTCAGGCTTAATCTTTAGAGCCTGTTTGTAGCTGTTTATAGCAGCCTCCAAGTCACCGTTCTCCTTCAGGGCATTACCCATATTGTAATAGGCCTCAGCATAGTCAGGCTTAACCTTTAGAGCCTGCTTATAGCTGTCTATAGCAGCTTCTATGTCATCCTTATCAGTCAGGATATTACCCACATTATTATAGGCTTCAGCATAGTCAGGCTTAATATTTAGAGCCTGTTTGTAACTGTCTATAGCAGCCTCTATGTCACCCTTATCCTTAAGGGCACTACCCATATTATTATGTGCCTCAGCAAAATGAGGCTTAATCTTTAGAGCCTGCTTGTAGCTCTCTATAGATGCCTGTAGATTTCCCTTATCCTGTAGGGCATTCCCCATGTTGTAATAAGCATCAGCATAGTCAGGCTTAATCTTTAGAGCCCGCTTATAGCTGCCAATAGCCGCTTCTAGAGCACCATTACCCTTCAAGGCAATACCCATATTATTATAGGCCTCAGCATAGTCAGGCTTAATCTTTAGGGCCTGTTTATAAACGTTTATAGCTGCATCAAATTGCCTTAACCCTGAATTAGCAAGCCCAGCAATATTATAGAGGACAATTGCATTTGGAAATCTCTCCAACATTTGGCCAGACTCAGACAGGGCTTGTTTCAAATGTCCTTGGCTGTAGAGGTTGATGATAGGTTGCAACTGATCAGCAGGGGGGTCTTGCGGATTGGCACTTAGCTCAGAAAGACGTTTCTCTAACTGATCAAATACCTCACCATTCGCACCTTTCTCTTTGGCCTGATCGAACGCAGTTTGTGCATCAGTTGAGCGGCCTAGCTTCATCAAAGCACCAATGTAGCTTAGCCAGAATTGACCTCTCCTAGAATTAGCTTCTAAAGCTGTTTTAAAGAACGGCAGTGCCTCTTGTATTTTACCCAAGCTAGCAGTCAACAGTCCCATATTATGATTGGCAGCAGGATGTTTAGGTTGCACCTTTAAGATGGCAGTATAAAGCCTATTTGCTTCTTGAACCTGGCCAGCTTTATGCGCTTCAATGCCCTTCTTTAAGGCTTCGTTTAATGTCAGTTCCACAAATCAATCCATACTATATTCGTTTGCGCCATATTATACATTTTGGTAACTAAGAAGATAATAAGGCCTGCGACTAGATCCGCAAGAAGCATTTTATATTATCCATCTGTTTAATTTCTAAGAATTACACTAAACCTGCCATTACAGACTAGATGAGACTGGGAGGAAAATTGTTAAATACACCCTTTTTTGTACTTACAATAGTTTTTCATAGCAACAAAATAAATACTGGCCTGATAAATTTGTCATTTTTTGTGGTTCTAGTTCGTTAAAGCCTAACTTCTCTAACACCCTTCCCAACCCTGGATATTGTTATTGGCGGTTGAGAGGGCAGCCAAACTTCTATCCTTAAAATAGTTGGTTATCCTCAGATCTAGTAAGTCTTTCAGTAAGTTCATCTGTTATTATTTAAAATCAGTAGATTAACAGTGTTTGGGACTGGATCATCATTGGTCTAAGTATGGTTCAATCAACTCAACATCCATTGAGTAAGCCGATTGCACCTCCACACCATTGGCAATGCCCGATTCATTGAGCTCACTTTGTACACGACTTACATTAAGTGTACCGGTAATCCAGACAGGTAAGTATATGCTCTCTAGCTTAGACCCTGTTTCTAGTTTGCCATAAATGATCTGATTAGCTGGTGGCGGTGGCGTATGAGTACATGCACCGAAATAGGGTACTAGGAGGAATTCCTTAAGTAGTGTGCTATTAAACTCAAGCGGTAACACAAAACCAGGTATTTTGACCTGCTGACCATCAAAAGCATCGACCACAGGAGCTGCATCGAACATGGCTTGTACCGTTTGCTCAAGGATCATTAACTCACTGTCTGAGAGAGCGTAGTATTGTTCATCGGTCATATCTTCGAAAACTTGATTGGGGTTCCAATCTTGAGGAATCAAACTTTCCCAATCAATTTCATTGGCATCAGCGGCAAAGGCACCACTCCAGCTAAAACATGAAAGCAGTATGACGAGCAGCAAGGGTTTATAGGCAACATTGATACTTTTCATCTTCTTTTTCTGTGTTATGAGCGGATGGACATGCCGTCTGCTAATGAGTTTCTATAAGCACGATAAGCAGGCACTAGGCCAACGATAAAACTGGCTGCAAGTAACATGCAAACCATACCAAGTTCTCTAATATTAGGTGCAGTGATGGGAATAAACAAACCGTAGTTTTTTTCTATAATGGGTTGGGCTAACCAGATGCCTGAATATAGCAATATCAGCCCTAATAAAATACCAGAAATAGTCAATAATACTGTTTCTGTTATGAGTAGGCCCATAATATGCCAGTGACTAGCTCCTACCGATCGTAGAATAGCCACTTCGCGCCTACGCTCATTAAGCCCTGCTAGCGAGACAGCAAGCATGCCCGTAAGTGAAGCCAGCACCACAAATAACGAGATAATCAGTAACGCTTTTTCTGCTACTGACATTAAACTCCAGAGCTCATGCAGTGCAATTCCAGGGAAAATAGCGAGTAATGGCTCAGATGAATATTCGTTAATATAACGCTGCATTTTAAATGAGACGACTTTACTGTCCAAACCGACAAGAAAAGCGGTAATCGATTCGGGTTGCAGATTGGCTTCTGTTAGGGCTTTGCTCGCCTTGCGCTTTTTCACAGCTCCTTGCCAGTTAACATGCATCGCTTCTATACCAGCCAAGCTTACATGAATAGTTCTATCGACAGGAGTTCCCGTATGCTCCAAAACACCACTAATGACAAATGGCTTATCCTTATGCTGCGCAAAACTTGTGCTGCCAGTACCGTGAGAAATAATCACCTGGTCACCGATAGCATAGTTCAGTGCATTGGCCACTTCAGATCCGATGACCGCATCAAATACCGCCTCGAACTGAGTGCCAGAAGAAAACTTAAGCCTTCTCTTTTCACCATATTGGTAGACTGAAAAATAATCCCTGCTGGTGCCCATCACACGAAAGCCTCGATGTGAATCACCTAGGGATATGGGGATGGTCCATTTGACACCTTTTTGTTGCGCTATGTCCTGATAACTTTCCCAGGTGATGTTATTGGTGGCGCTACCAATCCGGAACACAGAGTAGAGTAATAGCTGAATAGACCCACTACGAGCTCCAACAATTAAATCTGTACCCGAAATTGTGTTTGCAAAGCTACTTTTTGCGTTGACCCGAACCTTCTCAACACCTAGCAAAAGAACAACACTCACTGCGATCGAAACAATCGTCAAAATGGCAGTGGAGCGCCGATTTTTCAGACTCTTGCTGGCTAATGATCTGAGGTTCATAGATCTGTCTCTTGTTGCGGATTGATGGCTGATATGTCTACGACTCGATTAAATAGATGTTGATGTGTGGGATCGTGGCTAACATAGAGTAGGGTTGAGCCACTGAGCTTTATTTCATCAAATAGAAGATCCATAAATGCTTCACGCGCGTCATAGTCAAGAGATGAAGTAGGCTCGTCTGCTATAATTAATTGAGGTTGGCCAATCAACGCCCGAGCAGCTGCCACACGCTGTTGTTGCCCCACACTGAGTTCACTGGTAGTAAGGTGGAAGCTACAACGACCCTTAGAATACAAACGGCTCAACAAGTAGACAGCCTCTTCTACAACACTGCCCGAGCGCTCAATCGCATTGGCACGTCTTAGTTTTGAGAAACGGCACGGTAAAGTGACATTTTCGAGTATTGATAAATAAGGAATCAAATTAAATTGCTGGAAGATAAACCCAATGTGGTCTGCTCTAAGCCTGTCGCGCTGTAATTCTTTAAGCTGGCAAAAATCCTGCCCTACAATTTCAACCTGCCCTCGCTGGGGTGTGACAATACCACCGATAATATTAAGAAGTGTGGACTTTCCAGAGCCAGAAGCCCCCCGAATAAAAACATGCTCGTGTTCTTCTACGCAGAGGTTGCCAGACTTAATAGTCAGATTTGCTTTGGCATGCCAAGCAAAATCCACTTCTTTTAGCCCTATTATGGTTGACTTAGAGACAGCCTCTATCATTATTTGGCTAATCGAATGAGAGTATTACTGGCGTCTAACTCTTGTTTGATTTGTCCACCAGAATAAATAACCTGAACATCAAGGTCACTAATGTCTGGGAAAAACTCAAACAAATTAACATCGATAGCGGTTAAATAATCAACATGTTTACATGTTAATTGATACTCAGCAATGAATTCTGCATGTTCACTTGCAGGAGCTTCTTCATGACCTTCTTCATGATCATCTTCTTCATGCTTGGTCACCCAGTTCGCGGATGATTCAACTGTTTGGCAGGATGCGTCTCCTACTAATTGAAAAACAGCATCAAAATTGGACAGATTATTTTTGGCCAATTGAATTAATAACAGCTGCTGATCATCATCAGTGGCATATTCAAAGCCAACAATATTCACTGCTGGTGATTCAAATCTCATCTCAATAGTGTTGGTGTCTATTGCAATGTCGAGACTAGCACTACCGTGTTCATGTGCGTCTAGTTCGCTAGCTATAGCATGGTAAAATGGTAATGTGAGCATTAGGCTGGCAACTGTTACAGGTATTGATTTGAATGATTTCATAAGTACTCTTTAAGATATGTTATAACATAACATTTATTTTAGCACACATATAAAAGAGTAAGCAAATCAAAACATCTTTTTATTTTTTACAGTAGTTTTTCATAGCAACGAAATAAATACTGGCCGGCTAGGTTGCTCATTCTTTGCGGTTCTAGCTCCTTGAATCCTAGCTTCTCTAATACCCTTGAAGATGCAGGATTATCGATATGGTGCGCCGCTACCAAACGCTTCATAGCGTATTCCTTTTCAGCTAATTCGAGTATTACTCGGCCTGCTGACTCACAGAAACCCCTATTCCAATAGGGCACACCTACCCAATAACCTAAATTTCCACTACTATTTAGACCCCTAGACATCTGGTCAATGCTTATGGCTCCGACACATTGCATTGTGTCCGAACAAACTATAGCTCTAATAATTGCAGTACCAGATCGATGTTGTGCTGCATGGGATGCTATCCAATCTTGGGCGCAACCTTGAGGGTATGGATAAGGAATGTTGCCCGCCATTTTTGCTACCCTGGCATCACTCACCAAGGTTTGTACCTGCGCACTATCTGCTGCTACAAATGGCCTTATGGTAAGCTTAGGAATTTGCTTCATGAGTCGTATCGCATTATTTTAAAGAATAGTAAGTGTTATTTTTACTTTACCCAAATGGGCAAAGCAACATAAAATCATCCTCCAAATAATTATTTTAGTTGAAACGCTTATGGCCACTATTCGTGTTGATTTAGACACCATTCAAACCACCACAGCAAAAGCGCTAGAGGCTCACGGTGCAAAACCATGGGTCGCCAATTCTGTGGCACATGCCGTGCGTGTAGCTGAGGCTTATGATAACAAGATTTGTGGGCTCTTTTACCTACAGAGCTATTGCAATCAACTAGAGGTAGGCCGAGTTAAAGGTGACGTTGAGCCAGAAGTGCATCAACCTAAGCCTGCCAGCGTTGTGGTAGATGCAAAGTTAGGTTTTGCTCAGGCGGCTTTTTCCCGCGGCCTAGGCACTGCGCTTTTAGCAGCCAAAACTAATGGTGTGGCCACGTTGGCGATCTGTCACTCCCACACCTGCACCTCCATGGGTTACTTCACAGAACAGATTGCTCGTGCAGGTTACATTGCTATTGGCATGACCAATGCGAAATCCTGTGTATCCCCTCCAGGCGGAACTAAGGCCGTACTGGGCACTAACCCGATCGCCATGTCCGTTCCAGACGGCAAAGGTGGCCTAGCCATGCAGTTCGATCAATCCACCAGCGCTATTGCTCTTGGCAAAATCAACATGGCTGCAACTGCTGGCGAACAAATCCCATTTGGCTGGGGGGTAGATAGCGAAGGCCAAGCCACACAGGACCCTAATGCTGTACTGCATGGGGGGTCACTTGTGTCTGCAGGCGGTTATAAAGGGTATGGGTTTGGCCTTATGGCAGAAATCCTTGCTGCAGCCTTTACTGGTGGCAGCACCAGCACTCAGCTAGACCCACTCAAGGCTACTGAAGGTAAACCTCACGACTTAGGGCAGTGCTATATCATTATTGATCCCACTAACGTCGCTGGCGACCTATTTTGGGACAAACTTAGCACCATCTCAGAAGCCGTAACCAGTCAACCTGGTGCACGGCTTCCTGGGTCCAAAAAAGTACTGCCTAATGCTGTAGAGTTGGATACAGAGGTGTGGAATAGTGCGGTACGTCTCGCCGGGGCCTGATGCTAGCCAATTAACTATTTTTCAACAGCACTATTTCGGGTTACAATTTGGTGATGTATTTAACTTTGTGACCTAAACTGAGAATCCTCCATGTCCTCTATTAGAATGCTGGTAGTCGAAGATGACGCCATCAACCGCGAAATCATCTATGAATTTCTCACCTTTGGCGAAGTGAATATTGACCTTGCTGCTGATGGTTTGGAAGCCATCAGTTGTGTGGAAAATAATCAATATGACATTATTATTATGGATTTAATGATGCCTAAATTAGATGGACTTTCCGCCTCTCGAGCCATTCGTGCTTTAGGCGTGAACAATAGCGCAGATGTGCCAATTATTGCTGCCACCGCAAGGGACCCCATTACCGAATTAGCCCACTGGCAAGCCGCTGGCATCACAGATTATGTGCACAAGCCATTTTCTGAAGATGAATTGTGGGCAGTCATCAACACCTACGTTTAAGCTAGAATACAGTGGGGGCTATTTGCGTCAGCAAAGCTCCAGTTGATGGATGAATAAAACTTAACTTCCAGGCATGTAACTGCAAGCGTCCTGCTTGTTCTAGGGCTTCAGAGTGGGCATAAAACTCACAGCCACTTATAGGATGCCCTAGTTCCGCCATATGTACGCGCAGTTGGTGAGAGCGTCCCGTTACGGGTTTCAACAACACCTTAGTTTGTAATGTTGCAGGCTTCCTCTTAAGCACCTCAAAATGTGTTACCGAAGGTTTACCTAAGTCATGGTCTACTATTTGTTTAGGCCGGTTAGGCCAGTCACAGCGTAAAGGCAAATTAATTTCGCCTTCATCATCTTGTAACACACCATACACCCATGCCAGATACTCTTTTTGGGTTTGCCGTTCCTGAAACTGGCGACTTAAGGCCGATAGGTTCGCCTTACCACGGGCCAACACCATCACCCCAGAGGTATCCATATCTAATCGATGAACGATACGTACATCGGGGTATTGTTGCTGCATCCGAGTAATTAAGCAGTCTTTATTAAGTGGATTTTTACCCGGTACAGACAATAGGCCGCTGGGTTTATCAGCCACTACAATATCGTCGTCTGCATAAAGGATAGTGACCTTTTGTTCACAAAAGGGCACAATGAAATCAGTCATTATTGGGTGTGACTCTATGCCCAGAAGCTTCTAAGGTGACCGCTTTTGACCTGATGTAGTGTAGGCCAAGACCTATTCCAACAAACAATACATAGCTCCAAAACCACCACCGACTGTGTCCATTCAGCTGCACTAAGCTAGAGATTAAGCCCCCAGAAAAACCTAAAGTTAAATACAATATCCACTGTTTCCATGTGGGTGCAGCACTTCTTGGCAAAATATAAAAAGTGCCACAAGCAGGGCAACCATAAGCTCTCTCAGGGTCCTTATAATCCTCACACAGCTGATTACGTGAAGTGATTTTAAAATCACAATGTGGGCATTTATTGGCCATTATCTGCCCTCGCAGTAATACTAAAGCCTTGCCGTTGCGGCAAACCATCAGTTATTTCATAATAATCAGCCTTTGCATCGACATAAATATGTTCCACCAATTGCAATCCACTCGGTTGATCCAAGGTACCGGCAAAGATCGAAATGCTAGGTAATTCAGCCTTGTCCCAAAATAGATTGCCGCCACATTCCTGGCAGAATCCACGTCGAATTCCAGCCGACGAAGAAAACCACTTGAGCCCGTGTTCTTCTAGCAATGCAAAGTCTTCGCGCTTAGCAGATGTTGCCGCCACATGGTGACCACTAGACTTTCGGCATTGTCCACAGTGGCAAGCTACCACGGGGCGTAAGGGGCCCAGTACTTGATATTTAACTGCGCCACATGGGCAGCTTCCTGTGGAATTATTTATCATTGTTATACACCTCTGGAAACCAATTTAGCGGCATTTTGTCACCGTCACTTTGTACTAGTCCGTCGAACGGTGGCGAAGTTGGGCCACCTCGATTTATGTAACGCACATCATCACCCATAAAGCGGGTGGAAAAAGCACGCCGGCGACTAGTTAATGAGTTGCCCGGTGCCCCGTGTACCGTTTTAAAGTTAAACAACACACAATCTCCTAACTCTAACTCTGGTACCATAATATTTTGTCTTGCATCAATCACTGGCATATCCATGTAATCCACATCGCTGTTGTACCAAGGCTCATTGGTAGACCAACGCGTAGGACGCACTAGTTTTGGCCAAAGGTGAGAGCCCAATACCACCTGCAGTGTGTTGGTTTTAGTCACCGGATCAAGAGGAACCCAGTAACTAGCCGTTTGTTCACCCGAAACACAATAATACGGCATGTCTTGATGCCAAGGTGTGGCTTTTGCGGTGCCAGGCTCCTTGATTAAAATATGCTCATGGAACACTTGAATCCGCTTTGATCGGGTGGCTTCAGCCGCTATTTCTGCTGCGGGGGAGTCAACAATCCAACGCTTAAACTCTTCAATACGCTGCCAATTACAGTAATCTTCAAAAAAACGCCCTGCATCGCCCTTAGCAACATTTTCGCGCCCGTGCTCACTTGGTTCAGCCAACACTTTATCAAAACCTGTTCTTAGGCAATCAATCCAATCCTTAAACACACCTTTAATAACAATAGCGCCGTTACGCTCGTAATCGTTGATTTGTGATTCACTCAAATACATTAAAAAATCTCTTATTAGTTAGTTAGATCGCAGCTTACAAGAGCTTCAATTAACGCCTTGAGTTGGGGTTGAAGTTGCTTACATTTGTTGTTATCTACTTCATAACCAACGGTATCTTGCATATAAGTAGCTTGTGACAATTCCAACTGAAAGGCATGTACATGATCACTGGGCTGACCATGGCGGCGGGTGATATAACCACCCTTAAAACGTCCATTACTCACCTGGGTGTAGGAGGTTTCAGACATAGATTGCTCCGCCGCTTGTAATAGCTTTGGAGAACACGCTGCACCGCCATTGGTGCCCATATTAAAATCCGGTAAGGTGCCTTCAAAAAACATAGGCACTTGTGCTGGAATTGAATGCGCATCGAATAGAATGGCGTAACCAAACTTTTGTTTAATCCGCACTAATTCTGCAGCCAGCTGTTGATGATACGGCCTCCAGATGTGTTCTATACAGGCTTGTTGATGCATTTTATCTGCCACTGTTCCTGGTTTGAACATAGACTTTTCGTTGAACAAAATGTGAGGGAATAAGCCAGTCGTTTTGCCCGCATAGAGTGGTTTATTATCTTCTGGTCGATTGAGGTCAATGACATAACGAGAATAATTGGCCTTAACCACACTCACCCCCATGGCCTCTAAAAAATCATACAGTTGTGGAATGTGCCAATCGGTATCGGGTAAGGCCAAGGCTTCTGGCATTAAGGTGTCGGCCACTTCAGACGTGAGCAGCAATCCAGAGTGGGGCATGCTAACCAATAATGGAGAGTCTCCTTTAATAAAGTCATAAGACACAGAAAAAGTCATAGTGTTAAACCTGTGATGTGTATCGCCAAGCTGGTCCAAAAGGTTAACCCTACCAAGCTAGCTAAGGTTTGCAAGGTAATAATGTCTGCCATGAGTTTTGCGTTGCCGCCCATCTGCTGGATAAAGGGGTAAGCCGACACTGCCGTTGGCAAAGCACCAAAAATCACCAGGCCTACGGTCACTAAAGGGGCGAGATTAAACCACAATGCACCACCTAATAAGAGCGCCGGAAACACCAAGAGTTTCGTGCTAAGGGAAGCAATCAAAGGCAGCCAATTACCCTTTAAGGCACGAATCTTTAGACTAGCACCAATACTAAGCAGCAACAATGGTAGGGCGGCACGGCTCATAAGGGCCATGGACTGATCTAATATAGCAGGTATAGAAATGGCTAAAATATTAAGTAAAAGACCAATAGCAACTGAAATGAGCATTGGATTACGCAACAGCTCTTTGAGAATTAAAGCAGTCAACGATTGGTGTTGTTTTTTACTCACTAACAAACTGACAGAAAGTACCGACAAAACATTAGTGGGAGGCACCAGCACCGCAATCATTAAGGCGCCCAACTCTTGACCAGGCAGGCCAAACATATCAAACAACACTGCAAGACCAATAAACCCATTGTGACGCACACCACCTTGAACAATAGATGAGGTGGATGGCCCATCTTGACCGAGCAATCGAGCCACCACCACACAATAAATCAAAATTAATATGAGCGCCCCAATAAATATGGTGCACAAGGGCAAGAGCAATGCTGCATCAATAGTGGCGTTAGCTAAGGTGTGTACAATCAATACTGGGAATAACACCCAGTAAGATAGCTTTGAAATACCTTGCCAAAAACTGGCTTCTGTAAGGAGCTTTTTAGAGAGGCCATAGCCTAATAACATCACCAGCAGAATGGAACTGATAATAGGAAGAATCGTGTTCATTAAATAAGCCAGTACAGCGAGTGTATAACCCCATCATACCAGCAAGCACATGACTAACTAACAGTTTTTGCCGCATTAAGGTACAGCTTACAGTTTTTACAACTAAACCTAAGTAGTTACCAATATCTACACTCGACATGGTTAAACAAAATTGATTAACCTAACTGTTTTAGACGTTCATCATGTTGGTTCAATAACTCACCTACTCCCCAGTTATTGTCTTTTTGCACACGCATAATACCAATGAGATTTTTATCACGAATACGCTCTAGCTCGCGAATAGAATGATGCCCAGATTGCGCATCTGACTGCTCTGCAATGGTAGCAATGAGTTCGTCTGTAAGCTCCGGCACATCCATAAGTTTAGTCCACGGCCAATCTAAACAAGGTCCAAATTGAGCAATAAAATGTGCCATGCCTGCTTCACCACCAGCAATACGATAAGTTTCAAACAAACCCATTTGCGCCCAACGCAACCCAAAGCCATAACGGATGGCATCGTCTATTTCTGTGGTAGTGGCAATGCCATCTTTGATCATCCACAACCCTTCGCGCCATACAGCCTCTAAAAAGCGATCGGCAATATGGGCGTCAATTTCTTTACGTACATGCAACGGCTTCATGCCTACGCTGGTTAACAGCGCTTTAGCCTGCTCAATAATGTCTGCACCATTAGCTGGGCTAGGCACCAGTTCTACTAAAGGTAACAAGTACACCGGATTAAACGGGTGGGCCACCATGATTTGTTGTGGCCTTAGGGCATTCTCTTGTAATTGCGAAGGCTTAAAGCCTGAAGTAGATGAGCCGATAATAGCCGATTCAGTGCAGATAGCCTGCACTTGAGCAAACACCGCATGTTTGATCTCTAAACGTTCTGGCACGCTCTCTTGAATCCAATCGGCATTAGCCACAGCTTCTTCCAAACTGCCACAAAAGGTAAGTTTACCTTCCCGGGGCATCGCTACGTCGGCTAACTGAGGCAAAGCAGCACGGGCATTGTCTAGCACGGCATCCAATTTACGTTGGGCATCGGCTGCAGGATCATAAACATTGACGTCCCAACCGTGTAACAAAAACCTTGCTACCCAGCCACCACCTATGACACCACCACCTATACAAGCAGCTGTTTTATAGTCCTTATGTACCATATCGATCATGCTAAAGGAGCCCGTTTTTCTACTTTGATCAACTCACGCACCTGGGCTGGAGTCATCAATTTAGAACCCATATTAGTGGCAATGGTTACTGCCCGTTCAACTAACTGCGCGTTAGTCGCCAACACACCTTTTTCTAACCAAATATTATCTTCTAAACCAACACGAATATTACCCCCAGCCAACACCGCAGCTGCCACGTAATTCATCTGATTACGACCAATAGAAAAGGCCGACATAATCCATTCTTTAGGGACGTTATTAACCATGGCCATGAAGGTATTGAGATCGTCTGGCGCACCCCAAGGAACACCCATGCACAGTTGCACCATGACTGGCTCAGCCATTAAACCTTCCTCAACCAGTTTTTTAGCCAACCATAAGTGGCCCGTATCAAAAGCTTCAATTTCAATACGTGCACCCATCGCTGTCATCTTTTCTGCCATAGCCCGCAACATGCCAGGGGTGTTAGTCATGACGTAATCGGCTTCAGCAAAGTTCATGGTGCCGCAGTCTAAGGTGCATATTTCTGGTTGACACTGGCGTACATGTTCTACACGCTCACTGGCCCCTGCCATATCTGTACTGGCTTCTTGCAAAGGCAATGGGTTCTCAGCATCACCAAACACCATGTCCCCACCCATACCCGCGGTGAGGTTAAGCACTACGTCCACTTCCGAGGCGCGAATGCGTTCAGTCAGCTCTTTGTACAAATCCAAGCGGCGGCTTGGCGCACCTGTTTCGGGATCACGTACATGGCAATGTACCACTGCAGCACCGGCCTTAGCTGCATCAATGGCACTATTGGCGATTTGCTCTGGGCTGCGGGGCACATGGTGAGAGCGGTCTTGGGAACCGCCACTCCCTGTTACTGCACAGGTAATAAAAACATTTTGACTAGCTTGTAATGGCACGGTTAAGCTCCTCTAATTAATTAACATCAATTGCATGGCGCAATGATGGCATTGCCCATACAGATTTAATTGATATTTTAGGAGCAATTATTATTTAATACCGAACAATCTATTGTCTTGTTGTTTTTTGCTAGTACAGATTTTGGGCTAGGGCGGGCTTACTTATGGGTGTAAAAAAATCAATCTGACCTTCGTTAATGGCTCCACCAAGGCCTTTAAGATTTTGAAGTCCCTATTTGAGCTGCACGAGAGTTCGAGCTAATGTTTTGAGGAGACTAAAGCAGCTTTTCCCTTGACCTGAGCCAAAAACGTGTCAGAATACTGTATATATATACAGTATTTGTGATTTTACCATGGTTCTCTTACAACTCGAAAAAGAGCGCTTGGTCTGGCGAGCTCGGCAAGTGGCAGGGCCAGATCATCGCCGTCAAAGCAGCTTTTACCCTACCTTAGATGCACATCTACAAGGAGGCTGGCCCCACAGTGGGTTAGTGGAATTAGCCTGTGGCCCTGCAGGTATTGGTGAATTACGTTTGCTGTTACCTTTATTGGCCCAAGCTCAATCACGCTTACAAGTGTGGATCAATCCACCGGCAGAGTTAAATGGCCAAGCTTTAGCACAACATGGTATTGATCTAAGCCAAACTTTATTAATACGCTGCCAAAATCCCCAACAAGCCCTTTGGAGTGCCGAACAGAGCCTTAATAGTGGTTGTTGTAGCCACCTTATTTTGTGGGCACTTAGGTTAACGGCTCCCCAAGCTAAACGTTTACAAGTGTCTGCCAAAGACAACCAAGCCCTCATGTTTTGGTTACACTCTCAGGCCGAACCTAGCACCAGCGCTTTACCGGTTAGTGCACGTTTATCACTCGCCCCTGTAGCCACAGGGTTGCGCCTACAAATCTATAAATACCAAGGCCTGTGGCCACAACACCCATGCCAAGTAGATATGCATGAGCTTTGGCCATCTTTAGCAACACCTGGCCATTCATCCCCTCATCATGTCCCTGTACTGATGAACAACATTGTGGCACTGCCATCTAAACTGCGGTGATGTATGCAGTGGCTTTACTTATACTTTCCTAGCCTTCAACTAGATAGCCTTTTACATCAACAAGCTTATAACCAAGCCTGCGTTTTAGTTCATAAAAACGAGGTAGTGCAAACCAACCCAGAAGCACGCCAACTAGGCATAAAAATAGGCACAGGGTTAGCCCAAGCTGCACTTTTATGCGCTCAACTTAAAGTCATTGCCTACGAACCCAAACAAGAGCAGCGACTTCTAGCTCAACTTGCCCAGCGCTTGTATCAAACCAGCGCCACCTTATACCTTGATCCACCCCAAGGTTTGTTGTTACAAACCAGCGATATGCTAAGGTTATATAAGGGCCTTGCCCCTTACTGGCAACAGCTGCAGCAACCTCTTATGGAGCGCGGCTTACATTATCATTACGCCAGCGCTCACAGCCCCTTAGCTGCGCAGGTGCTGGCCCGCGCAGGCAACGATCGTTTATTAACAAACCAAGACGAAGCCACAAGATTGCTCAGCCAATTACCCATCCATCGCGCAGGTCTAGACCATAAACTATCCCTACAATTAGAGCGTCTTGGTCTTAATACCCTGGGTCAAGCTCAAGCATTACCTCGATCAGCACTAGGCCAACGGTTAGGCCAAACCCTAGTCACTTTTTTACAACAACTAGAGACCAGCAGCGCACCTAGCTGGCCTGCATACCAGCCCCCTGAACGCTTTCGTCAACGTTTAGAATTACTTTATGAAATTGAACACAGTACAGCGTTACGTTTTCCATTAAAACGTTTGTTAAGTGACCTAGAGGCATTTTTGGCTCCCCGACAACTACGGGCTGCAGGACTTAGTTTGGGCCTAGAGTACCAAGAACATGCCTCTGAACGATTACACATAGGCTGTAGCGATGGCGAGTACCGTGCAGAATCTTGGTTAGCTTTATCCATGCTGAGGCTGGAGCAGTTAAAACTACAGGCACCCATTATTGCCGTTAGCCTTAAAACCAAAGGGCAAATGCCATGGGCACCCTTGTCAGCACAGTTATTTGAGCCCCCAGGAGGAAAACTCACTGCAGGACAACTCATTAGTCGCTTACAAAGTAAGCTTGGAGACCATGCCGTACAACAAGTGTATTTGCAGGATGATCATCGCCCCGAACGAAGTTTCTACCAAGGGCTGCCCCAAAGTCATTACCAATCACAGCAAGCCACAAGAGCCCTACGCCCAAGTTTATTATTCACCCTACCCCAAGCCTTAAACCATAAGCCTGATCACCGTTGGTGTATCTTGTCTGGCCCTGAACGCATTCAAAGTGGTTGGTGGGATAACGTGAGTATTTGCCGTGACTACTTTATTGCTCGCAACCCCATAGGACAGGTGTGCTGGTTATTTCGCACGCCTAGGGAAGAGTGGTTTTTACATGGGTATTTCTCATGAGTACCGAGCCTGTCATCGATTATGCTGAGCTACATTGTTTAAGTAATTTTAGCTTTTTACGGGCTGCTTCCCACCCACAAGAATTACTCCAACAAGCAGATGCTTTAGGCTATAAAGCCCTTGCCCTCACGGACGAATGTTCAGTAGCAGGAGTAGTGCGAGCTTATCAGCATAAAAAGGATAATGATTTAAATATTAAACTCATTATTGGTAGTGAGTTTTTACTTAAACCCCATCAATCTGAGGCCCAAGAAAGCTTAGTAGTGTTGGCAAAAAATCGCCAAGGGTATGCTCAGTTATGCCAGCTCATTAGCCTTGCAAGGCGGCGTTGTGAAAAAGGTAAATACCAAGTTTATGGAGATGACTTCAATAACTTAAGTGAGTGCTTACTTATCTGGAACCCCCACCTCAACAGTACTAATGAGTTAGGAGAAAAATTAAGTAGCCAACATAAAGAACGCCTATGGATAGGCTGCCACCGACGTTTAAGCGCCTTAGATCAGAGCCTACACGCCCATTGTCAAACCATAGCTAAGGCTTACGATTTGCCCATAGTCGCCCTTGGTCAAGTAGTTATGCACAGCCCCGATCGACAAATGTTACACGACACACTCACCGCCATTCGTGTTGGTATGCCTGTACATGCCTGTGGCTATGCCTTACAAGCCAACCGCGAACATAGCCTGCGGCCGTTAAATAAAATTACCAAACTGTATCCGCTCCAATGGATACAAGCCAGTGTAACCATTGCCCAACAATGTAATTTTTGTTTATCAGAACTCAGTTATGAATACCCTGCCGAGCTGGTACCTAGTGGTTATGATGCCAACAGCTATTTGCACCATCTTGTAGAGCAAGGTAAAGGCATCCGTTTTCCCGCTGGGGTACCCCATGACATTGCCCTGATCATAGATAAAGAGCTTAGCCTTATTGCCTCAGAAGGTTATGCACACTTCTTTTTAACGGTGTACGACCTAGTTCAATTCGCTAAAAGCCAGCAAATCTTATATCAAGGCCGTGGCTCTTCCGCCAATTCTGTAGTGTGTTATTGCTTAGAAATCACTGCTGTAGACCCTCGCCAAATACAGGTGCTATTCGAGCGTTTTATTTCTAAAGAACGGGCCGAGCCGCCAGACATTGATGTGGATTTTGAGCATCAAAGGCGTGAAGAGATCATTCAGTATATCTATCAAAAATATGGCCGCCACCGTGCAGCTTTAGCCGCCACTGTAATTACCTATCGTTTTAAAAGCGCTGTACGTGAGGTAGGCAAAGCCCTGGGTATTAACCTGCCCCAACTTGAACTGTTTATCAAGAATGTAGACCACCGAGATCGCAGCACAGGGTGGGATAAGCAATTACAAAGCCTAGGTTTAGACAGCCAAAGCCATGTGGGCCAATGCTTCTTACAGCTGGTGCAAACCCTGCAAGGGTTCCCCCGCCATCTATCACAACATGTTGGGGGTTTTATCATTAGTGCAGGGCCCTTAAGTGAACTGGTGCCTATAGAGAATGCTGCCATGGTTGATCGCACAGTGATTCAGTGGGACAAGAACGATTTAGAAAGCCTCGCTTTACTCAAGGTAGACGTTTTGGCCTTAGGCATGCTCAGCGCTATACGGCGTGCATTACACATGGTGCAACACCACCACGGACGTAAACTTAGCTTGGCCGATATCACCCGCATGGATGATGATGCCAAGGTGTATGCCATGCTCCAACAGGGCGATAGTGTAGGGGTATTTCAAGTAGAATCCCGTGCCCAAATGAGCATGTTGCCACGCCTACAACCAGCTTGTTTTTATGATCTTGTAATTCAAATTGCCATTGTTCGCCCAGGACCGATTCAAGGGGACATGGTGCATCCATTTTTGCGCCGCCGAGCCGGTAAAGAAACCGTGGATTATCCATCAAAGGAAGTGCAAGAGGTGTTAGAACGCACCTTGGGTGTGCCTATTTTTCAAGAACAAGTCATTAAGCTGGCCATGGTGGCAGCTGGTTTTAGTGGTGGAGAAGCCGATAGTTTGCGCCGCGCTATGGCCAACTGGAAGCGTCATGGCGAAATGGATAAATTTCACCATAAGCTGGTAGACGGTATGTTGGCAAGGGGTTATGAGGCAGAGTTTGCAGAGCGTTTGTACCGACAAATATTAGGTTTTGGTGAATATGGTTTCCCCGAATCACATTCTGCCAGTTTTGCCGTTTTGACTTACGCCTCAGCTTGGCTTAAATACCACTATCCTGCAGCCTTTTATTGCGCCATTCTCAACAGCCAGCCCATGGGTTTTTATAGTGCATCTCAGTTAGTGCAAGACGCCCGCCGCCACGGTGTAGAGGTGTTGCCCGTGTGTATTAATCACAGTGTTTGGGACCACAGCTTAGAAGCCACTGAGACTGCAGAATTAGCATTACGTTTAGGCTTAAGACAAGTGAAGGGGGTGCGCCAAGATCATATACAACGGTTATTAAAACACAGGCCCAAACAAGGATTTAAAGACCTTCCCCAAGTGCAGTCATTACACCTTGCTAAAGGCCAACTGGAGTCCCTCGCCAGTGCTAATGCGCTCACCTGTTTTAGTGGCCACCGTTACCAAGCCCGCTGGCAATTGCTCGATAATCATCAAGATCTACCATTACTACGGGAGGTTCGAGAAACCAACCCAGATCAATTACCTGGACCTGCCGCCTTAGATGCATTAACAGAAGACTATGCCAGCCTACACCTAAGTTTAGAACAACATCCCATTGCCTTATTACGCCATGCAGGTCTGCTACAGGGTTGCCTAAGCACCAGCCAGATGACCGATAAACCTCACCAAAGCCTCGTCACTGCAGCGGGATTAGTTACTGGCCGACAAAGACCCGGCACAGCCTCTGGTGTGACTTTTATTACCCTAGAGGATGAAACTGGCAATACCAATCTAGTGGTCTGGCAAGGCACCGCACGCGCCCAAAGACAGGCTTATTTGAATGCCAAAATATTGAAAGTAAAAGGCATTTTAGAGCGCGATCCAGACAGCCAAGTAACCCACATAATTGCAGGTAAACTCATCGATTGCAGTCACTTACTAGAACAACTAAAAGTCAGCTCTCGGGATTTTCATTAATCTTAGCAAGTGCATATCACAGGCTCTATATAATTTCTTATATTAGCCCCCACATAGCTCCTACTAACTCATCTAACTGAAGTCTTTAGCGCCAGAAAACATTTCTCCAAACATAGCACTGTTGAGGTCAGTGAACTTAAATGGTAAGCCATTATCAGTGTCATAGACGTCAAGAGTTCGCTGCTGTTGGTTTTGGAACTGGATCTGCTCCATCATTGAGCGCTGGCCCTTAGCCCCTTCAATTTTTGCTTTCTTAGCCTCTCCTTGAGGGTCGTTATCATCTGAAAAATTATATCTTTCAGATAATTCTCCAGTAATAACCACTTGACCACTCATTTGCTTTAACTCTGCTTCAGTGGCTTTTTCTACCAATGCGGCCACCGCCCTACCCACATAAACCGCACTTTCTCCACCCGGGAATGATACGACTTCTGTCTGGCATCCACCCACTGGATGGAGGGTGATTGCGTTAACCTTATGATCCTTCAATTCCAGAGCCATATCCGCAGTTAGGCGGTCCATCGCTGAGTGGGCTGCACCGTAAGCAACATCAAAAGCATAGTGGAATGCACCAGTGCTGGAGGTTTGAATGATCAGCCCCTGTTGTTGCTCAATCATGAGCGGGGCTACAAATTTACTCATTACGTAGCTGCTGCGCACACCAACATCAAAGGCCTCATCATAGACAGACAACGGGCGCTCCCAAAACGATTTGCCAAAGTGCGGGGCAATAGCGATTAAGCCACTATAGGCACTGTTGACTAAAAGCTTAATGCTCTTTTGTTCAGCGGCCACCCGTGCAACAAAGGCCTGCACTGCAGAATCATCCTTTTGATCTAATGGACAGGCATGAATAACACCACCACTAGAATTAGAAGCTGCCACTTCTGCAGCTAAACTTTCAAGCGCCTTTTTATTGCGCGCTGTGGCGTAAACTATATAACCTTCTTCTTTTGCCAACGTAAGGGCAATACCTCGCCCTAACCCCCTTGACGCGCCAGTGACAATCGCTACTTTGTGCATAAGATATTGCTCCTATGAAAATTAATCAGTCTAATTTGTATCGATCCTAGTTAAACATATTTATTTCAACTAAGTCACTCCTGATTTTGTACTAGCTATAAAAACTCATAATTAATAAACTATTGCTGTGCAGCAAAGTCATCGACCTAATAATTGAGAGAGTTAACATGAAAATATATCGAGAAATGAAGAAAGCCCGAGACACAAGAAATTTTGACACATTGTCTGAATTTTTTCATGACGATTGTGTGTTTGTCCGTCATCAAACGGGCACATCAATATTATGGTCAGATTTTAAACACGATTTTAGAGCTATGATGGAAAGCGGTAAATTTGATCGCTTGATGGATCGGTGTATCTACGAAAACGACGATATTCTAGTAGAGCATTCAATAATGCGATTTCCTGACGGCACCCGTGAGTCGATTATCATAGTACAAATGATTGAAAATGGTAAAATTGTGCGTATGGAAACAGGTGCTTCGAAGATGGAATAAGAGTAGTTAACTATACTAGAAGCAGCGCGGATAGAGGCCAGATGCATCCTAGCAAAGCCGCAAAACGGTCCTAAAAATAGGATCACTTCAAATCATTGCGTAAGATTTATTTACTAAACTCTAAGAATTTCCTTCAAGAAACCTTAAAAGAGCTTTCCAAGATTTTTCATCAGCATCCGCATTATAATCTCTTGATCCCTCTATAGTGAATGAATGGCGCGCCCCACCATAAACCTCTGCGGAGTGTGATATTTCGGCCTTTTGCATTTGATCAAGAATTGAAGCTAAAGCATCCATTCCAGAAACTGGGTCGGCTGAACCATGAAGTAACAAAACGGGTGCTGTCGTTTTACTGTAATCTTGACCCTCTGGTGTATCTAAACCGCCATGAAAGCTAACAAATCCATCTAAATCTAAGCCCAAACGGGCGCCTTCCAAAACTGCGGCTCCACCAAAACAATACCCTATAAGAAACTCTGCTACATCAGTATCTGAACTTGTAGACGCAGCTTTTACCGCTTCTAAAATTCTTGACTGAAATTCATTTCGGTCCTTGTAAAGAGCACCACTCTCTCGCATATAATCCTCGAAACCCTCCAGCTTCGCACCTACGCCAAACATATCAAGAGCTACTGCTTCATAACCCAATTCTGCCAGCATGTCGGCTCGCTTGATCTCGTATTCGTTTAACCCATTCCAATCATGAATAATAAAGACTTTACCCAAAGACTTTCCTACAGGCCTAGAAATATATCCTTTGAAATCTTTTTCACCAACCGAATACTTTAAGTCGCTTGAATGTCCTGCGGCAAATACTGTTGATGTTGAGATTAGAATTACTGCTAGGCTGTATACAAAATATTTAACCATAACAACTGCTCCTGAAACTGACTTGTTATCTTGACCAATAAAAAGGCCTAACCATTACTACATTTATCAGGGTCCCAAAACTCATCCTCTATCTTGCCCATCGAGAAAATTAAACCAACAATATCAGTAAACGAGAATTGTTCAATGTCACCGACGGCAATAACATATTGCCCAGTATTTGTTTTATTAAATACTTTAATGTAATAGGTTCCTGCTTTAAAAACCTCATTGGATAAAAATTTTTCACCAACTTCTGGTCCATTCCAGTACCACTGCTTACCATACTCTTCATACCAAGGTACCCAGTCAAAGTTTTCACCATCAGCAAGATGGATTTTATCAAATTCAGAATCTAGAACTTCAAATGAAAACTTACTTTCAAGGGCACATTCGCCAATCTTAGCAGCCAAAATGCCAGCATAAAAATCAAAGTCTATTGCAGATTGTATTCGATAGTAGTGTGGATCACCGGTAAGGGTTGAGTAGATGGCTTTTGATATTTCTGGCTCTTCTATTTCGTACGGTGCATCAGCAGGGTATGTTGAGCTTTCATTTAACACAGGCTTGTGAGCATAAGCCTGTGTTAAAAATGCTAGGAGAAACGCTGCAGAAAGTATTTTCTTCATTATGTTTAAGAGTTAAATTTGCTGTAACTTAACACTACGCTCAAGTGATAGTAATGACACTTAAAGCGCTAATGGTTTACTTATTTTTACAATCGCAGCAGTCGCATCAATCATGCACAAGTCAATTTAATGGATTCCAACCAGTGCTCTAGAGCTTAGTACCCACAGTAAGCACAGGGAAGCTGGTGAAGCCAAACCTACCTTCAGCTTCTGCTTGCTCTAACTGAGACCGCCATTGCTGTACCTTTTCCTCTTCTACACCCTGACTAATAGCAAAATTAGCGAGTACCATTTCTGCGTAGGTTGCTGGTGAATTTTCATGACGTTGTGTCATAACAAAAGCCAATGATTCCGTACGGATGTTGCCAATGCCATGTTTAGCCATCCTGCCCGACAGCTCCATTGGCAGCATTTGATGGTAACAATGCGCCTTAAAAGTTTCATGGATTAAGTCGTTAAGCTTCTCATCAGCCCCATGAAATTTGAAGTTATCCCACAGTACAGAAACATTAACAAAATGAGCTTTAGGCTTTAATAGTCGCGCCACTTCGGCTAATGTAGCACCGACATCTTCGATATAGTCCAGGGTCTGGATTGAGGCAATGGCATCACAAGACACACTGGGCAAATCAACCTTATCGGCCATGCCACATAAGAATGTGGCATTGCTCAATAAATCACAACGGACCCTTGCCGACTCTAACTGGGTTTCGCTTGGATCAAGTCCAAAGGCTTTTCCACCAGAGCCCACAGCAAGGCCAATATCCTCAACTAAATGACCAGCTCCACAACCAACATCTAACACGGTGTCACCAGTTTGCAGGCTAAGGGCATTCATCACGGCAAGACGCCGCGCCACGCCGGCACTACTGCCAGCCATTTTTTGCTGCAGTAAACTCGCATTACCTTCAAATTTCATATGTATTATCCTTTATCAGCCACGCAGATAATCAGAGCAGTTTCAGATGACTTAAGTTAACCAGACTAAGTGCAACATAACTAGTCACGTTGCTGGACTAGTTAAAGGCATAACGTCTTAACAGTTTTAAAATCTGTGGCCACCAATTCCTCATATTTTTACAACCCATGTGGTGACTGCCCAAGGTAGAAGGCCTCACCAGCCAACCACTTTGACTTATACGCTTAGACTTTAGACTTTATCCATAACAACGCAGCTAAAGCCACCATAATAAGTGATGTACTATAGTTTTGCCCACTGGCTATTATAGTGCCAGAGGATATTAGAGATACATTCAGAATTGCAAAAGCAGCCCAAAAAGCAGCAGTTAGGCGACCAAACTTAGCCATATACTCTGGCGCCCATGAGGTCACCATCCACTGCATACTACCTACACCAACAGCAGCTATGGCCGTAAACTGCATTTGCTCTTTGAGTGTCTCAGTTAGTTCAACACCAAATAGATCACTAGCTACCATTGCTGGGGTTAACACCATCATTAATACCCAAAGGCCAATATAACCCGCACTGATTCGTATTATTAAAGACAAACTCATTGCTACTCTCCTGATTAAACGGATAGCTCGGCCCTAAGACGGCCAGCTTTATTTGACTATTTTAGGACGAACAATAAAACGGGCATATGTCATCCTTAGGCCCCCACTTTCAAATAAATAATGCAGAAACAAGGTTAGATGAATGGAAATAGAAATCTAAAACTCAGGTGTTACTGGCCTAATTCTGGTTAGTGACGCCGATAATAAACTGTACTTTGTTTATGCATTGAATATCTATCCTTTAAATAGGCCTAGATAGTCTGTTTTCTGTAATAGGATAGTTTGCTAGATTGAGTTGGCTGGGGGTGAATTTACTATTTAGTGCGCTTAACAGGTATGCGCAAACTCTTAAGAGAACGCTTAATCGTTTTTAAGTGGGTCATGGTTTCTTCACCTAACTTCATAGTGACTCCCACGGCCAGCACATCTATCACCACCATTTGGGTGATACGAGAAGACATTAGCGTGTTTAGCTCTTTGTCTTCATCCAAGTCAATATACAAAGGAATCTGTACTTGTTGAGCTAAGGGCGTATCACTTGGACACAAGGCAATGACTGTTGCACCTGCATCCATAGCAAGTTGTGTAGAGTGAAGCAGATCTTTAGTGCGGCCCGTTTGAGAGATCGCGATCACCACATCTCCAGGCTGTAAGGTAACCGCAGCCATGGTTTGTAGGTGCGGGTCTGAATAGGCTGCAGCCGATATATTGAGGCGGAAAAACTTATGTTGTGCATCGCTACAGATGGGTGCAGAAGCCCCAAAACCATAACAGTCAACGCGCTTAGACTGGGCTAAGGCCACAATGGCTTTTTCTAAGTTAGCGGCATCTAAATCAGATTTAACCCGCATTAGATTACCCATCGTGGAATCAAAAATCTTTTCTTTAAATTGCTCCACTGAGTCGCGGCTATCTAAATGAAATTGTTGGTACGACGTATTAGTGCCCACAAACTGGGCTAAATTAAGCTTAAAATCTTGAAATCCATCAAAGTCTAGCGCCCGACAAAAACGCACTACAGTGGGCTCACTTACCGAAGCCGCCGCGGCTAAATCAACAATACGCATTTGCACAATTTTTGCTCGATGTTCCAGCACATAGTCTGCCACCTTGCGCTCTGATTTGCGCAACTGCGAGTGGGACTGAGCGATTGTTTTGAATAAATCGTGGTTAGGAGTGGGCATGAAATGGGCCGAAGCAATAAGGTATTATTAACATTCTACCCCATCCACTTCGGCTCAATCCACCGCCAATGCTCAAAATTGTAGAGAGACGTCCTTATGGCTAGCCATACAAGCAGAAACAGTGGTGGCTAAATCCACACTCATACGTTCCTGCAGGCGCAAACCAATGCTATCTTTAATGGCCATATCATAACTCACTAAAGCAGGAGCCATGTCCGTTACAGCACGCTGGCGCCATAGAATTTCTGCCGTTAACATCTCCATGGCTTGGCTATGGTAGCCTTTAGCCTTCTCTGGATCATATTTACTGCCTTTTAAGGCCCGACGAGCTTTAGACAGTTTAGACTTAATGCTACTTACACCAGCGAACTCGCCCATATTTCTTTCTTGCAGTTTGATGGCTGCCATGGCTCCATTGGCATCTAATTGATCAATACTTGAAGCAAGATCAGCCACATCAGCTTTTGTCTGGGCTAATGTGGATGCTTGGGTTATCCATAAGCGTAATTCTTGAATACCTTCATAGGCTTCATCGACGTTACGGCGGTAGTCATTACGTGACTTCTTCTCTGCCTTATTCAGTTTTTCAAAAATAGGTCTTTGTATTGCCCATGTTGCAGGAATACTAGCCTCTAAACGCTGATTTAATTGCTGAAGATCAACTATACGTTGCTCTAAGTCAGACTTACGAGTGGCATTGAGTTCAATGTCATCGAGGCGACGCAGCTGTAACCGTGCATCTTCACTCAAACGTTTATTGCGGCGCACAGTAAGCTGAATATCTCGCACCTGAAAATGCAAGGCCTCATAACTTTGCTCAAAGTCTGTTAGTTCAGCCTTGGATTGATAGATGCCTTCTACTTTGACAAAAGTTTGACGCGCTTTGCCTAGGCTGTCTTGTAAAATTTTCGTTGCAGCAGAAGACAAATAGCTTGCATCCACCGCAGCCATGGTATCAATACTGGCTATCAAACTGACCTCTTGGTTTGCGTATAAGGAGAGCACCTGCTCCTCTAAACACGGCTGAATACGCGGATTCATAGGTGGTGGTGCAGATTCAGAAGTGAGGTAAGTACGATTAGGCAGGTAGTTGACTAAACTTGGGAAGAACCCGGTAATCACTAAGGCCAATAGCTGCAGCCCAATAAATGGCACTACACCTTTGTAGATGGAAATGGTCTTCACTAGTTGGTCCGCCACACCCCTCAAGTAGAAGAGCGCAAAACCAAAGGGCGGAGTAAGGAACGAGGTTTGAATATTCAAGCCAATCATCACACCCAACCACACTGCCGTAATGTTGGCACTAGGGTCTGCCAGTAATATGGGCGCCACAATAGGCACCACCACGACAGCAATTTCGATAAAGTCTAAGAAGAAGCCTAAGATAAAGATCACCACCATGACCACGAAGAACTGCATCCAAAAACCACCAGGAAGGCTGGTGAGCATATCCTTCACCAGCTCTTCACCACCAAAGGCACGAAATGCCGAGGTGAGCATAGCTGCGCCAATAAGAATGATAAATACCATAGAAGTAGTTTTAGCCGTTTCCCCCATCACTTCATGTAGGGTGGTGCCTGTTTTAAAGACCCTCCAGCCACTCCAGGCGATTGCCATAAGCAGTGTAGCTGAAGCAACGAAACCCAGGGTCACACCTAGGCGATCTTTATCAGTATTTATGCTCTTAATATTAAGATCAAAATTGGCAACGATAAACCCTAGGGCAATAACAGAAAAAATAGCTATAAAAGCTGGCCAGTAGCGCCTTTCGTCACGATGGTGTAAACGATAGCCTGCCATCAACATAGCCCCCACCGCTCCGACGGCTCCAGCCTGATTAACCGTTGCTACGCCCATTAAGATGGATCCTAGAACCACAAAAATCAAACTCAAAGGTGGCAATAATGCCATTAATACCTTGACTAGAAACTGGCGATCATAAGCGCCAGAGTATCCTATTGGCGGTGCCATTTTAGGACGAATGATGGCGGTGAAGAGGATATACAATATATACAAGGCCACTAATAGAAGGCCGGGGATAAAGGCCCCCATAAACATATCACCCGCACTGGCAGAGGAAATGTCCAGCGCTGAGGGCATAGAGAATTCACCAGTAATTTCACGGTATGCAGCCTTGCGCATGGCGCTCGCTTGATCGGCTGCACTACTGAGCTGGTCAGCTAAAATAATAAGCACGATTGACGGTGGGATAATCTGACCTAAGGTGCCAGAGGCACAGATAGTGCCCGTAGCCAGTGAGTGTGAATACTTATTACGCAGCATGGCAGGCAAAGAAATCATGCCCATGGCAATCACAGTTGCGCCGACAATGCCTGTTGTGGCGGCCAGAAGTGCTCCCACGAGGACCACAGAAATACCCAAACCGCCAGGTACTGGCCCAAACAACTGGGCCATAGTCACCAACAAATCTTCTGCAACTTTAGACCGTTGCAGCATAATGCCCATAAAAATAAATAATGGGATCGCGATCAGAGTATCCCGCTCAACGTTCCAATAAAGGCTTCTAAAATTTGTCACACCTGCACTAAGCCATTGTACTGGGCCACCTTCGTGGAAGTAGGCATTTGGGTTATCGGCAAAAATCCAGCCTGCTAAGGCAGCTAGACCAATGGCAATAATAGAAGAGCCCGGCAAAGAGAATGCCACAGGAAAACCAGAAATAAGCGCCGTAATCATTAACAGGACTAAAATCCCTAAAAACAAAAGTTCCATAACCGAGTGTCCTAGGGCTTAGCCGTTGTTGTCGCTGTTTCGCCACGTAGCACACCAAAGTGCTTGAGCAAGTAACTTGAAAATTGAATAACCATAGAAAAAGCAAATATGGCCAAAAAGCCCACCATAATGTATTTCACATACATGCCGTAGCCGCTTTGGGACACTTCTACGCTAAGTAATGGGCTATTAATACTGCTAGTTCTATCCCACATTCCTAGTGTAAGAATGGTAAAACACAGTGGTAACCCAAGTAAACTCACACCAAAGATGTTGACCCAAGATTGGGTGCGGGCCTTAAAATGAGTATAGGCTACATCGACCCGAATATGCCCTTCAACGAGCAAGGTATTAGCCGACGCAAATAAGAACAGTGCGGCGTACCAAAAGCGCACAAGGTCACCCATAAAGGCTTGTTCATAAGAGAATATAAAACGGGTAATTACAATCAGAAATTCAGCCACAACCACTAACAAAGGCAGCCATATAAAACCTAATCCTTTGCTGCGTATGGCAATAAAGCAGGCCAATAACGTCAAAGGTAAATGCACATAAGCACCACGAAACTTTGGTTTGCCTAATTCACTGGTGAGGTCGCTGCCGAGTATAGGTTCTAGCATCAACTCAATACGCAAGAAAGACACTAACATGTCCGTCATGCCCACCAATAGCACCATCCAAAAGGCAGCTTTTATACTGGTGGCCGCCCAATCTGAAACTCTCATTGAAAGGTTTTGATAGCTTTCAGTACGTAATCTAAATACGTGCACCATCGCCAATATAGGCGCCGCCACATAGCTCAATACCTGAAGCCATCCAAGACCTGCAGCAGGGCCAGTAGGTAATTCACCCCCTAGGGTGTTCAATGCTCCTGGCCAAAGTGCCCAGAAGTTTAAAAAATTATTAAGCACAAAGATAACCGTGGCATACACCACGGTAAAAGCGAGACTGCGAAGCAGTAAATCTTGCTTAAGTAAAACGCTCGAAGAACTCAATGAGCTCAAAGGGCTAGACGAGTGTTGCATGGTTAAAACCACTAGCGTATCGATAAATAGAACTGAAAACGGAAAAACCCGTCCATAACTGCGTCATGGACGGGTATACCTAGGGTACAACCACTAACCACCTAGCGCACGGTTACGCTGTGTTAGATAGGCTTGATCAGAAATCTCTGCCCATGCTCCGATATCAGCTCGTGCAGTAACAAAGCTCTGATGAATACGATTAGCCAAATCACTATGCTCCTGAACTTCGGCAAACACTTCTTCAGAAGCCTCAGCAAAGCCATCGTAAATATCGTCATTGAACTGGCGAAGCTTCACGCCTTGATCATTCACTAAACGTTTGAGCGCCGCACCATTTTTGGCGTTGTACTCTGACATCATCACGTCATTTTCCATAGAGGAGGCCGCTTCAATCATCATTTGATCAGATTTACTCAAGCCATCCCACCAGGTCTTGTTCATGCCACAAGACAGCATAGCACCTGGCTCATGCATGCCTGGGTAGTAGTAGAACTTAGCTGCTTCGTAGAACTTCATTATTTCGTCGTTCCAAGGTCCAACCCATTCTGTTGCATCAATAGAGCCAGAAATAAGGTTTTCATAAATCTGACCGCCTGGTAGTGAAACAGGAGAGCCGCCTAGCTTAGCTAATACGTCGCCACCAAGACCTGGCATCCGCATCTTCAAACCCTTGAAGTCGTCTACACTGTTCATTTCCTTACGGAACCAGCCACCCATTTGGACACCAGTGTTGCCACACATTAGGCCTTTAAGGCCATAATCTGCACCCAACTCGTCCCATAGTTCTTGACCACCACCAAAGCGAATCCAAGCATTCATCTCGGTATAGGTTAAGCCAAAAGGAACTGAGGTAAAGTAAGCAAAGCCTGGATGCTTGCCTTTCCAATAGTATTCAGCAGCGTGGTACATCTGAGCGTTGCCAGAAGCCACCTCATCAAATGAGTCGAACGCCTTAACACGCTCATTTGCAGCGTAGTAAGTCACTTGGATACGACCGTCACTCATGTCATTTAAACGCTGAGCAAAACGCTGAGCACCCGTACCTAAACCTGGGAAATCTCGACCCCAAGTTGCCACCATAGCTATTTCTACTCGTTCTTTAGCGATAGCTGGCGCAGCAATGGTAGAAGCTGCTGCTGCGCCACCTAAACCAACCAAACCTTTCTTTAAAATTTCACGTCTTTGCATTTCCATGATCTCCAGTGTTGTTTTTATTAAGCTAGACAACAGAAAAGTAACTCACTCACAACGGTGATATTTACCTCATCTGTGGTTACAATAGGTAATAATTTAATGACTTATTTAACCAAAAATATGTCTTAACTGAAATTAACATACGCCCTTAGTCTAAAGCTAGCAACTAGACTAAAGTATTGTGGTCAGATCAGTTGAGCTGTTATCTAAAAATTTCATTTGGATCATATATAAATGCGTACTCACAGCGCCCACACGGACAAGATAATGGATGTTTCTCGCCTTTTAAATGAACTCAACAGCTCACAACGCGAGGCCGTTGCTGCGCCTGAAGAAAACTTGCTCATATTAGCTGGCGCCGGCAGTGGTAAAACCCGCGTACTGGTGCACCGTATTGCATGGTTAATCGAAGCGGAAAATATTTCTCCTTGGTCCATTATGGCGGTGACGTTTACCAACAAAGCAGCACGGGAAATGCGCGCCCGCATTGAAAGCCTGATGGGGTTGGACACACAACAATTATGGGTGGGCACGTTCCATGGTTTGGCCCATCGACTACTGCGCCGACATTGGCAAGAAGCAGGTTTACAACAACAATTTCAAATTCTAGACAGCGATGACCAGCTCAGCATCCTTAAACGTTTGTGCAAGGAAATGCAGTTGGATGAAAGCCGCTGGCCAGTGCGTCAGTTCCAGCATTTCATTAACGGGTGTAAAGATGAGGGCAAGCGACCACAGCACATAGAAACCCATGGCGACTTTCAACTCGACACTCAAGTGAAGGTGTACGCCGCCTACCACCAAGCTTGCGAGCGTGCTGGGTTAGTCGATTTTGGTGAACTACTGCTGCGCAGTCATGAGCTATGGCTAAACAATAGCGCTTTATTGGCCCATTACCAGGGCCGATTTAAACACTTGTTAGTGGACGAGTTTCAAGACACCAACACCATCCAATATGCTTGGTTACGTGTACTTTCTGGCTCTGCCGCTAAAGTAATGGCCGTAGGTGACGACGACCAATCTATCTACGGATGGCGTGGTGCGAAAATAGAAAACATTCAGTATTTTGAGCGTGATTTTGGCAATGCCATTACCGTGCGCTTAGAACAAAATTACCGCTCCACTGGCACCATACTTAAAGCTGCAAATGGTTTAATTTCTAACAATAGCGGCCGCCTTGGCAAGAACTTGTGGACCGATGGCAGTGACGGCGAACAGATTGCTTTATATGCAGCATTTAATGAAATGGACGAAGCACGCTTTATCGTTGATCAAATTGACCAATGGCAAAAAGAGGGTGGACTACGTGCCGAATGCGCCATTTTATACCGCTCAAACGCCCAGTCTCGGGTGTTAGAAGAAGCGTTAATTCGTGCGCAAATGCCTTATCGCATTTATGGTGGCCAGCGTTTTTATGATCGCCTAGAAATTCGTAACGCCCTAGCTTATTTGCGCCTCATCAAGAATCGCAACGATGATGCAGCTATGGAGCGAGTATTTAACGTGCCTACTCGGGGAGTGGGTGCAGCCACAGTAGCTAAAATCCGCCAGAACGCGCGCGCTGAAGGCTGCTCCATGTGGGATAGTACCAACCAAATCATCACCAACAATGTACTTCCTACACGGGCCCATAACGCTACTGATAGCTTCGTTAACCTCATCAACCGTCTGGATGAAGAAACCAGTGAAGCCTTATTACACGACATGGTGGACCATGTGATCCAGCAATCTGGGCTCATTCAACACCACCTTAAAGAGAAAGGTGAAAAGGCTCAAACACGTATCGATAACCTTAAGGAACTAGTAAGTGCCGCTAAAGGTTTTGCCAGCACTTGGAACCCCGCACAACAGTCTGATGACCCCGACGCCGAATTAGACCCAGTAGCCACCACCCCATTAGCCGCCATGCTTGACCAAGCCGCACTTGATGCGGGTGAACAACAAGCTGATGAATCTGAAGACAGCGTGCAGCTGATGACTTTGCACTCTGCCAAGGGCCTTGAGTTCCCTATGGTGTTTTTAGGGGGTGTAGAAGAAGGTTTGTTCCCTCACAAGATGTCTCTGGAAGAGGGAGACCGTTTAGAAGAAGAGCGCCGTCTTTGTTATGTGGGAATCACCCGTGCTATGCAGCGCTTGTTTATCACCTACGCCGAAAGTCGCCGCTTACACGGCCAAGACACCTTTAACCGCCCTTCTCGTTTTATTGGTGAAATTCCAGAAGGTTTAATGAACGAGGTACGGCTCAAATCCAGCATCAGCCGCCCCGTTACAGCAAGACCTACCCCAACAAGGCAATACGACCGTTGGGGCCGCCACCAAGTTTTAGAAACTCCCGTTGTTGCCTTAGGGCAGAACGTACGCCACCCTTTATTTGGCATGGGTGTTGTAGTTAATGCCGAGGGTTCTGGCCCACAAGCACGAGTGCAGGTGAACTTTGAAAACGAAGGCAGTAAATGGCTAGTGTTAGCCTATGCTAAGTTAGAAAACCTTTAGGTATAAATCATGAACACCACCTCTTCAGCCGTCAGCCCCGAATTTGACACTACGTTTGCCAGCCTGCCAGAACGTTTTTACAGCTACACCCAACCCGTTGCCGTAGCTCACGCAACGCCTATCATTGATAACCCAACCCTTGGCAAAGAACTAGGCATTGACCCCCAATGGCTGGCATCCGATGAAGCTTTGCAGGTATTGGCAGGTAATCAAACCGCCATGGGTTCAGCACCAATGGCCCAGGCCTATGCAGGTCACCAATTTGGATCGTTTAATCCTCAATTAGGTGACGGCAGAGCACACTTGTTGGGGGAAATAGTTGCTCCAAATGGCGAGCGTTTTGACTTACAGCTCAAAGGATCTGGGCCTACACCGTACTCCCGCCGTGGTGATGGTCGCTCACCTCTAGGGCCCGTAATCAGGGAATACCTCATCAGCGAAGCCATGGCCAGTTTAGGTGTGCCCACTACCCGCAGTCTTGCAGCGATCGCTACAGGTGAAAGTGTTATGCGCCAAGGTCCGGCACCTGGAGCCGTGTTAACTCGCATCGCTCCAAGTCACATTCGTGTCGGTACCTTTGAATATTTTGCTATGCAAGGGGATGAAGAAGCCGTTAAGACCCTTGCAGATTATTGCCTTAAACGCCATTTTTCACATCTAATTAAGCACCAACAGCCTTACTTAGCATTGCTCAATGCAGTCATAGAACGCCAAGCTAAACTCATTGCTCAATGGCAAGGTTTTGGTTTTATTCACGGCGTAATGAACACCGACAACATGCTTATTTGTGGTGCCACGGTTGACTACGGGCCCTGCGCTTTTATGGATCAGTTCGACCCAGAAAAAGTATTTAGTTCTATTGATCGACAAGGCCGCTACCGTTATAACCAGCAACCTGGTATCGGCCAGTGGAACTTAGCTCGCCTTGCCCAAGCCTTGCTACCGCTATTGCACAAAGATGATGAGCAAGCATTGGCGGATGCCCAACAATCGTTGGACAATTACGTCAAGCATTATGGTGCAGCTTATCAACTAGTAATGAGTAACAAGCTTGGTATTAGCAAGCCACAAGGTGGCGATCAAGCATTGACGGAACAACTCTTGGCCATCATGGCCGAGCATCAGCTAGATTTCACTTTGTGTTTTAGATATTTGCTTGATCAAGTAGCAACAGGTGCCAAACACCAACCCCTTGGGGATGCTTTTATTGCCCCCAACGAGCTCGTTGTGTGGCAGCAACAATGGCAGCAACGCTTAGCTACAGACCCACAAGGCCAAACGCAACGGTATCAACAAATGAAACGTGCTAATCCAGCCTTTATTGCCCGCAATCACCAAGTTGAGCTGGCAATAAGAGCCGCCGAAGACAAGGGCGATTACCAACCCTTTTACGCGCTGCTCAAAGTTGTTCAGTCCCCCAGTGATTACCAACAAACAAGGAGAAATTTTGCCCTTGCTCCCATGCCACAAGAAGTGGTGCAACATACTTTCTGTGGCACTTAACAATACATAAAACGGTTACATGCATAGTCACTGCTCCGCTCTAAACCTCCAACATAAAGGTCACAGGCCCGTCATTGGTTAGGCTTACCTGCATATCAGCGCCAAATTGCCCTGTAGCCACGGTGATTTTTTTCCGTGCTTGGGCGACAAAATAATCATACATTTGTTCGCCAAGGGCTGGGGGAGCGGCGCTAGAGAAACCAGGCCTTAACCCTTTTTTGGTATCTGCCACCAGCGTAAACTGGCTTACAATGAGAATACTGCCATTCACTTGCTGCACGTTGTTGTTCATTTTCCCATCTGCATCAGCAAAAAAACGGTAGTGCAGCACTTTATGCAATAACTGGTCTGCTTTAGTTTGGTCGTCACCCTTATCAACACCCAATAACAGCATGATGCCGTAACCAATTTGGCCTATACATTGACCACCTACCTCTACTTTGGCTTGGGTGACTCGCTGCATCAAGGCTTTCATGAGTTGTGATCTACTCCATGGTTTCGGCTGTAGCCGTTTATGCTAGGGCTAGACCAACCTGCTAAAGTCTCTGGCCTTGGTTGATATATTTCCACTTTTAACGGGTAACACCTGGAGGTATCACTTGAATGCTCACTACTACAATCACCACCTGGGCACGCTGAGAGCGCACCAAGTAAATCAATTTCTGCAAACATTGCCAAATGATCCCCAGGCCTTACAGGGCTAGCTTTCATAAAATACTGGTGGGTGTCATGGCTAAATCCTGTACACATAAACACGTTCAATACGTCATGCACCAAGGCTTCTGTTGTATCAAGAGGTAGTTTGGCATAGTCCAACATGGCTCGCGTAAGGTTGGAATGGCAACATTGATGGTATTCGTCCTGACCTAGGGCCTCATTAGTATAGGGATCACACCGGGTGCCAATGACATCATGTACGCTACCACCGAACTGGTCCCAACCGTACCAATCTAACGTGTCGTCAACAACTGTTGCCATCGGCCTTAAGTAAGGAATATTGCTCCACAATCTGTCGCCAGTGCTCACATGGGTGCCGTGCAAGGCCCGAGTTTTGCCACTAAAAAACCGTTCTTTAAGGTTATCTTTGTGCCATAGGTTTAAATCACCTACTTGGGGGCCTTCTAAACTCACGATACGAAACACATGGCCCTTTGGAACCACAAAACTGCGAGCGTCTCTGGCTGGAATAATGACACTATCTACAAGTTGCATTCCCTGCTGTAGGTTAGTGTAAAAAGCCTTATCGTACATAGGCAGGGTATCGTTGGGATAACACACCACTGGCGCTACGTCTAACCGTTGTTGGGCATCTGCTGGTGGTGAGTATTGAGGTGTGTTTTTCATGGCTTGACTTGTCCTTGATATACCTACGCGTACTTAACCGAAAACTCGCAAGTCGCTTTGAGAAGGTTATCAGCTAATGGCTGTAGGTATAGAATTTGCTGACTATACACTCTTAGTATTGTCCTGTTTTATACAGAGGTGGCTAGGATGGTAGATGAAATGCGCCAAGCAGACTTGCAACACCTTAGGCTTTAACAAGCATTGTTATACAAAGCAATTTTGGAAATCCATCGCAACTTGATCTAATATGTTTTTACTATGTGTAATCTGCTAATTTAAGTAGGCTTATACTATGGTGCATAATGGCAATAGTACATCAACCTAAGTGGAGCATACATGAGTATAGAACTACGGGCAGCATTCGTCGCAGCGTCAGCGGTGTTACTGATCATTAATGTGCGTGAGGCTACAGCAGTTAAATCTAGACAACTTCTGCCCCCGCCACCTATGTATTGGGTCCAGAATGGGTAATTTTTTACACGAAACCAGCATTATCTTTGCATTACTTTTCAGCATTTACACCCACCCTGACAGTTGAATACTTATAATTATGATTACGGACGGGAGGAAGTTCTGCAAGGAAAAAAGGCGTCAGCATAGACCTGAAACACTGCTTAATGATTTTGCCAAATATCATAGATTTAGCAGTCAATTGAGTCTGTTACTACAATTATATAGAGATAAAACAAATGAATTTAAAGAAATATATTGTTCATCCCACGCGCTATCTTGCAAGTATTTTTGTACTTCTTTTGTTTTGCCTCCCAGTTACCGCTAGTGAAAAAGAAGATGTACAGGCCACGATCAACGGTCAATTCCAAGCGTTTCTAGAAGACGATATGAGTCGGGCGTTTACCTACGCTAGCCCCTCAATACGCTCTATGTTTGGAAGTCCACAGAATTTTGGCGAGATGGTCCGGCGCGGTTATCCAATGGTATGGAGACCCGCAGGTGTGACATTTCTTGAACACAAAGAAACCCCTCAAGGGCGCACACAAGACGTTCAAATCTTTGACGCTGCTGGGACCGCCCACTATTTGAGATATTTTGTAACGCAAACACCAAGCGGATGGAAAATCTCAGGTGTGCAATTGCTGGATGTTGCTGATATCAGTGTCTGACACGACATCACCGCGCGCTGGCTGCATAGCTCATTAACCCCAAACGTAACACCATTTGAGTTTAATGAGGGTCTAAATAATTGGTCAAGCGGGGATGCTAGTAAAGTATACAGAGACCTGCCACATCACCTGCCTATTTTCGAATGTCTTAACACTAATCCGCTGGCCTCTCGTCATCGACTAATCGGCCAGTCAGCCGCGTCTACCGAATCAAGTGCAGGGTCATATTGATCTCCACCCCAATGTTTGATAAAGCTACCTTTGGGATCGTATATTTGACCTTGTTTGATCAAGTCAAAGCACCGGTGACCGCGTGGGTCAGCACCC
>CAJIZL010000027.1 GCA_905182035.1 Oceanospirillaceae bacterium ASP10-02a | reverse complement strand
CAGGTGCCATTTCATCCACTTCTAGCAACCACTGGTTTGCAATAGCTTCAACAAAGGCAGTTGCCTCGGGTGGGCATGGCAACGCCTCACCTTGTACAAATAGGGTTAAACCACCGTCACCTTGCCATGTATAAGCCAAGCGCACCCCTTCTGACACCCTCAATACGCCGTATGCATCGTTAATGATGCTTTCTAACTCTGCTAGGTCCATAGCGTCTTCAGCCATGTCTAAAGCGGGGTACTTGGCTTCTGTGCTGTGTTTACCAAACCACTGAGCAACATTCTCTGGGGTAATTTGGTCTCGCATTAACTGCATCAAACCCTCAACATCTGCAGCGCTTATTTCGCCACTGTTAGGCGTAAAGCCTTGGTCTTTTAGACGCAGGTCGGCACTAATGTCGATGCTACGCTCGTCGGCAAAGGTGGTGAGTACATCGCCATGGGAAGGCGAACGAAATCCTACAGAATAGGTTACGCAAGCATCGGAAACTGCTACACCCTGATGGGCCACAAGAGGCGGGATATACAACATATCGCCTGGGTTAAGAATGAATTCTTCGTGCCACTCAAAGTCTTGTAACAAACAGAGTTGATCGTGGGCCATTAAAGCTGAGTTTTCGCTGCAGGTTTGGCCGATTTGCCATTGGCGCTGTCCTTCACCTTGAATCAAAAATACATCATAACGATCGTAATGGGCACCAACGCCAGCACCTTTAGTGGCATAACTAATCATTAGGTCGTCTAAGCGCCAACTGGGTAAAAATCTAAATTTAGCCAAAAAATCATGTACTTGGGGCACAAAGCAATCGACACCCTGCACCAGCAAGGTCCAAGGAAAATCTCGTTCTTTATTAAAATCAACTTCTTTTAACGGGCCGTGGGTAACTTGCCAATCTTTTATGTCACCTTTGTTTTCAATTAAACGCGACTCTACCTCTGGCTCTAGAGCTAACCCTGCTAACTCGTCCATGGCGATGAGCGCCTCTTCAAAGGCAATACCGTTACGGATACACACTGGCTTTTGCTGCCAGTAATCTGCAATAAATTCGGCTACAGCCAAATCACCCAAATGGGTCAATGGTGCCATCGTCATTAGATCGCTACTGCTTGGGCAATAGCGTTACCAATATAGGTAGCCGGAGTTAAGGTTTTAAGCTCGTCTTTTACAGACTGTGGCAAATCTAGGCTATCAATAAACTCAGCCATAATAGCTGCGTTAATGGTTTTACCACGGGTGAGGGTTTTTAGCTTTTCGTAAGGCTCTTCAATGGCATAACGACGCATTACCGTTTGAATGGGCTCAGCGAGCACCTCCCACGCGTTATCTAGATCTGCATCCAAACGTTGGGCATTAAGCTGTAATTTACTAATACCTTTTAAAGTAGACTGATAAGCAATCAGGCTGTGGGCAAGGCCTACACCTAAATTACGTAACACAGTGGAATCTGTGAGGTCACGCTGCCAACGAGAAATAGGTAGTTTGCTGGCTAAGTGTTGTAGCAGAGCGTTAGCAATACCCAAGTTACCTTCTGAGTTTTCAAAATCAATGGGGTTAACCTTATGGGGCATAGTAGATGAACCAATTTCTCCCGATATAGTTCTTTGCTTAAAGAATCCTAGAGAAATATAACCCCAAATATCACGGTCAAAATCCAATAAGATGGTGTTAAAACGCGCAATGGCATCAAACAATTCGGCAATGTAGTCGTGGGGTTCGATTTGTGTTGTGTAAGGGTTCCAAGTTAAGCCCAAGCTTTCTACAAACACCTGAGCATTAGCTTGCCAATCAATTTCTGGGTAAGCCGTATAATGTGCATTGTAGTTACCTACAGCACCATTAATCTTGCCCAAGAACTCCATCTGCTGAATCTGCTTCAGTTGGCGCTCAAGACGTGCGGCAACGTTGGCCATCTCTTTACCCATGGTTGATGGAGATGCTGTTTGGCCATGGGTACGAGACAACATGGGCTGACTTTGATGGCTATGGGCTAGTTGCTTTATCTGCGCCAAGACCTGAGTCATTTCCGGCACCATCACTTGCTCTAGACCTTGCTTAAGCATTAAGCCATGGGCCAAATTGTTGATGTCTTCAGAAGTACAAGCAAAATGGACGTATTCATTAATGGCGTGCAACTCTGCGTTATCTTTGATTTGTTCTTTAATGTAGTACTCTACGGCCTTTACGTCGTGATTAGTGGTGCTTTCTATGTCTTTAACGCGCTGGGCTGCCGATTCATCGAAGTCATTAATTAAGCGCTCGAGAAGGGCATTAGCCTTATCACTTAAAGGGGCAACTTCACCGATCTGTGGATGATCAGCAAGACGTTGTAACCAGCGCACTTCAACCAACACCCTGTTATAAATAAGACCAAATTCACTAAAATAGGGACGAAGTGAGGCAGTCTTGCTGCCATATCGACCATCTACTGGAGAAAGGGCTGAAATTGACGATAAATCCATAACGGAGTCCTAGGTTAGGTTTAGGTTAATGACTAAGTTGACTAAGCAACGCGTCTAATTCACGCTGGTAGGAATTTTTAAACAATACTAACTGCCACTTACGACCACCAACTTGGCGCCACAATGTGGTTGCACGAATGCCGGCAAGAAGGTAGCTGCGCACACGATTGGTGTTCATGGGTTGCTGAAGGTAAGTGGGATTACCGGTAACTTGGATACGAAAATGAAAACTGCTCAAAGTAGAAGAGTAGGTTTCAGCAACACTGGCGAACACATTAGGGTGCACCAATTCATACAGATCAACTTGTCTTTGGCTATGACTTAATTGTTTACTAATGTCGTTAAGCATTTCCGGGCGTTTACGCAGCTTGCCTTGCAAGTGAGCCAACCCCAGCACATAACGGGTAATTTCTTGGGCTCCTGTGCTTTGATCTTGAGATATAATAGATTTTAAGGTTACTAAACCTAAGCGTAAATTGTTAATTGCTTCAGCACCGCCAAATACATCTTCACTACTGTCTGGGTTAGTGACAAAAAGCGATGCAAGACTACAGCGGCTAGCGCTTTCGTCGGCTTGTCCAGTACTTGCGACTTGGTGAACTAGTGCTGCGGCTTGAACTACAGCAGCTAAGGCCAACACGCGTTCTTGGTTGAGGTTTAAGCGACTAATCAATGACTGCTCCTCCAAGACATACATCACCATCATAAAACACAATAGATTGGCCTGGTGTGACGGCTCTTTGTGGTTCTATAAATACCACATTTATTTTCCCATTAGGCAAGACTGTTAAGGTACACGTTTGATCTGCTTGGCGGTAGCGTATTTTAGCCATCAACTCTACAGAGACACCTTGCATTAAGTCAGGGCCCTTGCCATCGACCCACATCAACTGCTGACAGGTAAGGGAGGGTTTAAATAAGCGTGGGTGATTTTTGCCTTGGGCGACGATTAACCGGTTGCGGTCTAAATTTTTATCCACTACGTACCAGGCAGATTCATTATAATTGGCTAAGCCACCAATGCCTAAACCTTGGCGTTGACCAATGGTGTGATACATTAGCCCTTGATGATCGCCGATGACATCACCATCGACGGTTTCAATCTTGCCCGGTTGAGCAGGCAAATATTGTTGTAGAAAGTCTTTGAATCGACGTTCGCCAATAAAACAGATACCTGTGCTGTCTTTTTTATCGTGGTTAGCCAAGCCATGAGCTTCGGCTATAGAGCGCACTATTGGTTTTTCCATAGCACCAATAGGGAACAAGGTTTGGCTCATTTCTAAAGCGCCTACGGCATGCAAAAAGTAACTTTGGTCTTTATTGCCATCTAGGCCTTTAACCAACTGACACCGAAGGCCCTCACCTTGACGCTGAACATAGTGCCCCGTAGCAATATAATCTGCACCAAGGGTTTTGGCGTAGTCTAAAAAAGCTCTAAATTTAATTTCACGGTTACATAGAATATCTGGATTAGGCGTGCGCCCCGCTTTATATTCAGCTAAAAAATGTTCAAACACGTTATCCCAATATTCTGCGGCAAAGTTTGCAGCGTGTAAGTGGATACCTAGTTTTTCGCAGACCGCTTGAGCATCGGCTAAGTCTTGCTTAGCAGTGCAATACTCTGTGCTATCATCTTCGTCCCAGTTCTTCATGAACAGGCCTTCAACGTGGTATCCTTGTTGCATTAGCAGCAAAGCAGAAACAGAAGAGTCAACACCGCCGGACATACCGACAATAACGCGTGTAGAGGAGGATTCACTCATAGATTTAATTCAAGCGATAAACAGAATAGATAACAGACGTAATTTTAACCGAACCAAGTCCTCACGCCTAGGCTTATGGAAAGATTCCAAGGATTTTTACCTGCATGAAAACCAATGATCTCATCCTTGTGCAAGAAGCAGACTTTGATATTAGCCAGCATTACCAAATGTTGCTCAAAATAAACCCAGCCGGTACGGGTGCTGCAGTATTGTTTGTGGGTTTAGTGCGTGATTTGGACGATGCCAAAGTAGAGGCCATGCAACTCGAGCATTACCCGGGCATGACCGAAGCCTGTTTACAACAAATAGTGGATAAAGCACATCAGCGCTGGGCTATAGAAGGCATTCATGTGGTCCATAGGGTGGGTAAGTTACTACGTCATGAGCAAATCGTGCTTGTGGGTGTAACATCACGTCATCGCAGTGATGCCTTTTGTGCATGCGAGTTCGTGATGGACTACCTAAAACAAGATGCGCCGTTTTGGAAAGCAGAATTTACCGAAAACGGCAAACAATGGGTTAAAGGTAAAGAGTCCGATCAGCAAGCCGACAAACGTTGGTAAGCAGGTTATTTATGCTGTGGACCTTCGGTTTGTTCCAAGCGCCATTCGCCAACATTGAGGCCTTTTAACTTCCACTTACCAATTGCTACTCGGACTAGCCTCAAAGTGGGTAAGTTTACGGCGGCCGTCATACGTCTTACTTGCCGATTTCGGCCTTCACTAATACGAATTTCTAACCATTGAGTTGGTATAGAAACTCGCTCTCTGATTGGGGGAACACGTGGCCATAGGTTTTTTGTTTCAGCGCCTAACAGCCTTACTTTGGCAGGTTTAGTAGGGCCATCCTTGAGCACCGGCCCAGCTCGTAAGCATTTTAACTGATGTTCATCTACTCGACCTTCAACTTGAACCCAATAGGTTTTTTCTAACTTATGTTTTGGGTTTGCTATCTGCTGTTGTAATTGCCCGTCATTGGTCAATACCATAAGGCCTTCTGAATCATAGTCTAGTCGTCCAGCGGCATAAAATTTTGGCATATCGATGTAAGCCGCTAAAGTTTCCCGGCCTTGATCGTCGTTAAACTGACTTAGCACCTGGAAAGGTTTATTAAAAAAGAGGATATTAGGCACGTAACAAATTCCTTATTGGTTCTATGAATTGTTAGAATTTTGTAAAATAACTACATGATTCCTTGGGCCTGCCGGGGCATTCAAGCTATAATTGGCCCCGACTACAAAAACGACTTTTTAGGTCGCTTATCTACGCTTCAAGATTATTTTTTATGCATTCGGAGAACTCATGACATATCAAAACATCATCGTCCCAGAGCAAGGCTCTAAGATCACTGTTAACGCCGACCTTTCTCTCAACGTGCCTAACGACCCTATTATCCCTTATATTGAAGGCGATGGCATCGGTTTTGACGTTTCACCAGTAATGCTTAAGGTGGTAGACGCCGCCATAGAGAAAGCCTTCAATGGCAGCAAAAAAATTCATTGGATGGAAGTATACGCTGGTGAAAAAGCGACCGTAACCTACGATGCAGACACTTGGATGCCGGAAGAAACATTAGCTGCGTTTAAAGAATTTAAAGTAGGCATTAAAGGCCCTTTAACCACACCCGTAGGTGGTGGCATACGCTCTTTAAATGTAGCTCTGCGCCAAGAATTAGACCTGTATGTGTGTCAACGCCCTGTGCGCTGGTTTACCGGTGTACCTAGCCCAGTGCTAAAGCCAGAAAACGTAGACATGATTATCTTCCGCGAAAATTCAGAAGACATTTATGCCGGCGTTGAGTGGCAGGCTGGTTCTGCCGAAGCTGACAAAGTTATTAAGTTTTTACAAGAAGAAATGGGTGTCACCAAAATTCGTTTTGACCAAATGTGTGGCATTGGCATCAAACCTGTATCAGAAGAGGGAACTAAACGATTAGTTCGTAAAGCTATCCAGTACACTATTGATAATGATCGTGATTCTTTAACCTTGGTTCACAAGGGCAACATCATGAAGTTTACTGAAGGTGCCTTTAAAGAATGGGGTTATGAAATTGCCCAGCAAGAATTTGGCGCAACAACTATAGGCGCAGGACCTTGGTGCGAAATGACCAATCCAAATACCGGTAAAAACATTATCATCAAAGACGTTATTGCCGACGCCATGCTACAACAAATTCTTTTACGTCCGGAAGAATATGACGTCATCGCTACATTGAACTTGAATGGTGACTACTTATCCGATGCCCTAGCAGCAGAGGTAGGTGGCATTGGCATAGCCCCAGGAGCTAATCTCAGTGATGATATTGCCATTTTTGAAGCTACCCATGGTACTGCTCCTAAGTATGCAGGCCAAAACAAGGTAAACCCTGGTTCTATTATTTTATCGGCCGAGATGATGTTACGTCATTTAGGCTGGCTTGAAGCGGCGGACTTGATTGTCTCTGGCACCGAGGGTGCGATTAATGCCAAAACTGTAACTTATGACTTTGAACGTCAAATGGACGATGCTACTTTACTGTCTTGCTCTGAATTTGGTGACGCTATTATTGCAAACATGTAGTTCTAGGGTTGTTCAAAAAAAAGACCAGCCCAGGCTGGTTTTTTTTGGGGCCACACATCTATTGAAGTTATTGGGGTGGTTCTAAACTTGACTTTAGTATAATATTTGATGCTTGCGGCCCATTGGGGCCATCTGTAAGTTCAAAATCAACATCTTGCCCCGCTCTTAAAGTTCTATACCCATCACTTTGAATGGCAGAATAATGGGCGAATAAATCCTGACTTTCATTGTCGTTTGGAACGATAAAGCCATAACCCTTTACGTTATTAAACCATTTCACCTTGCCTGCTTGCATACCATTTACCCTCTGCATTGCTTAACTTAAAAAGAAGGCCCCGTAATACTTGACCAACAGCTCTTCCAATGACTCTGTAATAATATTAGCAGTAGTTTTTAATTCTGCTCTGGAAAAATGCAGACATAGGCCCAATAGTAACGTTATGATGAAAACAATATTTAAATCCAGAGTGTACTAATGCCCATCCTTTCTACTCGCCACCGCTGTTATGCTGACAATCCAAGCGACAATCCTACGTTGATGAGTCAGGACGACCAAAATACGCCAGATGACAACCACGATTTGCAGGTTATTGAGCAAACTCGCCCTAAGGTGGCCCAACCGTCGTTATACCAAGCTGTATTGTTAAATGATGATTACACACCTATGGAATTTGTCATTGAAGTTTTGGCACGTTTCTTTAACCATAACGAAGAACAAGCAACACAAATTATGTTGGCGGTTCATACGCAGGGCAAAGGTGTATGTGGTACCTATACTAAAGACGTGGCCGAAACCAAAGCTATGCAGGTAAACCAATTTTCTCGTCAACACAAACACCCATTACTATGTGAAGTTGAATCAGCTTCTTAGAGGAAAGAGATAATGTTAGACAACGATTTAGAACGAAGCTTAAGCGAAGCCTATAAACACTCCAGCTGGAAGCGGCATGAGTTTATGACTGTAGAACATTTACTGCTGTCATTGCTCAATAATCCATCCAGTATAGAAGTACTTCAAGCCTGTGGTGTTGTACTGGATGACTTACGCCTGCCCCTCGAAAAGTTCATTAATGACACCACTCCTTCGGTAGCCGAGTCCCATGACAATTATGAAGTACAGCCCACTCTTGGTTTTCAGAGGGTATTACAACGGGCGGTATTCCACGTACAATCTTCCGGCAAAGGCGAGGTAACTGGAGCCAATGTGCTGGTCGCCATTTTTAGTGAAACTGAAAGTCAGTCAGCATATTTACTTGATTTGTTAGACGTTGAGAGGGTAGACATCGTCAATTATTTATCCCATGGTGTCAGTAGAACAGAAATGGAAGGTGCGGAAAAAGCCATAGAAGGCGAAGGTGAAGAAGCGAGTCATCTAGTTAAATACACTACGGATTTGAACGCTGAAGCTCGTAACGGCCATATTGACCCGCTGATAGGCCGTGGCAAAGAGCTAGAACGACTAGTGCAAGTATTATCTCGTCGCCGAAAAAACAACCCTCTATTAGTTGGCGACGCCGGTGTTGGTAAAACAGCCATTGCTGAAGGGTTAGCCTATCAAATTGAGCAAGGTAATGTGCCTCAGGTGATTGCTTCGTCAACAGTATACTCACTTGATATGGGTTCCTTGTTAGCGGGCACCAAGTACCGTGGCGATTTTGAAAAACGCCTAAAAGGTTTGTTGGCTGATATTGAAAAAACGCCCAACGCAATCCTTTTTATTGATGAAATCCACACCATCATTGGTGCAGGTGCTGCATCAGGCGGGTCGATGGATGCATCCAACCTATTAAAACCAGTGCTGAGCTCAGGTAAGTTACGCTGTATTGGCTCGACAACCTTCACAGAATTTCGTGGTATTTTTGAAAAAGACCACGCTCTGGCCCGTCGATTTCAAAAAATTGATGTGGATGAACCTAACATTGCTGACACTCAAGCCATTTTGCGAGGCCTCATTTCCCGTTATGAAAGCCACCACCAACTTGAATATACACCTGCTGCAATAGATGCCGCTGCGGAACTTGCTGATCGCTACATTACTGATAAAAAGATGCCCGACAAGGCCATAGATGTAATTGATGAGGCCGGTGCGTACCAGCAGCTATTCCCGAAAGCAGAACGTAAGTCGTTTATTGATGTGACTGAAATTGAGGCTGTGGTGGCTAAAATAGCCCGCATACCGCCGAAAAGCATATCAGCAACAGATCGGGAGCAGTTACATTCCCTTGAACAAAATCTTAAGCTAGTGGTGTTTGGCCAAGATACAGCCATCGATACTTTAGCTAATGCTATTAAATTAGCAAGGGCAGGGCTTAATGCACCCCATAAACCCGTAGGTAGTTTTTTGTTTTCTGGCCCTACAGGGGTAGGTAAAACCGAAGTAACCCAACAGTTAGCGCGCGTTATGGGTATTGAGCTTGTACGTTTTGATATGTCGGAATACATGGAGCGCCACACGGTGTCTCGCTTAATTGGTGCCCCTCCAGGCTATGTAGGCTTTGACCAAGGTGGTCTACTGACTGAAGCTATAACACAAACCCCACACTGCGTGCTGTTATTGGATGAGGTGGAAAAAGCTCACCCAGAAGTCTTTAATATATTACTTCAAGTGATGGATAATGGCACTTTGACGGATAACAACGGCCGCAAGACTGACTTCCGTAATGTTATTTTAGTTATGACTACCAATGCGGGTGCTGAACAAATGAGCCGCAGCTCTATTGGTTTTACTAAACAGGATCATAGTTCCGACGGAATGGGAGCTATCAAGCGTTTATTTAGCCCAGAGTTTCGTAACCGCCTTGATGACATCATTCAATTCGGTGCTTTATCAGAAGACGTTATTTTGGGTGTTGTTGATAAGTTTCTGGTGGAGTTACAAGTACAACTGGAGGATAAACAAGTACACCTGCAGGTGAGTGAAGACGCTCGTATGTGGCTCGCAGAGAAGGGTTATGACCGGGAAATGGGCGCCAGACCTATGGCACGCCTTATCCAACAAGAGTTGAAAAAACCAATGGCAGAGCTACTGCTGTTTGGAGATCTTGCAGCTGCTGGTGGTAAGCTATTAGTGGATTTAAAACAAGATAAAATCACCTTAAAGAGTAAACCCAGCAAGCGCAAAATTAAGCTGTTAGATCCAGCTTAAACCAAAAAGAGCACCTTAAGGTGCTCTTTTTTTCCTAAACCAATCAAGTTAACGGTTAGATTAACGAGCGCGGTAGGTAATACGACCCTTAGTTAGATCGTATGGCGTTAATTCTACTTTAACCTTGTCACCAGTCAAAATGCGAATATAGTGTTTGCGCATCTTTCCAGAGATATGGGCGATGACCACGTGGCCGTTTTCCAATTCAACGCGGAACATTGTGTTAGGTAAGGTATCAATAATGGTACCTTCCATTTCAATCTGGTCTTCTTTAGCCATTAAAGCCTCAAGGGTTATTACAAAATTTATGCTATTTACAGTGCGCAAGATTATGCCGCAATGGGGTGTAAAAAGCGAGTAAAAGACCAACATATGCCTAGGACACCGTTAACGTCTGCCAAATTAAGTCTTCAAACACCTGCAAAGGTTGATATTCAGCTTTGTAGGCCATTTTTTGGCAGTCCTTTATCCAATAACCAAGGTAAACAAAGTCCATTGCTTGGGATTGAGCCCAGCGTATCTGCCAAAGCACTGCAAGACGCCCTAGGCTTCGTATTTCATAAGCAGGATCAAAGAAGGTATAAATGGCTGACACGCCTTTAGGTAGTAGATCAACTACGGCAACCGCCAACAACTTTTGTTCTAACCTAAAACATACGAAACGCGTTTGGCTCGTTGGAGGAGCCTGACATAGGAAATTTTCAAACTGTTCCAGCGATGGTGGATACATATCACCATCGCTGTGACGCTGAATGATATAGTTTGCGTACAAATTGTAAATTTCATCCGCACAGGAAGGCAGTTCAAAGCTGACTTGAAGGTCTTTATTACGAGTAAGCACCCGTTTCTGGCTTTTACTCACATTAAATCCAGCAACGGGTACGCGGACTGACTTACATTCACCACAACCTTCGCACCAAGGCCGGTATATGTGTTCACCACTGCGCCTGAAACCCATGTCTGTAAGTTGCATATAGGTCGATTCGTCCAAAGGCTGGTCTGGACTCAAAAATATCGACTTTGCTTGCCGATTATCTAGGTAACTGCAACTATGCTCTGGTGTTGGATAAAATACCAAAGTATTAATATCAATCGATGAAGAAATGAAAAGTCACCACTTTAGTCAGTGTAGGCGAGGGCGTTTAACACGACTTTACCACCAGACCCCATCTACTATCCACTCCATAAGATAGATTCTTCTCTAGGCTTATTTGAAATTCTGGCATTGGTATCTCTGTGGCGCCGAGGCTGGCCAAGTGTGAGGTAAACATTTGGCAATCTATAAGTACGAAACCCCATTGTGACAAATGCTGAGCAAGGTGAATAAAGGCTAGTTTAGATGCATTATCTGTTCGACTAAACATTGATTCACCAAAGAACACACATCCTAGAGCCACACCGTACAATCCGCCCACTAACTCACCACCATCCCATACCTCGACACTATGAGCATAGCCACCTCGATATAATTGAGTATAAGCGCATTGCATGTCTGCAGTAATCCAGCTTTCTGTGGAGCACTTGTCTGTTCGTGGGGCAGAACCACAGGCATGTACCACGCGCTCAAAAGCATGATCGAAGGTTACTACAAGCGCTGTCTTACGGATAAACTTAGCCATGCTTCTAGATACATGAACCTGGTCCGGAGCAACCACCATACGAGGACTTGGGGCCCACCAAAGAATAGGATCTTGTTCAGAAAACCAAGGAAAAATGCCTTGTTGATAGGCGTATAACAATCTAGGCACAGATAAGTCACCGCCTACTGCTAATAACCCTTGAGGATCGTCAAGGGCTTCAGAGACTGGTGGAAACCAACAATCATCCACATCTAGCTGATAAACCGGCATAAGTTAACAACCTACTAAGTGGTTAATGTTCTATCAAGTAAGCTAGGCGAGTAGCAGATAACACAAGGCTATCTTTTTCGTCAGTTTCCGAGTTGTGAACATAACCATAAATAGGGTCTGGGTATGCCTCTGCGGATAAATCATCAGGATCACGCATTTGCGTGAACTGGTGATCTTCGTAAGAAACGATGTCATCCATGCTGTCTAGTACCAAAGCGAACCAGGGGGTCACACCGTCACGTGTCATGTAAAGCACCACCGGATGAACTGCTGACTGTAGCTGGGATTTAGTGTAGCTAAACAACCGCATTAATTCACTGATACGCCCCCTTTTAGCAACTGAAAGTTGCTTTAGAGCTTCTTCCGTACCGGCGCTTGAGGCTAGCTCTAACAAGGTATCAGCCTGGTTATGAAATTCAGTATGGGGTTCTTCAAAACGTGCCAGCAGTGTCTTAGTGGCATCATCTGCAGTATTTTGCTTATGCTGCAACCAGTGGCCAAACTCACACAACTCAGGGTCACGTTGATCTTTAAACACGATATCGTTAGTAATACTTTGTTCTAATTCGTTCAACCAAGCAACATGAGATTCTTCACCTTCGTTTAAACTATCAATGGTTGCCTCTAAGTCAGTGCGGTTTGAATCACGGCCCAAAAGGGTAGAGCACTCATAAGTATTTACCGGTTTATTGCGGTAATACAAATAACCCAAGAAAGAGTGCTGGTGGTTTTTAGACGCCTCAATCTTGCCAAAATCGTCAGTGATAGACAATATACTTGAGATATTAATTGCAAAGCGAGTATGGCCTAACAAAAAGGTCAATATACGGTTAGAGCGTTCAGTCGTATGGGCTGTTGCTGTCGTCATAATATAGTGCCATAGCTTAAAGTGAGGTTAAGTATATTACGCCTAAGGCTCATTGAAAACGCGCCAATTGAAATTATTTACATATGCCGGTAACAGAATGTAACTCTATGGCGTTTTAACTAGGTAATCATTAAGCTTGGTTCAATTATCAGGATTGCGTATCATAGGTTAAGTTTACTCAATTAGACACACGGACAAGGAAAACATTAGTGGCCACAAACAACCCACATACATCGTCAAAACTCAGCAGTAATAGTACGTCAAACTGGATACAGAGATTGAGCTGGCATGGATATCACCTTGCATTAATGGCCTTTAGCGTCTACCTATTAGTAGTGCTGGCTACCTTTGATGCCAGCGATCCAACCTCTACACAGGCCTTTGATGTGTCTAATATCCATAATGCTGGTGGCACTTTTGGAGCCGTATTGGCAGATTTGTTTTTTTGGGCAATAGGGTTAATCGCCTACCTCATACCAATTTTGCTTATACAGTATGAAGTTACACGCTTTCTTGGCCACTCCCGTCATGCAGAACAAGATCGGGAAAACAATGTTTGGTTTAAAATACTCACCCTTAGCGCTTTAATCATTGCGGCTTGTGTGTATGCATCCATTCACATAACCAATACCAACTTAACCTACCCACAGAGCAGTGGAGGCTTATTAGGACTGACTCTAGGATTACCACTGAATCAGGCTTTAGGCATGACGGGCACCAATATTTTGGTGCTCACCACCTTAATGCTTGCTATCAGCCAATTTTGGCAATTACGCTGGGGGATTATCACAGAGACTATAGGCCGGCACAGCATTTATTGGTGTCAACATTTATGTCAAAGTTTGTTTGGTGGCAACAACCATGTACAAGCACTCAAAAAAATACGTGAAGCAAAGATAGCTCAAAATGCCTATGCTAACTCAAGCTTTAAAGCGCCACGGCGCTCGACCTTAGTTCGCCTCATTAGCAATGTGTGGCACTCTTTTATTAACCTTTGGTCATCTAATCGTCCCCATAAAGCAGGTAAAAAAAATGTTACAGATATGGTTGAATCCACTCAAAACACGACCAACCACGTTCACGCCACTAGCCTAACTAGCCATACTGTTGATATTAATGCTGAGGATCTTGTTGCTGCACTCGACACCCCTCATACTAAAAGCAAGGCCTCTGCAGCAAATCAAGCAAAGTCTATACCATCACCTGTAACCGCCCCTAAAGAAGTTAAAATAGTGCCTTTATCCGAAATCCATAAACAGGACACAGGTTCTTCTCAAGCGGAACAGAACAGCAAAGTCACCAAACACAAAGATTTGCCTCCAGTAAGCTTACTGGACCCACCAAGTGTTAGTATTAATCCAGTCATTACCTCAGAAGAATTGACTCGCCTAAGCCAGCTTCTAGAAGCAAAGCTACTGGATTTTGGTGTAATTGCAGAGGTGGTTGAAGTTAACCCAGGACCTGTAATTACTCGTATTGAAATACGCCCTGCGCCCGGTACTAAGGTAAGCAAAATAAGCAATCTATCAAAAGACTTGGCACGATCAATGGCTGTCATGAGTGTGCGTGTGGTTGAAGTCATCGCTGGTAAATCCGTCATCGGTATTGAAATTCCTAACCAACACCGAGAAATGGTTCGTATTAGCGAAGTAATCGGTAGTAAGCCTTACTTGTCTTCCATAAGCCCATTGACCCTGACTTTAGGAAATGATATTGCTGGCAAACCGGTAGTGGTAGATCTAGCAAAGATGCCGCACTTATTGGTGGCTGGTACTACGGGTTCTGGTAAATCTGTCGGTGTTAACGCCATGATTATGAGCATATTACTCAAATCGACACCAGATCAAGTGCGAATGTTGTTAGTTGATCCAAAGATGCTGGAGCTGTCGATCTATGATGGTATCCCACATCTACTAGCGCCGGTAATTACAGACATGAAAGAGGCAGCTGGCGGCCTGCGCTGGTGCGTTGCTGAAATGGAACGACGCTATCGTTTAATGGCTTCCCAAGGGGTTCGCAATCTTGCTGGCTTTAATACCAAGATTACAGCTGGAGCGCCTATTTTAGACCCTATATGGGTACCCAATGAAGCCAATGGCGAAAACATGGATGATCGGCCTTACTTAGACCAGCTGCCCTATATTGTGGTCGTAGTCGATGAGTTTGCTGATATGATTATGGTGGTAGGTAAAAAGGTAGAGGAACTCATTGCCCGTATTGCTCAAAAGGCCAGAGCTGCTGGTATTCACCTTATATTGGCAACCCAACGTCCCTCCGTAGATGTCATTACAGGCCTCATTAAAGCCAACGTACCCACTCGAATTGCCTTTCAAGTTAGCTCAAAAATTGATTCTCGTACTATACTTGACCAAGGCGGTGCAGAAAGTCTATTAGGCCACGGTGATATGCTTTATTTGCCACCAGGGAAAAGCACACCAGAACGTGTTCATGGCGCTTTTGTCAGTGATGATGAAGTTCATAGGGTCGTCGAAGCTTGGAAGCAGCGGGGTGCTCCTCAGTTTATCGAAGCCATTGTAGAAGGCAATTATGATCAAGAGGCTGGTTTCGGGTTAGCGTCTTCGGAAGGTGCTTTTGAAGAAGACAAAGATCGTTTATACGATGAAGCTGTAGCATTCATTACCGAAACTCGCAGAGCTTCTATTTCGTCTGTACAACGCAAGTTCAAAATTGGCTACAACCGTGCGGCCCGTATGATTGAAGCTATGGAGGCTGCAGGGGTGATTTCTGCTCCAGCTCATAATGGTAGCAGGGAAGTCCTTGCACCACCTCCACCTCGCGATTAATTATCTCTATAAGAAGGATTTATAATGCGTTTAGCTGTATTTCTGTTGAGTGTCACTCTGGCTGGAGCCAGCTTGGCGCAGACCGCAGCCCAATCACTAGGCCAACAGCTTGGTCGTCAAACAAATATCGAAGCAGATTTTGTACAGTATATGTTGGATGCCAGTGGTAGCCGGTTGCAAGAGACCCATGGCCATATGGTATTGAGTCAACCTAATCAATTTTGGTGGCAAACGGCAGATCCATTTTCCCAACTTCTTGTCAGCAACGGCAAACGTCTCTGGATTTATGATGAAGACCTAGAGCAGGTAACCATTCAGACCCTAGACCAGCGCGCAACCAGCACCCCAGCATTATTACTGAGTGGCAATAGTACGGACATAGAAGCTGAGTTTAATGTGGTAATGAACCGTGGGGACAATGGACTAGTGTTCTATCGCCTCACACCTAGGGACCCAGAAAGTCTATATCAAACCCTAAGGCTAAACTTTAAAAACAACCAATTACTTGAAATGCAGCTTGAAGATGCAATGCACCAAAAGACCAGTCTTACCTTTAGTAATATGGTGTTTAACCCTCAACTTAAAGAGGGTTTATTTGAGTTTGTGATTCCAGAAGGTACTGATGTAATAGAGATGGACCAGCTTTGATAAACGACCTGTTCGCCCAAGATTCCAAAGGCTACCAACCACTAGCTAATCGCATGCGGCCCCAGACCTTGGAGCAATACGCGGGCCAATCTCACCTTTTAGGAGAGGGCAAAAGCTTGGGCAGAGCGTTAACTCAAGGTTTACTTCACAGTATGATTCTATGGGGTCCTCCAGGGGTAGGAAAAACCACGTTAGCGCGGCTAATGAGCCAGGTGAGCGATGCTCACTTTATGACTTTATCGGCTGTTATGTCAGGCGTTAAGGACATCCGCGCCACTGTACAAGAAGCACAGCAGATACGCGCCCAGTCTGGTCGAGACAGCGTATTATTCGTTGATGAAGTGCACCGATTTAACAAATCTCAACAAGATGCGTTCTTACCTTACATCGAAGACGGTACCTTTATTTTTGTGGGCGCCACCACAGAAAACCCTGCTTTTGAACTCAATAATTCATTGATGTCTCGTTCTAGGGTTTATGTTTTAAAATCCTTGTCCGAAGCTGAACTTGCTTCGTTGCTGCAGCAAGCGGTGACCGATGAAGAGCGTGGCCTAGGCAAGCTCAACATTGACATTCAAGACCCTCAACGGAAACTTTTACTGCAAGCAGCAGATGGCGATGCCCGCCGATTACTCAATTTGCTAGAAATTGCCACTGACCTTGCCGAAATAATAAATGACCGCTTGATTATAGATAACGGAGTATTGGAACAGGTGCTACAAACTAGCCCCAAACGTTTTGATAAAGGTGGAGATATCTTTTATGATCAAATTTCTGCCTTCCATAAGTCTGTCCGTGGTTCTGATCCAAGTGGTGCATTATATTGGTTAGCTCGAATGATTGACGCGGGTTGTGATCCTCTTTATATTGCCCGACGCCTGTTAGCTATTGCGTCAGAAGATATTGGCAACGCTGATCCAAGGGCATTACAAGTGGCAGTAAATGCTTGGCAGGTGTTTGAAAGAGTAGGCCCAGCAGAAGGCAATAGGGCTATTGCTCATGCAGCGGTTTATTGTGCTTGTGCGGCTAAGAGCAATGCTGTTGACAAGGCCTTCAAAGCGGCCATGAAACTGGCAAGAGAAGAGCCTAGCTATGATGTGCCCAACCACCTGCGAAATGCGCCTACTAACCTAGCTGAATCCATGGGCCACGGAACTGACTATCGATATGCTCACCTAGAACCGATGGCTTTTTCTGCTGGCGAAAGCTACATGCCAGAAGCATTAGCACACCATATTCTATACCACCCCAGTGACCGAGGTATTGAAGGAAAAATCGGTGAGAAGTTAGAAAAACTAACACTACTGAACCAAAATAGTGACCAACAGCGTTATAAATAACCGCCCATCTAAGCTATAATAACGCCATATAAAAGTGGGGAGAGTCCAACCGTGGGCCAGTTAATCGCTATCGCCTGTGGCGGCGCTATTGGCGCGTTGAGCCGATTTGGACTACAGCAATGGTTAGCGCCTATCTACAGTGGACGTTTTCCATTGGCTATATTTGTTGCCAACTCCATCGGTTCACTGTGCTTAGGCCTAGTTTATGTGCTTATCGTAGAGAAAGGCCTACTGCCCGAAGTGTGGCGGCCATTTTTAATCATAGGTTTGCTTGGTGCCTTCACCACTTTTTCTACTTTTTCGTTAGACAGCGTTCGTCTTATTGAGCAAGGTGAATGGCTTATGGCCTTAGGCAATATTTTTGCAAATGTCCTTGTAGGCCTAGTAGGCGCATTTATCGGCATGTACATTGGCCGATGGCTATAATTTTTTTTCCAATACTTAAGATCTTTTTACCCTAGGAATACTCCATGTTAGACCAAAAATTGGTTCGTAATAAACCACAAGAAGTGGCTGATAAGCTATTAAAGAAGGGTTTTAAGCTTGATGTAACAAAGCTAAATGGCTTAGAAGAATCCCGCAAACAACTGCAGATTGATACGGAAAACTTACAAAGCGAACGTAATTCGAAGTCTAAACAAATAGGTAAACTTAAAGCTCAAGGCCAAGATACAACAGCGATTATGGCTGAGGTGAGCGCATTTGGTACGCAACTAGACGATAAAAAAGCTCAATTGAAGCTGGTGCAAGATGAACTAAGTGCTATGTTGATGGAAATACCCAACATTCCTCACGACAGTGTCCCAGCAGGTGCCGATGAAGAAGACAATCAAGAGGTCTTGGTGTGGGGCGAAAAGCCAATATTCAAGTTTACCGTAAAAGACCACGTCGATTTGGGTGAAGCGCTAGAAGGTTTAGATTTTGGTGCAGCTATTAAAGTTACCGGTGCTCGTTTCATGGTCCTTAAGGGCCAACTTGCGCGCCTACACCGCGCCCTAATTCAATTCATGCTTAACAGCCATATTCATGACCATGGCTATGAAGAGGTTTACGTCCCTTATCTAGTCAATGCTGATTCGTTGCGCGGCACGGGTCAACTGCCTAAGTTTGAAGAAGACTTATTTAAAGTGCCTGGTGAACGAGACTTGTACCTTATTCCTACAGCTGAGGTTCCTGTAACTAACTTAGTGCGTGATGAGATCATAGATGCAAGTCAATTACCGTTACGTTTTACCTGCCATACACCATGTTTCCGTAGCGAAGCCGGCAGCCATGGCCGAGATACACGAGGCCTAGTACGTCAGCATCAATTTGAAAAAGTAGAAATGGTGCAAATGGTCAAGCCAACTGACTCAACAGCCGCATTAGAAGAACTCACAGGGCATGCTGAAGGCATATTAAAGAGCTTAGGTTTGGCCTACCGTAAAGTTATCTTGTGTGGTGGCGACTTAGGTTTCTCAGCCATTAAAACATACGACCTTGAAGTATGGCTGCCAGGCCAAGATAAATACCGAGAAATTTCGTCTTGTTCCAACATGGGAGACTTCCAAGCCCGCCGCATGCAGGCTAGATGGCGCAACCCTGAAACAGGTAAACCAGAGCTATTGCATACCCTCAACGGTTCTGGTTTAGCAGTAGGGCGCACGTTGTTAGCTATCCTAGAAAACTACCAACAAGAAGACGGCAGTATCGTGGTACCTGAAGTGCTAGCACCCTATATGGGTGGAGTTACTGTGCTTGCACCAGCGAGTTGATCTCAGTATTGACTCTAGGCAAGGTTAATAAAGCGTTTTAGAGGCAATTTGTAGGTCGAGGTAGGCCTGCAATTTTGGCTGCTAATTTTGCTGGGCTGCCTGGAAATAAGGTTAACAAATGAATACTGTTGCCTTTTTCCAAACTTACTTTTTGTTTTACAATTTTAACCAATATACGCATTGCTGGAGAAATACCCGTATCGGCGTAAAACCCACGCAGGGCATTGATCACTTCCCAATGTTCAGCTTCTAAGGTTACATTTACGCTGTGTGCCAGCCATTTGGCTGCATCAGGGTTCCAGTCACTTAAATGCCTTAAGTAGCCATCTTTGTCCGTTTCTAACTGCATATCACCAACTCATAGAAGACGCATAGGAAGTCGTTAAATAAACCAAGTCTGCCATGTTAATAAGCTTCACACGGTCAGCGTTAACCTTTGTGAGTCCACGTTCGTCTGCATGAGCCTCTAAGACAAAAACTTTTCTAGAACCAAAGGCTAGTAATACTTTATTAAGTTGCACGTAAACACCATCATCCATGAAAACATAGCCATCATCAGCGTCACTTCGCTCTACTAATGTAGTGAGCGCATCAGCATCGAGGTGTTTTGCAATGATATGAAGTATAGCCATAATTAAAACACCAAATGTTGATCGTATTGCGCACATAACCTAGCTACCTTTGAACGCGCAATGACATTGACAGTTTGGCTGAGTTCATCTGCAACTAGCCCAAACCGATCTAACGATTCTTGCTCTACCCAAAGGTCATTGATGTCATATATTTCTAGGGCGCTAATAATTTTGCCAATATGCTTGTGTGAAGCAGGTGATTGACTTGTTGGAAGCAGTTGTAATACGCCTTCATCAACAAATAATATAGCTGGCTGCTGCTCAAAAGCGGCCAATATTAAAGCTGCATCTAAGGATTCCTTAGCGCATTGCGAGCCATACGGTGCGTGACTTAGAGTCATTAAGCAAGACATTAATTAACCTCCAAAACTCACTAATCGGTTACACTCTGCACTGGCAGCCGCAAGCTGGCCAAGGCCTACCAAGGTGAATTGGGATGCTAAGCTGGCGCCTGCAAGCTCATAACGACTCGACTCTTGCTGATCAACAATTCCAGACTGCAAAGCAGCCGCAATACACACAGCAAGTTCTAAGCCATAGTCTAGACTTAACTGCTGCCAAAGAGTCGTTAAGTTAAGCTCATCCTGAGGCATTACTCTTAATCCTGAGGCTAAATGAACACCCTGCTGATAGAAAAATACTCTAAGTACCTGATGCCCCTGTAGTAATAGTTCCTCAGTAAAGCGGAAAGCAGACAGTGCCTGGCTTTGTTGATCAGGACCACAACGTACAACGATAACATAGGTTAAAGAAGTAGGGATTATAGAAGGGGATATGACAGCATTTAAATCAGACATATACAAAAACCCCGCCAAAAGGCGGGGCTCCGTGAACAGTTAGCTTGCTAACCAAGATTAATCGTCGCCACTAAAGGCGCCCGTAAGATGTAACAACATCAAAAATAGGTTGTAGATATTAAGGTACAAGCTTACGGTCATCATCACGTAATTAGTTTCACCACCGTTAACCATACGGCTAGTGTCATACAAAATGAAACCAGAGAATACCAATACACCCACAGCGCTTATGGCTAAGGACAATGCTGGAATAGCGAAGAAGATATTCGCCACTGAGGCAATGACCACAAGGATCAAACCAATCATCAAAAAGCCACCCATAAAGCTGAAGTCTTTACGGCTAGAAATAGCATAAGCAGACAAACCCAAAAAGGTAATGCCCGTCATAGCAAGGGCTGTAGTGACGATGTCACCACCGTTAGCCATGCCTAAGTAAAAATTAACGATAGGACCAGCGGTATAACCTAGGAAACCAGTAAAAAAGAACACTAGGGGTATAGACCAGACCGAATTTTTAAATTTGTGCAAAGCAAACAATGTGCCAAACAATACCACCAACTGAATGATCCAGTTAACCGGCGCTGCATTACTTGCAATAGCCATAGTTGCGGTAACCGCACTAAAAATAAGCGTCATGGAAAGTAGGGCATAGGTATTGCGCAGTACTTTATTGGTTGCTAAAGCAGATTCCTTAGCACTGCTAGAAAACTGAATTTGGTCTTGCATAGATGTTATCCTCATTTAAACAATATTGATTATTGTAGTCTAACTAGCTGAAGAAGCTAGGATATTTACACAATATTTTGTAAATATCAGCACATACAGCAACTTATTGTTAAATAACGAGGCCAAATACCAGTTGTTGCATGATGGTTACATGTATGCCTGTTCACTTTATAACTACAAAGCACTTTGTGGAGCCTAATTAAAAGGCGTATAATGTTGGTTCGTTTTAGTAATGAGTATGTATATTAATGCAAGTACCTCAAGCACAGTTTAACATTGGCCAAGTAGTGCAACATAAGCATTATGGCTTCCGTGGTGTTGTGTTTGATGTTGATTTTGAGTACTCACTCGATGAACAATGGTATCAAGAAGCCTGCAAGGCTATGGCTAGTATGGGTCAGCCACCGATCGAAAAAAAGCAGCCTTTTTACCACCTTTTGACGGATGGTAGCGAGCATGAGTCTTACGTATCCCAGCAAAACCTTTGCGCAGCCGAGGATGTCGCCCCAGTACAACATGCTGGCTTGGATGCCTTCTTCACGCTCTCAAATGGCCAGTACATCCATCGGTACAGTGTTAATTAAACCCATTAATATATTTTTAAATCAATAATTTAGTGTACTTGGCCACAGCTTTAACCATGGTTTTGGCTGAAAACGTAACAATTTAAGTCGTTTGAGAAAAACTTATTAGCTCGTCAATACCAGCCCATGGCAACATTGAGCTGGTTTTTTATGGGTTAAAATTGATACGCTTCACCAAGCCACGCACTAAACCTTGTTGTTCATTAGTTAATAATGACATGTGTAGCAACAATTCAGCTTCGTTATCGTTGGCATAAAAATACGGCACAGGAACATCCAGCACTAATGCCAACTGGCACAAGGTTTCATAATCTGGTACATGCTTGCCACGTTCATACTGATTCATGCGGGCACTAGCCGATGCTACATCAATGCCAGCAGTAATTCCTAAACTGCGCTGTGAGAGGCCACGCTTAATCCGTGCTTGCTTAAGGCGCCTGGGCACAGGACAGGATGTATTGTCAGCTGCGTTGCTTGGAATAGATTTAGCCACAATATTTGGTTCAAAAATAACAGAAGGTTAGTGTGGCTAAGTATACCGACAGGCTCATTTATAATCCATATTTAACTTCGCATAATGTATATTATGTTAAATAATGTTTAGACCCCCCTTTAGCTTATAAAAAACATCTTCAATATTGGCTAGTTATTCCCCGTTACGGGCCCTATACTGTACGCACATACAGTAGCTAACATTATGGACATATCATGACAATTCGCACAGTACATCAAGTCATTAATAAATCAGGCACAGTAATCGGAGAATTCATGGACATTAAATTAGCAAAGGATTTAGATAACCGTACTGACGTCCTTTACTTCATAGCCGACCTAGTCGAAACTGCAGGTATCGATGAAACCACAGCAGAAAAAGTTGCAGAAATAATGCTAAACGACAACACCCGTAAGCAACTACTTAACCAACTTAAAACAGTAAAAGACCTACCCTCAAGCAGTTCAGAGAATAACGTCTAGTGCCGCAACAACGAGAACAGCTTATTAATTGGGCATTACTGCTAACCCTAGTGGTTTTATGGGGAACGTCTTTTCTAGCTATAAACGTGAGCCTGCGATCGTTTGAACCCGATCAGGTGGTGGTATTGCGGCTATCGATAGCCACCATTTTGCTAATAGCCTTTATGCTAGCCCGACGCAAACGTCTTCCAAGAAAACCTATAGCTTGGGTACACTTTATGGTCTTGGGCCTTCTTGGCAATGTATTACCTTTTTGGTTTATTGCCAAAGGCCAAGTTCTCGTTACATCGGGTATGGCAGGATTACTGATGGCAATTATGCCGTTGATGACGTTAATTTTGGCCCACTTTTTTATTACTGGCGAAAACCTTAACCGCAATAAATTGTTGGGTTTTGTATTTGGCATTGCCGGCATCACACTCATTTTAGGCCCGTCAATATTGGGCTCTCAAAACAGTTTTATCGGGTGCTTATTGGTGCTATCTGCAGCTATTCTGTATGCTACAAATAGCATTATAGCCCGCCGCTTGCCTACCTACAGTTCTGCGGTGGTTGGCACAGGGGTTACTATGTGTGCGGCATTGACCAGTTTAATGCTCTGGCCCTCAGTATTGGACATAGATTGGCACCTAGTGTCGAATTTAGCTTTACTTACCATTGTATGGCTTGGCATTTTTCCTACCGGTGTAGGCGTTATTATTTTCTTTGTGCTCATTCGTCGTGCTGGGCCTACTTTTTTGTCCAATATCAACTATCTAATACCCATAGTAGCGTATTTTACAGGCGCCCTAGTGCTAGGAGAGTTGGTGGTTTGGCATGACATGATCGCATTAGTTGCCATTCTATTTGGCATTGCAGTGAGTCGTAGACCCGTGCGCAGGACAACACACACTTCGTAGGCACAGGTTTAACCCTAAACAATGCCCTGCAACATCGCAAACTGAACAATATTGGCACTAGATTCAAGCTTAAGCTTTTTCATAACATTGGCTCGATGGCTATGGATTGTTTTGTGACTTAAGTTCATATCTTCACCTATTTCCATGGCTGTGCGCCCTTCAGCTAGCATAGAAAACACCTGAAATTCCCTTGCTGTTAATCGACTAATTGCATCCTCTTCGGTGCCAGGAGTTTTATTCATTTCATGAATAACCTGAGTGGTAATAAAAGTGCCACCCATATGAACTTTGCGAATGGCTAGGATAAGCTCCTGTGGTACGCAGCGTTTGCTTAAGTATCCTTGTGCACCTGCGCCTAAAACACGAGTAGGAAAAGGTTCAGTTTCATGCACTGTCAGAGCAATAATTCTGGCTTTAGGGTTGCGTCTACATATACGCACTATTGCCTCTAAACCACCAATACCAGGCATATTAATATCCATAATAGTGATATCTGGCTTTAGATCGTACACCAACTGATAGGCTTCCTCACCACTACTGGCCTCTGCTACTACCTTAATATCATGGGTAGTCTCAATTAATCTCCTAAAGCCCAGACGAACAATTTCGTGGTCATCGACTAATAATACAGAGATTAGATTTGGATTTGGCTTAGCCATAATGGTTACATTGCCTTTTTCAACTGAGACCATGCGGCTGATAAATATAGCATCATAGACCAAATAGTAAGTACTGCAGCCCCATATAGCATAATCAAGCCAAGGGTAGAAATAAGGGTACCGGGAGGTGTTGCTAATAAGAAAACGATAGAACCCATTTGCATAGTGGTTTTAACCTTGCCAATATAAGACACGGCAACATGAGCACTCTTACCCGTTTCTGCCATCCATTCTCGCAAAGCAGATATGACAATTTCGCGACTAATAATAATAATTGCAGGCAATGTTAACCATAACTCAGAATAAGCCTCAACCAACACCACCAAGGCTACCGCTACTGTGACTTTATCTGCTACGGGATCCAAGAATGCACCAAAGGACGTAGTTTGATTGAGCTTTCTAGCTAAAAAACCATCTAACCAGTCTGTAGCAGCGGCAAGCATAAATAACCCAGACGCCCACAAAAATCGGCTTTCTGAAGGCCAATAGTAGGCTATTAAAATAAATGGGATTAATGCCAGCCGAAATAGCGTTAGCAAATTAGGAATGTTTAACATAATCAATCGTTTGGTATTATAGAGGTGTATAAAACATCATTTTAGCCTATCCTTCTTCACCCCGTAAAGAACGATAAATGGTATCGGCCATATCTGCGCTAATTCCCTTCACTTTGGCCAGTTCATCAATACTAGCTTTGGTTAAATCTTGCATGCCACCGAAATGAGTCAATAGGGCTTGACGTCGTTTTGGCCCAACGCCATCTATCTGCTGAAGACTTGACTGAGTGCGTTTCTTGTTTCTTCGTGCTCGATGACCAGTTATAGCAAATCTATGGCTTTCATCTCTAATATGTTGCAACAAATGTAGCGCCGATGAATCGTCTGGCAAGGCGATTTCTTCACCTGTCCAGCCATTAAATAGGCGCTCAAATCCAGCTTTTCGGGTGTCACCTTTTGCCACACCTAAAACATAAAGGTCTTGTAGTTGCAGTTCTGATAATACCTGTATAGCTTGGGTAATTTGCCCCTTGCCACCATCAACAATGAGCAAGTCTGGCATCACACCTTGATTCTCCTTCAACCGTGTATAACGTCGGGTAATGGCTTGAGACATCGCTGCGTAATCATCACCTGCAGTAATACCTTCAATATTAAAGGTCCTATAGTCCGATTTTTTCGGGCCTCCTTGATCGAAAACCACGCAAGAAGCAACCGTTGCTTCGCCACTGGAGTGACTGATATCAAAGCACTCTAGACGCTCTGGCATTTGTGGTAAATCGAGTGCTTCTTGTAACGCTGCAAAACGAGAAATTTGTGTCTGTTTATTTGCCACAAAACTGAGTAACGCCTGGTCAGCATTGGTCTGAGCGAGTCGAAGCCATTGTGCTCGCGGCCCCCTCACACTGCTGATGACCTTAAATCCATGATCAACCTGCTGTGCAATGGTTAATGCAATAGTTTGTTGAGCCTCTTGAGCATCACTCACAAGCACTTCATCAGGTACATCTCGATACTGGCCTGATAAATAGTATTGACCCAAAAAGGCTGTGAGAACCTCTGGCCTCTCCTCTTCCAAACCCATTTTTGGATAAAAGTTCTTGCTACCTATCACCCGGCCTGAGCGAACCATAAGTTGATGAATACACAAACCAGCCTGCGAACTAGCGGCAGCAAATACATCCAAATTACCGCGCTTTGATACCACATGTTGCTGTTCCTGCACTTGTCGTAAAAAACCTATCTGGTCCCTAAGATGGGCTGCAGACTCAAACATAAGCTGCTCAGCTGCGACATTCATTTGCTGGCTAACTTCATCTAATAACTGTTGGTTTTTCCCTTCAAGGTATAAGGTAGCGTGGCGGAGGTCAGCGGCATAGTCTTGTTGGCTGATTTCGCCAGTACAAGGCCCACTGCACCGGCCAATTTGAAACTGTAAACAAGGACGTTTGCGGTTGGCAAAAAAGGTGTCTTCACATTGACGTATACGAAAAATACGCTGCATAAGGTTAAGGCTTTCTCTGACTGCTCCAGCGCTGGTATAGGGACCGAAATAACGTCCCTTACGCTTCTTTCCACCACGTATGTATTGCATTGCAGGATAGTCGTGTTGATCAGAGATATAGACGTATGGATAGGATTTATCATCTCTAAGGGAGATGTTATATGGCGGTTTTAGACGCTTTATTAGGGTATTTTCTAATAGTAATGCTTCACTTTCACTGTGGGTTAAAGTGACTTCAATAGAGACCACTTTAGACACCATCAACTGGGTCTTAGTATTATGACTCTTGCCTCTGAAGTAGCTAGTAACGCGATTTTTAAGACTGACTGCTTTGCCAACATAAATTACCTCTCCGTCGACATCGAACATTCTATAAACACCTGGGCGCAGTGGTAATTGCTTAAGGTATTCGTCGATATTGAAGAGTTTGTCATTAACTTGAGGCATAATTAGTTAGCTAACGAGCCGTGACCGTTTGTTTTCACTCATATGAAAATGCGTAGCCTGCTTATAAATTTCATCAATTTGATCATGGCTTTCAGCGGTAATACCTGCGCCATGCGACAAGGATACTTCTAAATAAACACCAATCTCAGCATAATAATACAAACGGGCGTTAAATGACTGCGCGCGCCGCATTTTATTAAAAGCAATCTGAGCACCGTTTACAAGAATGTGATTAATGTCTGTATTCATAATCTAAGTTAACTACATTAATGGTTGATGCCCTATTCTACCTTAACTTCAGTAGCTCTGACTGCTCATCTTTTAGTCTAAATCAATATTCTACCAATCATTTTTTTGAGTTATAATAATTCACTTTTGCAAGGCATAAATATGACAATCACATACGCAGAAGCTGTATCGGTTCACGAGCAGGCCGATTTATTAGTCAGTGGTGAAACCATAGCTGCGAGCATTGATACTATGGCAGCAGAAATTACTGCAACCTTGTCTAAAGAAATGCCTTTAGTGCTGTGTGTGTTAAATGGTGGCATGATTCCCATGGCGCAACTTTTGCTAAAGTTACAATTCCCTCTAGAAACAGATTATCTTCATGCGACACGCTATGGTAAAAAAACTGTTGGCACTAACCTCTCATGGCTGGCTCGTCCTAGCATAGACATTAATGGCCGCACGGTTCTAGTGGTGGATGACATCTATGACGAAGGCCATACTCTTGCGGCCATTTGCGAATATTTGAAAGAAGCAGGGGCCAAAAAGGTTTATGCTGCAGCCTTATTAAATAAAGTTCATGACCGCAAAGTAGATTACGTGCCAGATTTTATTGGCCTAGATGTAGAAGATCGTTTCGTTTATGGCTTTGGTATGGACTACCAAGGATACTTCCGCAACGTAGACGGTATTTACGCCGTTAAAGACATGTAGACATTTGTTTAAGAAAACAAAAAAGGCAGCCTAAGCTGCCTTTTTTGTGGATTCTTTTTAAGCCATTAGATGTTTAAAAAGTTTCTATCACAGCCTGGCCACTCAACGAACTCTCAAGTAACTTCATATCACCCTGCCCTTGTAGGCGAGTTAACGCTGTCATCAAGGCTAGACGCTGTATTGGTGTTTGTTCTTCAGGATCTGCATCAGTCACACTTTGTAACTGTATGATACTGACGTCACCACTGTAGCTAGGGGCAATTCCATAACTGACACCAGTCTCTGTGCGAGGCAAACGAAATGCAGATTGAACTAGCAAACTATTCACCAAGGTTGAACCTCGAACCACTTCATCAAACTGTTGCCAACTTAGCCCTTCTGTAGCTGCAACAGAGCTCATTACGGCGCCATTGTTTAGCTCTTCGACATAAGCGTTAGCCTTTTTTTCCAACGCTGTAGCGGCTTTCTGAGCCACAAGTAGCTTAGTAATATCTACCTTCACATCTCCAATAGGCTGTTGCGCAGGTTCATTGTGTTGGCTCACCCGAATCACCACCAATTTATCCGATGCAAGTTCAAGCACGCTGGAGTTGTTACCTTGTAACAACACGTCATCAGCAAAAGCAGCGTTAACCACACGGTCATTGCTAGCTATGCCATCACCACCTTGGCGACCAAATAATGAACTGGTTTCCACACTAAGGCCTAATGCGTCAGCCACTTCTAACAAATCTGGTGAGGAGAAGGCAATATCAGCCATTTCTTCACTCGCAGCAACGAATAGGCTTTCTGCCCCAGACTGCTTTAAGGCCAAGCTAAGAGCTTGCTTTTGTTGCTCGAAGGTTGGTTGATCTGCAGCATCTTGTGCGTGAGCATAAACGATTTGTACGCCAAACTCTGTGACGACAGGTGCACTATAAGTGCCCGACTGCAAGTCAAACAATACCGTGTCGAAGGCTTCACCAAACTCACCTTTTGCCAACAACCCAATATAGCCACCGTCAGACGAAGTACTATCGTCCTGTGAGTGCTGTTGAGCTACGCTGGCAAAGTCTTGGCCTTGTTCAAGCTGTGTGTGTGCGATTTTTGCTAAATCTAATGCTTGTTCTTCAGTCTGAGAATCATTAACCAAAAACAACATGTGCGAAGCTTCAGTTTCTGACTTCTCTGACGCCGCTTGTTGCCAGTCTAGGTACTCTTTTTTAAGGTCTTCGTCAGTCACTTCTACCTGATCATAAAAGTCACTCTTATTTAACGTAACAAAATTAATACTCAATTTCTCTGGCGTCATAAACCTTTGCTTGTTGTCTAAATAATAGGCATCAATCTCTTCTGCATCCATAGAAACACTTAGCATTTCTAATGCCAATGGCATGGTCAATACAGCAATATTACGAGTTTGCCCATCAAGACGAGCCACCAAGTCAGCATCATGGTCCAACGTAAACGCTGTACTAGCAATCGCTTGCTGAACCTGACCCATAAGATTGTCACGCTTAAGTTGTTGACGGTATGTTGTGGGAGTTAAACCAAAGTTTCGCAACAATGATTCAAATAGTTCTCTATTAAACTCGCCATCAACCTGAAAGTCTTTTGATTGGGTAATTATTTGATCAACAGCTGCATCGGATAGAACCAAGTCATTATTCTGTGTGTATTGAAGCATTACCGTGTCAGCAATAAGTCGCTGCAGCGCTGCAGCTTGAATAGCCTGTTGGTCGAGCGTCACAGGATCAATATCTGGATTGCTCGCTAGAATTTGTCGACGTTGGAACTCTGAAGATTGCAGCAACTCTTGCAAACTGATCTCTTCACCGTTTACTTCTGCAGGCGCACTATTGTCCGCTGAAATAGTCCATAGTGCGTCAGCTCCCCAAATTACAAAGGTAAAGGCAATAAGACTTACCAGAATTTTGGCGACGATACCTTTTGAATTGTCACGAATATTTTGTAGCATTGTGTTTGGCTTCTACAGCCTTGAAGGCTGCTTATTAGGATTCTACAAACAAAAAACGCATCCAAAGGAATGCGTTTTTTCGAAACTAAAGGGCGACTTTAAATAACACAAAGTATATCAGCCCATATAGCACACGACTCAGTCTTAATTGACTGCGTCTTTTAGCGCTTTACCAGCTTTGAAGCTAGGAATGTTAGCAGCAGCAATTTGAATTGCAGCACCAGTTTGTGGGTTACGACCTGTACGAGCTGCGCGAGCCTTTACAGAAAAGGTACCAAAACCCACTAAAGAAACAGATTCACCATCTTTAAGAGCGCCAGTGACCGCACTAATGACTGCGTCTAGAGCACGACCAGCACCGGCCTTTGAAAGATCAGCTTCCGCTGAGATGGCTTCAATCAGTTCAGATTTATTCACGTTAATCCCCTTATGTGTAAAATAGATGATCTGCTCCAGCAGATCTTTTTTTGTTATGGCGTATTATATTCAGCTCTAAAAAACCGAAGATCAATTTATACCAACTTGTTCAAAGTCTTGTCAAGCACGGCTTTGAATTAATTCAATGAAATAACTAATGTCTACTAATAGTATCGATAGTTGAGGCTTCTTTGAGATTGTCAACACTCAATTCACCTTCATTCACTACGATTGGAGTAGGTGAAAATTGCAATGCTAAATCTAGCACTTCGTCTATCCATTTAACAGGCTTTATGGATAAGTCTGCTTTTATATTATCAGGAATCTCTTTTAAGTCCCTTTCATTCTCTTCTGGAATTATAATTGTTTTAATGCCACCCCGGTGAGCAGCCAACAATTTTTCTTTTAATCCACCAATAGGCAGCACCTGCCCTCGCAAGGTAATCTCTCCAGTCATAGCTACATCTGCCCGCACAGGAATGCCCGTGAGAACTGAAACCAAGGCAGTACACATGCCAACACCTGCACTTGGACCATCTTTGGGTGTAGCGCCCTCTGGCACATGAATATGTATATCAGATTTTTCATGGAAGTCTGTCTTTATTCCCAACCCTGATGCGCGACCACGAACTACCGTTAAAGCCGCCTGGATAGATTCCTGCATAACATCACCAAGCGATCCAGTTTTCACTAAACGTCCCTTACCTGGCACAACGGCAGACTCAATGGTCAGAATATCACCACCTACTGACGTCCATGCCAAACCATTAACGTGGCCCACACGGTCATCTACATCTGCTTGACCAAAGCTATGTTTACGCACTCCAGAATAGGCTTCTAAATTACTAGAATCCACCTGTTGTGCGGGGCTATCTGTGGCTGTTTTATAACCTGCCATTAGGTGTTCTTTAACAACTTTTCGGCAAATTTTGGCAATCTCTCGTTCCAAGCTACGCACCCCTGCTTCGCGGGTGTAATAACGCACCAGATCAACAATAGCATCATCCTTTAATGCCAGTTCTGAAGGTGACAAGCCATTAGCAGCGAGTTGTTTAGGCAGTAGATAGCGCTTAGCAATACTTGATTTTTCATCTTCTGTGTATCCTGGAATACGAATCACTTCCATGCGGTCTCGTAAGGGCCCTGGGATATTCATAGTGTTAGCAGTACATACAAACATCACACTAGATAGATCGTAATCCACTTCTAAATAATGGTCGTTAAAGCTGTTATTTTGTTCTGGATCTAGCACTTCCAAGAGTGCAGAGGCTGGGTCACCCCGGCTATCCATACCCATTTTGTCGACTTCATCCAATAAGAATAATGGATTTGAGACCCCTACCTTAGACATTTTTTGAACTAGCTTGCCTGGTAAAGAACCAATATAGGTACGACGATGGCCACGAATCTCAGCCTCATCTCTCACACCACCTAATGCCATACGTACATATTGACGACCAGTTGCACGGGCAATGGATTTTCCTAAGGACGTTTTACCCACACCTGGAGGACCAACCAAACAAAGAATTGAGCCTTTTACTTTTTTAACACGCTGTTGTACGGCTAAATATTCAAGGATACGCTCTTTTACTTCAGACAAACCATAATGATCTTCTTCCAACACCAATGAGGCCTTTGCCAAATCATGCTTGAGGCGGCTTTTCTTCTTCCAAGGGATAGTGACCATCCAATCAATGTAACTACGCACCACAGTGGCTTCTGCAGACATTGGTGGCATCATTTTAAGCTTGTTGAGCTCTGCTTGAGTTTTGTCTTTTGCTTCCTTTGACATACCAGCCGCATTAATCTTGTTCTGCAGCTCTTCTAAATCGTTAGGAGCGGCTTCATCAATATCGCCAAGTTCTTTGTGAATGGCTTTAATTTGCTCATTCAGGTAGTACTCGCGCTGGCTCTTTTCCATCTGTTTCTTGACCCGGCCACGAATACGCTTCTCTACCTTAACTAAATCAATCTCACCTTCCATTTGCCCCATCAGGTGCTCAAGACGCTGAGTAAGGTCACCCATTTCTAATAAAGCTTGCTTCTCTTCAAGTTTCAAATTCATTTGTGAGGCAATGGTGTCAGCTAAGCGACTAGGGTCTTCAATATTGGTGATAGAAGACATGACATCGTTAGATATTTTTTTACTCAGCTTCACATACTGTTCAAATTGGGACATTAGGGTATGAGTTAAGGCTTTGCGTTCTCCTTCTGGCGGCTCAGCATCATCTATCGTGTGAACCTTGGCACTAAAGAAGCCTGAGGTCTCAGCTACTTCTTCTATAGCAACACGTTGCTCGCCTTCAACCAAAACTTTCACCGTGCCATCAGGCAGTTTAAGCAGCTGCAAAATGCGCGCAGATGTACCCACTTCAAACAAATCTGTGATTTGAGGTTCATCTACAGTGGCACTTTTTTGGGCAACAACGACAATCGCCTTATCGGCGGCCATGGCATACTCTAATGCATCAATGGAATTCTGGCGTCCTACAAAAAGAGGAATCACCATATGTGGGTAAACCACAACATCACGCAATGGAATAAGAGGAAGAGTCTGAGTCATAAAAGATCCTATAGGCTAACTTAGCGATGGATTGCGAATGTTTAGTGTGCTTTATTAGATGCGGACAAGGGTCAGGAATACAAGCCTTGAACTAAAATGAGACCAAAAAAACCACCCGCAGATGGTTTTAGTTCACCACACCAGCAAGTATTACTCGTCTGACGCAGCGTGTTGAAGCTCAACGCTATCCAACACCACCAATGGTTCACTCTCACCAGTAATACTTTGTTCGTTAACCACAACCTTAACAGCGTTGGCTTGGTCGGGAAGCTCATACATGGTGGGTAGAAGCACAGACTCAAGGATAGAGCGTAAACCACGTGCGCCAGTCTTACGTTCCATAGCCTTTTGAGCCACAGCCTTAAGCGCTTCATCGCGGAATTCAATTTCTACGTTTTCCATTTCAAACATTTTATGATACTGCTTGGTTAAGGAGTTTTTGGGTTCCGTCAAAATTTGAACTAGTGTTTCTTCGTCTAACTCCTCTAATGTGGCAATCATTGGGAGACGACCAACAAATTCAGGGATCAAACCAAACTTCACTAGATCCTCTGCTTCAACAGAGTGTAACAACTGACCTACGTTCTTACTGTCATCCTTGCTTTTAACCGTGGCTGAGAAACCAATACTGCTCTTTTCTGTACGATCACGAATCACTTGGTCTAAGCCCGCAAACGCACCACCACACACAAATAGAATATTACTAGTATCGACCTGTAAGAACTCTTGTTGCGGATGTTTACGGCCACCTTGTGGCGGTACGGAAGCAACGGTGCCTTCAATAAGCTTTAACAAGGCCTGCTGTACTCCCTCACCCGAAACATCACGGGTAATAGAAGGGTTGTCTGACTTGCGAGAAATCTTATCAATTTCATCAATATAGACGATGCCACGTTGGGCTTTCTCAACATCATAATCACATTTTTGCAGCAGCTTTTGAATGATATTTTCTACGTCTTCACCCACGTAGCCAGCTTCAGTTAGTGTTGTTGCATCAGCAATAGTAAACGGCACATTTAACAAACGAGCTAAGGTTTCCGCTAATAGCGTCTTACCACTACCTGTTGGGCCTATGAGTAAAATATTACTCTTGCCTAACTCAACGTCGTCTTTGCCACCTACATAGTTCAAACGCTTGTAATGGTTGTAAACAGCTACAGCTAACACCATTTTTGCTCGTGGTTGGCCAATAACATACTCTTCTAAGGCCGCTCGAATTTCTTTAGGAGTTGGCAAATGATCTTCGGCTTCTGGTTGCTCTTGGTCCAAAATTTCTTCACGAATAATATCATTGCACAAGTCAACACATTCATCGCATATAAAAACCGACGGCCCAGCAATTAGTTTGCGCACATCGTTTTGGCTTTTACCACAAAAGGAACAGTAAAGTATCTTACCGCCGCCTTCTCCAGATCCGTCTTTGTCAATGCTCATATAATTACCAATGTTTGTAGCCCACTGAAGTTCGTGAGGCTAGTGTTAAATCTTTTCTATATCTATTATCGACTAACTTTGCGCATTATTTAGCTTTCAGTATAGTCACCCATTAATGGGATTTATGCTGGGCGCTTGTCTAGTACCGTATCAATAAGCCCATAGGCTACTGCTTGTGCACCTTCCATGAAGTTATCACGGTCAGTATCAGCAGCGATAGTGTTTAGTTTTTGACCAGTGTGTGACGCCATAATACGATTCAGCTTGTCACGAATATTTAGAATTTCTTTAGTATGAATTTCAATGTCCGTGGCTTGACCCTGATAACCACCCAAAGGCTGATGAATCATCATCCGCGAGTTCGGCAAACAAAAACGCTTACCCTCTGCACCACCAGTTAACAGTAAGGCACCCATACTGGCGGCTTGGCCGATACACATAGTGCTTACATCAGGTTTAATGAACTGCATGGTGTCGTAAATGGACATCCCCGCAGTCACAGAGCCACCAGGTGAGTTAATGTATAAGTGGATGTCTTTGTCTGGATTCTCTGCTTCTAAAAATAAAAGCTGAGCAACCACCAAGTTGGCCATATGATCTTCCACTTGGCCTACTAGGAAAATAACACGCTCTTTAAGAAGGCGCGAATAAATGTCGTAAGAACGCTCGCCACGAGAAGTTTGTTCAACAACCATGGGTACTAAAGCGCTTAGTTCAGGGCTTAACTGCCCCATTTGTGGAGGAAAAGAAAAACTCATTGTCGCTACAACTCCAATACATAAAAAATGTTACGAATTAGTATATAGTGGCGTATCTAACAAATGCCAAGCCCTAGACTAGTTAAAACACCAAATTAATTAATTAATATGCAAAAAAAACGGCATGAATTACAACAAAGTAACTCATACCGCTGATCTGTTCAAGCCCAATTAAGGCCAGAACAGACGGATAGAAGAATTAAACTTCTTCGCTTGGCCCTTCTTCATCACCCGTTACGTCTTTGCCTTCTGGCTCAACAGCTGTTTTGTAATCTACAGCAACTTCGGTGATGCTAGCAGCAGCCAATAAATGCTCAACAACTTGATCTTCCAATACAACACCTTCTAACTGGCTGCGCTGCTCGGGGTTGTTCATGTAGTAGTCAATGAACTCTTGTGGGTCTTGGTAGCCCTGAGCCATTTCTTGTACCAATGCCTTAACTTTATCTTCATCAGCTTTAAACTCATTCTGTTGAATGATTTCAGCAGCTAACAGGCCAATCTTAACACGCTTGTCAGCTTGGTCCTGGAACATTTCGTCTGGCAACATGCTAGGGTCTAGCTTTTCGTTGCCACCACCAAACTGTTGCAGCGCTTGCTGCTTCAAGCGTCCCAATTCTTCAGTAACCAATGCTTTTGGTACGTCAAAAGCATTTAGTTCAAGGTAAGCGTTTAACAAGTTATTTTTAAGTTTGGACTTAAGTGCTTGGTTCATCTCACGGCTCATGTTTGAGCTAATTTCTGCACGGAAACCGGCTTCGCCTTCTTCCTTTGGGTTAAAACGAGCAAAAAACTCGTCGTTTAATTCGGGCTTAGTCGCTTCGCTAACGGTGTTAACCTTAATGGTGAAAAGAGCTTCTTTACCAGCCAGTTCAGCAGCATTGTAATCTTTTGGGAAGGTTACAGTGATGTCTTTGTCTTGGCCAGCTTCCATGCCCAAAATACCGTCTTCAAATCCTGGAATCATACTGTTAGAACCAAGCACAAGGTCGTGACCCTGGGCTGCGCCGCCATCAAACGCTTCACCATCTAGGTAGCCTTCAAAGTCGATATTAATCTGGTCGGTATCTGCAGCTGCACGGAGAACTTCAGTCCACTGGGTTTGTTGGCTCAACAGAACATCGATCATCGTATCAACGTCAGCACCTTCAATACTTGAAGTCATACGCTCAACACTTACGCCGGAAGCATCTACCAAAACGATTTTTGGATACACTTCAACAATGGCAGTATAGATAAATTCACCTTCACCTGTGTCTTCCTCAGGCTCAATGTGGGGCATGCCTACTGGCTTAAGGTCTTCCTTCTGGATCGCTTCATAGAAGCTGGATTGGATTACATCACCCAATACGTCCTGACGGATGCTAGCACCATAACGCTTTTTAACGACCTTAGTAGGCACTTTACCCGGACGGAAACCATCAATACGGATAGTTTTAGCGGTTTCGTTGACCTTTTTTTCTACAGCACTATCAACTTGCTCAGCAGGTACTGTTATGGTTAATCGTCGTTCGATGCTTGTAGTCGCTTCAACTGAAACTTGCATTTAAATGCCTCATTAATTATCAAATGAACGGGCCTATACTCAGGCCGGCTCCACTAAAGTCTTACCTACTCAGCGCCTTTACAGACTATTACCAAAATTTTGGCGATTATAGGTGAAATTAAAAGACCGAATTTTCCGTATTTAATGACTAATAGTCAAGGCATAAGCATCAAAGGAAGGTTATTTTTGCCAAAAAAAACGCCTCTTTATAAGAGACGCTTCGTATTTAGCACCATAAAGGCGTTAAACAGGCCCTATAAGTTAGGCCACTAATTGAGCGACAACATCGGCCACAGCTGTTTCTGGAGGAACATAATCATAACCCAAAGCCTTAGCAACATGCTCATTAGTGACTTTACCAGCATGAACGTTTAGCCCAGCAAGAAAGTGTATATCTTGCTTCAAGGCTTGCTTCCAGCCTACATTAGCTAGCTTCAGAATATACGGCAAAGTGGCATTATTGAGCGCATAGGTGGATGTCATAGCAACACCACCTGGCATGTTGGCCACACAGTAATGTACCACTCCGTCTACAACGTAAGTTGGGGCTTCATGGGTAGTGGCCTTGGATGTTGCAAAACAACCACCTTGATCAATCGCTACATCTACCAACACCGAACCAGGCCTCATGGCTTTTACCATGACTTCTGTGACCAACTTAGGCGCAGTCGCACCGGGAATCAATACGCCACCAATAACAAGGTCAGCATCTAGCACATACTCCTCGAGACTATCCTGGGTTGAGTAGACTGTTTTAACTGCACCGTTAAATTCTTTATCCAAACGTGCTAAAACTTGCGTAGAACGATCTAAAACCGTAACTTGGGCTCGAGCACCTAGGGCCATTTGAGCTGCATTTGAACCAACTACTCCACCACCAATAATAACCACCTTAGCTGGTGCTACGCCTGGTACACCACCAAGCAGCATGCCACGGCCACCTTGGGCTTTTTCCAGTACATGGGCACCAGCTTGAATGGACATGCGCCCAGCTACTTCAGACATAGGTGCCAATAATGGCAAACCACCTTGGGCGGAGGTAATGGTTTCGTATGCAATACAAGTTGCACCGGAGGCTACTAACTCAGCCGTTTGTGGTGCATCTGGAGCCAAGTGTAAGTAAGTGAAGAGCAACTGTTCCGGCCGCAACATAGCGCGCTCTGCAGTTTGAGGTTCCTTTACCTTAACAATCAACTCAGCACGGGCAAATACTTCCTTGGCGCTGGAAACAATTTCCGCACCAGCCGCAATGTAATCGTCATCACAAGAACCAATGCCGCTGCCGGCCAAGGTTTCAACAACTACGCTATGACCAGAGTGAATCACTTCTCGCACACTGGCTGGCGTCATGCCTACGCGATACTCATGGTTTTTGATCTCTTTAGGTACACCAATCAACATTGCACTGCCCTCATATTTAACGATAGCTTAGTTAGCGCCACAAATGTGACAATTGAATATAATGTTATTTTAATGCTGTTATTGAAGCATTATCTTGCTATATTGAGATAATTATCACGATTAATTAAATTTAATTACACAAAACAGGGAAATAATGCAACTTAATTCTACTGAAGACATAGAACTTGATCAGATTGATAAAAAAATCATTAATGCACTACAAAACAATGCGCGTTTAAGCAATGTAGAGCTGGCAGAACAAATTAATCTGTCGCCTTCTGCGTGTTTGAGGCGTACTAAGTTTCTGATGGACAACGGTGTGTTTGATCGTTTTGTTGGTTTATTGAACCGAGAGTTGTTCCAAGTACAAGGCACGGCCTTCATCTTTATTAGCTTAGATAGACAAAGCGAAGCTGTGTTTGCAGAGTTTGAAATTGCTGTTGCTCAACTTGAGCAAGTTATGGAGTGTTACTTAATGGCAGGAGATAATGACTACATGCTTAAAGTAGTTTATACCGACGCCAAGGATTACGAAGAACTTTACTACAAAAAATTACTACGCTTGCCAGGCGTCGTTGGCACACAAACTCGTATGGCTCTGCGCCAAGTGCACAGTAACACCAACATCACCGTGACCTGATAAGTGAACTAAAGGAGCCTATCTTCAAAGGCATAGTCTGACATTACCTCACAACCCTTGGCGGTAACTCTAACTTGGGTCTCTAGCTTTACCCCTTCAACCTCATCTTCTGCACCAGAAAAGCTTTCTAAACACAAAACCATATTTTCGTGAACTACACCATCGTAACCATCACGATGCCAGTCTTCTTGATAATAAATTTTCGGATATTCATCACAGAGTCCTACACCGTGAACAACTGTGGGATAGCGTCGATTGCGATACTTGTCAGATCTGTTAAAGCTACCCTCAGACAGCTCTTGAAAACTCACTCCAGGTTTGATTAAGTGGATATTAAAATGAATTTCATCATACGCGTGTTGATAAGCTGATTTTTGCTGGCGCGTTGCTGGCTCATCACCACACAACCAAGTACGAGAAATATCGGCAATGTAGCCGTTGGGGCCAACCATATCTGTATCAAAGGCAACCAACTCCCCCGCACAAATTACTTTATTAGTGGCCTCTTGTAACCATGGATTAGTACGTTCGCCAGAAGCCAACATACGGCCATCCAACCAGCCACCCCCGTGGGCAATATTCACCTGGTGCAATATGGACCAGAGCTGGTTCTCCGTTACCCCAGGTTGTAACGCTTCTTGCATTTGTTTCATGCCATGTTGAGCAACGGCCACACTGCGTTGCATGCACAAGATCTCTTCTGCACACTTAATCAATTTAGCCTGTTCTACCAACACTTCCCCATCCACAATAGACAGACCTTTGGCCAGTATGGCTTGGTTAGTAATGGGTGAAAAACGATCCAACCCAATCTGCATCCCTGTTAAGCCATGCTCATTCATAAAGGCCTGAACATGGTCAGTGAATAGCTTACTTTGTCGATCCAAATCAAACCCACCATCAAATACAGTCACAAAAATGGGCCGCTGGTAATCTTCAACATGGGGGAAGTTACGGCCTGTGGCGCCAAACATGACTAACGGGCCATCAATTGGCACATACAGATAACACGAGGGTATATGGCTTTGGAACAGTTGATATTCATCAAAATCGATGACGTAACGCAAACTGATGGGATTATTGAGTATACAAAGGCCTACGTCAGCCTTTTTCATGGCTTGTCTCAAACGCCACAAACGATAAGTGTATAGGTTATTTTTTTGAACCTTAGTTAAAGTAAAATCTGGTAACATGTTAAACATACACACTAAACCTCAAAAACTGCAAGAGTAACCTAGGTATATAGTACCTCTCCACTAAGTTATCCGCATGCCATAGTGTCACAAAAACTATTCATCAACTAGACACTGACTTGCATTGTTCTGCTGCCAATACATTACCAATCATTGCAGTAACGCTTCAAACGTATCAAAATCAAACAACATACATATTCTTTTAAAAAGACTGGCCAATGCTTAACACGTCCTATCCAAATTACGACCCAACGCACGGGTATATGACTGAAAAAATCCAAAGGAAATACATTGACGCAGCAATAGAGAGCAAAATCCTCCCAGCAGAAGCTCACAGAATGGCAGAGATTGTTTCTCTATCAGCTTCTAATAACCTTTCGAAACCTATCCAGTTTTGGCAATTGTATTCTGTTTTGGGACCAAATAGCATCGTCAGTATAGTGCATGGTTTTTATAACAAGGTTTATCAGGACGAAACGTGGTTTCGTTCCATTTTTGCACGCATTGGCGATACTTCTCACCATGTAAGAACCCAGTCCTCAATGTGGCTAGACGTGATGGGTGGTGGTTTTAAATATCATGGTGCAGAATTTAGGTTGAATTTTCATCATCAGCATAATGCGTTTGAGATTATGAATGCAAAAGGGGCAGAGCGTTGGATGAAGCTTATGGTCGAGACCCTCGATGAATCGCAAGCATATATGGCTGGTGATCAACGTGTCCGGATAAGTATAAACACCTTCCTTTGCTATTTTATGGAAAAATATGCGACGGACTTTGGATTTAAACACGATGGTATATTTGGTCCAACTAATGCAGCAATTAAGCGGAAATTAAATTTTCTCAACATGACAGATGCCGCAATTGAGGCGTTGCCAGAAGCTGAACTGCGTGAGGCTCTTGTTGGCAGGAGAGGAATGGATATTAGTGAGAACACTGATAGAAATGAACTGATTCAAAAAGCAAAGAGCTTGTAGGCATTATTAGTCTAGCCCCCTGCCCTATATCGTCATAACCTAGTCGATGTTCCTCAATTTATAAGGCCCCAGGGTAATCCTTGTGACATACATACAAAACTGAGCCTCGTTACTATGAACTTCATATTGTTATTAATTAGTATTACTATGTTTGCCAATTGTTTTAATAAATTTGTTTAGGGAGTTTAGTCATGCGCGTACTTGTCTTTCAGCATGTTGATTGTGAACATCCAGGCTCTCTGAGGAAGTTTTTAGCTGAAGATGGCATCGAATGGGATGCGGTATATTTGCACCGTGGCGATAAAATCCCTAGCTTTGATAAGTATGATGCACTTTGGGTTATGGGTGGCCCAATGGATGTCTGGGATATTGAGGAAAATCCTTGGTTGGTTGCTGAAAAAGCCGCCATTAGGCATTGGGTTAGCGTGTTAGGGAAGCCATATTTAGGCCTATGTCTTGGGCACCAGTTACTTGCCGATGCACTTGGAGGGACTTGTGGGCCCCAGAAAACTCCTGAGATTGGTATGCTGCAGGTTGAACTAACTGTTGAAGGAAAGGCAGATTCACTTTTCAAAGGCACATCCCATAGACAGAAGTGCCTTCAGTGGCATTCAGTCAGAGTAGCACAAGCTCCTGAAAATGCGATTATTTTAGCTAAGTCAGATGTTTGCTCTATTCAGGCTATGAGGATCGGGTCTAATGCTTGGTCTATGCAATACCATGTTGAAATAGAGCCAGATACTGTAGACAACTGGGGCGCGATCCCTGCTTATGCAGAAGCGTTAGAAAACACACTTGGCAAGGGTGCTCTATTGAGTCTTAAAGCAAATACTGATGAAAATATGATCCAATGCCTGAGCTGCGCTAGACAAATTTATGAAAACTTTATGCACGAAATAGCTTAATTAATCTCATATTTAGTTAGGCGCTCAGCTATCTACTCATATTTGGTGGTATGAGGTTTAACTGTAGGGTGAATAAAAAGGGAATTTAAGCCCCAAAAGGTCCAGCTAGTCCAGCTGCAATAAACAAAATCATACTAAGCCCCATAAACACGTAGGCAACTTTGTTTAAATGTTTAATGGCAGACTCAGACAGCACCCCACGCGCCGATAACACTGAGACGGCTAGGGATAAAACTCCCCCAATTACTGCAAGCGTGACAACAGTTGAACGCTGCAGTAACAGTTCAAGCATGAACAAAAAAACTAATAGCCTGTTTAACTGACATCTTACAGTGTCCTCTCATTATCCTGCTCGTTTAGAGTAAGCGTCTAAGAAATCAGCTGCAGCCTTGCTGCCTCCAGAGAACGACTTCATCGCTTCTTCATGCAATAAGGTCATTACTTCAGTTTTAATATCATTAGCCCGTTCATTGTCTGCCATGTCTTCAATATTTCTTGGGCGCGGGATGTCAATTTCAATAACTGATCGAGTTGATGTTGGCAGGTTAGTCATAATTAATAATCGATCCGCCAGAAAAATAGCCTCATCTATGTCGGTTGTGACAAAGAAGTTAGTATTACGGTCTTCTTCATACAGAGCAGCATAATATTCCCACATCAATTCTTTAGACATATGGTCTAGCCCACGAAAGGGCTCGTCCAAGATCATTACTTCAGGTTTGTTAATCATTGCACGAGCTAGTTCAGCACGGCGTTGCATGCCACCTGATAACTGAGCTGGGTACTTATCCCTAAAGGCTTCGAGTCCAACTTTTTTAAGCAAAAACTCAGCTTGAGTCGCGGAGGCATCTGCATCTTCACCACGCGCACGTGGACCGTACATGACGTTATCCCAGGTTGTCATCCACGGAAATAAAGCCGATTCCTGAAACAACACTAAGCGATCTTTTCCAGGCCCATCTATTGGCCTACCACCAATAGTGATTGAACCTGATGTAGGTTGATCAAAACCAGCAATGAGCTGTATTAAAGAACTCTTGCCACAGCCAGAAGGACCAATCATTACCGTTAGCTTGCCACTTTCAATGGTAAAAGAGCAATCTTTGATAACTTCCTTCGCATATGGGCCTGCACCAAACGTCTTACTGACGTTTGTCGCAATAATTTCGTTACTTTTTTTAGTTGTTGACATACATAATTCCAGAATCTCAATTCAAGATTAAATAATATTTGACATGAGGTTTGCGATTAATTTTTTATACTGATTAACGTGTTTTCAACCAAGGGGTAAAACGCCCACCTAGTTTTCTTAATAACTCGCTACTAATATAACCTGCGATGCCGATGCTGATCATGCCAACAATAATTTGCTCGTAAGAACCACCAACATAG
>CAJIZL010000026.1 GCA_905182035.1 Oceanospirillaceae bacterium ASP10-02a | reverse complement strand
ACTGCTTTTTTATCAGCTGCTTTTTTGTCTACTGCCTTCTTTTTAGCTGCTTTCTTATCTGCCACTTTCTTGTCTGCTGCCTTCTTTTTAGCCACTTTCTTATCAGCTGCTTTCTTATCGGCTGCTTTTTTGTCGGCTGCCTTCTTTTTGGCCACTTTCTTATCTGCTGCTTTTTTGTCTACTGCTTTTTTATCAGCTGCTTTTTTGTCTACTGCCTTCTTTTTAGCTGCTTTCTTATCTGCCACTTTCTTATCTGCTGCTTTCTTGTCTGCTGCCTTCTTTTTAGCCACTTTCTTATCGGCTGCTTTCTTATCGGCTGCTTTCTTATCGGCTGCTTTTTTATCGGCTGCTTTTTTATCGGCTGCTTTCCTATCGGCTGCTTTTTTGATTGCAGCAGAATCAGTCTGCTTTTGTCGGGCTAACAACGAATCTAAATCAATCAGGGTTGCTTCAACACGGTGCTTTATCAGCACAGGTGGTGTGCGTTGACTGTTGCTCTGCCATTCTGAAATAACAATGAAGGCCACAAGGATATGTACAATGAACGCAAATATACTGGGTAAAATATAGGTGTGGTCTAGTTTCACGGACTTTCCGAAACCAGCCCAACACTTTGGGCACCAGCCTGCTGTAACACGGTCATAATTCGAACTATATGCCCGTATTCGATGGCCCTATCGCCCCGCAATAACACTGGTGTATCTGGAGCACGTTGCAATATTTTTCCTACTTGTACACTAATGCGCTCTAAGCTAATGGGCTGCTTGTTATTCTCACCCAATTCCAAGTAATAATCACCTGTTTTAGTAACCGAGATCACTAAGGGTTCCGATAGTTCATCGCTGGCTACTGGGTCAGACTTAGCTTGAGGCAAATCTACATTTACCCCTTGAGTCAACATTGGCGCGGTCACCATAAATATAACTAACAGCACCATCATGACGTCGATATAGGGCACTACGTTTATTTCTGCGTTAGGTTTATGGCGCTTAGTTCTAGGCCGTCTAATATTACTCATAATGAAACCTATAGCTCAGATGCGTGGGCTTTTCGATGTAAAATGCTCGAAAACTCTTCTGCGAAAGTCTCATAACTAGATAATATGGAATCAACTGTGTGGGAAAACCGGTTATAAGCGATAACTGCAGGTATAGCAGCAAACAAACCCATAGCCGTAGCAATTAGGGCTTCTGAAATACCAGGCGCTACAGTGGCCAAGGTGGCCTGATGGGCATTAGCGAGCCCTCTAAAAGAATTCATGATACCCCAAACCGTTCCAAACAAGCCCACGTAGGGACTGGTGGAACCCACACTTGCCAGAAATGACAAATGAGCTTCGAGCTTTTCTTCTTCTTTAGCAATAGCTACACGCATGGCGCGCTGAACGCCTTCCATTACCGCATCACCATCGGCGTCAGTTTGTTGCCTTAAGCGGGTAAACTCTTTAATACCAGCACGAAATATGTTTTCTGCACCATTATCTGGGTTAGGTTCGGCACTGACTTGACGAAACAATTGACTTAAATCAATACCTGACCAAAACTGCTCTTCAAACGCCTTCATATTACTGCGGGCATATTTTAAGGCAGTGCGGCGCTGAAAAATCATCACCCAAGACATGACCGAGGCGATCAACAACAAGAGCATGACTATTTGCACCAAGAAACTGGCGTTCAAAATCAAACTCAATACTGACATTTTATTGTCCACAGACGACTCCCTTCAAGGCCTTACACATTTTTCTATGCAAAGCTGATACACAATATAGTTGTATAAACACGGTAATGTTAAATTATTTTTTCCATGTTACCAGTTTATTAGCATTTAACTGGCTAGCAATAATACCATTATAAACACTAAGTTAGCTCAATAACTCTTGCTTTGAGCTGTGCCTTGGAAAAAAGTTCCAACTGCTGCGGCGTCTATTTAACTTTTGGCACTGCCTTTAGCAGGAACAAGCCCAAAGTGATCATAAGCTCGATCAGTTACAATTCTGCCTCTAGGCGTACGCATAATAAAACCCTGCTGTATCAGGTAAGGCTCCAGAACATCTTCTATGGTTTCTCTTTGCTCGCTAATTGCTGCCGCCAAATTGTCAATACCAACAGGTCCCCCTGCAAACTTCTCAATAATTGCCAGCATCAAACACCGGTCCATGTGGTCAAACCCGAGGTGATCAACATTGAGCATGTTTAGCGCTTTATCTGCCACATGATCGCTAATTACGCCGTCAAATTTAACTTCAGCATAGTCACGAGTTCGACGCAGAAGGCGGTTGGCAATGCGTGGAGTGCCTCTGGATCTGCGGGCCACCTCTGCGGCGCCAGAAGCCTCTATTTGTACTTCGGACAAATGTGCAGAACGTAAGACTATGGTAGTTAAATCTTCTATTGAATAGTATTCCAAGCGCTGGGTAATACCAAAACGGTCCCGCAAAGGAGACGTAAGGGACCCGGCACGCGTGGTTGCACCAACCAGTGTAAAGGGCGGCAAATCTAGCTTAATCGACCTTGCAGCAGGCCCTTCCCCTATCATAATATCTAATTGATAGTCTTCCATTGCTGGGTAAAGAATCTCTTCTATTACAGGGTTTAGACGATGAATTTCGTCAATAAATAACACATCTCCGGCTTCCAAGTTGGTCAGCATGGCAGCTAAATCACCTGCTTTTTCTAACACTGGACCAGAAGTCGTTTTTAAATCACCTCCCATTTCATTAGCAATGATATGGGCAAGTGTGGTCTTGCCAAGGCCAGGAGGTCCATATATTAGCGTATGGTCTAGAGCCTCTGCTCTGCCCTTTGCTGCAGCAATGTAAATCCCCATTTGCTCTTGAACCACCGGCTGACCAATATAATCCTTCAACAACTTTGGTCTAAGAGCCCGCTCTAAATGGTCTTCACCTAACTGACTTACCTCTTCTACTGGCGAGCCAAAACGATCCGCTTCTATCATGCCATACCCATCATTGTTAACATTTGTTGATTACTCTTAACAGCTACCGAGTCAAAGTGTATTGAACGCACAACACCCAAGCCTATATCATACCTTTTAAAGATAAGCGGATGAGGTCTTCGCAACCTCCATCTGGTGAAGACCTAATAGCTGCCGCTACCGCTTTACTGGCCTGTACGGGCTTGTAACCTAAAGCCACCAAAGCACTTTCCGCTTCTGACTGGGCACTAATAGCAAATAGTGCAGGTTTAACAGAGCCGGCTTGAACACCAGTATTAGCTCCAGTTTGCCATGATGAAAGCTTATCGCCTAGCTCTAAGACTAAACGTTCGGCAGTTTTTTTACCTACACCAGGAATTTTCACCAAGGTGGCCGAATCTTGGTTTTGAACGCAGTGGCAAAAAGCATCAGCGTCCATGCCTGATAAAATGGCTAAACCCAATTTTGGGCCTACCCCATTGACCTTTATTAAGATCCGAAACAGGCTCCGTTCTTCTAGTTGAAAAAACCCAAAGAGTAGTTGGGCATCTTCACGTACAACAAAATGCGTATGTAATACGGCAGTTTCACCTTCAGTTGGCAATTGGCAAAAACTATTAAAAGAAATTTCAATTTCATAGGCTACACCCTGCACATCTATAACCACTTGAGCAGGTTGTTTGTGTACTAATACACCACTAATACGTGCAATCATTTTAATCGACCTATATGGGTATTGGATTTATCGAACGCGTCCACGGCGACTCCCCTTAAGCTCATTAAGTAATACTTGTGTTCTGGCACTTGCGGGGCTTCGACTAGTGGCCAAACGAACAAGACTGGCATGGGTATTGGCATGACAAATAGCAATGGCTAGGGCATCGGCAGCATCTTCCTGGGGCAAGCCGGGCAGTTTAAGCAACCGAGCCACCATTTCTTGCACTTGATGTTTTGCCGCTGCTCCATTGCCTACAACAGCTTGTTTTACCTGCCGCGCCGAATATTCAGAGACAGGCAGACCGTGATTAACTGCGGCTACCATAGCTACACCACGGGCTTGGCCAAGTTTAAGAGCAGAATCGGCATTGCGAGCCATAAACACTTGTTCGATGGCAAATTCTTGAGGCACATAGGTTTCAATAATCTCATCTACGCCACGGTATATCTGTCCTAGGCGCCCAGCTAATTCATCACCAGAAATTTTTATATGACCACTGGCTACATAGATACGTGATGCTCCCACCGCATTAATAATGCCATAGCCAGTTTTACGAGAGCCGGGGTCAATTCCTAATATGAGTGCCATGAGATAGCATTCGCTGGTGAGTTTACTGATAGGCCAATACTAGCAAATACTGTACAAAATCACAGTAGTTTTTTTCCTATCAATAAAGTAACCACAAAAAAAGGCCCAACAACTTAATGATGGGCCTTGTTCACCTGCTAGCCGGCTAACCTCAATAAATAGGTCAATTATTCAGCAGTTACTTTTTCACGTAACTTAATGTTCAGTTCGCGTAATTGCTTAGTGGCCACAATACCCGGTGCTTGAGTCATGACACAGGCAGCACTCTGGGTTTTAGGAAAGGCAATCACTTCACGTATAGAACTAGAGCCAGTCATTAACATGACTAAACGATCTAAACCAAAAGCCAAACCACCGTGTGGAGGACAACCAAACTTCAACGCGTCCAATAGGAAGCCAAACTTCTCTTGCTGCTCTTCTGCACCAATATTCAACAATTCAAACACTTTGGTTTGCATATCTTGCTGATGTATACGAATAGAACCACCACCTAACTCAGTGCCGTTAAGTACCATATCGTAGGCACGAGACAAACCCGTTAATGGAGAGGCTTCCAATTCTTCTGGCGTACAAGAAGGTGCTGTAAATGGGTGGTGAATAGCAGTAATGCCGCCATCTGAAGTCGCTTCAAACATTGGGAAGTCTACCACCCATAAAGGCGCCCATTCACAAGTCATTAGCTCCAGATCTTCGCCAATTTTACAACGCAAGGCACCCAGCGCTTCGTTCACTACTTTTTCGCTGTCTGCACCAAAGAAGATTAAATCGCCATCTTTGGCATCTAAACGTTCAAGTAAGGCCGCTCGCACTTCTAAGGGCAAAAACTTAACAATAGGAGATTGTAAACCTTCTTCCAAGTCACTGGCGTCGTTGACTTTAATGTAAGCCAAGCCCCGAGCACCGTAGATACCGACAAACTTGGTATAAATATCAATTTGCTTGCGGGTTAAGCTGGCGCCATTAGGCACCTTAAGACCCGCTACACGGCCATTGATATCGTTAGCTGGGCCAGCAAAAACCTTAAAGTCTACATCTACCATCAGGTCACTAACAGTTACTAACTGCAAAGGAATACGTAAATCTGGCTTATCACTGCCGTATATTTCCATAGCTTCACTGTAAGACATACTAGGAAAGGTGCCTAGATTTACATTGATCTGGCTGTTAAATAACTCTACAACCATTTTCTCAGTGATAGCCATAATCTGAGTTTCATCCATAAAGGATGTCTCAATGTCAATTTGAGTAAATTCTGGCTGACGATCTGCGCGAAGGTCTTCGTCGCGAAAACACTTAGCAATCTGATAATAACGGTCCATGCCAGACACCATTAACAATTGCTTGAACAGCTGTGGTGACTGAGGCAGCGCAAAGAAGTGGCCTTCGTGAGTTCGGCTAGGCACTAAATAATCTCGTGCCCCCTCTGGGGTGGCACGGGTCAAGATAGGTGTTTCAATGTCTAAAAAGCCATTCTGATCCAAGAAGTTACGGATAAAAGTGCTGACCTTAGAGCGCAGCTTTAATTTAGCAGCCATTTCTGGGCGACGTAAATCTACATAACGATATTTAAGACGCACGTCTTCACCCACAGACTGGTGTTCGTCTAATTGGAATGGAGGGGTGTCAGATTTGTTGAGAATCTCAAGCTCTTGGCCTAGCACTTCCACAGCCCCTGTAGGCATGTCTGGATTGTCAGTGCCCGCAGGGCGAGCACGGACTAAACCATTGACCTTAACCACAAATTCATTACGGCAAGCGTCGGCTAAAGCAAAGCTATCCTCACGGTCTGGGTCAAACACTACCTGCACGATACCCTCGCGGTCACGCAGGTCTAGAAAAATCACACCACCGTGATCGCGGCGACGATGAACCCAACCGCATAGAGTAATTTGTTGGTCAACATCGCTGGCTCTTAGTTCGCCGCAATAATGGCTTCGCATAATTGTACTTCCTAAATCTTAAATAATGTTAATAGGTATTATGGTGAATCATTAGCCACACTTGAGCTTTTTGCATCCCCCGCTAAATTCTTTTTAGCACCGGTTTTAAAATCTGTTTCGTACCAACCTTGGCCCTTAAGCCTAAAGCCAGCCGCAGAAATTTGTTTACGGTACTGATCTTTGCCACATTCTGGGCAATCTGTTAACGGTGCATCGCTTAACTTTTGCAATACGTCTTTACCAAAACCACATGCTTGGCAGATGTATTCATAGATAGGCATAGTGTACTCCAGCCGGACATCTCAAAACCCGAAATTATACCCCATTCCACCTCCCCAGAGGCAGTAGAAAATGCACCTTTATTACCCATTCATACAACTATTATCTAATTATTACTAATTTAACCGTCAAAGGCATTTATCCCACGGCCATGGCAACATACAATAGCGGCTTATCTTTTTAGTTTTTATCGGATCCACTACCCCATGCGCGCCAGCCAGTTTTTAATTGCCACCCAAAAAGAAACTCCTGCAGATGCAGAAGTTATCAGTCATCAACTTATGCTTAGAGCTGGCCTAATTCGTCGCTTGGCTTCAGGGCTCTATACGTGGCTACCTATGGGTTTACGTAGCATTCGCAAAGTTGAACGTATTGTAAGGGAAGAGCTGGATGCCGCAGGTGCTCAAGAATTATTAATGCCTGCGGTTCAACCTGCTGAACTGTGGCAAGAATCTGGCCGTTGGCAACGATATGGCCCAGAGCTTTTACGTTTAAAAGACCGCCATCAGCGTGATTTTTGCATAGGTCCTACCCACGAGGAAGTGATTACCGACATGGTGCGTAAGGAAGTTCGTAGTTATAAGAACTTACCCATGAACTTTTACCAGATTCAAACTAAGTTTCGTGACGAAGTGCGCCCCCGTTTTGGCGTAATGCGTTCCCGCGAATTCATCATGAAGGACGCTTACTCGTTTCACCTAGGCCAAGAATCCCTGCAACAAACCTATAATACAATGCACACGGCTTACACTAACATCTTTACTCGCTTAGGCTTGGACTTCCGTGCCGTTCGTGCAGACTCTGGTAGTATAGGTGGCGACGCTTCACAAGAGTTTCATGTGCTGGCGCGCTCTGGTGAAGATGATATAGCCTTTAGCAATAGTGCTGGCAGCAGCTTTGCTGCTAACGTAGAAACCGCCGAAGCCATGCTACCTGTTATGGAGCGCGCTGCCCCAAGTAAGGTTATGGAAAAAGTTCATACGCCAGATCAAAAAACCATAGACAGTGTATGTGAATTTTTAGGCTTAGCTAAAACCCAAAGCCTTAAAACGCTAGTTGTTCTTGGCACCGCAGACGACGAAGGATACCAACCGTTGGTGGCCTTAGTCTTACGTGGTGATCACAACATGAATGAAATTAAAGCCGAGAAGCACCCTCTTATTGCTGAACCACTAACCATGGCACCAGAACAGCGCATTATTGATGAATTAGGCACCACGCCTGGGTCTATAGGGCCGGTTGGTTTAACTATCTCAATCATCGCCGACCGGGCCGTTACTGTAATGAGCGATTTCACCGCAGGTGCCAACGATGCAGGTTATCACCACACCAATGTTAACTGGCAACGCGACAGTGCCTATACTGATGTAGCCGACATTCGTAACGTTGTGGAGGGCGATCCCAGCCCATGTGGCGATGGCGAAATTGAAATTAAACGTGGCATTGAAGTAGGACACATCTTCCAATTAGGTGATAAGTACTCCCGCGCTATGAACGCTACTGTGTTGAATGAAAGTGGCAAAGCCCAATTCATGGAAATGGGTTGTTATGGCATCGGCATCACCCGTATAGTGGCGGCCTGTATTGAACAGAACTTTGATGACAAAGGTATTATGTGGCCCCTAGCTCTTGCACCTTTTGAAGTGGCACTTATTCCCCTTAATTATGAAAAATCAGAAGCTGTGCGCACTGCAACAGACAAGCTATACAACGAACTTAAGGTTCTAGGTATTGACGTCATTATGGACGATCGCGCTATGCGCCCAGGCGTTAAATTTGCCGATGCCGAGCTTATTGGTCTACCACATCGCATAGTAATTGGAGACCGCGGCTTAGACAGCGGCACATTGGAATACCGCGACCGTCGTGCTGAAGCTAATGAAGACATGCCTTTGGCAGATGCCTTAGAGTTTATTAAGGCTAAATTAGGCCGTTAATCATGAGCGTAACTTTATATCACAACCCAAGCTGTTCTAAGTCGCGAGCCACCTTAGCTTTGTTAGAAGCCAATGATGTTAAGCCAGAAATCCGTTTGTACCTAGAACAGGGCCCAGGCTCAAAAGAACTAGAGCAATTGTTGTCCATGTTAGGCATGGACGATGCTCGTAACCTTATGCGTAAAGGAGAAGATGCTTATAAGCTGGAACAGCTTGCTAACATTCATTTAACTCAGTCAGAATTAATTACCGCAATGGTCAACCATCCTCAGCTGATCGAAAGGCCTATTGTTATTCATCAAGACCAAGCTCGTATTGGTCGCCCACCTGAATCCGTTTTGGAGATTTTGTAATGCAGTACCAACAAAAACGTAAATACTCACGTACCGTCAGTTTAGCTGCCTATATAGCGCTACTCGCCTATTTTGTCATTAGCACCTTGGCACACCCCTATGCAGAAATTGGCAGTATCGTTATCATTGGCATTAAGTGTTTTCCTCTGCTCGGCTTTGCGTTAGCTATGTATAAGCAGCACTTACGTCAACTGGCGTGGATGTGTTTTGTATTACTGATCTATTTCACCATCGAAATAATGTACGTACCCGTAAACGGCGTCTTAGGCGCTTTTGTTATCACCCTACTTTACACCAGCACCATGCTACACATTCGCTGGCACAACCGTGCCAATGAAGAAGCCAAAGCTGCTTAAACCGTTTGCGGGCAGCACCCCTACTGCTCGCAATAATCATCAAATTGCAAGCTATATTGCGTAAATACAAACACCCAATATCCGCAAGAACCAACATTGGAAGTAGTGCAAATGACTGCACACCAATAGATTAGCCTTTGCGTTTTTGAATACTTAACTTGATCAGTTTTGGCTAGTGTTTGATAAAATTAACCCAGGGCTGAACTCATTTGAGCTATACTTTAGCAATGACATACAGCCAACTCATCAAACTTGCCACTTGGGCCTCGGTCATTGTTGCGCTTGTTTTAATCATTATCAAAACATGGGCCTGGGACCAAACTCAAAGCGTAAGTTTACTGGCCTCTTTGATTGATTCCATCATGGATAGCGCGGCCTCGCTAATTAATTTTTTCGCCGTGCGCTATGCTATGGCCCCCGCCGACGAGGAACATCGTTTTGGTCACGGTAAGGCAGAAGCTCTTGCCGGTCTTGCCCAAGCCTTGTTAATTTTAGGCTCAATTGGGTTGTTACTTTCACAAACTGTAGGTCGTTTATGGGACCCAGTGATGGTTGAAAACAGCGCTATTGGTATTAGTGTCATGATAGCCAGTATGGTCCTTACCGGTGCACTAGTATTATTACAACGGTTAGTTGTAAAGCGTACTCAATCCACTGCTATTGAGGCGGACTCGCTGCACTACGCATCCGATTTATTAATGAACTTTGGCGTTATCATCGCCCTTATTCTAGCGGCTTATGGGTATTACGGTGCTGATCCATACCTAGCACTGGGCATTGGTGCATACGTCGTTTACAGCGCATGGGGCATTGCAAAAACGGCTTTCCACTTATTACTAGACCATGAGTTAAGTGATGAGCAACGGCAAATCATTACTCAATTGGCTCTGACTCAACCACTTGTTTTAGGTATGCATGACTTGCGCAGCAGACAATCTGGCCACATGCAATTCATTCAATTACATTTAGAACTTCAGGACAACATGCTATTAATGCAAGCCCACGATGTAGCAGATGCTCTAGAACAACGTATTATGGAAGCATTTCCCTACGCCGACGTCATTATTCACCTTGACCCAGTGAGCGTTGCTGATCAAAAAATCGATGGTAAAACAGAGCGCTTTACCGCACCTCACCATTAGGCTAAAAAAAAGACCAAACCCCTTATCCTAGAACAAGATAGTGCCAGTCAGGGGTGCGTTGATGTTAAGTGACACAATAAAATGAACTAGGCCGCTTTGTGAGTCTGTATGCTCGGGTTACGCGTGACGACGGGTGCGTTGGCGTTTCTCTTGACGATCAAAACTCTCTTGCTCTTTAGGCAAACGACGTTTGACTTTCTTCGGACGCATACCCACAAATTGCGATAGCGCGTTAATTTCTGGTTGTGGCATTTCCATCCACATACCAGCTCTAAGTTGAGGTGGTAGGAATACGTTACCATAACGCACACGTTTTAAGCGGTTAACTCTCAAGCCTTGAGACTCCCATAAACGGCGTACTTCACGGTTACGGCCCTCCATGATTACCACGTGATACCAGCGGTTAATACCTTCACCACCAAATTCTTGAATGTCATTAAAACGCGCCATGCCGTCGTCTAATAACACCCCTTGGTGCATAGCAGTCACTTGCTCCATTGTGACATGGCCCATAACACGAACGGCGTATTCACGCTCAATAGTGGTGGATGGATGCATTAATGAGTTAGCCAGCTCACCGTCTGTGGTAAATAACAACAGGCCTGCGGTGTTGATGTCTAAACGACCCACAGCAATCCAGCGTTCGCCTTTCAAGCGCGGCAGCTTATCAAACACCGTGGAGCGATTTTCTGGGTCTGAGCGAGTAACAATTTCACCTTCCGGCTTGTTATAAATAAGCACGCGTCGTTCAATGTTGTTAGGCGACACTATGTCTACTTGTTTGCCATCCACAGAAATGTGATCGCGCCAAGTAACACGATCACCCAATTGGGCTTTTTCTTTATTGATAGTCACTCGTCCTGCGGCAATCCAACGCTCCATTTCTCGGCGCGAACCTACACCCGCTCGGGCAAGTACTTTTTGAAGTTTTTCGTCGCTGGCTTTTTCTTCAGCGAGCTCTGGAAGTTCCCCGAGGGGAAGGTTTTGATCTGTCATGATAGTCCCATCAATACAGTTAATCTGAGTAACTATTATAGCTTAATGTATTGACTCCGTCACGACCTCGATTTCTTGTTGTTGAGGTTGTTTTAATTTGGCTGGGGCCATGGTTGCCTCATCCCACGAGGCTAACTCCTCAAGGGCAGGCAAATCACTGAGTTGCGTTAGATTAAAGTGATCTAAAAACTCTTTAGTGGTAGCAAATAACTCAGGACGACCAGGCACCTCCTTGTGTCCAACACTACGTATCCAGCATCTTTCAATCATGGTATGAATGATTGGAGAGCTCACTCCTACGCCACGTATCGCCTCAATTTCTCCCCGCGTAATCGGTTGCTGATAAGCAATAATAGAGAGGGTTTCAAGCAATGCTCTGGAGTACTTTTGAGGTTTCTCTTGCCATAAGCGCGCCACCCAAAGGGCATAGTCTTGATGCACTTGAAAACGGAACCCAGAAGCCACTTCAATTAACTGATAACCTCGCCCCCCATAGCTTCCTTTTAGGTCCCTAAGAGTTTTTTTAATGCGTTTATTGTCAACACCATCACTCTCATCAAATAGTTGACATAAACGCTCAACGCTTAAAGGTTTATCTGCAGCCAATAATAAGGCTTCCAATACTGGGCCAAGTTCAGTAATCATAAGGAAAGTTCCTGGTTTGGGGATTCAATCTGCCCCCCTAAGCTTACGTGAATTGGCCCGTACTCTTGAACCTGCACCAATTTAATCAATTTTTCCTTAACTAACTCCATCATTGCCAAAAATGTAACTACCACACCCATGCGTCCTTCCGATACATGAAATAGGCTGTGAAATGACATAAGTTGATGCTCTTGCAGTTGCGCCATTAAACTAGACATCCGTTCACGTGTAGAAAGACGCTCGCGGGAGATAGTGTGATGTTCATACATGTCACAACGTTTCAGTACACCAGCATAAGCCGCTAGTAACTCGTCCATTTGCACAGTGGGCTGAGGGCGGACCTGTTTAATATCAGGCATATCCATACACACAGAAAAATTATCTCTACCCATACGTGGCAATTCAGCTACTCTTTCTGAGGCGTTCTTAAAACGTTCGTATTCTCGCAGCTGCATTATTAGTCGTACCCTCGGGTCTTCCTCTTCATCATCTATGGCTTGGGTACGTGGAAGTAAACTACGGCTTTTTATTTCTGCTAGTGTCGCCGCCATAACTAAGTAATCACCTGCCAATTCAAATTGATTAGCCTCCATCAATTCAATGTAGGCAATATATTGGTAGGTAATCTTAGCCACATTAATACTTAGTATATCTAAATTATGACGTCTAATTAAATAGAGCAATAAGTCTAGTGGCCCCTCAAAGGTAGTTTCTAAAATAACTTGTAACGCGTGGGGTGGAATATAAAGATCCACAGGCATTTCGTATTCTTTACCCTCTACCCTTACCTCCATGTTAAAACAACTCCCAAACAGGCCGGCATAATTTTGGCAATTGAGGGTACTGACCCAGCTTCACCCATTGATAGTCTGGGTTATGAAAATCACTACCCACCGAGGCATGAAAACCAAATTCATCACATATAATAGCCATTTCTTCAGCTACCCCTGGCACTTGGTTACCAGCACAAACTTCTATGGCTTGGCCACCTGCGTCTGAAAAATCTGCCATCAGACGCCGGCGTTTGGTACGGGTCATTTTATAACGACTCGGGTGAGCCACCACGGCAATACCACCGGCTGCATTAATCCACTCAACAACCTGCTCTAAATCTGGCCAAACATTAGATATATCGCCAACTTTACCGGCTCCTAAATACTTATTAAACGCCTGACCTACACTTGATACCAAGCCTTCCTCTAACATGTATTGAGCAATATGGGGGCGCCCAACTTGGCCATCTCCAGCGAGTTTCATTGCACCCTGAGTAATATCTGGAAAACCTCGCTGAGTTAATTTTTTAGCGATGGTTTTTACTCTTTGCAAACGCAACTGTGTTTGATGGGCTACGGCAGTTTTAATTGATGTTGAATTAACATCAATATTTAAACCAACAATATGCACTCCCATATTATTCCATTGACTAGAAAACTCTATACCTTTAATAATGCATATTTTGTCAGCTTCAAAACAATAATTATTTTCAGCTAACTGTAAGTGTGCTTTAACCGTATCATGATCTGTAATTGCAAGGTGTGTAATACCGCGTTCAATTGCCAAATCTATTAGTTCTGTAGCAGATAGACTACCATCTGAGAATTTTGTGTGACTGTGCAAATCGTATTTATTCATTAGTATAAGTTTTGTTTTAAATTAAATAAAAATTAAGTTATTATGTGTTGTACACATTTTATAATAAAAAAATACATTAATTGTTTACTATTTTAAACTGCACTAGAATAAAATTATTAATATTTCTTTATTGACGCTGATTAAAAAAAATTTACAACTAAAATTCTGTGCACCATTAAGTGCAACTAATCGTGGAACCATTATGACTGAATTTTCTAAAATTGCCCGTAATAAAAACCGTTTTCGTGCCGCCTGCAAAAATCTTAGTGTAGAACAGCTACAAACTATAGCTAATCATTTGTCTGAGTTTATCGAAAAACGCATCCAAGAAGAAGTAGCCCTTGCTGAGCACTCCGTCAAAAAAGATGCGGAAAAACAAGCCATACTCGCGGCTATTACAGAAGCTGGACTGACCCCAGAGGATTTTTTCTCAACCGACGCACCTAAGATCAAGAAACCTCGTAAGCCAGTAGCCCCTCAGTATCGCATTACCGACACACAAGGCATCAAGCACGAATGGTCAGGTCGAGGGCGCACCCCCAAAGCATTTGACCACTACTTTAACAACGGTGGTAGCAAAGACAGCTGTCGTATTTAATAATGGTGTTTAAACATATGGTTTAATAAACCTTCGGTAGAAGCGTCAAATTCGGCGCCTTCTGCGGAGGTTGCTCCTGCCTGTCTCTTTTGAATAGCACTGAGAGTGGATTTAGCGATCTGCTTACCTAGTTCAACACCCCACTGATCGAAAGGGTTGATATCCCACACCACAGCCTGCACAAACACCTTGTGCTCGTATAGTGCTATCAAAAGCCCCAGACTCTCTGGCGTGAGTTCGTCAAACATTAGCGTACTAGACGGGTGATTACCTGGATACAAGCGATCTGGCGAAGCGGCAATACTTTGCTCCCAGTTGAGTACATCATCACCTAACATGAGCACCCTAGATTGCGCTATGCAATTGGCTAAATTTAACGCCTGTTGATACTCCAATTGGACACGCGTGGCGTTGGTATATTCCTTAGAAGCAGTGCGTTTGACGGGCACAATGAAGTCAGCATAATAGGCTGGAGTGCCCTGATGCAATAACTGAAAAAACGCATGCTGAGCATTAGCGCCTACGTCACCCCATATGACTGGACTAGTATCAAAATCAACTTTTTCCCCAGCATTTGTCACAGACTTCCCGTTACTTTCCATCTCTAGCTGACTAAGGTAATTAGGCAATAACTTAAGACGCCCATCATAAGGTAAAATGGTATGGGCCTTTAATCCTAAAAAATTAATATTCCAAATGCCCGTTAAGGCCAGCATTACAGGCAAATTTTCATGCAATTTTGCGTTTTGAAAGTGCTCATCCATGGCGTGTGCACCTTTAAGAAGCTGCTTAAAACTGGCCATGCCTAATTTAATGGCTATAGGCAGGCCAATGCCACTCCACAATGAATAACGTCCGCCTACCCAATCCCATAAAGCAATTTGATTTTCAGAAGGTATCCCCCAAGCTGCCATACGTTCTGGAAAAGCGCTACAACCCACAATGTGGTGTTGGCCAATAAGGCTATCACTAGGTATTTTTTTACGTAACCAAGCTCGTGCAGTCTCCGCATTCGCTAAAGTATCTACAGTGGTGAAGGTTTTAGACGCAATGATAAACAGGGTTGAACCTTGATCTAAGTGTTGCAACATCTCTGCCAACTGGCTGCCATCCATAGAGGAGACAAACATCACATCAAGTGGGAATTTGGTCTCTACACGAAACTCAGCTAAGGCATGACACACCATATGAGGCCCAATATCAGAACCCCCTACACCAATATTGACTACCGTAGTAATAGGCTGTCCAGAATAACCTAGCCACTCACCTCGTTGTATTTTGCTAGCAATTCTTTCCATATCCAGCAAATTTTCATCTACCAGTTGGTTCACATATTGACCATCAATTTGAACTGCACTGTATTGATCTGAAGAAGCTGCTCTTAAGGCTGTATGTAACGCTGGTCGCAGTTCAGAACGGTTGACTTTGCCACCGCTATAGAGCTTTTTTGTAGCTTGTGCTAAGCCTTGCTGTTGGGCTAAATCAATAAGCAGATGCAATGTTTCAGGGGTGAGTTTCTGCTTGGACAAATCCAACAATAACCCTTGAGTAGTTATGGAAAGATCGCCAAAACGCTGGGCACCAGCCCCATTGAACAACTGTTTAAGGGAATAGGGCACAATATCCTTCTGCAAGTGCGCTTCGAGGGCCTGCCACGCAACGCTTTGTTTTACCGTCATGGTAATTGTATTCCTTTAAACTGTGTTAGAAACTGAACTGGATGTTATGCATTACCTACTCAACAACCTGGTTAAACTTGGACACTTGTTCTAGGGCATTGGCAACCAAACTAAGGGCTTGAGACTCATCAAGTACCGTCACTTGTAGATCTTGAGCCTTAATTAGTTTAGACCCTGCTTTCTCTCCCGCCACAAGGTAGTCCGTTTTCTTTGATACACTTGACGCCACCTTCGCTCCCAACTCTTGTAATTGGGATTTTAGCTCATCTCGCGATAAGCTAGATAGAGTGCCAGTAACGACAAAAGAAAACCCTTTAAAAGGTAAGTTTTGTTGGTTAGATTGCACTTCCACAGGATCAAATTCGGGCCAATGCACACCCGCACGTTGCAGTTCATCAATTATTGTAAGGGTATCATGGTCGGCAAAAAAGTGAAGGATACGGTTAGCCACAATAGGACCAACATCTTCAACCGCCAGTAAACTTTCAATATCGGCCACTTTAATGTTTGTTAGGCGACCATAGTGCATGGCTAAGCTGCGAGCCGTAGCCTCACCAACTTCACGAATACCTAAACTAAACAAAAATTTAGCCAAACTTGTAGATTTACTTTTATGCAAAGCAGATAACAGGTTGCTGGCAGATTTTTCCCCCATGCGTTCCATCGCCGCTAAGACGGCATGGTCCAAAGCATATAAATCTGCAACATGTTTTATTTTACCTGTTTCGACTAAAGCTTGAACTTGTTTTTCACCTAAACCATCAATGTCCATGGCTTTACGAGACACAAAGTGTTTTATTGCCTGCACAATTTGAGCACCACAACTTAAACCGTTAACACACCTTAGCGCAGCTTCACCTTCTTCCCGCTCTACGGGGCCTTCGCATATAGGGCACGTTGTGGGGGTCTGTATCGCTTCCGCTGAAGCTGGTCGACGCTCCAATACCACCTGTACAACTTTAGGAATCACATCGCCAGCGCGCCTTACAATAACCGTATCGCCTAAATGCAGGTCTAAGCGCTGTATTTCGTCCATGTTATGTAAGGTAGCATTACTTACGGTGACTCCACCCACAAACACTGGTTCTAGCCTAGCTACGGGAGTAACAGCGCCTGTTCGCCCAACCTGAAAATCAACTTTTAATAAGCCGGTCATTTCTTCTTGCGCAGGAAATTTATGAGCGATTGCCCAGCGAGGCGCCCGAGCCACAAAACCTAAACGTTCCTGTAGCTCTAATTGATCAACTTTAAACACAATGCCATCAATTTCGTAGGCCAAATGAGTGCGCCTGGATGCCAGCGTTTGGTAATAGTCTAAACAGGCTTCAATACCTTGCACACGCCGCATTTCTGCATTGATCTTGAAACCCCACACTTGCAGTTGGTGAAGAATATCGAAGTGTTGCTGCGGTAAAGTATTGTCATCACTGACCAACCCTATGCTATAGGCACATAGCTCCAACGGCCTTTGTGCAGTAATTTTACTATCTAGCTGCCTTAAGCTTCCAGCCGCCGTATTTCGTGGGTTTACGTAAGTCTTTAAGCCTTTTGCAGCTAGCTTTGTATTGAGGGCCTCAAACCCAGCACTGGGCATATACACTTCACCGCGGACTTCTAGAGTTGCAGGCCAGCCTTTACCTAACAGACATAGGGGCACCGAATCTAAAGTACGCATATTTTGAGTAATGTCTTCTCCACGACTGCCATCACCACGCGTTGCTGCAGTTACTAATAATCCATTTTCGTAAGTAAGGCTTACGGCAATGCCATCAAGCTTAGGCTCACAGGCATAAATGATGGGGTCTTCTATGGCTCTGTCAGAATGCTTACTTAAGCGCTCCCTCACACGGCGATCAAATTCTCGTAAATCATCGCCATCAAAGGCGTTATCTAGAGACAGCATTGGTAAGGCATGGGTGACTTGCTGAAAACCTTCTAGGGGCTTATCTCCTACTCTTTGACTAGGAGAATCTGCTGTCACCCATTGCGGATGAACACTCTCTATAACTAACAGTTGTTGCATAAGCCGATCATATTCGGCATCGGGAATGCTGGGGTCATCCAGTATGTAGTAGCTGTGGTTATGTTGGCGTAGTTGGTCTTTAATGGCGTCTAGATGCGCCATAGCGGTATTTAGCATTGTTCACTTCAGACTAGTAGTAAGTTAAAGCTGCGCACGGCGAGTCATATTACGTCGTTCAAATTCACGAATTTGCTGGCGGCAATGTTCAATCGTTTGTGGACGCATCACACTGCGCTTTTCATCAAGCACCTCACCACTAAGATTAGCAGCTAAACACTGTGCAGTTTCAAGCATATAGTCAAACGCCTGCATATTATCTTGAGCCGTTGGCAAAGTTAAAAAGAACACCACTCCAGGAGTGTGTAAGTGATCCATTTCCGTTAGATTGAAGGTCCCAGGTTCCATCATATTAGCCATACTGAATTGGGTTTTGCCTAGCCTTAGGCCATCTTCAAAGCGATGGAAAATATCCATTTCGCCGTGAACGAGGCCACATGCTTCAACCAGCTTAAGTAACTGAGGGCCGTAAAAACCCTGACTGTCGTTGGCTGTAACCAGGATGCTGATGACTTGTTCGACAACGGGTATATTATTTCTAGATCGTTCTTCTACAGTTGCATGCTCAATAGCTTTCTGCGCTGCTAAACGCTTTCGGCTTAGCAGTTTTTTACCAAAGGTCATAGAAGTTACTTTGGCTATCTTTGTTGAGAGGCTTTCATCTTGGCTGTGTTGTGCCGAGTATTCAGCACCGCTTGCAGCTAAATCTTCTTCGCCTAGGTCTTCGATTCCCGTGTCGCTAAACAAAATATCGTCACTGGTTTCAAGCAGCTCGTGGGCTACATAGTTTTTAACAGTAACTGATACTGTGAGATCCTGTTCTGCAAACAAATCACTTTGCACCATTGAGTTAGTTTCTACCAATTCATGCACAGGTCGAGTAGGGTCAAAGTCTAGTGCAAGCATTGCATGCTCTGCTGCAACATCAGAAAATATACCGCCAGCGTTAAATGTTGTTGTTAAGGCTTTAATTTCTTCAGCACTTAAGCTAACTGGCGTAGAGTCAAGGATAAATACTTCTTCATTGGAGACAACATCAAGGGTATCTAGCATTCGGTCAGCGTCATGATCTAATTCATCATGCTTAACAACCGCAGCATCAGTATCATCCAACTCTTCAACTAGATGATTAACTGCTGCAACCTCTAGCACGAGGTCTGCTTCTTCAAATTGCTTATCTGGCACTGATTCAACTATTAGATCCTCAACCGCTAGATCTTCTATTACAAGCGCCATGGGTTCTAGATCAACGTACAATTCAACTTCTACATTGTGATCGTTGTTAATGACTGTGGTTATAGATTCATCACCAACACTGCGTGCTCCACCATTTGGTAGTTCGCTGGTGTATTTTTCTTGAGGTAGGCCACACAAACTTTCGTCTATATCTATCTTTAACGCTGCATGACTTACAAACATACGCCGCAAACCATCGATTACTATGGCAGTAACAGTTAAACCAGCAAACACCAGTAACCACGTTGTTAACATCATAAGATAGTTGATCTTTAAAAAAATTATTATTATGGTGCCGCAAAGCAGCTAAACCAATAGATTTAGACTATACCCCCAAAATAATAGATATAAAACCTTTAGGCGTTGTTTTTATAGACATATTTAATTATATACAGGTTAAATTTGATAAATTCGCAAATAAAGACTAATTCAACCCTTATAATGGCAACATTTCTTCTGTCATGTTGATTGCCTGCGCCACATCCACGGTTACAACTCGCGACACGCCTGCTTCTTGCATGGTGACACCTAATAACTGAGTCGCCATTTCCATAGCGATTTTGTTATGGCTAATATAAATAAACTGCACCTGGGCTGACATTTCTTTAACTAGCCGCGCATATCGCTCCACGTTAGCATCATCAAGAGGGGCATCTACTTCATCTAACATACAAAAAGGAGACGGGTTAAGCTGAAAAATAGAAAAAACTAAAGCGATTGCAGTTAAGGCTTTCTCTCCACCTGACAGCAGATGAATACTGCTATTTCTTTTGCCTGGCGGCTGCGCCATGATGGTGACACCCGTTGTAAGCATATCCTCGTCGGTAAGTTCTAGGTAAGCGCGCCCACCACCAAAAACTTTTGGAAATAATACATTTAAACTCTCATTTACCGTATCAAAAGTTTGCTTAAATCGTGCTCGAGTTTCTTTATCAATTTTATAAATAGCTTGCTCTAAACTATCCAATGCTTCAATTAATTCATCGTGCTGATGATCAAGAAATGTTTTACGTTCTTGTTGCAGTTTATATTCTTCAATAGCTACTAGGTTAATTGCCCCTAATCTCTTAATACGACTTTGGCACTGTTCCAGTAAATGACTTAATTGCAGTTGATTAATTGCCTCAGGTAGGATTTCAGCAAGCTTTTCTACCAGTACATTTTGCTCCATCATCGATTGTTTAATATGATCGGAGTTTACTTCTAACTCACGCTCAATTAAACGCTGATCTTGCAGCAGCGCATCGCTTTGCTGAATGTCATGTTCTTGCTTTTGTTGCTGTTGTTCAAGCTGACGTATTAACTGCTCCACCTGATTAATAGCATGCCGCCGCTGCTCCATGGCAGTCTCTGCATTTAACCTAAGGATCAGCAAAGCATCTAACTGATCGGTAAGGCTTTGCGCAGTATCATCTTCAGGGTGTTGTTGGTTGCCCCCCCTAGACTGAATTTCGGCTTGTTTATCCCGCCACTGGGTACGCTGCTCATGCAATCGCTCCACAGATCGTCTCAAACTAGTAATTTGCGCCAACACACTGTCCATTCGCGCCTGCACTTGAATCACTAGTTGTTGTTTGTGATTGAATTCGAGTTTTGCTTGGCCCAGCTGAGTTTCAATGGTTTCTTTTTTTGCCTCTAATTCTGGTATATTCAACTGTGCACTTTCCAACACCAACTGGTGCTCACTCAATTCCTCTTGCAGCAATGCCATCTCTTCGTCTAAGTGCTGCAAGCGCTGAATTTGTTCTTCGATACGGTGCCGTAAATTTTGTTGTTGCAACAGGCCTTGTTGACTTTGTAGCTGCAATAACGCCAATGCTTGTTGATGTTGTTGGTACTGGTTTTGGCCAAGCTGCCATGTTTGACGCATTTGGCTTAACACCTGTTCTGCTTCCAAGGCGCCTTCTCGTGCTTGTGTTAGCTTTGCTTGCGTATCTTGCTGAAGCGAGCGTAATGCCTCTTGTTGTGCAGCTAAAGCTTGAACCTGGTGCTTACGCCCTAACACTCCAGTAGTACTACCTTCTCTTGGGGGAGTACGAACCCAACCATGTCCCAGCCATAGACCGTCAGGTAAAACCACGCTGCCATAGACTGGCAAACTAGCCAATAGATTTTTAGCTTCATGGCAATCGTTCGCTATGTGCACTTGCCCTAACAAACCCTCTAAGCCAATAGGCACATCTACCTTATCAAGCAAAGTTGGGTAAGCGGTCATTGCAGCTGCAGGCTGTCCATCCAGGTGAGGCACCAACAATGTTAAACCTCTAACATCAGACAACTGGTCAAGGCTTTGATCAGGCAATTGAGCCAACAAATATCCTCCCAGCCAGTCTTGCAATACATGCTCTGTGGCTGCTTCCCACCCAAAGTCCACCTGCATAGTATCAATAAGCTTCTGACTCGCTTCTGCATGCCACCCCAGTGGTAACTCGGCTGCACCTTGTTCAGCTTCTTTTAGCAATAACTGCAAGGATGAGAGCTGACCTGCTAACATGCCCAACTCCTGCACTTGTCCGTCTAGCTGTTCCTGCTGCTCACGTTCCTGCTGCCTTAAGACTAACAGCTTCTGTTCCAAGGTTGACAGCTGCTCAGTCAAAAGATGTTGCTGTTGCTGTTGCTGCTCGACCTGCGCATCTAACAGGTCCATTTCTTCATTACTTGGAAGACTCAAGCCGTCCAACTCCGTTTCGCTTGCTTGCCGATCTTTTTGCACTTGGGCAGCTTGTTGCTGTTGATGTTGCAACCCCGTTATAGCCACTTCGATAATTCGTTTTAAGTTAGCTTGTTCAACACTTTTTTGCTGCCATAGCAGTTGCCAATTTTCACGATGTTCTTCCTTTTCTTGCAAGCTGGTCTCTGCTTCAAACAACTGTTCAGAGGCTAATTCAGAGTCTAATGCAAGCTGATCTTGCTGTTGGCTTAGGTGATTGAGTTCTTTACCATCTGTAGCACATGCTTCTTCGATACGGCTCAATTGCTGCTGCGCCTCAGACGCATCAGCCTGCCAACGTTGCTGTTGCTGTTGGTTGTGCTCTATGCTTTGTTCCAAGCGCGCAATGTCTGCACCCAAACTATAAAACTCACCTTGTTGCTGGGTGAAGTTTTCATTAAGCAGCGCCAAGTCGTCTTTTTGTACATCTAATTGCGCTAAACGGGTACCCTGTTCACTCCGTTGCAAAACAATTTGATCTTTAATACGGCCCATGCCAATACGCTGGTCTAATAACTTTTCTCGTAACTCCCGCCATTGCAGCGTCGCCAGCTGAGACTTATGTTGACGTTCGTTTTGTTTTAACTCTGTGTATTGCTCTGCTGCTGCTGCTTGCTGCTTGAGGGTCTCTAATTGGCGGCCAAGTTCTTCTCTAATATCTTGCAAGCGTGCTAAATTTTCTCTGCTGCGGCTGATGCGATTAGAGGTATCACGTCGACGTTCTTTATAACGCGAAATACCAGCCGCCTCCTCAATGTAGATGCGCAATTCTTCAGGACGTGATTCTATCAAGCGAGAGATCATGCCCTGCTCGATGATTGAATAGCTACGGGGACCTAAACCTGTGCCCAAGAACAACTCCGTAACGTCTCTTCGACGGCACTTTTGACCATTCAAAAAATAGGTAGATTGCCCTTCACGGGTTACCTTTCGCCGGATGGAGACTTCGTTGTAGCTGGCAAATTCACCAGCCAAGGTACGATCGTGGTTATCGAATACTAGCTCAATAGTGGCTTGGCCAACAGGTTGCCGACTAGAGGAACCGTTAAAAATAACATCCGTCGCATTTTCTCCACGCAGGTTTTTGGCGGAGCTTTCTCCCATCACCCAACGCACAGCATCGATGATATTAGATTTTCCACAGCCATTGGGGCCAACAATAGCACACAGGTTGCCTGGCAAGTGGACCTTAGTGGGATCAACAAATGATTTAAAACCAGCTAATTTGATGCTCTTTAGGCGCATCTATGGGCTCTCTAACTTGATGCTATTTAGGCGCATCTATGGACTCTGTTATTATTGTGGGTGGTAGGTTACTTCAGTATTTGATCTATGGTCAAATAAACTGTTTTATCTTCTGCAATGGTCACAACAAGGGTTTGACTGACCAAGTCTCCAGGCTTTTGGCCCGGCACTCCCGCCATAGCAATGTGTGCACTAAGGTTTAAGGTTTGATAATCAGCCAAGCGGGTGCCCTTTTGAAGCGCCATAGCATCAGTTAACAGTACATCTAGCGGTAGGTTGCCAGGGTTTAGTTTGGTTGCAAATAGTGGCATTGCTCTTTCAGCCTGTTTGGCATATACAAATAGCACAGCTTGCTGTGACCCAGGTATCGATAACCCGTTGGCTAATGACACCTTTATGGGCAAGGCCACACCTAGGCCCTGACTTGGGTCTTCAGTAAGCATTTGCTGTGCACTATCGATGCCAGCTTGAAGTGAGGCTTTACCCTGACCCTCGCCTGCCCTAGGCAACGCACGCTGCCAAAATTGTATGGCTGCATCATAGCTTTCGTTTTCAAAGGCTTGAATGCCTAGCAAACTCAAAGCCGAGACATCCTTAGGGTCCTGCGCCATAGCTTCAGCTATAGCTTGGTTAACCAGCTGACTAAATTCGCCTTCGTCAAAAAACAAAGCCTGGGCATATTGACCAAGTAACGCAGAATGCTGACGGCTTCCAGTCTGCACGTAGTTTAACGCCTGCTCAAATGCAGCAATACCTAAAGCGGTTTGTTCCGCTTGCATGTAACTATTGGCCAATAAATACCAACCTTCTGGATTATTTGGTCGCTGTTCCAACTCACCCTCAAGACTGCTAATTAAAGGCGGCAATGACGTTGCAGACGCAGTAATTGATCGGGTATTTTGCAAGTTAAAACTCTGTTCCAAGCTGCTATAGGCTCCAAGCTGAAAGTAAGTCAGCAATCCAGCAACAGGGATCACTAATGCGACCAACAATAATAATAAACCACCCGCATTGTTAGGGGAGCTCAAGGGTAATGCGGAGTCTGATGTTTCTAACAATAGAGTACGCTGCATTTCAGCTAAACCTTGATCGTAGTCACTACGATTGATCTGTGCAGATGCAAGCTCTTGCTCTAGTTCCATTTGTTTAACGCGATAGAGCTCTACCACAGCGTCATTTCTATTGTTAGATACGGCCGAGGTTGGCAAAGGCCGCCACCAAGCCCACAGTACAAAGCCACTTGTCAGGCACAGTAAAAGAGCAATAGCAGCCCAAAGTTCAATCATTATTTAATCCCTACTCGGAGGCTGGTTATCGGCTAGAAGTTGATCCAATTGTTGTTGTTCCGAAGGTGTTAACATGGCACCTTGGTTGTGGGTTTTACGACCAAAAAACCATAGCGCCCATAAGCCAATAAGCACCATGCCAAATGGCATAAGCCAAAGCACCATTGTGGCTTTGTTAAACGGTGGGTCATACAAGATAAATTCACCATAACGCTGCACCATAAACTCAGTAATCTGGCGATCAGTTTGGCCTGTATTAATTAACTTTTGTACTTGTGCACGAAGGTCTTTAGCAATTATCGAATCTGAATCAGCTAAATTTTGATTTTGACATTTTGGACAACGCAAGACCGTGGTTAAGTCCACAAATCGTTGAGCCATTTCTGGTTCTGCAAATTCGTATGATTTAATATCTGCTTGGGCCAATGGCAATACAGCACTCGCCAAACAGAACAACATACTCGCTAAAGCAGCCTTAAACATCAGTTTGTTGCCTCGAGCAATTTGAGGTACTTACTGCGCAATGGCGGCCAAGTGCGCTCATTTAGTTCACCAGTTAGTTTATCAATCACCACGCCTTGTGCATCAATTAAGTAAGTTTCTGGTGCACCTACCACTCCAAGGTCAATGCCCAGGACACCTTTCGGATCAGATACAGAAAATACGTAAGGGTTACCTAATTCTTTTAACCATTGTTGTGCGGCAGTAAGCTGGTCGTGGTAATTAACCCCAAAAATCCTTACTTTTTCTTGTTTAGCAATACCAACCAAAAACTCATGCTCAGCACGGCATGTGGGGCACCAAGTGGCCCATACATTGATTAGTGCTGGCTGACCAAGCATGTCAACTTGAGTGACATTTTTATTTGGCGACATTAGTGTTGGGGCATTAAATGCTGGAAGTGACTGGCCAATCAAACTTGATTCAATGTTATTAGGATCTTTGCCAATGCCTTGGTATAAGAACAAGCCTAGCGCAAAGGCCATTAGCATCGGTGACACAATCAATAATCGCTTAATTGTTGTGGTCATTGTGGAACTCCCTCAATTGGTAATTTTCTTCGCCGATAACGTTTATCCCATACGGCTAGCAATCCACCTAATGCCATCATAAGTGCACCAAGCCAAATTAGCCGAATCATAGGCTTTATATGCAAACGCATCGCCCAGGCACCATCAGCCAGCGGCTCTCCCATAGCCACATAGATATCGCGGTTTAGGGCTGGGTCTATCGCCGCTTCTGTCATGGTTTGACCTCGGCTAGTATATGTCCGTTTTTGGGGTAACAAATTAGCAACCACCTGATCATCTCTAACCACCTTCACTTGGCCCTCAAGGGCTATATAATTTGGACCTGTAACATTTTGAACACCTTCAAAGGTAAAGTGATATTGACCAAGAGTTGCTTGATCACCGATGGCCATACGTAAGTCTTTTTGTACCGAGTAATGGCTTACAACGGCAATCCCCAAGGCGGTGACACCGATGCCAACATGGGCCAATAACATGCCATAATAACCAGGATTTAATTGCCGCAAACCTCGCCACCACGTCTGGTGCCGCAACCTCCTTCTCAGATCCACCCAGGAAGCTAATAACAGCCACGCCAGTAGTGCTGCGGCTAACGCTGTTGAGGGATTAAATGTGCCGTTATAAGCATATGGAAATACAATTCCCAGCACCATCGCTATAAGCGCTGGCGAGCGTAATAATCGCCATAACTCATTAGGATTTATTCGTTTCCATTTAGAGCCCAAGCCTAAACCCATTGCAACAATCAGTAACACCATTAAAGGTACAAAAGCCGCATTGAAATAAGGTGGACCTACAGAAATTTTTCCACCACCCATAGCATCCAGGAATAAGGGATAGAGTGTGCCAAGCAACACCGTTAACGCAGCAATTACCAGTATTACATTGTTCGATAACAAAAATGTTTCACGGGACCAAAAGCGATAACCCACTCGGCTCTCTACAGTAGTGGCACGTAGAGCAAACAGCAATAAGGATCCACCCACTGTGATGGCCAGTAATACTAATACAAAGTAGCCACGATCTGGATCTGATGCAAACGCATGTACCGAGGTGAGCACACCTGAGCGCACCAAAAATGTACCCAACAAACTCAAACTAAAGGCTAGAATAGCCAGCAATAATGTCCAATTTTTGAACAATCCTCGTTTTTCTGAAACTGCCAAAGAGTGTAATAAAGCCGTGCCTACCAACCATGGCATAAACGAAGCATTCTCAACAGGATCCCAAAACCACCAACCACCCCAGCCGAGTTCATAGTATGCCCACCAACTCCCTAGAGCGATGCCTGCTGTTAAAAATGCCCATGCTACACTTGTCCATGGTCGCGACCACCGCACCCACGCTGCATCATAGTGGCCGTCTAAAAGAGCGGCTATAGCGAACGCAAAGGCCACAGAAAAGCCAACATACCCCATATACAGCATGGGTGGATGAACAATGAGACCAAAATCCTGTAACAAAGGATTTAAGTCTGCGCCTTGCAGGGCTGCTTCTGGCAATAAACGCCAAAAAGGGTTACTGGTGAGCAGGGTGAAGGAGATAAAACCCACACCTATCATACCCATCACCGCCAGAACGCGAGCCTGCATAGTCAAAGGTAAAGTTTTGCTCAGTAGACTTACCGCCATAGTCCACATACCAAGGATTACCACCCAAAGTAATAATGAGCCTTCATGACCTCCCCAAACCGCACTCATTTTATATTGCATGGGTAACGCGGTATTTGAATTCTCAGCCACATAACGCACACTAAAATCATCTTGGGCAAAGGCAATCATCAACATAGCAAAGGCAATAAGTAACATGACACCAAGACCCACGGCCAGAGGTTTAGCACTAAGCATAAGACGCGTTTGGCCAGTATATGAGCCTAGCATAGGCAAAAATCCTAAGCTCATTGCTAAAAATAAGGCCAATATTAGGGCCACATTTCCAATTTCTGGAATCATTCGGAGTCCTCTTTTATAGCTTGAGTAGTTGCTGACTGAGGCTGTGCTTTCGTTGTCACTAAACTCGCAGACTGAGCCTCATTTAATGCTTGAATCACTTCTGGTGGCATGTAGTTTTCATCATGTTTGGCTAATACTTCGTCGGCTAAAAAAACACCATCATCATTGAGTTTACCTTGGGCTACAATGCCTTGGCCTTCGCGGAACAGGTCCGGCAATATCCCTGTATAGTCTACCTCAACATCTTCCACAAAATCAGTAATAATGAAGCGAACTTTTAAACTGTCTGGGGCACGCACTAAACTGCCCTCTCTTACCATTCCACCAGCCCTGATACGCTGATGTGCAGGTGCCTTACCTTGAACCATATCCGAGGGAGAGAAAAACAGATTTATATTCTGTGACAGTGCATAAAGCACCAAGCCTACAATCACACCCACACCCAACAACAGCCCGAGGATGAGTAGCAGCTTATTACGTCTTTTAGGGTGCATCAACATGGTTGTTTGCCTTTCAATTACTGGTTACGTCGGACGAGGGCTTTAGCTTGTTTCAGCGCCTTCAAATTTTGGCTTCGCGCATGCCATATGTTTATGCCTAATAGGGCAACAAATAGCCCATAACAAGACCAAACGTAAGGCCCATGCCCTGCCATGTTCAATAACGCATCTAAAGATTCAAAATACATAATTATGCTCCAGTGATATCTCGGTGTTGAGCCAGCCAACTTGTACCACTTTGAGTTTGTAATATTTGCGTCCGAGTGCGCATCAAAACTACTAACGCGAACAGACAGTAACTACCTAACACAGTTAACAATAAGGGCAAATACATATCGGCAGGCATACTTGGCTTTGAGGTTAAAGTAAAACTAGAGCTTTGATGCAGAGTGTTCCACCATTCCACAGAATATTTGATTATAGGGATATTGATGGTACCCACAATGGCCAATATGGCCGTGGCTTTGCCAGCAACTTGACGCTCGCTTATGGCTTGATTTAACGCCATTACCCCGGCGTACAAAAAAAGTAGCACTAAGGTAGAGGTTAGACGTGCGTCCCAAACCCAATACGCTCCCCAGGTTGGTTTACCCCAAATCGCACCCGTTAATAAGGCAATTATGGTGAAAGTTGCACCAATAGCTATACAACTGCGGGCAACCATAAAGGCTAGTTTCATCTTCCAAATAAGGCCGATTGCACCAGCAACAGCCATGCCTAAAAATATAGACTGTGACAAAATAGCCGCTGGCACATGCACATACATAATACGAAAACTGTTACCTTGCTGATAATCTGCTGGTGCATAGGCCAAACCCCACACCACACCCCACGTCAGCAGCACAAACGCCACAACTGCAAACCATGGCTGCAAGATACCCCCAAAGTCATAAAACCACTTAGGTGAACCCATCTGATGGAACCAACGGGGCATGCGCCATATAGACTGAGTCATAAATACCATCTCTTTAAATATATTTTTTCATTGCTTTATTTTATAGCTTTAAAGCCGAGCCTGCTGCCCAAGGCGTTATCATTAACGCAAATACAAACATAGCGGCTAATAAGGCGATGTATCCATCTACTGCCATGCCCTGTGCCGCAGCAGCTACACTAGAAGAGCCAAAAATAATCACTGGCACATACAAAGGTAAAATAAGCAACGTGAGCAACATACCACCGCCCCTCACTCCAGTAACTAATGCAGCACCTATAGCGCCTAACAAACTAAGGGTTGGGGTGCCTAAAAGTAGGCTTAACATCAAAGCAGGTACAGCATGGGTTGGTAAAAACAACATAGTTGCAATTAAGGGTGATATTAATATTAAAGGTAACCCGCTCACCAACCAATGTACAAACACCTTGGCAAGAACCAAGGTCCAACTAGGATATGGGGCTAACAACAACTGTTCCAAGCTACCATCGTCATGATCCAGCTTAAATAACAATTCCAAAGATAATAATGTCGCTAACATTGCCGCCACCCAAATCACGCCAGCTGCGACTTCAGATAAGAGTGAAGCTTCGGGGCTAACACCTAAAGGAAACAGCGCTACCACCAACACAAAAAACACCAGTGGGTTAATCATTTCTGCAGGCTGTCTAGCAACCAGTAATATGTCACGACGCACGATTGCCAACATAAATTTGATCATGTTAAAGGCCTATCTTCGCTGTAGGGACATTTGGATTATAACGGAGCATATTGACTCAAGTCTAAAATCTTAACTTGCGGCAAGCTTATTTCTTGATGACTGGTCATCAATACTGCACCACCTGCAAGGGTATGTTGGTTTAACCAATCCTGCTCGTCAACTATGCCTTGTTGATCAATTGATGTAAAAGGTTCGTCCAGCAACCATATATTGCCTTTACAAAGGTGCAACCGAGCTAAAGCCACTCTACGTTTCTGACCCGCCGATAGTTGCGCAACGGTATTCTCTTCGTAACCCCTTAGTCCTACTTTTTCTAGGGCAGCATATCGTTGCTGCTGTGTTGACGACCCATCTAACCCTGCTAACCAAGATAAATTTTCATCAGCTGTGAGCTGTTCTTTGAGACCCAATTTGTGGCCAATGTAAATCACCTTGGTCGCATGCCTAGGGTATAGCACCTTACCTGTATCCACTGGATGCAAGCCTGCAAGCTGGCGTAATAAGGTGGTTTTTCCTGCACCATTGCGACCTTTAATATGCCACAATTCTCCGGCCTTAACAGTGAAATTAAGGCCGCTATACAAAACTCTTAAATCCCTTTCACAAGCTAAATCGTCGGTACACAAAAGATGGAATATGGCAGAAGACGGAAAGGACACTAATCGCTAACTCATTTATATTAGGGAGAGTTATTATATCTGTTTGAGAGGAAAATGCGAATAAAGTTAAGCTACACAATGACCAACGTATAACGCACACCATTGTAATTCTGCCATTCCTCATTTCCCGTCGAATGTACTGGGCCAACAATAAGATCTACCAACACAGATTGCTGGGTTTGTTTGAGTTTAAGACTGTGGCCCCGCCAACTGCTTAGGTCATATGGCACTGCCGAAACGGTTAGGAATGCTCTCAAATCCAATAACACTTGGTCGCTATGTTTTTCGCCTTGCCAATGGGCACCACCCATTGCAATTAAAGGGCCGCATATGGCCTGCATACCCGATAAGTCTGCCAATGGCAGCAACAGGTCTTGCTCACCCACCTTAACCTGTAAACAGGCCTGGGGTTCGAGTGAGGGGATTAACCCTTCATCACTATTACACTCATCATCATGGGTAGCATCTGAGGGCATTAATAGCCCAGACAAGTAGTCCATGAGAACAGAATCATTTTCCTTTACCATTAATTCTCTCGCGACCATTGGGGTATTTGCTGTCGCTTTCGCTGCAACTGCGTAAGTAATAAATCATAGGCCTGAACACCACGGGCTAAATGGTTATACTCGCTGGGCACCTTGCCAGCCGAACTGGCATTACGGAATTGTGTATCAATGGGAATGAGTGCATGGGAGACTCGCTCACCAAATTCTGCCCGAATGATACGTAAACTCTGGATTGATGATTTAGTGCGACGATCGTACATGGTTGGCAGCACTAGCGCTTGCAATTGTTGGTGGCGTGTCTTTAATACTAAATCTAAACTTTTAGACATCCGCATCAAGCCCTTAATAGCAAGAAACTCAGTTTGAACCGGCATCAACAATAGTTCACATGCTGCTAGCGCATTAATCATAGCCACACCCAAAATTGGTGGACTATCAATAAGCACATAATCAAAGGTGGATTTTACTTGAACCAAGGCTTGCTGAATTATTAGACCCATACCTCCCAACTGCCCCGCTTGGCGTTCAAGGGCAGCCATGCGGCTACTGGCGGGAAGCAGGGTGAGATTATGCAGGTTAGTAGTAATAAAGAGCGCGGCAACTTCTTGCTGTGGGTTAACAAACAAATCGTAAACAGAGTTATTTATGGTATCTGGATCTAACCCAAAATAACTAGTAAGGGAACCATGAGGGTCCAGATCGACCACCAAAACCTGATGGCCTTGCTGGGCTAGAAGCCCAGCTAAAGTAACGACAGTAGTAGTTTTTCCTACCCCACCCTTTTGGTTAGCTACGGCCCATACTTGCATAGTCATTAAAATCCAGTACGTGGCTTTGGTAAACTACACAAATCCAGTATTTTTTGAGAAATTTTTGACAAAGGCAGTTCAAATTCAACTGCACCCATTTGCTTAGCTGCCCTAGGCATGCCAAAAACCACGCTAGAAGCTTCGTCCTGACCCACAGTTTGGCAACCAGCCTCACGCATCCGTAATAAACCTTTAGCACCGTCGGCGCCCATGCCAGTCAAGATAACACCTATCGCAAGGCTACCGACTTCCTTAACTACAGAATCAAACAATACATCCACCGACGGCCTATGCCTGTTAACTTTTCCCGTATGCAAAATTCTACAAATATAACCACGGCCCCGACGGCGAACGGTCAAATGAAAATTTCCCGGTGCCAAATAAGCATGTCCGGGCAATATTTCGCTGCCATCTATGGCTTCCATTACCGTCATTGCAGACACTTCGTTTAGGCGTCGTGCCAAAGAGGTACTAAAGGTTGGTGGAATATGCTGAGCTATAACAACAGGAGGTGAATCAGCTGGCATAACAGACAATATTTGGTTTAGTGCTTCAGTTCCACCTGTAGAAGAACCTATCGCAATAATACTACCTGCTTTGACGACACCTGGATTAACTGGCTTTTTTAGTTGCTTACTATCGTCATCTGCTCCAACAAGCAAACTACTTTGAGCCAATGCATTAACATTAGCCAATGAAGCCATTTGCACTTTTTCTATCACTAGCATAGAAAACTTATCGATACCCCAGTCTTCTTGTAGGGTAGATTTAGCTACATAATCGAACGCACCCAATTCTAATGATTTGAGTGTGGCCGTAGCACCTTTTTCGGTAAGGGTGGAGACCATTACCACGGGCATCGGGCGCAAACGCATCAAATTGCGTAAAAAAGTAATGCCATTCATTTTTGGCATCTCAATATCGAGCGTTAACACATCTGGGTTGAGTCGCTTTATTTGGTCACGCGCCTCATAAGGATCTTCGGCTGTGCCAACCACTTCCATTCGTAGATCGCCATTTATTATGTCCGTCAGTAACTTTCGCATTAGTGCCGAGTCATCAATAACTAATACTGATATCAACTTCAAGAGTTAACTCTCCAACTGCTAAAAAAGGATAATGTCACCATCACGAGGCACCTTCTTAATATCTTGTAAATACGTAGCTTCACGACGCACAACTGTTGCTTGGTTAGTGCTGTGTAGTTTGCGCACTTTTACCTTACCTGTGTGAGGAAAGTAGAGCAACTTTCGAGGAAATCGATCGCCTACGTCATGAGCAGCTACCGCAATGCCCTCTTGGTGTAAAAAATTAAATACAAAATCAATATTGCGCTTGCCAATATCTATGGTCATTCTATCTAGCACTTTACCGCCACCAAATAACTTTACTTCCAAATCCCTTTTATTACCACCGTACTTTAGGATTTCATTAATCAGTACTTCCATCGCCCAGTTACCATACCGGGCTGCGGTTCCACCCAAGTCCAACATCGACACACCAGCCCCAATTTGCGGCAGCATAAAATGGTTCATACCGCCGACATTAGTTTTGGGGTTACGTATACAGGCCGAAACACATGATCCCAACACGGTCGTGATCATTTCATCTTTTCCAGAAACGTAAACTTCACCAGGCATCAACTTCGCTGATGAAATCGCCATGGCGTTATCCCAGTATCGCGTAATACCTTCAAAGCCTTTTAGGGCCAACGGCAGATCGCGGGGCTGGGCTGGCCCTGTCATTTAACTTTCCTGTATACGGTGTGGCCAACAGAGGTAAAACGATCCGACAGCTTATACATGCTTTCAGAGTGGCCGATCACTAAATAACCGCCTGGAACTAACATATCGGCAAACCGGTCAAACAGTAATTTTTGCGTGGGCTTATCGAAATAAATGACCACATTGCGACAAAAAATCATGTCGAACAGTCCTGACATAGGCCAACTCTGCAACAGATTAAGCGGTTTAAAAAAAATCGTGCGACGTAGACTTTTTTTTACCTGAACTTCATTTTTCCCATCAGTTGCTAGTTTGTCAAAATGTTGTGAAACTAGTTTCGAGCTAAGGCCACTAACACGGTCCCAGGCGTAGACCCCTGCTTTACCTTGAGCCACTACATTAGTATCTATGTCCGTCGCCAGTATTTTTGTATCCCACTGGCTGGGTATTTGGTTGCTAAGGGTTATGGCAATCGAATAAGCTTCTTCACCCGTAGAACAGCCCGCTGACCAGATCCTTAGTTTTTTCCTATTTGTACCAGACTTCCACTCATCAATCGCAGTGTTTTTAATAAAGTCAAAATGATGAGACTCACGAAAGAAGGACGTTAAGTTGGTCGTAATAGCATTAACAAAGTGTGTAAATTCAGCACTTTCTTGTTGCAGGGTCATGGTTAAATAATCATCAAATCCATGACAACCAGTTTTACGAATACGCCTAGAAATACGGCTGTACACCATGTCTTCTTTAATATTTTTTAATACGATACCTGAGTGTTTATAAATCACTTCACTTATGGTTGTGAAGTTCTTTTTTGACATTTGAAATTGACGGGCATTAGGGACCATTTTGGATGTTTCTTTAATAAGCTGATTCACAATAACCATCTTCCTTGATTGTGGCCAATGGCAGCAGGCTAAAGGTTATTTTCCAAGTACAATAATCGTTCGCTATCTAAAAGAATAACCATTTTCCCCTTAACTTCAGTCAATCCCTCGATAAACTCACGACTAACGCTTTGATTAACACTTGGAGGTGGTTGTTTATCTGTGGGTGATAGAGTAAAAACGTCTGACACCGAATCAACTACGATGCCCATAATACGATTGACCCTTTCAGTAGTGACTTTAAGCACAATTACTACGGTGTTTTCATCGTAGTTAGAGTCTGACAATTCAAACAGTATACGTAAGTCTATAACGGGCACGATGGCCCCCCGTAGGTTAATTACCCCACTAACATAAGCTGGTGCATTGGGGATAGGAGAGACATTACCCCAACCACGAATTTCCTGTACGTTAAGTATGTCTACGCCATACTCTTCATCTTGCATAAGAAAGGTGAGATATTGCAGCTGATTTTCAAAATTTTGTTCATTGGCATGATCTGCCAAAGAGGCCGTATGCTTTAATAAACTTTTTGTATCTTCTTGCTTGGCAGTGCCCATTAATATTCTCCTAAGCTGCTGCGTCAGTCATTTTTTTTGCGGCGGCAATATCATTACCCGCTAAACTGGACAAACCTACAGCATCTACGATCATTGCCACAGTACCGTCACCCAAGATAGTAGCGCCTGAAACACCCAGAACGCGTGTGTAATTATCTTCCAAACTCTTAATCACTACTTGTTGTTGCGCTAACAACTCATCAACCACAACGCCAATTTTTTGCCCTTCAGACTCAACCACAACAAGGAGGCTACCTTGCAGAGTCCGTATTTCTTGACGTAAACCAAATAGCCGATCTAAATGAAGAATTGGAATATACTCTTCACGCAAGCTGTATACATCACTGCCACCGGCGACATTGCTCACCTTGTTTCCATCAATTTGCAAAGATTCACTAATAGACACGAGTGGAAAAATATAAGTTTGGTCAGCAACAGTCACTAACTGCCCATCCAAAATAGCTAAAGTCAAAGGCAAACGAATACGGAAAGTGCTACCCACTCCCATTTCTGTTGACACTTCTACAGAGCCGTTAAGTTCCTGAATGTTGCGTCGAACAACGTCCATACCCACTCCACGACCTGACAAATCGCTGACTTTTTCCACGGTTGAAAGCCCTGGAGAAAACAGAAGCTCTAACTTTTGTTCTTGAGTTAATTGGTCTGACTCGCCTACGAGACCATTTGTACGCGCCTTGGCCAACAATCGTTCCGTATCAATACCACCACCATCATCAGTCATTTCGATAACAATATTGCCGCCTTGATGAAAGGCATTTAATACAATGGTACCCATTTCTGGTTTGCCTGAGGCTCTGCGTTGTGCAGGCATCTCAATACCATGATCTAAAGCATTACGAATCAAATGAACCATAGGATCACTGATTTTTTCCATTACTGTTTTATCCAGTTCTGTATTTTCACCACTCAGTTCTAACTGAACCTGTTTGCCTAACTGGATGCTAATGTCCCTGACCATACGAGGCAAACGGTTGAAAGTAAAACTAATAGGCAACATACGAATACGCATTACACTGTCTTGCAGTTCTCGAGTATTTTGCTCAAGTTGCACCAAACCTTCACGTAAGTTGACAATATGTTCGTCAGTTATACCATCACCTGCAGAACCCATTTGGCCTAACATGGACTGGGTAATTACCAGTTCACCCACTAGATTAATTAGGCTATCGACTTTGTCGATACCCACGCGTATAGAGCTCGCTTCAACTTTAGTGGACTTTGCTTTGACTGGGGTTTTAGCTTGGTCAGTCACTGTCACAGGAGGGGGAGACTGATCGGTGGACTCGGGGGGGCTAGGTAGTTGCAAGTCATCCAAACTAGGTAACGGACCTGAGGGCATAACTAAACGTTGCCCAGAGGTGGCGGAATTTTTTACTTTGGAGTCGTTAGGCTGATCTTGGGACTGGCTAGAAACGGCAGCTATTGAATCTTCCAGTATAGGTGTGATGGACAATTCACATTCATCCTCAACCCACTCGAACACTTCTTCGACATCGTCAATTGCACAAGTTGTCAGCAGTTCTATAGTCCAGGACAAATAACAATTATCAGGCACCAATACTTGCAGTGGTGGTAATTCAGTGGCGTCTGCCGTGGTTTTTATCTCTCCTAGCGTCGCCAACTCTCGCAACATTCGTACCGGGTCATTACCGCCTTTAAGCATGTCTAGTTCGGGTTTAAAATAAATTTTAAAGCCAATTTGTTGCCTACTAGCACCAGGTTCTCGTTCATCAAGGGCTGAATCGTCATTAGTTTCAATGGTTTCCGCAACCACTGGCTCACCAACACTGGTATCCATTTTCACTACTTTAGCACTATCAGCATAAGTGCCTCCATCTAAGACCGCCTGAAACACTCCAGCTAATTCATCGGCACGCTGCGTGTCCAGCTCTTGTTTTGATTTCAAGGCCTCCAGCAGCTCCCTTAAACAATCAACCGACTGTAAAAACAGCTCAATGCCATCTGCATCAAGAGCCTGATCGCCATCACGAATCTTATCCAGTAACGTTTCTAATATATGAGTAAATTCAGTAACTTGCACAAACCCAAAGGTACCGCTGCCGCCTTTTATGGAGTGGGCAGCACGAAAAATGGAATTAATTTGTTCGCTGTCCGGGTTATCCACATCCAACTCGAGCAGCGATGCTTCCATTAACTCGAGGCCTTCAAAGCTCTCCTCAAAGAAGACTGCATGAAATTGGCTGAGATCAATACTCATGTCATAACCCTTTTATGATCTAGATGTGGACGACTAAACCGGCTGTCTGAAGTCTGCCCTTAAAGCCAAAGTTGCTTAGCCAATTACTTTTTTGATAGTAGCAAGCAGTTTATCAGGGTTGAATGGCTTAACTACCCAACCTGTGGCTCCAGCACCTTTACCTGCCATTTTTTTGTCACCAGATGTCTCCGTGGTCAACATTAAAATTGGCGTGTATTTGTAAGCTTCTAACTGACGTAGTTCTCTTACTAACTCGATACCATCCATCACCGGCATATTAACATCACTTAAAACCAGATCAAATGATGCTCCCTTGGCAAGGTCTAACGCTTGTTGGCCGTCAGCAGCTTCAACCACTTCATAACCAGCGCTTTGCAAGGTAAACACCACCATCTGGCGCATTGACGCAGAATCGTCTACTGCCAGTATTTTTGTCATCGATGTAACTCCATTATAAAATAAATTAACTTAAGCATCATCAAACCTAACATGCCATTAGTAGGTAATTAAAAACTCTACTTTAACCCAGTTCTTGGCTTAAGCCTGATACTCGGATTAACTCTTGAATAGTTTTTGGTACATTAAATAACGCCACGGCCACATTTTTTTCAGCACAGCTTCTTTTAAATGCCCATAACAGTTGCAAACCTGCGGCATCAACCCGCTCTAATTGAGAGGCATCGATCATCACTTCGTTATCGGCCAACCCTGCATCTGCAAGGCGTGCAGACCAAACGCCAACTTGAGCGATAGTTAATTCCGTTTCCAACTGAATAGTTGCAGAGCTGCCCATAATATTTACCTATTCTAACTTATCAAACTGAACATTAACGACCCCTATAGGTGATAATCAATGGGTGAACGACTACTGATGTTTAATTTAACGTGAAAGAAACTTAAATACCATTCAAAAACAACACATTATAGATTATGTCAAAAGACTAACTGAACACTTTAAACGGACATAAATAATGGCCGTAGTGATCGCATCACCAAGGGCTGTGTGGCGCCCTAACACGGGCACATCTAAACCTTTAGCAATAGCCTCAAAAGACAAATTAATTTGACAATCGACGCCACCCGTAAGTTGAGTCTTGTTTCGATACAAGTCCATCACGTCAACATATCGATTAGGCATCCCAAAATCAAACAACGGCCTCACATATCGATCTAACACAGCCAAATCGTAGCCTATGTTATACCCTACAATCGGACGGTTACCTATAAATTTAAGCATTTTTTCTAATGCCTCTACCACTGGTAAACCTTCATTTAGGTCCATTCGGCGTAGTTTGTGGACCTTTACAGAATCCCTGGGCAAGTCTTTAGGCGGAGACAAGGTTAGGCATAATTTTTCGCTGCTTAATACCCGATTACCTTTAATAACCACCGCACATATAGACAATATCTGTGCTTTAGAAACATCTAAACTTGTTGTCTCAATATCCAAGGAAACCAGCTCTTCCCCCTGGTAAGGCTGAAAAAGATACAGCCACCGACTTTTCAGCCGACGCACCTTCCATACATCTTTAATACGTCGTATACGGCGTTTAATCATCATAAGCCCAAACCTAAACGATACCTTAAAGATAAGTGTTTCTTAAAATCTTTAACCACCTGAAAGGACTGCCTTAACAAATCCTTTTCTAAACGATCCAAAGCACCCAAATCAACATCATTATTGAGATCCTCTACGCTGCACTCCTGCTCCTGTTGATTTAGATGGTGGGATAAGCGAAACCACTGTAATAACGAAAAAGACTCCATCAGTTCACTGCCTAAACGCTGGGGCAGTACACCAAGCTTAACTAAACTTTCAATACGCTTATAGGTGTTAGTTTCCGCCACCTGGTATTGCATAGCTAGCACACGCACACCATGTACGATGGGAAAAATTCCACCCTTTTTAACATCAACCCCAGCTGCTCGATCTCTAATGCCACCCAAAAAGTTCAACGGTGTTTCAAATACCAATGCCACTTCCGCAAACGACGACAAAAACCGCTGCTGTTGCTGCAACTCTCTTAATAACCAGTTGCGACTGGTCTTAAATAAGGCTTTATTGCCTGCCACTGGGTATGCATCCATTGATATTGCTAAGTTAAGTAAACTATCACTGTCGGCCTTAGCAACCCAGTCACGCATCCGCTGAGTCCATGTACTAATGGGCTGCACCCAAAATGGATTATTCACCATCACCTGACCAGGGCACTTTGGATATCCTAGTCCAACCAACGCCTGAGTATAATGTTCCAAAGTTTGCTGACATTCAGGCCAATCTAGGCTGTCGCGCATAATGAGGCCGTTGTCTTGGTCAATTCTTACAATCTGTTCACCACGGCCTTCACTGCCCATAACCACCAAACACACATGAGGCAGTACGTTTTCTGGGACCACTAGATTAAACAACTTCGACATTAGCCTTTTATTAAGTGCTGCCAGTAAGTCCATGGCAAAACGAACTTTGACGCCTTGAGCGTATAGTGACCGAATTAAGTTACCCATATCTCCTGCAGCAGCCTTAAGTTCATCAATACTGGTGGCACGTTCTATACGCAATCCAACTACATGAGAGTGGCTTGAAAAATAGCTCAAGGTGTCCGCCAGATCAATAATGCCATGCAATTCGGAGCCTTGCATGACCACCACCCGATCAATTTGGTGGAGTGTCATTAAAATTAACGCATTAAAGAGGTAATCACCAGACTCAACAGTAATAAGCCGGTAATTGGCAATAACCTGCACATCCGCAGTCACTGGGAGCTTGTCTAATACAATCGCATTTAACAAATCTGTGCGGGTCACTATGCCATAACGTTTACCACGTTGCACCAAAGCACAATCAATCTGCTGGTCACTCATAAACTGAGTGGCATACTCTAAATCAGTGCCCTTTGGCAATAACGAGGCATCCCGCATACACGAACTGTCTATTCGGGCGAGCATAAACTCTGTCATGTTTAGTGAATCATTTTTTTGCTCTAACAACTCATTTTGTAATGACAAATTCTTATTAAAGAAACCACCAAAACTAGCATTACGATAGATAAGATCCAGCAGAATTTTGGTAGGAAGTATGTAACAAATGGTTTCTTCATCTGCCACGAAGTCATGAATTGCACTGCCACGTAAAGCCGACCATGCTCCAAAATAATCATCATTGGTATAGTGCACAAAGGTATGCCCATGGCGCTTATCCACGCTCTGCACATCTAGCTCCCTAACGCAGCCTTTAAGAATGATGTACAAGCCTTCTGGTACATCACCAGTACTGATAATTACTTCACTAGCTTGATAGTAACCAATATCAAGATTATCTTGCAGAAGCGTGTACTCGTCTTCGTCTAACAAATTAAACGGCAAGACATCAGCATTAAACGTATTGCTAGAGTGCATGATTCACCGAAAGACACCCATAAGAACTACCCTGTTGATCAATAGTATGCAGAGCCATTATTTCGTGGCACACGAATATTTTGCACAATTTGCTGAATATGTTTAGGCGGCTCAGGTGTTAGATGAGCCACCAGATAAGCCACAATAAAGTTCAATACCATACCTAAAGCGCCAAACCCTTCAGGGGATATTCCTAACAACCAATGCTCCGGTTCGCCTCCCATAAACTTAAAATAAACGATATAACATAGGGTGGAAATCAAACCTACCAGCATACCGCTTATGGCGCCATATTTATTCATCCGTTGGTAAAAAATACCCATGATGATAGCAGGAAAAAATGACGCACAAGCTAACCCAAATGCCAAAGCCACCACAGCAGCTACATAGTCTGGCGGATGCATACCCAAGTATCCAGCGATAAGCACCGCCACCATGGCTGCCAAGCGCGCAGCCAAAAGCTCTTGCCCATCAGTAATTTGCGGCCGAATAGTTTTTTTCAATAAATCGTGGGATACGGATGTCGCAATAACCAGCAACAATCCAGCTGCCGTCGATAATGCCGCAGCCATTGCGCCAGCGGCAATTAGGGCAATCACCCAGTCTGGCAGCTCGGCTATTTCTGGGTTAGCCAACACCATAATATCTGGATCAACGTATATTTCATTAGCAAAGGGTTGTACTTGTGGGTCAAACTCTCCACTACTTGGGTTAACCACATGACGTTGATTAAAATAAAAGTTCCGCGCCACTTTATCGTCTGCAGCACCCCAATAAATAGGCTTATGTTGACGGCCAGTAAAGGCGTCTCCGGCAGCATATTGGGTACGACCGTCGGCATTATGGTCATACCAAGCAATCAAACCCGCGTTCTCCCACTTTTTGAACCACTGGGGCATTTCTTCATATGGCGTGCCTTTGTTGTCTGCGCCGTTAACAGTTTCAATGAGGTTGATGCGGCCAAAAGCCGCCACCGCTGGTATAGTGGAATAAAGTATTGCAATAAACACTAGGGCCCAGGCTGCTGATATACGAGCATCTCGAACTCTAGGAACAGTAAAAAAACGCACAATGACGTGAGGCAATCCAGCCGTACCAAACATCAAGGCGGCGGTAATAAAAAACATATCTACTTTGCTTTTACTGCCTTCCGTAAAGCTTGCAAATCCGAGCTCCGACACTAAACCATCTAGATGATCCAATACTGGCCGACCATTGTCTAACGTCGCTCCTAAACCAGTTTGAGGCAATAGATGCCCCGTCATTGAAAAGGTCAAGAATAGTGCAGGAACCGTAAAAGCAAAAATCATCACACAATACTGAGCCACTTGCGTGTAGGTGATGCCTTTCATACCCCCTAACACCGCATACACAAACACTACTGCCATACCAATCATGATGCCAGTATCTATTTCTACCTGTAAGAAACGCGAGAAAACGATGCCAGTACCACGCATCTGCCCTGAAATATAAGTGAATGAAATAAACATAACACAGACCACCGCCACTACCCGCGCCACATTAGAGTAATAGCGATCGCCAACAAAATCAGGTACTGTGAATTTACCAAATTTTCGTAAATAAGGCGCCAACAATAGCGCCAAAAGCACGTATCCACCGGTCCAACCCATAATGTATCCACTGGCATCATATCCAGCAAAAGAGACAATGCCCGCCAAAGAGATAAATGACGCAGCTGACATCCAATCAGCTGCTGTGGCCATGCCGTTAGCCAAAGGTGTAACGCCACCACCTGCCACATAAAACTCTCGGGTGCTGGATGCCCTGCTCCAAAAAGCGATGGCAATATAGATAAAAAAAGACCCTACCACAAACAAGTAAGTGAGCTGTTCTAGGCTCATGTTGAATTCCTATTATTAATAAACGAGTAATTGACCACAACCATTACAAGGGCTTATTCGTGCACATCAAACTCACTGTCGAGGCGGCTCATACGCACTGCATAACCTATAGTCAGCACACAAAAAACCAAAATACTGCCTTGATTAGCGAACCAATAGCCCAGTTTAAATCCAAACAAATTGAATTGGTTGAGTTCATCAACAAAGACGATGCCACATCCGAAGGAAACCGCAAACCAAACTACTAGGTAGGAAAAGATAATTTGTAAATTACGGCGCCAATATTGCTCTGCGCTACTGGAATCTTGTTTCATAATAGGCCTTTTTTTATTATTTTTTTTAGGGTTACAATAATAACCATTTGGGGGGTTGAGGGCAACGACATTGTTGACTAAACACTATAACTATGGCTAATCTCTAATCCATAAAAAAATCATTAGACTTTAGTATAGAAACTCAGATAAAAAACATAGGTATATGATTTAAATACACTTTAACAAAAAAAGTTTTAAGGCATAAAACTAGCTAGCGTGTTATAAATACCCTGGGTCTCTTCATCCTATTTTTATACAGTAGGCATAACATGCTCGACATTTGGGTCATTCTATTCATTTCATTAGCCTATGTAGGTTTGCTATTCGGTATCGCTTACTACGGCGACAACCGCCGTCAACATGGTTCGAAATTACTCAGCCAACCCGTCATTTATAGCTTATCCTTAGCAGTATATTGCACTTCTTGGACCTTTTACGGCTCCGTATCACGGGCCACCCAAGGCTGGGACTTTTTATCTATTTACCTTGGCCCCATAGTACTTTTTATCTTTGGCTGGGGCGTAGTTTATAAAATAATACTCATTGCCAAACAAGAGAACCTCACCACCATTGCAGATTTTATCGCATCTAGGTATGGCAAAAGTCGTAGCTTAGCAATCGTCATTACAGTGATGGCTACCTTTGGCATACTTCCCTATATTGCCTTACAGCTAAAAGCCGTGGCCCAAAGTTTTACTATTATGGTGTCAGGTGGTGGCAGCGACGACTTTGGTTCTAGCAATACGGCATTAGTGATAGCCATATTAATGGCCGCATTTGCGATTTTATTTGGTACCCGTCAAATAGACACCAGTGAACACCACCGGGGTATGATGTTAGCCATTGCCTTTGAATCGATCGTGAAGCTTGTAGCTTTTGTTGCGGTAGGCATTTTTGTGACGTTTAGCTTATTTAATGGCATTGGTGACCTCAGCAACCATATAAACGACAGTGGGTTGCAGCAAAAACTAGATGACTTCAACCCATTAAGAATTAGTTTCCTCACCGAAACTTTGCTGGCTTTACTAGCTATGCTTTGCCTACCTCGACAATTTCAGGTGGGTATTGTTGAAAACACCAACCCCAATGACTTGCATACAGCGCGGTGGTTATTTCCTCTCTATTTAGTCATTTTCTGTATTTTTATGCTCCCTATTGCTGCGGCTGGCAACTTTCTTTTTGACGGCCTGGGCATCGCCACAGATACCTACGTATTAATGGTCCCACTTAGCCAGGGGGCCCACAGTTTAGCTACCTTAGCGTATATCGGTGGCCTTTCCGCTGCCACGGGCATGGTTATTGTTGCCACAGTTTCTATAAGTACAATGATTTGTAACGACATCATCATGCCTGTGATCTTCCATTTATCACCGCTACAAGCATCTGAAGATAAAAACATTGGTCGCTTATTGCTGAGGGTTCGCCGCGTGGTCATTATTGCTATGTTACTGGCAGCCTATGGCTATTTTTTGTTGATCGGCGACGGCAAAAGCTTAGTATCTTTGGGTTTAACGGCGTTTGTTGCAGTGGCCCAATTTGCCCCAGCGCTGATTGGTGCCGTGTTTTGGCGCCAAGGTAATCGCTATGGAGCATTAGCAGGCCTAGGTATCGGTTTCACCGTTTGGATTTACACCCTTATGGTTCCAAACCTCAGTGGTCTAGGATTTGATACCTTAAGTTTGGTAGAGCAAGGTCTATTTGGTTTAAGTTGGCTCAGGCCCACGTCTATGTTTGGGCTTAATGGGTTTGACCCAATCACTCACGCCACTTTGTTATCCCTGAGCTTGAATACGTTGGCCTTTGTATGGGTATCTCGATTGACTCAAACCGGCTTGCAAGATCGAATTCAGGCCGACCATTTTGTCGATTTAAGGTTAAGCCACTCTATCGTCACCCCTGAGACTGGTTTCGAAAACACTCGCTTTAGTGACCTTCAAATCCTTTGCGAACGTTTTTTGGGATCAAATCGCACCCATGAGGCCTTTCACCAATTTTCCCTTGCACAAAACCGAGAACTTAACCCCAACGACCCCATAGACCAACCTCTAGCCACCTACGCCGAACGTCTGTTAGCAGGTATTATCGGGGCATCCTCAGCACGAATCATTGTCGCTTCTAGCTTGCTGGGTACTGAAATGCACCTAGGTGACGTGGTATCCATTGCCGACGAAGCTTCAGCCCTTTACAAATTTAATCGTTCCATGCTGCAATCCACAATTGAACACATTGACCAAGGTATCAGTGTTGTGGACAAAGACATGCGCTTAGTGGTTTGGAACCAACGTTATCAAGAAATGTTTCAATTTCCTGAAGGTCTTATTACCATCGGCAGGCCTATTGTGGACGTCATTCGGCACAACGCTATTAACGGAGACTACGGCGCAGGAGCCCTTGAACAACGAGTTGAACAGCGTCTAAACACCCTGCAACAAGGCATTACCAATACCCACCTGCGCTATAGAGCTGATGGTGCAGTGTTTGAAGTACGAGGCAATGCCATGCTAGGAGGTGGATACGTAAACACCTATATGGATATCACCAACCATAAACGTACCGAAGCTGCCTTAAAAGAAACCAACGAAACCCTAGAGCAGCGGGTAGAAGACCGCACCAAAGCGTTGGTAGTGGCCAACGATCAATTAAGCCGAGCCAAAATAGGGGCCGACCAAGCTAACCAAAGTAAGACACGATTTTTAGCAGCTGCCAGCCATGACTTAATGCAACCTCTTAACGCAGCAAAATTATTTTCTTCGTCTTTGGCGCAGCAGCATCCTACGGGCGAACTAGCCAATACCCTGCACCACCTAGATGATTCCTTAGGGGCTGCTGAGGAACTCATCAGCACTTTGATTGAAATTTCTAAGCTAGATGCAGGCACTCTTTCTCCCAAACTGAGCCATTTCCCAATTGACAAAATGTTACAGAAACTAGCCGCTGAACTCACCTTGTTATGCCAACAAAAAGGCATTCAGTTTAGCTACGTCCCATGTCATGCAACGGTTCACAGCGATGAACAACACTTACGTCGGATCGTGCAAAACTTTCTAACTAATGCCATGCGTTATACACCAAAAGGTAAAGTCCTACTGGGCTGCAGACTAAAGCAAAATGCCATCGAAATTCAGGTTTGGGATACGGGAATCGGTATTGCCCCACAAAAGCTCAATGAAGTATTTGAAGAGTTTAAACGCCTAGATCACCCTGCCACCCATAGTGTAAGGGGGTTTGGCTTGGGACTAGCTATAGCTGACCGTACTGCCAGATTATTAGATCATCCTTTGACGATCAAATCGTGGCAAGGTAAAGGTAGCTTATTTGGCATCATTGTACCTCTCGGCGATCGCCAAAAGGTTGTCACTAAAGCCACAACAAATAACCAATACGGTGGTGGGGAGGGAGGTCTAACAAATATGACCGTGTTGTGTATCGACAACGAAACATCCATCCTGCTGGGAATGAAGCAATTATTAAGTGGCTGGGGGTGCACAGTAATAACTGCCCTTGACATGTCTCAAGCATTGCAGCACCTAGTAGACGCAGACGTACAGCCTAATGTTATTTTAGCCGATTATCACTTAGAGCAAGGACAGACGGGTACGGCTGCTATTGCTAGGATCAGGCAAGTTTACCAAAGCCAAATACCGGCTATTTGCATTACTGCGGATCGCACTGAAGAAGTGGCTAAGTTGATAGCAGACGAAGATACGCTGCTACTGAACAAACCCTTAAAGCCTGCAGCGCTTAGGGCCACCCTAAGCCGCCTAAGGTAAAAACTTACTTAACAGGCTGATCTTGAGGGTGTTCAATACGTAAATGGCCAGCCATAATCACTGCCTGAGTTCTGCTATATACCCCAAGCTTGCGCAATATTGCGGTTACGTGGGCCTTAATAGTAGCCTCCGAAACACTGAGTTCATAAGCTATTTGTTTATTAAGCAAACCTTCTGTAAGCATTACCATCACCTTAAACTGCTGTGGTGTTAAGCTAGATAGCTGATCGGCAAACTTACTGTCCTGGGCATCCATTTGTTGGTTTACTTCTGGTAAGTCTGGCGGCAGCCATTGGCCGCCGTTAAGCACTATCTGAATAGCGTCAATAATATCTGTCATAGAAGACGACTTAGGAATAAAACCGGCTGCACCAAAATGCATAGCACGGTGAATGACACTGGCCTGTTCATTGCCTGAAACCACCACCACTGGCACGCTTGGAAAATGCGTACGCAAGTAAATGAGCCCAGAAAAGCCATTGGCACCAGGCATATGCAGATCTAACAGTACCAAGTCTATTTCATTACGCATTTGGTGTTCTAAGTGTTTCAGGTGCTCTGCTTCTAACACGTTAGCACCTTCCACTTGAGCACCAATAGCCTGAGTTAACGCCACCCGAAACAACGGATGGTCATCAGCTACGATAATGGTGTAGCTATTAGACATAAACGCACCTCCTAAAACATGTAAAACACTATTAAGCTATTTGGTGCAGCGATTATCAATGAGCTCAGTCACCACACTTGGGTCGGATAAAGTCGACGTATCCCCCAATTCACCATAATCGTTCGCTGCTATCTTACGCAATATACGACGCATAATTTTTCCTGAACGAGTTTTTGGCAAGTTAGGTGAAAATTGGATTAAATCCGGTGTCGCAATCGGACCAATCTCTGTTCTGACCCACTGCCTCAGTTCCTTCAGGAGTTCAGGGCTATTATCAACGCCATCTTGCAAGGTGACATAACAGTAGATACCTTGACCCTTAATTTCATGGGGATAGCCTACCACTGCAGCTTCACAAACTGACTTGTGGGCGACCAAAGCACTTTCTATCTCAGCCGTGCCCATACGATGACCAGAAACATTGAGCACATCATCCACACGCCCTGTGATCCAATAGTAACCGTCTTCGTCACGTCGTGCACCGTCACCTGTAAAGTAATAGTTTTTAAAGGTTGAGAAGTACGTTTCTTCAAACCGCTCATGGTTACCCCAAATAGATCTGGCCTGGCCTGGCCAACTGTCTTTAATAACAAGGTTGCCTTCAGTTGCACCTTCTAGCTCACGGCCTTCATTGTCGACAATTGCTGGTTGTACACCAAAAAATGGCAAGGTTGCTGAACCTGGCTTAGTATCCACAGCCCCTGGCAACGGCGTAATCATGTGCCCACCAGTTTCCGTTTGCCAATAGGTATCAACTACTGGCACATCACCCGTGCTAAAGATGCGCCTATACCAAAGCCACGCTTGTGGATTTATAGGTTCGCCCACACTACCCAGAACACGAATACTAGACACATCAGAGCCTGATAAAACATCATCGCCATGTTGCATCAACGCACGTATAGCCGTTGGGGCTGTGTAAAACTGATTAACCTTGTGCTTTTCAATCACTTGACCAAAACGTGCATTAGTTGGATAGTTTGGCACACCTTCAAACATTAGTGTGGTGGCGCGGTTAGCCAGTGGCCCGTAAACAATATAACTGTGGCCAGTAATCCAACCAACGTCAGCGGTACACCAATAAATATCACCTGGCTTATAATCGAATACCATTTCGTGAGTCATGGCGCTCCAGACTAAATAGCCTGCCGTGGTGTGCTCTAACCCTTTAGGCTGACCGGTAGAACCCGAAGTATAAAGAATAAAAAGCGGGTCTTCTGCCGCCATCACTTCGGGCTCATGATAGGTGGCAGCGGGAGCAACAATATCACCATACCAAACGTCTCGGCCTTGCACCCAATTGATATCAGCCCCCGTGCGTTTAACCACGATTACTGTGTCCACACAATCAACATTGACTAGACCGGCATCTACGTTAGCTTTAAGGCCAATTGTTTTGCCGCCACGCAAGCCTTCATCAACGGTGATGACGATATTGCTATTAGCACCTTGTACTCGGCCAGCAATAGCATCAGGAGAAAAGCCACCAAAAATTACTGAATGTACAGCACCAATGCGAGCACAAGCTAACATGGCCACTGCCACTTCCGGAATCATTGGCATATATAAGGTGATGACGTCGCCTTTCTTCGCTCCTTGGGCCAGCAGTGCATTACTAAACTGACACACTTCCTGATGCAATTCTCGGTAACTGATATGGCGCGACTGACTTGGATCGTCGCCTTCCCAAATAATGGCAATTTCTTCACCATGGTTTTCTAAATGGCGATCTAAACAGTTCGCGGCCACGTTCAATTGACCGTCTGCATACCACTCTATGGAGACATCGTTAGGTGTAAACCGGGTATTCTTAATTTTAGTAGGCGCCTTAATCCAGTCAAGTCGCTTGCCCTGCTGGCGCCAGAATTCTTCTGCTTCTGCAACAGACTGTTGATACATCGCTTCACGTTTTTGTTGGTTCAAACCAGAGGTTTGAGCAATCAATGCATCTGCTGGATATGTCTTCACTTCACTCATTTAATGGTTCCTAATTTGTAGGGCAAGAGGTTTAACCTACTATTTATATCAAGTTGTGGGCCATATTAAAATACTACTTTGGCTTAATATTGGTCTTCATCTGCTAAACTTATCTTGCCTTGCGTTAAGGCATACGCCATCATTTGATATTATCTACTCTAATTATTATCCCTAATGCCTATGATCGATCTAAGCCTAGCGTTATTTATTGCTGTTGAAACATGTCCAGAACCACCTTACTACCCCATTGTAGCAGCTTGGACCCTGCCCGATGGGAGTATTAAGTCTAGCCTCATTTTAGCGGATGACAACTGGCCGCCACACCTGTGTTATAGCGATCATATCAGTGATGAAACCGTCACTGCCCTAGGCCACTCAGTAAAAGACGTTTTATTGGAGATGAATGACGACTTAGATGCCAGTCATGTGGTGGGCCATGGTGATTTCTCACCAGCCCAAGGCCTAGAACATTTAGTGGACGCGTTGGATATTGAACTAGCGTTTGAAATCTCCACCAGCCAGCAAGACATTAGGGAGCTTCTCGGCCATGACTGGCGTGATGAATTACAGGATTTAGCCCATGAAACGGGCTTAGACCTATTACAAGCCGAAGACCAAGTGCGGCTCATGCAACTGTGTTGGGCCAGACGTAGTGATATACTCTAGAGCTTTTTTATCAAGCCTACTTTTACTGTTAGTGAGTGCATGCAGCACCATAGGCGGAACCACTGGTAAACCGCACACGCCAGATAACGTGTGCGGTATTTTCGCGCAGTTTGAAAGCTGGCAAACCAGCGCCATTGCTTCTGAACAACAATGGCACATTGATCAGTCTATTAGTATGGCGTTCATAAAACATGAATCAGGTTTTAATGCCACAGCAAGACCGCCCCGCAAAAGGATATTAGGCATTATTCCAGGCCGCCATCTTTCCAGTGCTTATGGCTACCCCCAAGCAATTAACGGTACTTGGATATTGTACAAACAACTGACCGGTCATAGCGATGCTCAACGTACTAATTTTAACGACGCCATTGACTTTGTAGGCTGGTATAACAAGCGCTCCGTGCGTCTCAATAAAATACACCCAAACGATGCTTACAATCTGTACTTGGCTTACCACGAAGGCAATGGTGGTTTTGCCAAAAAATCCTACTTGGCTAAGCCCTGGTTATTAAACGTAGCCAAAAATGTTGCCAATCAAGCGCAGCGTTATCGCAGCCAGCTAGATTTTTGTTCACCTAAAAGTTAACAACGGATTTATTCATGATCGTGCCTTGGCAAAATATAAATGCAGATACTTTAAACCACTTATTAGAAGAGTTCGCTAGTCGCGATGGCACAGACTATGGCGCTTATGAGACCAGCTTGGCAGATAAGGTGGCTCAGCTGCAAATACAGCTACAACAAAAACGAATCATCGTGGTGTACAGTGAGCTCCATGAATCCGTAAATATCGTACCTGCCGAACAGTTTACTGACTAATCTGCTATTAGCTGATGTCAGCCACCTTTGCGAATAAGGTACTGGTACTGAGAGTCTGCTTCTCCCTGCTCAATTAGTTCGTGGCCTAAAAACAGGCAAAATTTAGGAATATCTCGGGTCGTTGAAGGATCTGTAGCCAGCACTTTAACTACATCCCCAACTTTAATATCTTTAAAGGTGCTGTGCAGCATCATTACGGGCTCTGGACAAAATAGCCCTGTGGTGTCTAATAATTTGTCGATGTTGTGGGAGTCTTGCATCACTATTTATACTCTGCAATTACCAATGTTCAAATTTGGCCGTCATCAATTTAAATTCATTTACACCTAAGTGTCTCTGCATTTTAACGTGCACCGAGCCCATAGCTCAATGTCTAATACCGATCGTTCAATAGCCTGAATTTGACTATAGGGTGAAGCTTTAAACGGTTTAAAGCTATGGTCCACATCAGAAAGCCAGCACAAGTCGATGTGTGCAGGCAATTTGTAACCCAATACCTCATCATAACAGCCCAAAGCATCTCGAGTACCCTGAACAATTAGCCCTGGTTTATGACTGGTTAACAGATGCTCTACTCGTAACGTTTCTGGTTTTCGCTGGGGGTGAAAAGGATAACCTAACGCAAACCAACCCAAAGCGTTTGTCTGTTCCACTATCAAACTAGCTACACGACCTCCCAAAGACTTACCCCCTATAATTAAAGGATCAGGTAAGGCCAGTTCGTTGAGCAATGCCAGTAACTCAAGTTCGAGCTTAGCTACTGCTGGCGGCGGCCGCTTAGTACCTGTCAGTTGAATTTGTTGCATATAGCCAAAATTAAACAAATACACGGTGAAGTCTTTTGAGACCATTGCAGCTACTACAGACTGCATAAACTCATGATTCATACCTATACCAGAACCATGAGCAAAAACCACATTAACCGCACCGGAACCATATTTCTGCACTGGGCCAAAACCTGTTTCAATACATTCCATAAACAACCCTTAAATGATACAAAACAATTAGCCAACAATAACGCCATCACATAGAACAGCTGCAGCTGCTTTAGCAATGGCCTCTGGTACAGACAAGTATGTCAACTACTCCAGCACTATTACTTATAGATGACTTCAACTTGATTCAAGTAGGATTGCGTAAAGCTCAACAAACCCATACTATCATGCAGCGAAACTTGACCCGGGTGCTGCTGTACAATTTAATCGCACTGCCCTTAGGCACCGCAGCCATTATTCCTCCTTGAGGAGTCGACATTGGTATGTCTGTGAGTACATTAATTGTTGTACTCAATGCCACGCGTTTTAAATCGATAAAACGCATTATAACAAGCACACAAAGGATTCATAATGAGCGACACCACACTCGTAAGCGCAGAACAACTCACCAGCCTAATACAAAGGGTGGTTGCCAGCCGCGGCTTTAATGTAGATGACCAAAACACTGCAGGCCACCGAGCCACTTTTGCCATGCAACACGGCTTGGCCAACAGCGATTTATTAGAAACCTCTTTGGCAGGCTTAGATGCCAGCATCCGAGCACCTAAATTACTAGTAGAGAGCAAAGACAGCCTTATTTATGATGCCCTTGGCCAACCGGCTTTAGTGCACATTGAAGCCATCTTTAAACATGCCGTAGACAAAGGCATCAACGAAATCCGTATACACAAAACAGCCTGTGGTGCTTTTGCAGTGCCTGCCATTGCCCGTTACTTAGAGCAACACGGAGCAAACGGTCAAAGCGTATGTATCTACTTCAACAACTTAGAAGGTGGCATGCGCCGTTTTGACCTAACACCACAAGGCCATCTGCGAGGACTGCTGCAGCCGAGGGAACGTGACCTAGCTTGGAACGAAGTGCGCATTACCATAGGCCCAGCACCTGCCGACTGTAAAACCGTTGCGGGTACTGCCGACATTGAAGCCTACCGAGCACGCTGTGAAGCCAATGGCATTGGTGTACGTGCCGGCTTATGGCAGCGTATGGAAGAATTAGCTTCTGGCTTCTAAACGAGATTTTTCATGAATATGTTATTTATTTTAGTATCTATCTCTATCATTCTGGTGTGTTTTTCAG
>CAJIZL010000025.1 GCA_905182035.1 Oceanospirillaceae bacterium ASP10-02a | reverse complement strand
TGCGTCATAGCTTATCAATTTATCGCCGAAAGATACCTGTGCTTATCATAACTCAGCCGAAGGCTATAACACTGTCTCAACATGACAGGCTAGTCACAAAATCAGACAGCATCTGTTGGCCAGATAGATTTAGAATTAATATTTTTTAAATAAAACGCCGAACACAAAAAAGGACGGGCAAGCCCGTCCTTTTTAATACTATTTGAAAGCTTGTTTGGTTGCTAATTAAAAGCTATAACCAAAACGAGCGCCCCAAGTTGAACCAGCAGCCATGTAACGGAAGTGAGAACCAGACGCTAATGGGACATCAGCTGCACCGGACGCTGTGATCTCATCAGTCACGTTCTTACCATAAACCATGAGATCCCAGTTATCGCCACGCAAGCCAAAGCGCACGTTCAACTTTTCAAACCCATCCTGATAATCAATAGGGTCTAGATCGCCAGTCATGTAGAAACCGTCAGTGAAGTTATAATCTACAGCAGCGAACCACATCATGTCAGCATTGATCGCCTTACTGTAGTCAGCAGTTAAAGAACCACCAAAATCAGCACCTTGCTGGCCGCCAGAAATGTCCTGCGATGAACCTCCCTGAGTTCCATCACCTTTGAACTGAGCTTGACAGCCAAGAGCTGAGGTTACAGCTGAAGTTGAAGTAATAGTACCCAACCCTAGTAGGGCAGAGGCTTGCACTGCGGTACAACCAGCAGCATCAAAGCTGTCGTAGCTGCTATCCAATAGTGCTAGGTTTGCTCCCAACCTTAGATTATCAGTTGCCTGCCAGAGAGCTTCTACTTCCATACCTTGTACGGTTGAAGAGGCAGCATTGGCAACCACAAATCCTAAGCCAACAAAGGTAGAAACTTGCTGGTTCTTATAAGTGCTGTCAAACATAGCCCAGTTGACGCTCATGGCACCATCTAGCAATGTATGTTTACCACCGACTTCTATAGAACTTGCCGTTTCGTCGTCGTACTCAAAGCCAACGCCAGGCGTGGTTCGTAACACGGTACCATCAGCTTCAAAAGCAGGATTTTGGTCACCTACAGAATTAAATCCACCACTTTTGAATCCCTCAGAATAGCTGACATAGAACTTGCTATCTTCAGATCGCTGCCACTGTAAGTTCACAGCAGGCATCAACTGGTCAGTAGACCTTTTTTCGTCAAATGCGTGAGCCCAAACACCAAAGGCAGCGGCGTTTATTCCAGCTAGTGCGGCGCTAGTGTTTGGTGTAGCTAGGCCAGTCGCATCAGCGGTTAGATCGGTCGTCGCAACAGCTTCTTTATCTTCCTCAGTGTAACGAAGTCCAGCGGTCACGCTAAGGGTATCGGTTAAGTCATACTTGCCTTGGAAGAATACAGCCCAAGAATCAGTTTCTTGCTTCCAGTTTACAACTCGGCCGGCTTGATCGAACGATGTCGCACCGTTGATGCAGAAATAACCAGGAGGAAGAGCAGCTGCAGGCACATTAAGGAAGCTAGTACAGCCAACGACTGCAGACATGAATCCAGGAACACCAAGAGTGCCGTCGACTATTACCGTCCGATCAATCTCTTGCGTTTGTGTTTGCCAATAAGCACCAGTCACATAAGAAAAGCGCTGATCAACTGGCGAGGCTAGTCTGAATTCCTGACTTGTTTGGTTGTAGTCCGAGATGTCACTGCGACCAATAAACCGAACAGGCAAGAAGTCAGCATCAATTCCATCTTCATATTCATAACCAGAGTTTCCAGTTACTGACGTTAGGGTGTAGCCATTTGCCAGGTCAATGTTGATGTTCATTGAAGTGTCAGACGTTTGTGTATCTGTTCCCTCGGGTCTTTCGCCATTTTCACAGGCTTTGCGGCCTAAGGATTCTCTTAAAGCACAACCGCCTAGTGAAATTGCATCTCGATATGGATCGACTACGCCCGCTGCGGCGTTAGCGCCCACAGTAGGATGGTAGGTTCCCATTACTGCATACATAAGAGCATTTGACTGAGCGATGTTAGGCAAAGGAGCGAGGGTAGTAACTACAGCAGTTGATCCCAACCGCACGTAATCACTTTGGCCATGCTTTATTTTTACTGTTGTATTTTCAGTTGGCTCCCAAGTTGCACTGATGCGCCACATTGTTTCATCTGTGGTAGGCATTGCAGAAATTTCTGTCGCGCCATAGCCGTTCGACATATAGCCATCATTGGTGCGATCTCTTGCAGCAATTCTTATCGCCAAGGTGTCTGAAAGTGATGTGCTGACCGCCACATCCATTATCTGACCGCCATAGCTCTCACGGCTGAGATTAACTTTACCGCTAGTCTCTTGGCCAACTTCCGCTGATGCAGATGTTACGTTTATAGCACCCGCCAGAGTATTCTTACCAAAGAGGATGCCCTGGGGTCCTCTCAATACTTCAACTTGAGCCAAGTCGAACAGCCCCGTTCTTACCTGCCGGCTTTTTCCGTAGTGGACACCATCAACATAGACACCTACAGATTGCTCAAAAGATTGGTTTGCTCCAACGCCGATTCCACGCATTGAAATAATGGTGTTAACCGCATTTTCTGAAACGCCAAGGTTAGGTACATATTCTGACAAGCCGCTGAGGCTGTGAATGCCCGCATCTTCGATTTTTGAACCTTCTATTGCAACCATCGAAATGGGGACGTCTTGCAAGCTTTCAGCACGCTTTTGCGCTGTTACTATAATTTCCTCTAGCTGTGCTGCATAGGCCCCACTAGATGCTGTGGCGATAGCGATGGCTAACGCACTAAGTGTGCGAAATGATGTGTTGTTCATACATAGACCCCTGATAATTTAAGTTTGTGACTGCTATTTAATTTAATACCGCGGGAAAATAATGCATTTCAGGATAATATGCAATCGTTAGACTGTGACTGGTGGGTATTGCCTTCATGGGATGGTATTTGAATTTCCATAATAAGAGCTCTTGCTTAGCTATTAAAAATGGA
>CAJIZL010000024.1 GCA_905182035.1 Oceanospirillaceae bacterium ASP10-02a | reverse complement strand
ATCCAAGGCGCTACAAATATTATTTTTGAGGGTTTTCAGCAGGCTTTCGTCAATAATGCGCTCGCCATTGCTTAGGGTAATAAAAAACACGTCTTCCACACGGCCTCCAATAGATTGGATCTTGGCTTTTTGTAGGCTAATACCCAAACGCATAAATACTAAGCCCACTTTGGCTAATAAGCCAGGCCTATCAGCACTAGATAATTCTAATCGGGTCCAGCTACGGCCTTTGGGGTTGCTTAAACTAGCGATGGAGGATTGGTTAAAAAGTTTATGGATTCTAGGTTGGCGTTGTTGGACGATATAGGCAAAGTCGTCGGGGTACTGCAATGCTTGGGTAAGGCGTTGTTGCAGTTTTTCCAATAGTGCGGGAGTTTGGTTTATGGTGTTGCCATCAGTGTCCAGCACCACAAAGGTGTCCATACTGTAACCATCTTCTGTGGTAATGATGCGCGCATCTTGGATGTCTAGGTGAAGCTGGCCAAGGATGGCACAAAGGGCAGCAAATAAGTTGGCCTTGTCTTGGGTGTAAACGAACACCTGGGTGCCACCTTCAAACGCGCTATATGAGGTTTCGCTAAGAGCCACCAAAGGTCCTGCGATCTGGTGGTTTAAAATAGTACGAGTATGCCAAGCAATGGTTTTGGCGTTCTCTCGGATAAAGTAGTCATCGCCCAAATTCTTCCATAAGCGCATTACCGAGGCAGGATTAAACCGCTGTTCTTGCAACAACTTACGGGCATCGGTTTGGCTTTGTTCAATAAGTGCGTGGTGATCTACCGGTACATCTAGGCCTAAACGCAGCACTCGATTGGTGGCGGTATAAAGTTGGCGTAATAGGGATGCACGCCAGCTGTTCCAAAGTGCTGGATTGGTTGCGTTGATATCGCAAACTGTGAGCACATAAAGGTAATCTAGATGTAATTCATCACCCATTTTGGAGGCAAATTCATGGATGATATCGGGGTTGCCAATGTCACGTTTCTGAGCTGTCATAGACATGAGTAAGTGATGACGTACTAACCAGCTAACCAGCTCCGTGTCCCACTTTCCTAATTGATGCTGCTTGCAAAATTGCCGCACTTCCTCAGCCCCAACTACTGAGTGATCACGGCCACTACCTTTGCCAATGTCATGGTAAAGGCCGGCAATGTACAGTAACTCAATCTTGGGTAGTTTATGTACTAAACGACCCGCCACGGGGAAACGCTTCTGCTCTCTTGGTAGCAGCAGTTCGCGCATTTTTTTCACCACTTTCATAGTGTGAGCGTCAACAGTGTAGATGTGATACAAATCGTGCTGCATACGCCCCACAATCTTGTGAAAGCTGGGAAGGTAATCCCCTAGCACACCTTGGCGCTGCATCTCTAATAAAGTGTGAGACATACGTTCGGGAGAGCGAAGTAGCTCCATAAAAAGGCTATTCACCCGAATATCACGGCGATACTTGTCGTCAATTAAGTGACGATGAGCTTGAATCAATCGTTTGCACTCGGCTCCAATGGTTTGGCATTTGGGGTGTTGAGCTAATATGACAAAGGCTTCCATGATGGCAAATGGCTGGCGTAAAAACACGCTCGGATAACAGGCCTGCAAACGACCATTGCGGAGTTCAAAGCGTCGATTGATGGACACAACTAGATCTTCATCATGTGCATGTAAGATCGCTTGGTCGAACAGTTGAAGTAAGGTTTGGTTAAGCTCCGCTAAGTGCATGACTGTGCGGTAATAACGATGCATAAACTGCTCAACAGCCAGTTCATCGTCATTATCCTCATACCCAAAAAAAGCAGCTAATTTACGTTGATGGTCAAATAGTAATCGATCTTCTGGTCGTTTGGTGATCAAATGAAGTGCGTAACGAATGGTCCAAAGGTAATTAGTACCCGCTTTAAGGGTGTCTAACTCATTTTGGTTAAGGTAGCTGTGTCCAGAAAGTTGTGCCATATAGCGCAGGCCAAAATGTCGTTTGCCAATCCAGCCAATAGTTTGAATATCACGCAAGCCACCAGAAGAGTTTTTAATGTTGGGCTCGAGGTTATATTCTGTGTCGTTAGTGCGTAAGTGCCGTTGTTGTTGGGTTTTAATGCGAGCTTTGTAAAAGGCTTCATTACTCCACGCTTGTTCAGAAATAACCCAATCAAATACTTTCCGGCGTAAGCCAGCTTTGCCTATGATGGTGTGGGATTCAAGTAGGCTGGTGGCAATGGTGATATCACCTTTGGCCTGCTCGTAGCAATCGTTTAGGGTGCGCACACTGGAGCCAATTTGCAGGCCTAGATTCCAAATAAAAGTAATAAATTCCTGGGTGCAACTGTGCCAGCAGGATTCATCAAGATCGTTACCTAACAGAATAAGTAAATCGATGTCTGATTGCGGGTGTAATTCACCGCGCCCATAACCACCCACGGCTACCAGTGCAGCTTCATCTGGCCAGGAGTATTGCTGCCACGCTATGCAGAGAATCTGATCCACTAACCATGCACGGGCATGGATAAGCTCGTAAATCCGTGTTTCTTTATGCTCATTGAATAAGTCGTCGAGCTGGGTTTGCCCCGTGTGTAAGGCTGCTTTTAATACTTTGGCAGCGGGGAGGCTGGCAAGCTGTAGCTGTAGCTGCTCGTAATCAATAAGTTGGTCTTGCAGGGACTTGCTAACCAAAGACACTGTTAGGCCATTTCTTCTTTACGAATGGTAAGGTTTTCATAGCCGTCGGCAGTTACCAAGATAGTGTGTTCAAACTGAGCAGATAAACGCTTGTCCACGGTGGTTACCGTCCATCCATCATTCTTATTAAGTTTAACGTGACGTTTGCCGGCATTAAGCATAGGTTCAATAGTAAAGATCATGCCTTCTTTGAGTTCAACGCCTGTGTTTGGCCTGCCGTAATGAAGTACCTGTGGGTCTTCGTGGAAGCCTACACCAATGCCGTGGCCACAATACTCTTGTACAATAGAATAATGGTTAGCCTCGGCATGTGCTTGAATTACATGTCCGATGTCACCTAGGCGGGCACCTGGTTTTACCAACGCTATACCTTTATAAAGGCATTCCTGAGTAATGGTGACTAAACGTTCAGCGTGGGGCGCAATTGTGCCAACGGCAAACATGCGGCTGGTATCACCATGATAACCATCTTTAATAACGGTGATATCAATATTAACTAGGTCACCTTGTTTAAGGGGCTTATCATTAGGAATGCCATGGCACACTACCTGATTAACTGAGGTGCAAATAGACTTAGGAAAGCCGTGGTAATTTAATGGAGCAGGGATAGCTTCTTGCACATCAATAATATAGTCATGGCAAATTTGATTAAGCTTATTGGTGGTCACTCCCACTTGCACGTGTTCGTGGATCATCTCCAATACTTCCGCTGCCAAGCGGCCAGCGATACGCATCTTTTCAATTTCAGCGGCGTCTTTAATCAATATGCTCATGTATTTCTCGATGCTTTTTTATACCGGGAAGGCTATCTGTATAGTAAACCAAATTTTGAGTAATTATATCAGACATAGTTGAGCCCATGGCTTTGAAGTAAGATTTTTATATCCTTGCCGCGAGTAGTGATGCCTGTGGTCACAAAAGCATATATCATACGCCAGAAGAGTAATTGGCTGGTGAAATAAGTAGCCAACTGAAGCATGAGTTGTTTGATGGCTTTGCAATACGCCATGGCTAGATGCAGTAATCAGTTATCTAGCGAGTTGATTATCCACTAGAGGGTCATTAAGCCATTGATGTCCCCGATTACTTTTGATATTTTCTGATAGTTATGGTATAAATTGCGCGCCCAAATTCGTTCTGGGCTCTTTATAACAAAAAGGGCTGTGTATTTGGAGCTTAACTATAACGTCACACATAAACCGGCACATGGTTCTGGGTGTTGGAGGTCTGCTTTAAGGCTTCTGATCGAACTATGGTTCTAGCTTTTCTTTTAATAAAGTATAAGCAAGACGAGGGTTTATGGAGGCCTAACCCGTACAAAGGAAAGTAAAATGACTAAAGTAAGTATGCGCGACCTGCTTAAAGCTGGCGCCCACTTCGGCCACCAAACACGTTACTGGAACCCAAAAATGGGCCAGTATATCTTTGGCGCTCGTAACAAGATCCATATCATCAACCTAGACCAAACCTTGCCAGCGTTGAACGAAGCTCTTGCGATCGTTGAAAACATGGCTTCCAACAAGAACAAAGTATTGTTCGTTGGCACTAAGCGTGCGGCAGGTAAGTTGATTAAAGAACACGCTAGTCGTGTTGGTATGCCTTACGTTAACCATCGTTGGTTGGGTGGCATGTTAACTAACTACAAGACTATTCGTCAGTCAATCAACCGTTTCCGTACTTTAGAAACTCAGTTCAGCGACGGTACTTCTGAGCAGTTGACTAAGAAAGAAGCGTTGATGCGTCAACGTGAAATGGAAAAGCTTGAGCGCGCAATCGGCGGTATCAAGGACATGGGTGGTCTTCCAGACGCATTGTTCGTGGTAGACGTTGAGCATGAGCGCATTGCGATCAACGAAGCTAACAAACTGGGCATCCCTGTTATCGGTATTGTTGATACCAACAGCAACCCAGACGGCATTGATTACGTAATCCCTGCTAATGACGACGCTTTACGTGCTATCGAAATCTACGTTTCTGCCATGGCTGATGCTTGTGCATCTGGCAAAGACGATGGCACATCTGTTGCTGGCGAGTTCGTAGAAGTTGCTGAAGAAGAAGCAGAATCAGCAGTAGTAGCTGCAGCCGCTGAATAAGCCTAAACCTTTGGTTTAGCTAGGCGAGTATAATAAAGGGAGCTTGGCTCCCTTTTTTTAAAGACGTCCTGTGTGACGTTGAGAACCCAATTTGAGGATTTCCTAATGGCTGCTATCTCTGCATCTATGGTTAAAGAACTGCGCGAGCGCACCGGCTTGGGCATGATGGATTGTAAAAAAGCACTTGTTGCTGCTGAAGGTGACATTGAGCAGGCAATTGAAGATTTGCGCAAGTCTAGTGGCATGAAAGCTGCAAAGAAAGCGGGTCGTATTGCTGCTGAAGGTGTTGTGTTTGCAAAAGTTGCCGATGATAATTCTTTTGGCGTGCTGGTTGAAGTGAACTCAGAAACAGACTTTGCTGCTCGTGACGAAGGCTTCCTTGCGTTTGTTACTAAGGTTACTGATGCAGCGTTTGCTGCTAAGCAAGATGACATGGCTGCGTTGATGGAAGGCGAATTGTCTGACGCCCGTGAGGCGTTGGTACAAAAGATTGGCGAAAACATTACTCCTCGTCGTATCGTTATGCTTGAAGCTGCTAATGTTGGTGCTTACGTCCACAGCAACAGCAAAATTGCTACTTTGATTGCATTGACTGCGGGTGACCGTGAACTGGCTAAAGACATCGCCATGCACGTGACAGCCATTAACCCGCGTGTAGTTAGCCGTGATGATATGACAGCTGAGGAAGTAGAAAAAGAAAAGGACATCATCAAGGCCCAGCCTGATATGGCCGGCAAGCCAGATGCGATCGTTGACAAGATGATGATGGGTCGTATTAACAAGTTCTTGGCTGAAAACAGTTTAACTGAGCAACCATTTGTTAAGAATCCAGATCAAAAAATCAGTGATTTGTTAAAAGCTGCTGATGCCTCTGTTACTGCCTTCAATCGTTTAGAAGTAGGTGAAGGTATTGAAGTAGAGGAAGTGGATTTTGCTGCTGAAGTAGCACAGCAGCTAAAGGGTTAAGTCTTATTAGTCTCCATGAAGCGTCGCCATGGTGGATGAGTCCACTGTGGTGGCGTTTTTTTTTGACTGAAGTTGAGCGCATAACTTGCCCTTGAGCTGTTAATACGTCACTATCTTATTGTTTTGTCAGGGCTATATCTTTGTAGTAATAATATAGCGCCTGCACACTAACGTTTTGGAGAATATAAATGCCAATTTCTGATAAGCGGCAACCTCGCTATAAGCGGATTTTGCTCAAACTCAGCGGCGAAGCACTGATGGGGAGTGAAAATTTTGGTATTGACCCCAAGGTTTTAGATCGTATGGCCCTAGAGGTTGGCCAGTTGGTAGGCATTGGCGTACAAGTGGGTTTAGTGATTGGTGGGGGTAACTTATTTCGTGGTGCGGCCCTCAGTGAAGCCGGCATGGATCGTGTAACTGGCGACCACATGGGCATGTTAGCTACGGTGATGAATGCTTTGGCTATGCGAGACGCCCTAGAGCGTTCTAATATAACCACCCGAGTGATGTCTGCTATACCAATGAGTGGTGTGGTAGATCATTATGACCGTCGTAATGCCATGTTGTATTTGTCGCAGGGTAATGTGGTGATTTTTTCTGCCGGTACTGGCAACCCATTTTTCACCACAGATTCAGCGGCCTCATTACGCGGCATAGAAATTGAAGCTGACGTGGTGCTTAAAGCGACTAAAGTTGATGGTGTTTATGATTCCGATCCAGTTAAAAATCCACATGCAGTGAAGTATGAATACATCACCTTTGATGAAGCTATAGAAAAGCAATTAGGCATTATGGATCTTACAGCCATGTGTTTGTGTCGTGACCAAGAGATGCCAGTGCGAGTATTTAATATGAATAAACCAGGGGCTTTAGTCAATTTAGTGGTTGGTGGCCATGAAGGCACCTTGGTGAATGTGACATTGCCTAAGGGCGGAGAATAGAATGATTAATGATATCCAGCAAGATGCCAATGGGCGCATGGACAAGAGCATTGCAGCCCTAAGTGAAGCTTTTAAACGCATCCGCACTGGCCGAGCTCATCCAAGTATCCTGGACAGCGTAATGGTGTCTTATTATGGCAGTGATACGCCTCTTAACCAGTTGGCTAACATCTCTGTTGAAGATGGTCGATGTTTAGCGGTATCTCCGTGGGAGAAGCCTATGGTGCCAGAGATAGAGAAAGCTATCATGAAGGCTAATTTGGGACTAAATCCATCTACCTCTGGTGATTTAATTCGAGTGCCTATGCCATCGCTCACGGAAGAAACCCGCAAGAGTTTTATTCGTGGTGCCCGGGAAGAAGCCGAAAAAGCCCGCGTGTCCGTCCGCAGTATTCGCCGTGACGCGAATAGCGATATCAAAGACCTTTTGAAAGATAAAGATATTTCAGAAGATGATGCGCGCCGTGGCGAAGACATGGTGCAAAAGGTTACTGATGCGCACGTTGCAACTATCGAAGCGGCTTTAGTAACGAAAGAAAAGGATTTGATGGAGGTTTAACCTACATCATTATTTCTGATAAGGCCTAGATTAAGGATTAATGCATGACTGACCCGCGCCAAGCCATTCTGGCCCGCAAACTAGGAGCACTGCCTGAGCATGTCGCCATTATCATGGATGGTAATAATCGCTGGGCCAAAAGCCACAGCCTATCTGGTGTAGCGGGCCATAAGGCTGGCGTTGATGCAGTACGGGCGGTAATTGAAACGGCCGTGCATTATAAAATCCCTGCGCTTACTCTATTTGCGTTTAGTAGTGAAAATTGGCGTCGGCCACCCCTCGAAGTCAAAGCGTTGATGGACCTATTTGCCTACGTATTAAAGCTCGAAGTGAATAAGCTACATGACAATAATATTCGGTTGCGCATCATTGGTGATACATCTGGCTTGAGTCCTGAGTTACAAAAGTTGATAGTGGCTGCTGAAGGAAAAACATTTGCTAATACTGGGTTGCAGTTGAGTATTGCGGCCAATTACGGCGGCCGATGGGATATTCTTGAAGCGGCCAAAAAAATGGCTATAGATCTCGCGGAAAACGGCACCCCCCCGGAATCTATAAGTGAAGATGATTTTGGCAAATTTCTGTGTCTAGGGGACTTGCCTGCAGTTGATTTATGCATACGCACTAGTGGAGAGCAGCGTATAAGCAATTTTTTATTGTGGCAAATGGCCTATGCAGAATTAGTATTTGTAGATGCGCTTTGGCCAGAATTTAAACATCAAAAAATGGTGGATACATTAGCTCAGTTTGGTCAAAGACAAAGGAGATTTGGCCAAACTGGTGCGCAATCAATAGAATAAGAATCAAGTGTTTAACCACGGAGTGGTTGGCCTCTTTAATAAAATGTAAAATAATAATATGTTGAAATCTAGAATTGCTACAGCTTTGGTGATCGCGCCACTTACTTTAGCGGCTGTATTCTTTCTACCCCCAAAAGCCTTTGCTTTGATTATGGCTCTTATCGTGCTTATGGCTGCATGGGAATGGACAGCAATGATGCGCCTTGTGAGCCGAAGCGCGCGGACGGTTTATATGTTGTCCGTGCTCTTCGCTATTGTGGTTGCCCAAAAAGTCCTACCTTACTATGAGCAAATTATATTTGCCGTAGCTGCTCTGTGGTGGTTAGCAGCAACAGTGTTGGTGATGCTTTACCCCAGAGCCTGTGCCCTTTGGTGTGGGCGCGTGAGCAAAGGCATTGTTGGCTTTTTGGTGCTGGTACCTACCTGGGCTGCAATGGTATATATCCGTGAGCTGGATCAGGGTCCTTGGTTAATCGTGTATATGTTTCTGATGGTATGGGGCGCAGACACCGGGGCTTACTTTGCTGGCAAACGATTCGGTAAGCGCAAACTCATGCCTCATGTAAGCCCTGCAAAGTCTTGGGCGGGTATTGGTGGCGCTGCTCTTGCCGTACTCTTGGTATCTATGATCACTCAACAGTACCTTCATTTTTCCCAAAACCTTTCCTTTGGTATCTATATATTGGCTTTAGTACTGTTATTTGTTTCTGTTGTAGGAGACTTAACGGAAAGCATGTTTAAGCGCCAGTGTGGTATTAAGGATAGTGGCTCAATACTACCAGGACACGGAGGTATAATGGATCGTATTGATAGTTTAACGGCCGCCGCCCCAGTCTTTGCTTTGTGTCTTATTTTGTTTGGTACATAAGGAAATGATGGCGTAATGGTAATGACCATCTTAACCACCCTATTTGCCCTAGCAGTACTTGTTACTGTCCATGAAGCTGGCCATTACTTTGTGGCTCGCTGGTGTGGGGTAAAAGTATTACGTTTTTCTGTAGGTTTTGGACGACCTATTTTTCGCATACTAGGTAAAGATGGTACGGAATACGTGTTCGCTTGGCTGCCTTTAGGGGGCTATGTGCGTATGTTGGACTCGCGCAACGATGAGATGGGCACTAAAGACCTAAGTGCTGCCTTTGATCAGAAGTCTCCTTGGATACGAATTGCTATAGTTGCTGCAGGTCCTTTGGTTAACCTGCTGTTCGCCGCATTACTCTACACTGTGGTGCAGATTTCTGGCACATCCCAGTTGATTCCTGTGGCCGTGGCGGTGGACAAAAATATTGCTGGATTCGAATCACCACAACAGATTCTAGCCATTGATGGTCACAAGACCCCCACATGGGAAGCGGTGAATATCGCCCTTGCAAAGCGTATAGGTGAAACGACAACCATAGACTTTTTGTTACAGGGACTCGATGAGCGGTTGCTACAAGATCAAGCAATAGCACCAAATAAGCTTGATGCTTTGCCGGCTATAGGTGTTCCGGTAGAGCGTAATTTCGCAGTGACACGGTGGATGTCGGCGTCTATACAATCTAGCCCCATGGCTCAACTGGGCTTGCAGCCTTGGCGCCCCAACGTACCAATCACACTTGACCATATCGTCCCTAAAGGGTCAGCAGAAATAGCTGGGTTACAGGTTGGTGACAAAATAGTGGCTATTAATCAACAGCCTATGGCAGGCTACAATGAGTTTGTCGCCTTTGTTCAAGGCCATGCAGATATGGAGGTTAGCGTCACCCTTGAACGGCATTCCCAAAGCTTAGAGATTCCCGTGCAGTTAGGGTCTTATACCAATGAATTAGGTGGTCGCATTGGTCTTATTGGTATAGGTGTGGCGTCTATTTCGTGGCCTCAATCTATACAGTTTCAACAACAATTGGGTTTGGTTGCTGGTTTGGTTGCTGGTGGTCAGCAGGCCTTGGAAATGGCGAGGTTGACGTTAAGATTTTTAGGCCGAATGGCACAAGGTTTAGTGTCTATTGAACATTTAAGTGGCCCCATTAGCATTGCTAAAATCGCTGGTGCTTCGGCAGAATCTGGTGTGATTGCCTACATTAGCTTTATGGCATACTTAAGCGTCAGCCTTGGAGTGTTAAATCTATTGCCGGTTCCTATGCTGGATGGCGGGCATTTGTTATATTACCTTGTAGAAGTAGTTACAGGACGCAAAGTGCCTGAACGTATTCAGGCCATCGGTTTACGTATTGGTATGGCATTAGTGTTTACCATCATGATTATAGCCGTGGCTAATGACTTGATGCGTCTTTAATCTCATTTTAGGTTAGTGAAATATGAAACAAATTATTTTAGCTGTTTTGTTAAGTTGCACATTGGCAGTGTCGCAAATGGCCACGGCCGCGAGCTTCATTATTGAAGACATTCATATAGAAGGCTTGCAGCGGCTTACATCAAGCCAGGCTTTCGCGCAGTTACCCCTAAAAATAGGCGATGAAGCCGACGAACGTAGCTTGGCTTACGCCACGCGAAGTATGTTTAAAAGTGGTTACTTTGAAGATATTCATCTAGAGCAAGAAGGCAATCTATTGTTGGTTATCGTGCAAGAACGCCCAGCCATCGGTTTTATTAGCCTAGAGGGTAATAAAATTCTTAAAACAGAAGACCTTCGTTCTGCTTTAAAAGCAGCTGGTCTAAAGGAGGGTGAAATTTTTAAACGTGCCACTTTGGCGCAAATAGAGCTAGAGTTAGAACGACAATATAATCGCCTGGGGCGATACTCTGTGTTAGTAGAATCTGTGGTAACTGATTTGGGCGAAAATCGTGTCTCAATTGATGTGAAAGTTAATGAAGGGGTCACTTCTTCCATTAGCCACATTAATATAATTGGCAATGACAGTTATACCGACGCCCAACTTGCAGATTTAATGAGCCTGAAAACGCCTGGGTTTTGGACCTTGTTTACTAAAGATGATCAGTATTCCAGAGAAAAGCTCACGGCAGACCTAGAAAATATACGATCCTATTACTTAAACAAAGGCTATGTTCTGTTTAATATTGAATCAACACAAGTGGCTATTTCTGCTGACAAAACCGAAGTGTTTGTTACCATCAACTTAGTAGAAGGCACACAGTTTAAAATGGGCAAGCTAAGTATTGCTGGCCAATATGATTTAGAGGAGGCGGATATATGGGCTCTTATTGACGCCCCTTCGGGCCAAGTGTTTTCTCGGCAAAACCTTGTCGACGCAGCTGCAGACGTAAAACAATTGTTTGGAGACAATGGATTTTCCTTCGCAGAAGTGCAGCCAGTTCCCTTGGTTAACGAAGGTCAAGAAACTGTTGATGTGCAGTATCAAATTAGATCGGGTAAACGAACCTATGTACGCCGCATAGACTTCCGTGGCAACACCCGCACTGGTGATGATGTGTTGCGACGTGAGATGCGTCAAATGGAAGGCGCTGTGGCGTCTATGGCTGATATTACAACATCAAAATTACGTCTTCAGCGTTTGGGTTTCTTCACCCAGGTGGCCGTAGAGACCATACCTGTGGAAGGTACTGATGATCAGCTGGATGTGGAATTTGCCGTAGAAGAAGGACTTACTGCTGATTGGTCTGTAATGCTTGGTTATAGTGACAGTGAAGGTGCGTTTTGGGGCGGCTCAGTCAATCAAAATAACTTTTTAGGTACTGGTAATAAAATGGAAGCATCCGTGACTTCTAGCTCCAGCACTGAAAAATATAAATTCAGCTACCTCAATCCCTATTATACTGTTGATGGAGTGAGTCGCGGCTTTGATTTGTATTATACCAAGCGGGACTATTCCAAGGTCGATGTGAGCAATTTTATCACCGATACTGTTGGAGCTGATATGCGCTTTGGCTATCCTATAGATGATTTTACTCGGTTAAACTTCAAAGTGGGTTATGAGCGTATTGACCTACAGTTAGGCACATCTCCTGCCACAGAAGCTACGGCTTTTGTAAATGCAGAAGGACAGAAGTTCAAGCAGTTTAAAACCTCAGTAAACTGGAATAACAGTACCCTGAATGACTTTTGGTACCCAACCATAGGCAGCTCTCATGGCGTTAACTTAGATTTAGCTTTACCTAATAGTGACCTCAGCTTCTATCAATTGAGCTATGATTACCGTAATTTTGTGCCCCTTAACTACAACGAATCTTTAGTCTTTACTACGGGTGCGAAGGTAGGTTTATTAGGTACTTATGGCTCTACTGCCACAGCGCCGTTTTTTGCCAACTATTTCAGTGGAGGCTTTGGTAGTGTGCGTGGTTTTACTAACAATTCTTTGGGGCCTAAAAATTCCAATGGTGTGCCACTGGGTGGTCAATTACTTACTACGGCTTCTGCAGAGTTAATTTTCCCAATGTTCAGCGATATGCCCTCGGTGCGCACTTCACTGTTTACTGATGTGGGTAACGTGTACCAATCTGGTGAATTTACTGCGGGAGAGCTAAGGGTTTCTGGTGGTCTTAACCTTGCATGGTTGACACCAGTGGGGCCCTTAACCTTAGTAGTAGCTACCCCGCTAAGACAAAAAACTGGTGATAAAACGCAATCAACGCACATTACGTTAGGCAGCCCTTTCTAGCCTAAACCCACAAGGAGCTATGATGAACAAAGTGAAGATAATGATCGTCGCAGCAGCCTTTGCCGTCACTTTAAGTACACCGCAATTGGCAATAGCAAACATCATTGTTGTGCTTAAAGCTAAAAAGGCAATGTTTGCTTCGGAAAAAGCCATCGCTTTGGGACAAAATTTGTCTGCTCAGCTCAAGCCTCAAACCATTCGCTTAGACGCTATGGGCCAAGAGCTACAAGCTTTACAACAGCGCCTTGAAGCTGATAAAGACATCATGAGTAATGATGAGGTGCAGAAATTGCAGGCAGAAATTCAGGCTGTGAGTGTTGAATACCAAAAGCTTAAGCAATACTTATCCAATGTTAAACTACAGGTAGAGCAAGAGTTTTTGGCCAACATGCGCCCAGTTTTAGATAAGGTGCTGCGTCAGTTGGTTGAAGAAAATGATATCTCTTTAATTATTAACGGCCAGTCTGCGATTTATAACGCTGCTGGAATTGATATTACCTCTAAGGTAGTTGAGTTGTTGAATTTGGAGCCGTAATTGCGTCACTTAACCTTAGGCGCCATAGCTGAGCTCATTGGTGCGAAATTAGAAGGTGACGCAAGCTACCCTGTCACCGGTCTGGCTACATTGGCTTCTGCATTGCCACATCAAGTGAGCTTTTTGGCAAATATGAAATATGCTAGCCAGCTAGATTCTAGCCGAGCTGGTGCGGTGATTTTGCATGCTGATCAAGCTAAACTATTTGCTGGACACTGTTTACTGTTAGATAATCCTTATTTGGGTTATGCAAAATTGTCACAGCAGTTTGCTCCAACACCTGATTTTAGTGGTATTGATAAAAGTGCAGAAGTTCATCCTACGGCCACCATTGGTAGTGCTGTTAATCTAGCGTCTGGTACCGTAATTGGCCCTTATGTCACACTAGGTGATGCTGTTTCTATTGGCCCTAATAGTGTTGTGGGTGCTCATTCCAGTATTGGTAATGGCACCAATGTTGCTGCCAATGTGACTTTGTACCATGATGTTAAAGTGGGTGCTTGTTGTACTATTCATAGTGGTGCTGTTATCGGCGCAGATGGTTTTGGGTTTGCAAAAGATGGCCCAGATTGGGTTAAAATAGCCCAGCTAGGTGGCGTCATTATCGGTGATCATGTTGAAGTTGGCGCGGGCACAAGTATAGATCGCGGGGCTTTAGATAACACTATTATAGGCTATGGTGTTAAGCTGGATAACCAAGTACAGATTGCCCATAATGTAGAACTAGGCGACTATACTGCCATTGCGGGGTGTACCGCCATCGCAGGCAGCACTAAACTGGGTAAGCATTGTACCATTGCAGGGGCCTGCGGCATTACTGGGCATTTAACCTTAGGCGATGGCGTGCATGTTACAGCCATGTCTTTAGTGACGCACTCTATTAGCGAGCCTGGGGCATACTCATCGGGCACGGGCTTAGACAATAATCAAAAATGGCGGCGTAACGCGGCGCGTTTTAAACAGCTTGACCAGATGGCTAAGCGCCTTAAACAACTAGAATTAGAAATGGCCCGGCTTCAAAGCTGATCAATATCGAAAAGTACTACATAAGGAAAGTGCCAACATGGTTATGGATGTTAAAGAAATTAGAGAGTACTTACCCCATCGATACCCGTTTTTATTAGTCGATCGGGTCACAGAACTCAATTTAGGTGACTCCATCGTGGCTTACAAAAATGTAACAATTAACGAACCCTTCTTTAATGGACACTTTCCAGATCACCCAGTGATGCCAGGTGTTTTGATTATCGAAGCCATGGCCCAAGCTGCCGGTATTCTTGGTTTTAAGACCATGAATAAAACCCCACAAGATGGATCTATCTATTATTTTGTTGGTTCTGATAAGTTACGTTTTAAGCGCCCAGTGGTGCCTGGAGATAAGCTCCTGCTAGAGGCTTCTATTATGTCTGAAAAGCGTGGTATCTGGAAGTTTGATTGCAGTGCAAGTGTTGACGGCCAATTGGCTGCTTCTGCTACTATCTTATGCGCAGATAGGAAGGTTTAGTGCCCCAACCATTAATTCATGGGACTGCAATTATTGATCCCAGCGCCGTCATTGCCGCAGATGTGGAAATTGGTCCATATAGCATTGTGGGCGCTAATGTTGAACTAGGAGCGGGCACTAAGCTTGAACCCCATGTGGTGGTTAAAGGGCCAACGAGCATCGGGCGTAACAATCATATTTTCCAATTCAGCTCCGTGGGTGAAGCCTGCCAGGATATGAAATACAATGGCGAACCTACCCGCTTGGAAATTGGCGACCACAACGTCATACGCGAAGGTTGCACCTTGCACCGCGGCACAATTCAAGATGCTGGTGTGACCAAAATTGGCAACCATAATTTATTAATGGCCAATGTTCACGTGGCCCATGACTGTGTATTGGGCGACCATGTTATTGTGGCTAATAATGTTGCCTTGGCAGGCCACGTGCGTGTGGCTGATTATGCTATTTTGGGTGGTTTTACTGCCGTGCATCAATTTTGCCATATTGGCACCCATTGTATGACTGGAGCGGGCAGTGTAGTTTTGAAAGACATTCCAGCCTTTGTAATGGCCAATGGCAATTCTGTTTCTCCTCATGGCATGAATACCCAAGGTTTAAAACGCCGGGGCTTTAGTGAAGAAGCCATTAAAGTTTTGCGCCAAGCTTATAAAATCATCTTCCGCCAAGGGTTAACCTTAGACACGGCTATCACGCGTCTTCAGGATATGTCTGTAGGTGATGATGAACTGTCAGTTTTAATTGCTTCTTTGAAAAATTCTAGCCGCGGCATCATTCGCTAGCAGGTTTTCCATGTCCAATAACACCATTGTCATTGTTGCAGGTGAAGCCTCTGGAGACATATTGGGGGCCGGTTTAATGAGGGCTTTGTTAAAACAACAGCCGGGTCTCAACTTTGAAGGTATTGGTGGCTCACAAATGATCGCCCTTGGTTTCAAAAGTTTGGTGCCTATAGAGCGCCTATCTGTCATGGGTTTGGTAGAGGTTTTGGGCCGCCTACCCGAATTATTATTGCTTCGAAGACGCCTGATTAAACGCTATACCCAACAGCCTCCTCTGGCTATGGTGGGCATTGATGCGCCAGATTTTAACCTTGTCTTGGAAACGCAACTCAAAGCCAGCAATATACCCACAGTCCACTATGTGAGCCCATCTGTGTGGGCCTGGCGCGAAGATCGGGTGTTCACTGTGGCGAAGGCATGCCACCGAGTGTTGGCACTATTGCCTTTCGAGTTGCCTTATTATGACCGCCACCAGATACCGGCTACATTTGTGGGCCATCCGTTAGCAGATGTCATTCCCGGTGTATTAACTCAGACACAGGCTAGGCAGGATCTGCAACTAAAAGATCAACCCGTGCTGGCTTTGCTACCAGGCAGTAGGGCCATGGAAGTCAAACAACTGGCGCCCGATTTTTTAGTTGCTGCGGCCATATTGCAAACCCAAAACCCAAATTTACAATTAGTATTGGCGGTGGCGAATCAGCAAAGAGAGCAACAGTTGAACGCTTTATTACAGGGCCACCCACATCTAAAGGTGACGCTGGTATTAGGCCAGTCTCACTTGGTTTTGGCGGCTGCAGACGCAGTGTTGGTGGCCTCGGGCACGGCTACTTTAGAAGCACTGTTGTTTGAAAAACCCATGCTAGTTTGTTACCGCTTAAGTCCAATTAGTTACCGTTTGTTCAAACGCAAACTTAAAATTTCTTTTGTGAGTTTACCTAATTTGTTGGCTGGTGAAAAAATAGTTGAAGAATTGCTACAGGACCAAGTACAGCCGCAGCTTATAGCAGATCATTTAGAGGTGTTATTGTTTAACCAGATGGCAGCCGAAAAACAGCGCAGTCAGTTTGCTAATATACATCAACAGCTGGCTTGTGGCGCCGATATTAGTGCGGCTGAGGCTGTGATTGAAGTTATTGCAGAACACGGCGAAGATATTACCCGAGTGGGTAAGACATGAGCCAACAGGTGGCTATAATTACAGTGGCACCGAGAGTAGGTGTAATTTGTGGTGTTGATGAGGCAGGCCGTGGGCCGTTATTTGGTGAGGTGGTTGCGGCAGCGGTGGTACTAGATCCGGCAAAACCTATTTTAGGTTTAGGTGACTCGAAAAAGCTTACTGAAAAAGTGAGAGAAAGGTTATACGAGCAAATTTATCAACACGCCATTAGTGTAGGTGTAGGTAGAGCCAGCGTTGAAGAGATTGACCAGCTGAACATATTACATGCCAGTATGCTGGCCATGCAGCGAGCAGTAGAAAGTTTGGACATGGTGCCAGATCTGGCATTAATCGATGGCAATTGCTGTCCTTCGCTAATGTGTGCAAGTGAAGCCATTATCAAAGGTGATGCGAAAGAAATCACCATTGGCGCAGCCTCAATTATTGCTAAAGTCACCCGCGATAGGGAGATGCTAGAATGGCATAAGCAATACCCTTGCTATGGCCTAGATAAACATAAAGGATATCCTACGCAGGCGCATATGAAAGCCTTAGATGAGTATGGTATCAGCCCACACCATCGGCGCAGTTTTGCGCCAGTACGACGTTTAATTGGAACTTAATATGACCCAAGCTGTACCCTTTGTGCATTTGCGCATGCACTCCGAGTTTTCATTGATTGATAGTATGATTCGTATCAAACCATTGATGAAAACACTGCAGGCAGAGCAAATTCCTGCCATCGCTTTAACTGACCAATCCAACATGTGTGGCATGATAAAGTTTTATAAAGCAGCGCAAGGTGCCGGTATTAAGCCTATCTGTGGGTGTGATATTTTCATTGCAGCAGGGCCTACAAGCGACTCTAGTGCCAGTCGCATTACTTTATTGGCTATGAATGCCAAAGGCTACCTCAACCTTACAGAGTTGGTGTCGCGCTCCTTTCAAGAAGGGCAGGCCGACGGTAAGGCCATTGTACAAAAGCAATGGTTGGCTGACAAAAACGAAGGGCTTATCGTGCTGTCTGGCGCCGCTCAAGGCGAAGTTGGTCGGGCATTAATAAATCGTGGTTTGGACGATGCCCAAGAGATTTTGAGATACTGGACCACTATTTTTGGCGACCGGTTTTATTTAGAAATTCAGCGTACAGGCCGTCAATACGACGAAGATTGTCTGCACCTTTCCGTTGAACTTGCACAGGTCGCACAAGTGCCATTAGTGGCAACCAACGACGTAATGTTCGTTTCTGCAGAAGACTTTGAAGCTCATGAAACGCGGGTGTGCATTAACCAAAGTATGACCTTAGATGACCCACGGAGGGTTAAGGCATACTCCAATCAGCAGTACTTACGCAGCACTGAAGAGATGCGGTCCCTGTTTGCAGATTTACCTTCTGCACTGGCTAATAGCGTACAGATTGCTAAGCGCTGTAATTTGGATATTGAACTAGGCCAATGTTGCCTGCCTAATTTTCCCGTGCCAGAAGGCATGACCATCGATGAGTTCTTTGGCCAGGTATCTCGCGATGGTCTGGATAAACGCTTACAAGTTATTTTGGATCCGTCAGACCCAGAATATCATCACAAACGTAAAACCTTTGATGATCGATTGGATTTTGAACTCAACATCATTTGCCAAATGGGCTTCCCAGGCTATTTTCTTATCGTTATGGATTTCATTCGTTGGGCCAAGGATAACGACATTCCTGTGGGCCCCGGGCGTGGCTCTGGTGCAGGATCTTTAGTGGCTTACGTGTTGGAAATTACTGACTTAGACCCACTGAAATACGATCTGTTATTCGAACGATTCTTGAATCCAGAGCGGGTATCCATGCCTGATTTTGACATCGATTTCTGTATGGATAACCGCGACCGCGTGATTGAATACGTGTCGCAAACCTACGGCAAGGATGCCGTATCTCAAATTATTACCTTTGGTACCATGGCAGCTAAAGCCGTAGTGCGAGATGTAGCTCGCGTGCAAGGCAAACCTTTTGGTTTGGCTGATAAACTGTCCAAATTAATTCCTTTTGAAGTGGGTATAACCTTAAATAAGGCCGTGGAGCAAGAAGACGCTCTGCGGGAGTTCATTGATAACAATGACGAAGTGCAAGAAATAATGGACATGGCTTATCAGTTGGAGGGACTAACTCGGAATGTGGGTAAACATGCCGGTGGTGTAGTAATTGCACCTACCAAGTTAACTGATTTTTCACCCCTATATTGTGATGTAGATGGTTCCGGTTTAGTCACCCAATATGACAAAAATGATGTTGAAGATGCAGGTTTGGTGAAGTTCGACTTCTTAGGTTTAAAAACTCTCACTGTTGTTGATTGGACCATGGGTATGATCAACGAGAGGCGCAAGGCCAAGGGCGAAGCAGCCATTGCTATCGAGACAATCCCCCTAGCTGATGAACCTGTTTACAAGCTACTTCAGGGAGCAGAGACGACCGGGGTGTTCCAACTGGAATCACGGGGCATGAAAGATCTTATTAAGCGACAGTTACCTAGTAGCTTTGAGGACATTATCGCTCTTGTGGCATTGTTTCGACCTGGGCCATTGCAATCTGGCATGGTAGATGACTTCATTAACCGTAAGCATGGCCGAGCTAAGCTCGCATGGCCCCATGAAGATTATCAGCTAGATGCATTGCAGCCAGTACTGGAACCAACTTACGGTATTATTTTGTACCAAGAGCAGGTGATGCAGATCGCTCAGGTGATGGCAGGCTACAGCCTTGGCGAGGCAGACATGCTGCGCCGTGCGATGGGTAAGAAAAAGCCAGAAGAAATGGCTAAGCAGCGGGCGGGATTTTTAGCTGGTAGTGTAGCCAACGGTATCGACGAAGGTTTGGCAGGCAATATTTTTGATCTGGTAGAAAAGTTTGCTGGCTATGGCTTTAACAAATCCCACTCTGCAGCGTACGCCTTAGTCGCCTACCAAACCGCTTGGCTCAAATGCCACTACCCTGCAGAATTTATGGCTGCTGTGTTATCAGCGGATATGCAAAACATCGACAAAATAGTTATTTTTGTTGAAGAGTGTCGGCGTATGGAACTGCCTCTCAACCTGCCCGATGTGAATGTAAGCCATTACAAGTTCACAGTGAATGATGCTAATGAAGTCGTTTATGGACTTGGTGCTGTTAAAGGAGTTGGCGAAGGGCCGGTGGCGGCAATTATTAATGCTCGTGAAGAAAGTGGCGACTTCATCGATTTGTTTGATTTCTGTAAGCGTGTTGGTAGTAAAAAAATCAACAAGCGGGTATTAGAAGCATTGATAGCTAGTGGTGCTTTAGACAACCTAGTGCCTAATAAAGAACGTTCTGTGCTTTATAGTGCCATCCCTGACGCTGTGCAATCAGCGGATCAAAGTGAGCGTAATGCTGACGCTGGGATGATGGATTTGTTTGGTGAAATGGCTACGCCAGTGGATGAATTGGCAGGTTTGGAACAAGCTTATGAGCGGCACATAGATGCCCGGCCTCTGACCCTTAAACAGCGGTTAAAAGGTGAAAAAGATACTTTAGGCTTGTATGTAACGGGTCATCCTATTGATAGCTACGATCATGAGCTAGGGCGCTTTTTACGCTGTCGTTTAGATCAGCTTATTGCTAAAAAAGACAAACAGTGGATAGCGGGTTTAGTGGTGGCAAGTCGAACCATGAAAACCAAGCGCGGTAAAACCATTGCATTTTTAACCCTAGACGATCGCAGAGCTAGGGTGGAAGTGGCCTTGTTTGGAGATAGCTACGAAAAGTACCGAGAGTTGTTACACAACGATCGCCTGCTCATCGTTGAAGGAGAGGTGTCAGAAGATGATTATTCTGGCGGTCTTAAAGTTAGTGCCCAGCAGATTCTTACTATGCCGCAAGCGCGTACTGTATTTTCAAAGGGTTTGCGTTTGTCGATAGCGCCAGACTTTGCGCAAGGTAAGGGTCTGCAGCAACTGCTAGGTATTCTTGCGCCCCATCAAGTGCGTGGCGATACGCCTGCGGCAAAACTTGAATTGCAGTATCAAAATAGTGTGGGGCGAGGAGTGATCCGTTGTGCCTCGCCATGGCGACTAGAAGTAGAAGATGACATGCTGCAAGAGTTAGCATATTTGTTAGGTGAAGATGCCGTTAAAATGCGCTACCGCAAATTATAAAATGTGTAAAATATAGGTTATAATAAACGCAATACTCGCCAGTCACACCTTTAAAGCTAGGCCTTATGAACCCAAATTATCTCGACTTTGAACAACCCATTGCCGATCTGGAAGCCAAGATTGAAGCCTTGCGCTTAGTGGGCAACGACAACGACCTTAACATCAGTGACGAAATAACCAAGCTTTCTGATAAGAGCGTTAGCTTAACTGAGTCTATCTTTTCTAATTTGAGCGCGGCTCAGGTATCTAAAGTATCTCGTCACCCACAACGCCCCCACACCATCGATTACATTGATAGCGTTTTTGATGAATTTGATGAGTTGCATGGTGATCGCCACTTTGGTGACGACCAGGCCATGGTGTGCGGTATTGCTCGCCTTAATGGTAAGGCCGTCATGGTCATGGGCCAAGAAAAAGGTCGCTCCACTAAGCAAAAAGTTGCCCGTAACTTTGGTATGCCGCGCCCAGAAGGCTATCGTAAAGCCCTGCGTATGATGCAGATGGCTGAACGCTTCAAAATGCCTATCCTTACCTTTATTGATACCCCAGGGGCCTATCCAGGCATTGATGCTGAAGAACGTGGACAAAGTGAAGCTATTGCTTTCAATCTTGCCCAAATGTCTGCCCTAAAAACACCCATTATAGCCACTGTTATTGGCGAGGGTGGCTCAGGTGGCGCCTTGGCTATTGGCGTATGTGACCAACTTAATATGTTGCAATATTCCACCTACTCAGTGATTTCGCCAGAAGGTTGTGCCTCCATCCTTTGGAAGAGTGCCGATTATGCCGCCGACGCTGCTAATGCGATGGGTATTACCTCTGACCGTTTGCACGACTTAGGTTTGGTGGATCATGTGATCAAAGAGCCGCTAGGTGGTGCTCATCGAGACGCTGAATTAGTTTCGGCAAGTATTAAATCGACACTGATTAGCCAGTTAGCTGAGCTTGAGCCAATGGAAATTGAAGCGCTTGTAGATCGTCGATATAAACGTTTAATGTCCTACGGACTAAGTTCTTAGGCCGCTCATTAGGGCCTGAAATTCCCTCCTATGTCATTCTCCCATTATCAACTAATCACTGACGCAGCAGGTTTGAAAGCTCATTTGCAAGCTTCTGGCTGGTTGATTGCCGTGAGTGGTGGGTTGGACTCTATGTGTCTGCTGCATGCGCTTGTGCTGCTTCAGCGGGATCATCATTGTCCGCCCCTACGTGTCATACATATTAACCATGGTCTGCAACTGCAAGCGGATCAATGGCAGCAAGATATTGAAAAAAAATGCCAAGATTATGGCTTGCCTTGTAGCAGTCATAAGGTCACCTTGTGCCCGCAAGAGCAGCGACAGCTTGGGTTAGAAGCAGCAGCTCGCAACGCTCGCTATGAGATATTTAAAAAGCATGTGCAGATGGGTGAGGTGATCTTGTTAGGGCAGCACGCTGATGACCAAACTGAAACCCTATTTTTACGGTTATTGCGCGGTGCAGGAGTTGCAGGTTTACGGGCAATGCCGCAGCAGCGAACGTTGGGTTTAGGTTGCCTTGTAAGGCCATTGCTGTATGTTCGCCAAACCGATCTTTATGACTACGCGCAAAGCCATCACTTAGACTGGTGTGAAGATCCCAGTAATCAAAACACTCGCTTTGATCGTAATTATTTGCGACATCAAGTGATGCCATTGTTGCGCCAGCGGTGGCCGGCATTAGATCAGCGAATGGCCACGGTTGCATCCTTAATGGGCGACACACAGGCCTTGTTAGATGAGGTGGCATCGGCTGATTTAATGCTGATGCGCAAGGAGACTGAGGTTGGTGAGTGCTTACCTTGTGCAGAGATTCAAGACCTAAGCCGGGCCCGGAGGCATAACCTCTTGCGCTATTGGTTGGATCGACATCAGGTGCCTATGCCTAGCTATGTGACAATGCAAACTATCGATAGGGAGTTTCTCTATAGCGCCCTAGACGGTCAGCCTTACCTGCAATTGGGAGACTGGTGTTTGCGTCGCAATCAAGGTGATTTGCTGTTGATGCGCCGATCTGAGCAGCCTAATGTGGTAGCAATGAGTTGGATTTGCGATGTAGAGCTGCAGGCTTTGGTAAGTCGTTCAATTGCCTTACCTGATGGTGCGCTTTGCCTAAAGCAAGGAGCCAAGGTTGGCTTGGCCCTAGTGGAGGGCGATTGTTTAGAGAGACGCTTTAGAGTTGGTGGTGAGCGTTGCAGACCCTTGGGGCGAGCGCATAGCCAAAGCCTTAAAAAACTTCTGCAAGAAACGAAAGTGCCAGCATGGGAGCGAGATCAATTGCCCTTATTTTATGTTAATGGACAGCTCGCTATGGTGGCAGACTTGTGGGTAAATGTGGGTTTTGAAGCGGCCTTGGATGCCCCTTCTTGGTGCTGGCAAAAGGGCACTTAAAATACAGCTTTTGATTGTTCCGATTAGTCTCTTCTGGTATCCTACACTCCCATCTTAAGTCGGAAAATAAAACCTGAAAACGGGTTGCAGTTTCCGCGTCAAAAATTTATAAACGTTAGAGATATCCATCCACTTGTTAAACTAGTGGGCATGTATTCGCCATTGTTGCGGTGCTTTTGTGTGGTTGCTCTACCGTGTTTTAATTCAAATTGGTGTATGGTGCGCCACAATAAGACATAGGGCATTTCATGACTCGTTTCATCTTCGTTACTGGCGGTGTTGTATCTTCTTTGGGTAAAGGCATCGCTTCGGCATCTTTGGCCGCCATCCTAGAGGCACGTGGCCTCAAAGTAACCATGTTGAAATTAGATCCATATATTAATGTGGACCCCGGCACCATGAGCCCGTTCCAGCATGGAGAGGTATTTGTAACGGAAGATGGAGCTGAAACAGATTTGGACTTAGGTCATTATGAACGTTTTATTGATACTAAAATGTCTAAGAGTAATAACTTTACGGCAGGCCGCGTCTACGAACATGTGTTACGTAAAGAACGCCGTGGCGACTATTTAGGTGGTACGGTACAAATTATTCCACACATTACCGACGAAATTAAGCGCCGAGTATACAAAGGTTCTGAAGGTGCAGAGATTGCATTGGTAGAGATTGGTGGAACTGTTGGTGATATTGAATCACAGCCTTTCCTAGAAGCCATCCGTCAGATGAAGTTCGAGCTTGGTTCTGGCCGTGCTCTCTTTATGCACCTTACATTGGTGCCTTATATCGCCACTGCAGGTGAAACGAAAACTAAGCCTACCCAGCATTCGGTAAAAGAACTACGCTCTATTGGTATTCAGCCAGATATTTTGGTGTGCCGCTCCGAAGTTGCTATTGAATTGCCAGAACGAAGCAAGATCGCTTTGTTTACCAACGTTGAACAGCGTGCGGTTATTTCATTACCTGATGCAGAGAGTATTTACACAATTCCAAGTTTATTAAAAGCGCAGGGCTTAGACGCCATCGTTATTGAACGCTTTGGCTTAGCTTGTAACGAAGCCGACTTAACTGAATGGGATGCAGTAGCGGAAGCAAAGCTAAACCCTAAACGGGAAGTCACTATTGCTATGGTTGGCAAGTACATGGAATTGTTGGACGCCTATAAGTCTTTGATTGAAGCGATTAGCCATGCAGGTATTAAGTCACACACCAAGGTTAATACTCGCTATATTGACTCTGAAGACATTGAAACTCAAGGTGTTGCATTGTTAGATGGTGTTGATGCGATATTAGTACCCGGTGGTTTTGGAGAGCGAGGCACGGAAGGTAAAATTAAGACTGTTCAATACGCACGTGAGAAAAAAATACCGTATTTAGGTATTTGTCTGGGCATGCAGGTTGCGGTGATTGAATTTGCCCGTAACGTAGTCGGGTGGAGTGATGCTAATAGTAGTGAGTTTGATGCAAGTTCAGAACATTGTGTTGTCGGTTTAATTACCGAATGGAAGGATGAGTCTGGTCAGCTTGAGCAACGTTCAGAATCGTCAGATTTGGGTGGAACTATGCGCTTAGGTGCGCAGCAATGTCGTTTACAAATTGGTTCTTTGGCTCACCAGTCATACAAACAAGAAGTGATTACGGAGCGTCATCGTCATCGCTATGAAGTGAATAATACATTTATTAAGCAGTTGGAGATGGCAGGTCTGAAGGTTTCTGGCCATTCTATGGATGGCAGTTTAGTGGAAATGGTGGAGATAGTTGATCATCCTTGGTTTGTAGCCTGCCAATTCCACCCAGAATTCACCTCAACGCCCCGCGCTGGCCACGGTCTGTTTGAGGGTTTTGTGGGTGCAGCAATTATTCAGGCGAAAAGTAAATAATCACATAGTCATAATTTTAAGCTACTTGAGTAACAGGAGAATATTTTGGACCAATTAATTGCCGACATCCAGGCAAGGGAAGTGTTGGACTCTCGGGGCAACCCTACTATTGAAGCAGATGTATTACTGGCGGGTGGTGCTTTTGGTACCGCTTGCGCTCCTTCTGGCGCATCCACTGGCTCCCGCGAAGCTCTAGAACTTCGTGACGGTGACAAATCCCGTTATTTAGGCAAAGGTGTTATCAATGCTATTGCTGGCATTCATGGACCTATCTTAGAGCGTTTGAAGGGTATAGATGCAACTGATCAGCAGGCCTTGGATGCGGCCATGATCGAATTGGATGGCACAGAAAACAAAGAAGTTCTTGGTGCAAACGCTATTCTTGCTGTATCCCTGGCAGCAGCCAAAGCAGCTGCGGTATACAGAGGCATACCTCTATATGCACATATTGCTGAGCTCAACGGCACTGCAGGGCAGTACAGTATGCCCGTGCCAATGATGAATATTATTAATGGTGGTGAACACGCTGATAATAACGTGGATATTCAAGAATTTATGGTGCAACCAGTAAGTGCGCCTAATTTCTCAGAGGCTCTGCGCTGTGGTGCGGAAATTTTCCACGCCCTTAAAAAGGTGCTCCGCCAAAGGGGTTTAAGTACTGCCGTGGGTGATGAAGGTGGTTTTGCCCCCAACCTGCCTTCAAACGAAGCTGCACTGGATGTCATTGCTGAAGCAGTAGCGTATGCTGGCTATGAGCTTGGTAAGGATGTGACCTTAGCGTTGGACTGCGCCGCGTCAGAATTTTATGAAAATGGCACTTATAACCTAAGTGGTGAGGGTAAGTCCTTTGATGCTTCTGGTTTTGCTGATTACCTAACTGAGTTAACGCATAAGCACCCCATTATTTCCATTGAAGACGGCATGGATGAAAGTGATTGGGATGGTTGGCAAGATCTTACCCAAAAGTGTGGTGATCGTGTTCAGCTAGTAGGTGATGATTTATTTGTCACTAATACGAAAATATTGAGTCGGGGCATTGAGCAAGGTATCGGTAACTCTATTTTGATTAAGTTTAATCAGATCGGCACTCTTACTGAGACTTTGGCGGCAATCCGTATGGCTCAAAAAGCGGGTTTTAGTGTGGTTATTTCCCACCGTTCTGGTGAAACAGAAGACACTACTATTGCAGACTTGGCCGTAGCCACTGCAGCGGGCCAAATTAAAACGGGCTCACTATGTCGCTCAGATCGAGTGGCTAAGTATAACCGCTTACTACGAATAGAGCAGGAACTAGGTGCTGACGCTCCTTATCGTGGGCGTCAGGAAATTAAAGGCCAATAACAATTATTGACCTGGTCTAGGGAGCTCACGTTGGCTAATTATGGCCAAGGTCAGCTCCCTTTTTTGTTGATATATTTATGAAATGGTTAGTTGGATTAATATTAATCGCCTTAGTGGCTATGCAGTACAGCCTTTGGTGGGGGCAGTCTGGTTTGCTTGAAGTTGCACGCCTACAGGAGCAAATTACGGCTCAGGAAACGGTGAATGCGAGTTTGTCTGAGCGTAATCGACAACTCCATGCCGAGGTATTGGACTTGAAGCAGGGGATCGATGCCATTGAAGAACGTGCACGCCACGATCTCGGTATGGTCAAACCTAATGAAACCTTTTACCAACTCGTGGAAGATTAATGAATAGTTTGGAATTACAGCCTCTGCAGTGGCCTGTTGAATGGGCCCATGCCTCTGGTGTGCCCCAGTCTAAAGCTCATATTAAATCCCATTGCAGTGATTTTATAGTCACAGAGGACCTAGGTTACGAGCCTTGTGGTGAGGGAGAGCACGTTTACCTCGACATCACTAAAACTGATACTAATACGGATTTTCTAGCGCGTAATATTGCAAAACTTGCGGGTGTGCCTGCTAGGCAAGTTAACTACTCAGGTCTGAAGGATCGCCGAGGTGTCACTAGACAATGGTTTGGGGTGCATCTACCAGGAAAGGCAGAAGCTGTAGATCCCGATTGGCAACAGTTGCAAAACTCAGAGGTCCATCTGCACCAAGTAGTTAGGCATCAGCGCAAGCTAAAAACCGGAGTGCATCAGGGTAATTTTTTTGCAATTCGTTTACGCAATATAAAAACTAGTGAAGCTTTAGAACAAAAACTCTTCATAATTTCACAGCAAGGTGCACCTAATTATTTTGGTGATCAGCGGTTTGGGCGCCAGGGTGGTAATCTTGGTCTTGCCTTGTCGATGATGCAAGGTAAGCGTATAAAGGATCGCTTTAAGCGCGGTATGGCATTGTCATCAGTTCGTTCTTACCTATTTAACCAGCTTTTGAGTAAGCGTGTGGACGATGGTTCTTGGCTAAAAGCTGCTGTGGGTGAACGCTGTATGTTTAGTGATGGGTTTAGTCAGTTTGATGCGTGTGCATCCACTGACTTAGCCGCTGTCCAACAGCGCATCGATACGGGTGATTTAGCCCCAACCGGCGTCATGGCTGGGCGTGTTGGCAATCCTCTAGTTACTTCTGCAAGTATCTATGAAGCACAAGCCCTAGATCCATGGCAGCCTTGGATAGAAGCCTTAGTTGTGCAAAATATGACCGCCCAAAGGCGTAGCTTGCGCTTATGGCCGAAAGCCTTTAGCTGGCGTTGGTGTGAAGGCGATGTATTGGCGCTAAATTTTCATTTGATGCGGGGCAGTTACGCGACCGCATTGGTGCGAGAAATAGCCCAGGCAGAACAACCCCAATGACAACTAACAAAAGCAGTCAAGGCAAGGAGTGGTAAGATGCAACTACTGATCTCTAATGATGACGGTGTTCATGCCGTAGGGCTATCGCACTTGGTGCAAGAGCTAGTGCAAGATCATCAAGTGACTGTCATTGCACCCGATCGAGATTTGAGTGGTGCTAGCAATTCGTTAACCTTGTCTCGTCCAGTGAGATTGATTCCACAGGAAAATGGCTTTTTTGGCATAGATGGTACCCCTGCAGACTGTGTGCACTTGGGCATTAATGGGGTGCTGGATATCACGCCTGACATGGTGGTTTCTGGTATTAATCATGGAGCTAATTTGGGTGATGATGTGCTCTATTCAGGCACCGTTGCGGCGGCGATGGAAGGTCGCTATCTTGCTCACCACGCGATGGCGGTTTCTTTAGTTGGTAAAGTTCACTTTTTGACGGCCGCAAAAGTAGCCAGACAACTAATGACAGGTATACAGCAGCTTGATTTACCGCCGCGCTGTATTATTAACGTAAACGTGCCAGATTTGCCTTATGAACAGATTAAAGGTGTGAAAGTCACTCGTTTAGGTAGTCGAGAACTTGGGGGGTCTGCTATCGATGCCCAGGATCCACGCGGCCATCAATGTTACTGGATTGGCCCGGCAGGTATGGTTAAGGATGCCAGTGAAGGCACGGACTTTCACGCTATAAAACATGGCTATGTATCTGTTACTCCCTTATCGCCGGATATGGCCTGCCATAGGGCCTTTGATACTGTAACTGATTGGCTGCGGGACACGTTTTAATGCGCTACAGTGTTACTGATCCTAAGAGGACTGTCGCTAACAGGCAGGGCATAGGTATGACGTCCCAGCGAACACGAGAGCGCTTGGTTGATATGTTGATAGAGCTTGGTATACAGGATGTTAGAGTGCTGGATGTGATGCGCTCAACCCCTCGTCATTTATTTTTAGATGAGGCTTTGGCTCATAGAGCATACGAAGATAAGTCCCTACCCATTGGTCATAATCAAACCCTATCGCGGCCTTATACCGTTGCGCGTATGAGTGAACTTTTGCTGGCTTCATGCCCTGCTAAAAAGGTATTAGAAATTGGCACGGGCTCTGGTTATCAAACCTGTATCTTGGCTCAGCTGGTACCTAGATTGCTGACTATGGAGCGTATCGAGCCTTTACTAAATCGAGCCAAACGCCGCTTGCAGCTAATGGATATCCACAATGTTGTCTACAAACATGGTGATGGCTACGAAGGGTGGCCTGCACGAGAACCTTTTGACGGTATTATGGTGACGGCGGCACCTTCACTGGTCCCTCAAGCGCTACAGTGGCAGCTTGCCGAAGGGGGATGTATGATTATCCCCGTAGGTGATGATGACCAATGCCTATTAAAAATCACTCGCTCTGGTAACCGCTTTAGCAAACAAAAAGTAGAAGCGGCTAATTTTGTGCCTCTAGTTAATGGATTAGTATGATGACGGTAAAAACTAGGGCTATACAATGGCGAACGTTCATGACCGGTATGCTTATGGGAACCGCAGATTTAGTACCCGGTATATCTGGTGGCAGTGTGGCTTTGTTGAGTGGCATTTATGGCCGCTTATTAACTGCAATTAGTCACCTCAGTCACCGGCATTTATTAAAGCTAGTAATGGGGCGGCAGGTGGCTAAAGCGTGGCACTATGTTGATGGTCTGTTTTTGGTGAACCTTGGCCTCGGTATGGCAACCGCGCTCTTGTTGTTGTCCAAGCTCATTACTTGGCTGTTATTAGTGCAGCCTTTGATTATGTGGAGTTTATTTTTGGGTTTGATAATGGTGGCGAGCTTGTTGTTGCTACAGGAGTTATATGCTCAAAATCAGCTGCGTCGGAGCTGGCTTGTATTAGGTTTGGTGGTGAGTGTGGCTTTAGCTAATGTGCCTATGTTGCAGACAGTAGATGGGTTTTCTGGGTGGGGTTATTTATGGTTGATGGCCGCAGGAGCTTTGGCCATCACTGCTATGATACTGCCTGGCGTTTCCGGTAGCTTTATGTTGCTAATGTTGGGCATTTACCCATTCTTAATTGCCCGCTTAGCGGCTTTAGATGTTCAAATTATTGCTATATTTTCCTTGGGGTGTGGTTTTGGTTTAATTGCCTTCAGTCGAGTGATTAGTTATTTGCTGAAGCGACACACTGCAGCTGTAATGAGTCTTTTAGCAGGACTAATGATGGGTTCGGTGGTAAAATTATGGCCATGGAAACATACCATCAGTTACCGCTTGAATAGTGCGGGATTAGAAGTACCACTGCAACAAGAAAACCTTATGCCTTGGGTTTATAGCCAAATGACCGGCAGCGATAATCAGCTTATTTGGTGCATATTGGTCTGTTGCTTGGCGGGTTTGTTGGTGGCTAAGTTTGGCCGTATTCAATTGCAAGATTTGGCGACGTAGATATGCGCTCTAACAATGTAACTTTGTGGGTGACTAGGTGTTGTAGCGTTGGCGTGGTTGCTTTTTTGCTTGCTGCTTGCAGTGCCAGCCAATATGCACCAGTGCAGGAGTTGGGTTACAGCACTGCTCAATCTTTAGCGGGCAATAGTGTAAAAACTACTCCAGTATCATATCAAGTCAGGCCTGGTGATACCATGTTTGCGATTGCTTGGCGTTTTGGTTGGGATTATAAAAAACTAGCCAAAGTGAATGGCATTGGCTCGCCATACACTATTTATGTCGGTCAGGTCGTTTATTTTAATGATACAAATAGTAATAATGTAATTGATGTTTCTGTTTCAAAAGGATCTGTCAAAAAGCCCACTGTTAGTACCAAAAAACCAACTTATAAAGCGCCTTCATCAGCTTCAAATTCCACCTCTAAGTCCCCAGATAGAAAGGCTTACAAGGGCCCTCTGTCCGTTCACTGGAGCTGGCCCTTGAAGGGGAAATTAATACAAGTTTTTTCTAATAAAGGCAACGCTTTCCATGGGATTGATTTATCATCCACTTTTGGAAAAGCGGTAAAAGCTGCATCTAGTGGAATAATAGTATATGCTGGCAGTGGTATCCAAGGCTACGGTAAGTTGGTTGTGGTAAAACACAATAATACTTACCTTAGTGCATATGCCTATAACAGCCGTATTTTGGTTGCGGAAGGTACTATGGTGAATGCAGGCCAGATTATAGCGGAAGTAGGCAAGGGCCCCCAATTGGACCCAAGACTACATTTTGAAATTCGTAAAGATGGTAAACCTGTTAATCCACTGAGGTATTTGCCCAAGCTATAAATTCTCTATAACAAATTACCTGGCGTAGTCTTTGATGGAAGTAGCTGGTTAATTAGGTTAGTTCATAGGTTATTCAAATGACGCAAGAATTATCTGTAGAAGAGGCGCATGAACAACGCAGTGAATTGCAATATGCAAAATATAAGTCTGCTGGTAAATATTCAAACAAGGTAACCGATTTTAAAGATGCGACCCTTCTCTATTTAAGTGAGATTGGCTTTCGTGCCTTACTTACGGCGGAAGAAGAGCAACACTTTTCTCGTTTGGCACTAAAGGGCGATGAGCAAGCTCGCCATCGGATGATTGAAAGTAATTTAAGGCTAGTGGTGAAAATTGCACGCCGTTACGTCAATCGTGGACTTACTTTACTTGACCTGATCGAAGAAGGTAATCTTGGCTTAATACGCGCCGTAGAGAAGTTTGACCCTGAAAGAGGGTTTCGTTTTTCTACTTACGGTACATGGTGGATTCGCCAGACCATTGAGCGGGCGATCATGAATCAAACACGCACTATTCGTTTGCCAATTCATGTGGTCAAGGAGCTTAATGTTTATTTGCGAGCGGCGAGAGAGTTGGCGCAAAAGTTAGATCATGAGCCGACTCCAAAAGAAATTGCCTGCTTCCTAGGTAAGCCAGTAAAGCAAGTTAGAGCCATGTTGAGCTTAAATGACAGGGTGGGTTCGGTGGATAATTCCTTGGGTCCTGATAGTGATACCACACTATTGGAAACCATTGCAGACACTGCAAGCCAAGGCCCCGAAAATTCTTTAGTAAACAGTAATCTAATGAGTAACATGGAACAGTGGTTAGACCTACTTACTGATCTCCAAAAGGATGTCATTGCTCGTCGTTTTGGTTTGCGAGGCCATACTGTCTGTACCCTTGAACACGTTGGCAGAGAAATTGGGCTCACCCGCGAAAGAGTGCGCCAAATTCAAGTAGGAGCATTGCGTAGCCTGCGTAAAATTTTAGAAATAGAGGGTCTTAACAGTACTGATTTGTTGGACGCTAAGCTTTAATTTTTTAAATCCTAAAGTTGAGCATCTTAGTTGCGCTGGCTATGGAGTAGTTGCTGCATTTGGTAAATGAGGTCGAGCGCTTGTCGAGGTGTTAGCTCGTCTGCCTTGTTGTCTTTTAGCAGCGCTTCGATAGGGTGAGCTAAACTACTAAATAAATCTGATTGCAGGGGCGTCACTGTTGGTGTTGACTTTTTAGATGTGCTTAGACTTTCGTTTTGTTCCAAATGTTGCAATTTTTGCCTAGCTTCGATTATAACTTGATGGGGTACACCTGCTAGTTTAGCCACTTGTAGGCCATAACTCTGACTTGCTGGTCCTGGTAATACTTTATGCATAAAGATAATGTTGTCATGATGTTCCGTGGCATCTAAATGGACATTATCTACTTGTGGTAACTGATCCGCTAACTGTGTCATTTCAAAATAGTGAGTGGCAAACAGTGTCAACGCACCAATGTCCTGCGCCAGATTTAAGGCACAGGACCAAGCTAAAGATAAACCGTCAAAGGTACTGGTTCCGCGCCCCACTTCGTCCATTAAAACTAGGCTTTTAGCGCTTGCGTTATTGAGAATGTTTGCAGTCTCCGTCATTTCAACCATAAAGGTGGAGCGTCCACCAGCAAGGTCATCACTACTGCCCATACGAGTGAATACTCGATCAACAATGCCAACGGTGGCACTGAAGGCAGGCACGTAAGACCCAATTTGGGCCATAATAACGATTAACGCAACTTGCCGCATGTAAGTAGATTTGCCACCCATATTTGGGCCGGTAATCATCATCATGCTGGCGTTGGTAGAGAGTTTGGTGTCATTCGCTACAAACGGATCCGTAATTAATTGCTCCACCACCAAATGGCGACCTTGGATGATGCTGATTCCAGGTTCAGTTTTTAAGCTTGGCCGCCGAAGATCTAGGCAGACCGCTCGTTCAGCTAGGCAAGATAGTACATCAAGTTCGCTGATGCCGTCTGATGCGCATTGCAGTCGAGGAAGGTGAGTAGCCAAGTCTTCAATTAGCGCTTCATAAAGCGCCTTTTCTCTAGCCAGACTGCGGCTTTTGCTGCTTAAGGCTTTGTCTTCAAAGGCCTTCAGTTCAGGGGTGATGAAGCGCTCGGCGTTCTTTAAAGTCTGCCGTCGGACGTACTCAGTAGGGGCTTGGCCAGACTGTAATCGGCTTATTTCAATATAATAACCATGCACACGGTTGTAGCCAACTTTTAGGGTGGACAGGCCTGTACGCTCGCGCTCTTGGGTTTCCAAATCAAGCAAAAACTGGCCTGCATTTTGGCTTAGTCCACGTAATTGGTCGAGCTCTTCGTCATAACCTTTGGCGATAACCCCGCCGTCTCGTATAATCACAGGTGGGTTGTCTACAATGGCCTTAGTTAGTAAGTTAACAATAGACGGGAACTCACTAATGTCTGTGGCTAATGACTGAGCTTTTGTAGACTCCAGAGAAAGCAATAAGACTTGTATATTTGGTAATGCGCTAAGACTTGTACAAAGGCGCGATAAATCGCGAGGGCGTGCGGATCTCAAGGCGATGCGCGACAGGATGCGTTCCATGTCGCCAATCGGGGTAAGGCATTGCTGGAGGTCTTCAGGGCCGTCTCGCTCTATAGCTTGGCTTATAAAATCTTGCCGCTGTTCGAGCGTCTCAATGTTGCGCAAAGGGTTATTGAGCCAACGGCGCAATAACCGGCCGCCCATCGGGGTAGCCGTTGTGTCTAGTGCTGCTGCGAGGGTAAACTGTTCACCACCTTGAATGTTGTGGTCGATTTCCAAATTCTTTCGGCTTGGACCATCGAGAATAAGGGTATCTTGAGGTAGCTCTACTTGTAAATTACGTAAATGAGGAAGGTCTCCTTTTTGAGTTTCCTTGGCATAATTCAATAAACACCCGGCCGCACAAATAGCAGCCTGCATGGCATCGCAGCCAAAGCCACTTAGATCACGGGTATTAAACTGGCTACATAGTAATCGCTGGGCCGTATCGTAAGCGAAATTCCAACTCGCTTGCGGGCGGCGACAGGGCCAATCTTGTATGTGATTGATGAGATCGCTGGTCTCATCAAAAAGCAGCTCTGCAGGCCTCAAACGTTGTAACTGGGTCTGCAATTGGTCCGCATTGCTGGCCTCTACTAGGGCAAACCGACCGCTACTCATGTCTAAGCTAGCAATGCCATAGGTCTCTTGTAATTGATAAACAGCAGTCAGTAAATGGTCTCGATTAGCGTCCATTAATGCTTCATCGGTGAGGGTCCCTGGCGTAACAACGCGAACCACTTTTCTGTCTACGGGGCCTTTACTGGTAGCAGGGTCTCCGATTTGCTCGGCTACAGCAACAGCGCGACCAGCATTAACAATTTTAGCAATGTATGCTTCAGCCGCATGGTATGGGATGCCACACATGGGTATGGGTTGGCCCGCGGACTGACCTCTTGATGTCAAGGAGATGTCGAGTAACTGTGAAGCATCTCTTGCATCTTCATAAAACATTTCGTAAAAATCACCCATGCGGTAAAATACTAAATCATTGGGGTGGTCGTGCTTAATGCCTAAATACTGCTGCATCATGGGAGTATGGTTAGAGTTAATGCCGTTTTTTAATTCTTTGTTTTTGTTAGAAATATTCATTATTTAAGCATAACTCATTGTTTATATTAAAAATAAATTTATTTTACTTGCGTATCATGTGGTATCTTAAAGTAAATGTTTACATCAGCAACTCTCATTCTTTAGTCAAGGTTCTATTGTAGGTTCTTTGCTTAACGTATTGGCGTCCTAAGTAAGGATCACCCAAACGAAATAATTGAAGAGCAAGTAGTTATTCTGACTTAGGAACACCACGATGCAAAGCACAATTGTACGGTCAGTAGTAGCTTCAAGCAAACACCAACGGTGTAAACTGCTTCGTTCTTTAGTCATGAAAGCACTGAAATGAATGAACTTCAATCAGACTGTTACGAGATCACAAGTGACACAAGGAAAGCTGAAATGAAATTTGATTACATTATCGTGGGAGCAGGTTCAGCGGGCTGTATTCTGGCTAATCGATTATCAGAGAGTGGCCAACATAGTGTACTAGTTGTTGAAGCCGGGCCAAAGGATAGTGCCTTGTCGCTGAAAATCCCAGCCGCCATGTTGGCTAATTTAAAAAGCACAAAATACAATTGGACTTTCAAAGGCGATCCCGAACCGGAATTAAATAACCGGCAAATCATCCATGACCGAGGCAAAGTCCTCGGTGGATCATCTAGCATTAATGGTATGGTTTTTATTCGGGGTCATGCACAAGACTTTGAGGGCTGGAAAGAATCTGGTTGCCAAGGGTGGGGTTACGCCGATGTGCTTCCTTATTTTAAGCGCTTAGAAAACTTTGACGCTGGCGGCAGTGACTTCCGTGGCGATTCTGGGCCCATGAAAGTTCATCGTCCAAGTCCTAGTAACCCGTTGTCGTCAGCTTTTGTGCAAGCGGGTGTAGAGGCAGGTTATCCTCAGACTGATGATATTGTTGGCTATTGTCAGGAAGGCTTTGGTCCCCTTGACCAGTCAATTTATAATGGGGAACGCTGGAGTACCACACGTGCTTACCTTAACCCTGCGCGTGACAGATCTAATCTAACCATTGAAACCGGTGCCTTGGTAGAGCGAGTATTGATTAGTGATAAAGTGGCTACAGGCATCGAATACAAAAACCGACGCGGTGAACGTGTCACAGCCTTGGCGAATAAAGAAGTGATCTTGTGTTCTGGCGCGGTGGGTTCTCCAAAGCTCCTTATGCTCTCAGGTATTGGGCCCAAAGCGCACTTGGCAGATATGGGCATTCCATTGGTTGAAGATCTACCTGGAGTGGGACAGAACCTAAATGAACATCCAGATCTTGTGATGAAATTTAAATGTGTAAAGCCTGTAAGTATGTGGTCGAAACTAACCTTAGTCGGACGGATCATGGCCGGAGTGGAGTGGGTAACTCGCCGCAAGGGTATCTGTGCTAGCAACCATTTTGACGTTGTTGGCTGTATCCGCTCCCATCCTGATGTGGCTTATCCAGACCTCCAATTGACACTCACACCCTTGGCCATAGATCACACCACCTGGGAGCCCATCAACGAACATGCTTTCCAGATCCATATTGGTTTAATGCAAGCGCACAGTCGGGGCAGGATTGAGTTGGTTAGTGCAGATCCAGCAGCAGCGCCTAGTATTTTGGCCAACTATCTGCACGACCATCGTGATCGTGAAGCCTTACGCTCAGGTGTTCGCTTGGTGCGTGAATTAGTTCGTCAGCCATCTCTAGACCAATACCGCGGGGCAGAGATTTTTCCTGGTGATGCGTTAAAAAGTGATGCTGAGATAGACCAGTGCATTAATAGCGAGACCACCACTCAGTGGCATTTGTCGTGTACAGCGCGCATGGGTATGGACCCAAAAATGGGTGCTGTGGTTGACCCTAGTGGGCGGGTGCATGGTATAAAAGCCTTGCGAGTAGTCGATGCTTCCATTATGCCAAGGGTAACCAATGGCAATACCAATGCCCCCACATTGATGTTGGCAGACAAGTTAAGCGACACTATTCTTGGCCTGCCACCACTGTCTCCCATTGAGCTGGAATTATGGCAGCATTCATCACCTGAATAACATTAAAACTAGTCATTAAGCCAAGCAATATGCCAATTTACCTTGATTCTAAGCACTAAGGACAGAGCATGAGAATATCCGTTGAGAACCGAGCTAAATTGGCCTGCCTTTATGTGGGCGGAGTTTGGTGGATTATTCTGGATTCCTCTGAGGGTGCTAGAAGATGCAGGTTTACACATCCTTTGAATAGGCCCAAAAGGTACCAGCGCTATAATAAAGAAAGACGTTTACCTGAGCGACCCCTTAGTATTAGCATGGTTGCCAACTTTGTTATCAATTAGCCTGTGTGATCGGGGAGGGTGCACTAGTGCCATACGCCAATAATCAAGGTATCTGTATTTATTACCAAGTAGAAGGTAAGGGCGAACCCATCATACTCCACCATGGCAGTGCAGAAAGCCTAGATGTTTGGTACGAAAGTGGTTACGTTGAACTGCTTAAACCAAATTACCAACTGATTCTGATGGATGCTCGTGGGCATGGACATAGTGATAAACCCCATGATGTAGAGTCTTATTCCCTAGCCCTCAGAGTCAGTGACGTTGTCGCCGTATTAGATGATCTGGGCATTAGAGCAACTAACTATTGGGGCTACTCAATGGGTGGTTGGATTGGCTTCGGTATAGCAAAGTATGCTGCGCCACGGATTCGCTCATTGATTTTGGGAGGGGCACATCCTTATACTGATGCAATGGACGTTTTTGATCACATTGATGGCACCGATGAAGATGCGTTCATAGAGGCGATGGAGGCCTTTGTGGATGTTCGTATTACGCCAAAAAGTCGCTCTCAGATCGTCGCAAATGATTTACAGGCACTTGCTGCGGCCATGAATCATCGTCACTCCCTAGAGTCAACTATACCCACCATGACTATGCCGTGCTGCCTATATGTGGGTACAAATGACCGCCGAATTTCTAAGGTTGAAAGGTGCGTTAAACGGCTACCAAATGCCCAATTTGTGCCCATTATGGGCCTAGATCATGCCCAGACATTTGATCACCCTGAACTGATATTGCCCCCTATAGAGGCGTTTCTAGGGGCGTTGTCTAACACTAAACTGCCAAGCTAAATAAGGAAAATAGAGTGCATGTTTTTAGAAAAAACGTCTGATAAAACCTTAAGTATCTTCCTCGCCCTAAGCGCGGGTGTCTGGGGGCTTTATTGGTTGCCTTTAAGAACCATTGAAGAGTTAGGTGTATCAGCTTCATGGAGCGTTGTCCTCTTTAATGCATGCCCTTTGTTGGTATTAGTGCCCTTGCTCATGTTCAACTACCAGCAACTCAAAGGGCTTGTGGGTCCTACTATTTTTGCCGGGCTCATAATCGGTATAGCCTTCACCCTCTATGCCAATGGTCTGTTAGAAACCACTGTAGCCAGGGCCACCTTACTGTATTACTTAACTCCGATCTGGTCTACTTTACTAGGCGTATTTTGGCTTTCAGAGCCATTAACCAAAGCCCGAATGATTGCCATTGGTGTGGCACTTCTAGGCTTGTTTTTACTACTATCAAATGCAAACTCCTCTAACCAACCACTGAATATAGGTGACCTATATAGCCTTTTGTCAGGCATATTTTGGGCCATTGGCATCTCCATACTAAATCGGTGGGCTGCGATTCCTATTTTTCCCCTGATGGCATTTACATTTTTAGCAACCACCCTATGTTCTGCATTAACTGCTGAGCTGTTGCCTGCTAATCCAATGCCCGATTTACAGACCATCAAGACAGCACTCCCAGCCGCTGCATTCTGGGCAATGTTTATTTTCGTACCCTCCTTTTTTATGATTTTCAGAATCTCACAATTATTATTCCCAGGGCGCGTAGGTATCTTGACCATGACTGAAGCCATAGTCGCCATCGTGAGTGCGGCCATCCTTATCCCTGAAGAATCCATGGTGCTGATGCAATGGGTGGGTGCAGGGGCAATCGTAATGGCTGGGCTTATTGAGGTCCTGTTTGGCTACAGTAAAAATAAGGCTGATTTAATTACCCAAGGCGGTGTCACGGCAAAAGGCACCTTAGTGGATGAGTAAGACACAGGGGCATCCCTCGACCGATCTTGTATTCATCAAAGTGGGACGTTTTGAGCAATCACCTTACTTTGATTTTTACAACACCCCAGCCCTGAGTGCTGAACCACTAATATTTGTTGAAGTGGCGATGACCGCTGATATTCCGCGGGCAATCACCCCGATTCTCGCCAAACAACGGCAGCACCTCAATCCATCAGTAGCCACTACGGCTGTGTTTTATTCAATTTCTAATTGTCAAAAAGGACTTCAAGGTATTTCTTTTGGTAATTTATTAATCAAACAGGTGGTGGAAGAATTACGTCATGAATTCACTAACCTTAGTCAATTTGTCACCCTATCTCCCTTACCAGAAATGTGTCATTGGGTGCGCCAGCAAGTCGAGAAAAATAAACTGAGTAAAATGTCAATAGCACTTCAGGAAACTGCACGCTCACTTTATAATTCAAAAGATGCCATTGGAGTTGATTGCGGATTACTTGAAAAATTGACAGCTTGGTATCTTCTCAAGGCTAAAAAGAGTGACAGCAGTCCCTTCGACTATGTGTCACGGTTTCACTTAGGCAATGGCGTCTGTCTTGAGCAAATTAATAGCGAGGCTGACCCAAGCGAAAGCAGATTGGAAAGCTCTTGGGGTGTGATGGTCAATTATCTATATGACCTCAGTTCCATTGAGCACCCCCATGAGGCCTTTGCCAATCTAAAAACGATCATCTGTTCAGAGACTGTGCAACGACTTTTGAAATAGAAACTTAATAGGATATTGTCAATGTATGATACTAACCACCTTGGCCACCATTTAAGATCTGCGTCAGTGGGACGAGATGAAACCCTCTATGCCGAAATGCTTGATGGTAGAACCCTGTCTTACGGCGAAATGTTTAGTGCAGCTGAAAAAAATGCTGCCGCTTTGCAAAAGGTTGGTTTAAGTCCTGGTGACTGTGTGGCGGCACAGCTAGAGAAATCTATTGAGTCGATACAATTGTATTTAGGAACCATATTGGCAGGTGGTGTTTTCCTGCCACTTAATACGGCTTATACCCCCTCAGAACTTGAATACTTTTTGGCTGATGCCAAACCCTTCATATTTGTGTGTGATCCTGAAACAGCGCCGACCTTGGAAGGCTTAGCGGCGCAGGCAGGTGTTAGCAAAGTGTTGACCCTTTCAAGCGATGGCACAGGCACACTTATGGAGGCATTACCCACCCATACTGAGAATTTTAAAGAAGTGGCGAGGGCTAAAGATGATCTCGCAGCCTTTTTGTATACCTCTGGCACAACGGGTCGCTCTAAGGGTGCCATGCTCACCCATGACAATCTGGTCTCCAACGCCCAAGCACTGCAACAATGTTGGCATTTTGATCGCCACGATGTATTGATTCACGCCCTGCCTATATTTCATATCCATGGGCTATTTGTGGCGACTAACGTCACCTTATGTGCAGGTGCGTCTATGTTATTTATGCCCCGCTTTAATAGTGAGACTATTTTATCACTCATGAGTAAGGCCACAGTGTTAATGGGCGTGCCAACGTTTTATGTCAGATTGTTAGAGTCCCCTAATCTCTCCCCAAAAACAGTGGCCCCTATGCGTTTATTTATTTCTGGCTCTGCCCCCTTGTTGGCAGAGACTCATAAGCAATGGAGCGCAGTCACAGGTGCCGAAATTTTAGAACGCTATGGCATGACAGAAACAAATATGAATACCTCAAATCCCTATGAAGGTGAGCGTCGTGCAGGTACCGTAGGAATGCCTCTTCCTGGCGTTGAGGTGCGTATTACCGATGCAGATAGTGGCCAACAACTTGGTCAGGGTGAAATTGGATCAGTTGAAATTCGTGGACCCAATGTGTTTAAGGGTTATTGGCAAATGCCCGAAAAAACAAAACAAGAATTCCGTGAAGATGGTTTCTTTATTACAGGCGATCTTGGCACTATGGACGGCGACAACTACCTATCCATTGTGGGCCGTTCAAAAGATCTTATTATCTCTGGTGGATATAACGTTTACCCAAAAGAAATAGAAATCATTCTGGATGATGTTGAAGGTGTTTATGAATCCGCAGTCATTGGTGTCCCCCATCCTGACTTTGGCGAAGGCGTGTTGGCGGTTGTGGTGCTGACAGGCGATACAAGTCAAAACGAAAATGGCATAAAAAATATTTTGCAGCAAAAAATTGCGGCCTTTAAGCGGCCCAAAAATATATTTTTCGTTGATGAATTACCCAGAAACACAATGGGTAAGGTATTAAAAAATATCCTTAGGGATCGACACAAAGACAATTTTATAAAGTCCTAGGCTGTGGCATTTATGGTGTCATGGATGTCTACCACAGACCGTTTATGCAGTCCCATAGAAACCCATGTAATTGTGTCATTTTAACTTGCACTGAGGTGGTACCTAAGGTCATAGTTACCCATTGGTCGCTGAGGCCAATTTCTTTTCCGCAATCATGGTGCTTTTAACAATGCAGAATAAGTTGATCATAGACCCAAAGCAGGACCTAATTTTAGCCAATGAAGTGGCTCATGCTCTGATGGATAAGGGCCTCTCAATGGCCACTGCCGAGTCATGCACGGGTGGCGCCATTGGCGCCTTGCTGACCTCTCTTTCAGGCAGCTCAAGATGGTTTAATGGTGGTGTGATTAGTTACAGTAACCATTTAAAAATACATTTGCTGGGCGTGAACTCCCAAACCATTGATGTTCAAGGGGCCGTGAGCAAAGAAGTAGTTGAGGCGATGGCGGTAGGGGGTTGCAAAGCCATGGCGGTCGATATTTGTGTGGCGGTGAGTGGGGTCGCAGGACCGGATGGCGGTACCACTGAAAAACCTGTGGGCAGTGTATGGATAGCTTGGTGCGGACCTGAGCAAAAGTTAACGAGTCGGTTATATCATTTAGATGGTGGGCGAAAAGAAATCCAAAGTGCCGCCGTGCGAATGGCATTGAAGGGTGTTGTCAATCAATGTTGACATCTCTTGCTTACGACCACACAAGCACCAACCCTTAGGGGTATCGTCATTCATAATGTGAGAGTAGATGAGGGTAAGTTGAGCCCAGATCATAATACATTAGATGATTTAAAGTAGGGGGTGCAGGGTACAAAAAACAGTGGACCGTTTTAATCAATACACCTATCAAGCCGATCCAATCATTAACATCAAAACAAGCTTTTAGACAAATTATGAATTAAGCCTTGCACTTTTTCTCAGGTATGGTTTAATACTGTACATACAAACAGTTACTGTATGTAATTACAGTACCTTGAAAAGACCAAAGGCATAGGCTCTAAGCCAAAAAATAAGGTGAACCCCATGGATGCAAACAAACAAAAAGCCCTCGAAGCAGCGCTAGGCCAAATCGAACGCCAATTTGGTAAGGGCGCAGTGATGCGTATGGGTGATCAACCCAGAGAAGCTATGCCGTCCGTATCCACAGGTTCCCTTGGCCTAGATATTGCGTTAGGTATAGGTGGATTACCATTTGGGCGTATTTGCGAAATTTATGGCCCTGAATCCTCTGGCAAAACTACCCTTACGTTACAGGTGATTGCAGAAGCCCAAAAAATTGGTAAGACCTGCGCTTTTGTTGATGCTGAGCACGCATTAGATCCAAGCTATGCAGAAAAACTGGGAGTTAACGTTGACGACTTATTGGTCAGTCAGCCAGACACGGGTGAACAAGCCCTTGAAATTACCGATATGCTAGTGCGTTCAAATGCCGTTGATGTAATCATTATTGATTCTGTGGCTGCGTTGACACCTAAGGCAGAAATTGAAGGTGAAATGGGCGATCATCATGTAGGACTTCAGGCTCGTTTATTGTCCCAAGCCATGCGTAAAATCACAGGCAACATCAAAAATGCTAACTGTTTGGTTATATTCATTAATCAAATCCGCATGAAAATCGGCGTGATGTTTGGCAGTCCAGAAACCACCACCGGCGGCAACGCATTAAAGTTTTATTCTTCTGTGCGCTTGGACATTCGTCGTATTGGCGCGGTAAAAAATGGCGATGAGATTGTAGGCAACGAAACTCGAGTTAAAGTTGTCAAAAACAAAGTAGCGTCGCCTTTTAAACAAGCAGAATTCCAAATCATATATGGTAAGGGCATTTACCGTATGGGTGAAATTATTGATCTAGGAGTTAAACAAGAATTGGTGGACAAGGCTGGTGCCTGGTATGCCTATAAGGGCGATAAGATTGGTCAAGGTAAAGCCAATGCTGCGCAATATTTATTAGATCACCCTGAGATCGGTGAAGAGATTGAATTACAAATTAGAGAAGCTCTTTTGAGCATTCCTAAGCCCAAAGAAGTGGCTGACGATGTGGTAACGCCACTGACGTTTTAAATTGCCGAGTTAAGTTTTTAGGTTATGGAAAAGAGGGTTGTGCTAACGGGTGTGGAAAAACAAATTTCATCTTTGCGCCATAAAGCCATCGGTTTATTGGCACGACGTGAGCAATCCCGTGATGAGCTCCAGAGAAAACTTTACCTTAAGGCGGTAGAAAAGGGCTGGAATGTTGATTTAGAGTTTCTACTCGATGAACTTGAGCGGCAAGGTTTGCAATCAGACCTGCGCTTTTCAGAAGTGCTGGTTCGGTCGAAAGCAAACGCAGGGTTTGGTCCATCACGCCTCTATCAATGGGGTGTTCAATACGGCTTGGACCGCAATTTAGTGCACCAACAAATGCTGGAACAGCAATTTGACTGGCGCAAAAATGCGCTGCAACAAAAGCGTAAGCATTGTGGTTGGGCTGTGGCAACCAGCCCTCAAGACAGGGCTAAACAAGCTCGATATTTGTATCAGCGTGGTTTTGCTCAAGAGCATATTTATTACGCCTTAGATGCGCAACTGGACGAGCGCCCGTGAGTCTGGTCATTTATTCTAAAAAATGTTTAATAATCAGCTAATTTAGAATGTAAATTGCCTGCAATGGTCGAAAGCCATTAGTGGTTCAGTATATACTTACGCTTTTGTGTTAACAGCGAGACTGACCATGAAAATCGCGGCTATCCGTCAGGCATTCCTTAATTATTATGAACAATTAGGACACGAAATTGTGCCTAGTAGTTCTCTAGTTCCTGGCAATGATGCCACCTTGTTATTTACCAATGCGGGTATGGTTCAGTTCAAAGACGTTTTTCTAGGTGATGAAGAACGTTCCTATAAACGTGCCGTTACGTCTCAGCGTTGTGTGCGTGCTGGTGGTAAGCACAATGATTTAGAGAACGTCGGTTACACCGCTCGTCACCATACATTCTTTGAGATGCTTGGCAACTTCAGCTTTGGCGATTATTTTAAGCAAGATGCGATAAAGTTTGCCTGGAACTTTTTAACCGTTGAGCTCGGCCTGCCAGAAGAAAAATTATGGATTACGGTACACCATAGTGACGCGGAAGCGGAAAAAATTTGGTTTGAGGAAATCGGCATCAATCAGCAACGGTTTTCGCGGCTAGACGAAGACAACTTCTGGTCTATGGGCGACACTGGTCCTTGCGGTCCTTGTTCTGAAATATTCTATGATCATGGGGAAGGAATTTGGGGTGGCCCTCCAGGTACGCCAGAAGAAGATGGTGACCGTTATATAGAGATTTGGAATATGGTGTTCATGCAATACAACCGCGATATCAGTGGCCAAATGGCGCCTTTACCAAAACAATCGATTGACACTGGTATGGGGTTGGAGCGCATTGCAGCGATTCTGCAAAACGTGCACTCAAACTACGAAATTGACTTGTTTCAACACCTACTAAAGGCTACTGCCAGAGTGTTAGGCACAGAGGACTTAGAAAACAAGTCTTTACGTGTTATTGCTGACCACATTCGATCAGTATCGTTTTTGATTTTGGATGGGGTGATGCCATCCAATGAAGGTCGCGGCTATGTTCTGCGTCGTATCATGCGTCGTGCAATTCGACATGGTAATAAGCTGGGAGCGCAGGGGAGTTTCTTTAACCAACTGGTTGCTCCTCTTGTTACGGAAATGGGCGAAGCATATCCGGATCTCGCACTAGCACAAACCACTATTGAAAAAGTCATTGTCAAAGAAGAGCTTCAATTTGTTAAAACCTTGGATCAAGGGATGCGTATTCTTGAGCAAGACTTAAGTAAGCTAAGGGGTAATGTGATTTCAGGCGAAACCATTTTTAAATTATATGATACCTATGGTTTTCCTGCAGATCTTACGGGAGACATTGCTCGTGAAAAAAACTTAGAAATGGACATCGAGGGCTTTGAAGATGCAATGGAGCAGCAACGATTACGTGCTCGCTCAGCAAGCAGCTTTGGTGTTGACTATAGTCACAAGTTAGAACTAACAGGCCAAACTAATTTCAAAGGATACGACAATCTAACTCACACTGGCAAGGTTGTGGCATTAATTGTCGACGGCGAACTAAACGACAGTGTAAGCCAGGTGGGTAAACTTCAGTTAGTTTTGGATAGCACATCTTTTTATGCTGAATCAGGTGGCCAGACCGGAGACCATGGTGTTATCGAGTGGCAGGGCGGTTGTATTGAAGTGACTGATACGCTCAAACAAGGTCAACATTTCGTTCACCATGGTGAACTGATTGCCGGTGAGCTAAGTGTAGGCGATGAGGTGAAAACCCGTGTAGATACTGTTTTGCGGGCCGATTCCGCAAAAAATCATTCAGCTACCCATATACTCCATGAGGCTATGCGTCGAGTATTAGGTGACCATGTGACTCAAAAAGGTTCTTTAGTGGACCCCGAACGTTTAAGGTTTGACTTCTCTCACTCAGAGCCTGTTACTGCGGCGCAGTTGGTTATTATCGAATCAATGGTTAACCAGGAGATTCGCCACAATACCCCTGTTACAGTTGAAACTATGGCCATTGATGATGCTAAAGCAGCTGGTGCTATGGCGTTATTTGGAGAAAAATACGGTGATGATGTTCGTGTGGTCACAATGGGAACAGTAGGCACTGTTGGAGAAACTCATATAAAACAGACACCCAATGTGTTTTCCTTGGAACTCTGTGGCGGAACCCACGTTGAGCGAACGGGTGATATTGGTGCCTTTATTATCACCTCTGAATCAGGAGTTGCTGCGGGCGTCCGACGTGTAGAAGCGCTAACGGGTGCTGCAGCGAGTCAATGGTTGGCTTCAACTGGTAAAATTCTGGCAGCAGTTTCTGGCCTGGTTAGAGCGAGCCGTGAACAGGTTGCGGATAAGGTGCAGAGCTTAATTGAAAAAAATCGGCAGTTAGAGCGTGAACTAGACCAGCTTAAAGTCAAGATGGCGGCATCCCAAGGTACTGATTTGATTTCTCAGGCCCAAGATATCAACGGCATAAAGGTACTGATTAGTCGGCTTGAGGGCGTAGAACCAAAATCCTTGCGCGATGCTATGGATCAGTTACGCAATAAGCTTGGGTCTGGTGTGGTAATGCTAGCAGTCACAGAAGGTGAAAAAGCCAGCATCGTAGCGGGTGTTACACAAGACCTTACTAGCAGGGTAAAGGCTGGAGATTTAATCCGCCACACAGCGTCTAGCATGTCAGGTAAAGGCGGCGGTCGTCCAGACATGGCTCAAGGCGGTGGTCAAGCAGACCAACTACCTGAAGCTTTAAAAAGCGCTCAGGTCTGGTTGCAAGAATTATTAGGCTAGCATAAGGTTGTTACCCTTAAACGCAAGCTAAAGTAGCGAAATACATAGATAGCGATTAGGAAATTAACATGGCGTTGTACGTACAAAAATTTGGTGGAACTTCTGTTGGTTCAGTAGAGCGTATCCAGCAAGTAGCAGATAAGGTGAAAGGTTTTAGAGATAAAGGCCATGATATCGTGGTGGTTGTATCCGCAATGAGTGGAGAAACTAATCGCCTAATCGGCATGGCTAATGAACTACAGGATAAACCCTTACCTCGTGAAATGGATGTCCTGGTATCAACTGGCGAACAGGTCACTATAGCATTGCTGTGTATGGCTTTGGCTGAAAAAGATTGCCCTGCGCGCTCATATACAGGCGGCCAGGTTAAAATACAGACAGACTCATCGTATACCAAAGCCCGTATTCAAAATATTGACGTAGACAATATGCGTAGTGATTTGAACAAAGGGCGTGTGGTAGTGGTAGCAGGGTTCCAGGGAGTCGACGACGAAGGTAACATCACTACCCTTGGTCGTGGCGGTTCAGATACTACTGGCGTAGCGCTGGCGGCGGCGCTTAAAGCCGATGAATGCCAAATATACACTGATGTGGATGGCGTTTATACCACCGATCCAAGAGTCGTAGACAATGCCCAACGCATTACAGAAATTACCTTTGAAGAAATGTTGGAAATGGCCAGTTTGGGCTCAAAGGTATTACAAATACGTGCTGTTGAATTTGCCGGCAAATATAATGTTCCCCTTCGTGTACTGCATAGTTTTCACGAAGGTCCGGGAACACTGATTACAACTGAGAGTGAAGATACCATGGAACAACCTGTTATTTCTGGGATAGCATTTAACCGCGATGAAGCCAAGCTTACTATTACTGGCGTACCAGATGTGCCAGGAGTTGCCTCTAAGATTTTGGGCCCCATCAGTGATGCCAATGTAGAAGTAGATATGATCTTGCAAAACGTTAGTGCTGAGGGTCTTACGGACTTCACTTTCACCGTTCATCGTAATGATTATGATCAAGCCCTAAGTATCTTAAAAGGCATAGCAGAAAGCCTTAATGCAACGGATGCCATTGGCAGTGAAAAAATTGTAAAAGTCTCCATTGTTGGAGTGGGTATGCGTTCTCACGCTGGTGTTGCAAGCCGTATGTTCGAGAGTCTTGCAAAAGAAAACATTAACATCCAAATGATATCGACCTCAGAAATAAAGATTTCTGTGGTTATTGACGAAAAATACCTGGAGCTTGCTGTACGCGCCTTACACTCAACTTTTGAGATGGATAAGCCTCGAACAGTTGAAGATTAGTACATTTACACTTATGATTATTGGGTAAGGATGGCATTGGTGTAGGTCAGTGTTTTACTTATATCGCTACAAAGCAAGTTGTGTAGGAATAATTAAGGTGTTCGAAAACCAACTGTGGTTGGTTTATCGGCCCAATAAGAAGGAGCTTTAATGTGTTAATTTTGACTCGACGTGTTGGTGAAACTCTAATGGTTGGTGATGAAGTCACAGTCACCGTATTGGGTGTAAAAGGTAACCAAGTTCGTATTGGTGTAAATGCTCCTCGTGATGTTGCAGTTCATCGCGAAGAAATTTACCAACGTATTCAAGACGAAAAAGCCTCTGATACAGGATCCTCTGTCGAAGAATAGTTTCCTTACCACTCAAGCTGAACATCAGGTGGTTGTGCTCTCGCAACACACCAAACCTGGATGTTTAAGGGACCATCCCAAGCGTTAATCAAACTGTTGCTTAACGCTTGGGCCGTGGCCCCTGTTGTCATGACATCATCTACTATGGCAATATTATTGATCTTCTGGTCAACACCAGCTTGTGATACCTGAAAAATTCCTGTCATTTGGTTTAACCGTTGCCGACGAGATTGGCCTTGTTGAGGTGCTTGATACGCACTGCGTTGACATAACCTTGTATTAATCCTTAACTTCAATGACTGACTCAGTCCAGTGGCAATAAATTGTGCTTGGTTGAACCCTCTTTGTCTTAACCTGCGCCTATGTAGTGGCACGGGGATTAGTAGATCAGGAGTAATAGTTTGGTGTTGCGACATTATTTCGAAAACGGTTTGGCTAAGGCAGGATGTTAACAGACGTCCAGCGGCGAAATTACGCTGATGTTTGAATTGATTAATTAAACCTTTAATAGGAACAAGATAATCAAAAGCGCACACCGTTTTGCTGTAAAGAGGTGGTTCTTGGATACAGCTGACACATACCTGAGCACTATCTAAGCCATTAGATTCGATATACTCAGCACACCTGTTGCAGGCATTTTTAGTCCATGGAATATCAATAAGGCATGGGCCACACAAGTTGTCGTGGTGGTGGGGGTGTGCGCCGCAAAGCATGCATGGTGGTTGAATAGCACCTCTAAGCTGGTTTATAATTGACCACATGTAAACCTCATTGAGTGAATTGGTTGACTAAAAATGTTGACCTTTTAATATGTGCTGAACTTTAAAGCTGGATATTCCATGACATCAACCACTGCTGTAACGTCTTCTATCAACACAGAGACTAAGTTTAGTCCACATTTCGATAATGGCCAGCGACATAATTGGGGTGTAGATGAAATTACTCAGTTATTCGCCCTACCGCTGAACGACCTTCTATTTAAGGCACAAGCTATTCACCGTGACCACTTTGATCCTAATGAAGTACAGGTGAGTACTCTGCTTTCGATAAAGACTGGTGCCTGTCCTGAAGACTGTAAGTATTGTCCGCAAAGTGTCCACAACGATACGGGTTTAGAAGTTGAACGATTAATGAAGGTGAAAGAAGTCATCGAAGAGGCTGTGGCGGCAAAAGCAGCAGGGGCCAGCCGTTTTTGCATGGGTGCAGCGTGGAAAAACCCTCGTGCTAAAGACATGCCTTACGTTTTGGAGATGGTTAAGGAAGTGAAGGCTATGGGTCTTGAAACCTGTATGACCTTAGGCATGTTGGCACCGGATCAAGCGCAGAAATTGGCTGAAGCAGGTTTGGATTACTACAACCATAACCTTGATACGTCGCCAGAATTTTATGGATCAATTATCACAACTAGAACCTACCAAGATCGCCTAGATACTTTAACCAATGTGCGTGATGTAGGAATGAAAGTCTGTGCCGGTGGCATCGTGGGTATGGGAGAAAACCTGCGTGACCGTGTGGGTCTGTTACAGCAATTAGTCAACATGCCCCAGCACCCAGAAAGTGTGCCTATCAATATGCTGGTCAAAGTTGAGGGCACTCCCCTCGATCAAGTCGAAGACCTTGAGCCCTTTGATTTTATCCGCACCATAGCAGTAGCCCGTATATTAATGCCCCAATCCCACGTGCGATTGTCTGCTGGCCGGGAACAAATGAACGAGCAAATGCAAGCCATGTGTTTCTTTGCCGGAGCCAATTCAATTTTCTATGGAGAGCGCTTGCTCACTACCGAAAACCCAGCTGCAGAAAAAGATAGAGCGCTATTTGTGAAGTTAGGTATTCGCCCAGAAAAGCGCCAAGATGTTTCCGACGAAGCCCATCGAGGTGCAATTGAGCAGGCTATTGAGAACGCAAAGTCGGAGCAAATGTTTGTTGATGCTAGTCTCTAATGCACAGTTTAGAACACACACTAGGCGCTGAACTCAATCAGTGCCGTCTCGATCACCTTTACCGCAGCCGAAATTCACATACAGGGCCACAAACCCCAGAGCTCAAGGTAAATGGTCAAGTGTTGTTGGCTTTTTGTAGTAATGATTATTTAGGCTTAGCAAATCACCCTCAACTGATTAGTGCGGCACAGAAAGCATGTGCAGACTATGGGTTAGGTAGTGGAGCCTCACATCTGGTGGTGGGGCATACAGACCTTCATCATGAGCTAGAAGAAACCTTAGCCAAAGTTACCCAGCGCCCAAGAGCGTTATTGTTCTCAAGTGGGTATATGGCCAATATTGGGGTGATGAATAGCCTATTAGACCGCCAAGACGCGGTCTATCAAGATCGCCTGAATCATGCTTCACTACTGGATGGTGGGCTGTTGAGCGCAGCCAAGTTCCAGCGTTATCGCCACAAGGATACGCTCGACTTACAGCGTCAATTAAGCAAGACTCAAGCTCGGCGGCATTTGGTTGCCACGGATGCCGTATTTAGTATGGATGGTGATAGTGCACCGCTAAAATCCCTCAGCAAGCTTTGTAATGAACAACAAGCATGGTTGATGATCGACGATGCCCATGGTTTTGGTGTGCTTGGTCCTAACGGTGGTGGTAGCGCACTAGCACAAGGCTTAACCACTTTTGAGTGCCCGATTTATATGGCAACCCTAGGTAAGGCTCTAGGTAGCTATGGCGCTTTTGTAGCAGGTAGTGACGAATTGATCGAAAGTCTAATTCAATTCTCCCGCAATTATATTTACACCACTGCCGTGCCTCCCGCCATAGCTGCAGCAAGTCTTGCCGCTGTAAAGTTGTTAATGGATGAGGCTTGGCGGCAACAACACCTTGATCACTTGATTGATGTATTTAAAAAGCAGGCAAAAGACTTAGCGTTACCATTGATGCCGAGTGATACTGCAATTCAGCCACTTATGGTGGGTTCATCTGCTGTGGCGCTGCAGTTGAGTCACGCACTTAAAGAAATGGGCTTGTTGGTCACAGCTATTCGCCCCCCAACGGTCCCTAAAAATACTGCTCGATTAAGAATTACCTTGTCTGCTGCTCATACGGAAAGTCATCTGCAGCAGCTATTACAGGCATTAGCTCAGGTGCAACAGCAAGGCTTGTTAGCTTCGGTGGATGACTAAATGGCGCATGCAATTATTTATCCTTTAGACGTTAAATTGAACACACACAAACCAACCCTGGTATTGCTTCATGGCTGGGGTTATGACAACACCTGTTGGCCTAAAGAGATGCTGCAACGGCTGAGGTCTAACTATGATTTAATTCTATTAGATTTGCCCGGACATGGGCAAGACACCTATGTGGCAGATGAACGTAACAGTATAGAACAACTTGATGAGTGGATAGCCGCTACCAAACGACTTTTACCCAGCCAGTATAACTTAATGGGTTGGTCCTTAGGCGCGCAAATAGCCATTCGAATGGCCCATAATGATAGTCGTGTACAGCGCATAATGTTAATGGCTGTTAATCCTAAATTTATCATTTGTGATGATTGGCCAGCAGCAATGTCAAGGGATCTGTTGATGCAGTTTAAAAAAGGCTATCAGACACTGGCAAATAAAACCTTGCTTCGATTTGCCAGCCTACAGGCACAGGGTTCATCCAACCCCAAGGTGCTGGCGGCCCAAATGATCCGACTAATGCCTGTGCAAGCTAAAAAAGCCTTTGGCCTTACGTTATTGCAAGAACTGGACGAGCGGGCACATTTTTGCCAAATTTCTCAACCTTGTTGTCTTCAACTGGCTGAGGATGACGAATTGGTCCCATGTGCATGGGTTAATCAATTAGAATTACCCAACAATGTCCAGGTTAATTATGTAGCAGGTGGCCATGGCTACTTTCTTGGAGAGGACGGTATCGACAGCACGATGGCCCGTTTTTTTCATGTTGGGGTGGTCAAGTGATGCCTAACTCGAAGTTTTTACCCGATGTGCAGCAAGTGGCTCAAGCCTTTAACCAAGCAGCAAAAACCTATGATCAGGTTGCAGGCTTACAACGACTTGCAGCCGATCAGCTATTAAACAAAGGCGCCGGCCTTCACTTTGGCACAGTGTTAGATATTGGTAGCGGCACGGGCTACGTTAGTGCCCAGTTAGCAGATATTGCAGCAGTCACTAAAGTGACTGGGTTAGATATTGCTGAAGGCATGCTTGCCTATGCCCAATCCCGACACCATAGCAGCAAGCTAAACTGGCAGTTAGGTGATGCACAACAATTACCACATGCTCTGTTAGATAGTGCTAAGGCCTATAATTTCGTGATCTCTTCCTTAGCCATCCAGTGGTGTAAAGATCTTAATGCAGTGTTTTCTGGCGTGGCTAACTGTCTTACTCAAGATGGTTTTTTTCATTGTGCTACCCTTGGCCCCCAAACCTTACATCAACTTAAATGGGCGTGGGCCCAAGTAGATGACTATCAACACGTTAATGACTTTGTGGCGTTAGATACTCTTCGCGATACGCTCGAAAACCACTTTGCAGAAGTGGACATTGAGTGTGAGATGATTGAACTTAAATATCTTTCCGTACAGCAGCTCACAAAGGATTTAAAACAACTCGGCGCCAGCAATCACAACCCCAAGGCGGCTCAAGGGCTTATGGGTGTCGGGCGTTTGCGTAAGATGGTGCAAGCCTACGAATCCTTGCGTGATGATGAGGGCCAGTTGCCTGTCACTTACGAAGTTTACTATATAAAGGCTAAAACCAAGCTGGGTACATGAGGCAGATGAAAAAGCGTTACTTTATAGCGGGTACAGACACTGATGCTGGAAAAACTATGGTGGCTTGTGCTTTGTTAGCAAAAGCCCGCGGTCAGGGTCTGACTACGGCAGCTGTTAAACCAGTGGCAGCTGGGTGTATCGATACCAAAGATGGTTTAAGAAATGATGACGCTGAGCAATTGTTGGCTCAGTGCACCTTACCTTTGTATTACGAGCAGGTGAATCCTGTGGCTTTCATGGCACCTATCGCGCCCCATATTGCTGCTCAACAACAGGGCCAGCGTATGCAGGTAGGTCGTCTGGCAGGCTTCACCAGTGGCGTGTTAATGCAAGGCGCAAATCTCACTCTTGTGGAAGGCGCTGGTGGGTGGCGGGTGCCAGTGAATGAACGTGAAACCTTGGCGGATCTTGCTATAGCCCTCTCTATACCAGTGGTCTTAGTTGTAGGCATGCGTTTGGGCTGTATTAACCATACGTTACTAACAGTAGAGGCAATTACTAGAGACGGATTAGAACTTGCTGGTTGGGTAGCCAACTGTATCGATCCTCAGATGGACGAACTGGACGCTAATGTTACCACCTTGCAGCATCGCATTCAGGCTCCTATGTTAGGTTTGGTGCCTAATTTTTCTGAGATTAATGTAGCCTCTCAACGGGTTGAAGCTTGTCAAGCTTATTTAGACCTTGAAACTCTGCTTAAATAACACCTTAATACGCTGACCAGATAGCATGCTGGCAGTCTTTTTTATTTGCCTAATTTTAATGACTATAAAGTCTCGGAATTGACGTGAGGCTATTAAACAGAGTATTTTTCAAACAGTTGTTTGAAAAATACTATCAAGCTATAAAACAATGGAGTCATCATGCCTAATTACCGAGCCCCGCGTCGTGACATTCAATTCGTAATGCACGAAGTTTTAGCTATGGCTGATCACTATCAAACCTTGCCCGGTGGAGAAGACATTGATGCAGAAATGATTGATGCAATTCTTGAAGAGGCTGCTAAGTTTTCTGAAAATGTACTCGCGCCAATCAATGCCGCTGGTGATGAACAAGGGTGCAGCTGGAATGATGGTGAGGTAACTACGCCTTCCGGATTTAAAGAAGCTTATGCTCAATTTGTAGAGGGTGGTTGGCCTTCAATTTCCCACAGCACAGATTTAGGTGGCCAAGGCTTGCCAGAATCTTTAGGCACTATGATTAATGAACTAAGTGGCACGGCTAACTGGTCTTGGAGCATGTATCCTGGGCTAAGCCACGGCGCTATGAACACCATAGAGGCCCATGGTACCGAAGAGCAGAAGCGGCAATATTTATTGCCATTGGTTGAAGGCCGCTGGACCGGTACTATGTGTTTGACTGAATCACATTGTGGAACAGACTTAGGCTTGTTACGCACGAAAGCAGAATCTCAAGCAGATGGCAGCTACGCCATTACCGGCACCAAAATCTTTATATCTGCTGGTGAACACGACATGGTGGATAACATTGTGCATATTGTACTCGCCCGTCTACCAGATGCACCTCAAGGCACCAAGGGTATTTCATTGTTTATCGTACCTAAATTCGACGTTAATAAAGATGGCAGCCTTGGTGACCGCAACCAAGTTAAGTGTGGCTCTTTAGAACATAAAATGGGCATCCATGGGAATGCCACCTGTGTGATGAACTTTGATGGCGCTACAGGCTACCTTATTGGCCCAGCTAACAAAGGTTTAAATTGCATGTTCACCTTTATGAATACCGCCCGAATAGGTACCGCGGCACAAGGGTTATGTTCAGCTGAAGGTGCGTTTCAAGGCGCTTTAGAATACACCAAAGAGCGCTTACAAATGCGTTCCCTTACTGGACCAATAGCGCCAGAAAAGCCTGCAGACCCAATCATTGTGCATCCAGATGTACGTAGAATGCTGTTAACAGCCAAATCTTTTGCGGAAGGCGGACGTATGTTGGTTTATTACCTGTCACAGTTAAATGACACAATTAAGCGCAATGCCAACAGTGATGGGGCGAAAGAAGCCGAGATACTACTGTCATTGCTAACTCCTATCGCCAAGGCTTTTATGACCGAAACCGGTTTAGAGTCTGCCAACTTAGGGATGCAGTGTTTTGGTGGCCATGGTTATATCCGCGAGCACGGCATGGAACAAATTGTTCGTGATGCACGAATTTCTACCATCTACGAAGGCACCACGGGCATTCAAGCCCTAGACCTACTAGGACGCAAAGTGCTGATGACCCAAGGTGAAAGCCTCAAAGCCTTTACCAAGAAAATTCATCAGTTCTGTAAGGCAGAAGCTGAAAATGAAGCTATGGCTGAATTTATCAAACCACTTATCGCAGCTAACAAAGAATGGGGCGAACTCACTGTGAAAGTTGGTATGGCAGCCGTAAAAGATCGTAATGAAGTAGGCGCAGCCTCGGTAGATTACTTAATGTACTCAGGTTATGTCACTCAAGCATACTTTTTTGCCAGAGCAGCAAAGGTAGCGCAAGATGCTTTGGTTGGAGACACTTCTGAAGCAGATTTCTACAACGCCAAACTATTTACCGCACGCTTCTTCTTTGTGCGTTTATTGCCTCGTATTCAAGCTCATGCGACAACCATGCTAGCAGGTGCGGACACTTTGCAAGGTTTAGATGAAGAACACTTTAGGTTCTAGTGTTATCTGCTACAAGCAACAAAAAAGCCGGCATATAAACAGTTTTTTTACACAGCTATAAACGATTAACCAAAACCACGATAAATAAATTCACCCCAAACATAAATAAAGAACAGAACTGATACACATACAGCAGCGGTATACATTCTCTTCCAGCCACCGTTCTTGGGGTAGCTGCTTGGCGGTGATTTAGTCGAGCTCATGGGTTGCTTCTCGTGCCTATTATTGTGATTTTGGGAGCTTATTTACTGCCGCCAGTTTAAGCAATCTATGGGCAGCTGAAAAGCAAGCATATAGTTACTGAAGCTGCTTGAAGTGAGTAATTAATGATAGAATTGCGCTTATATTATATCAGTCTAATTGGAATCCTATTTTGTATCAATTTATTGCTGGCTTGCCAAAAGTGGAACTGCACTTGCACATTGAAGGCAGCTTAGAACCTGAACTAATGTTTGAGCTAGCGCAGCGGAATAATATAGACATTCCCTTTGCTAACCCGGATGAAGTTCGTGCAGCGTATGATTTTTCTAACTTGCAGTCGTTTTTGGATATCTATTATCAGGGAGCACAGGTCCTCATTACTGAACGGGATTTTTATGATTTAACCTGGGCCTATATGCTACGTTGCAAAGCCGATAATGTGCTTCATGCAGAGTTGTTTTTTGATCCACAAACCCATACCGCTAGAGGTATCGGTTTTGACACAGTTATGAAAGGCCTCACTAAAGCGTTGGCCAAGGCTGAGGCGGAATTGGGTATTAGCAGTCAGCTTATTCTGTGTTTTTTACGGCACTTAGATGAACTAAGTGCCTTTGATACTCTTCAACAAGCCCAGTTGTGGAAAGAAAAAATTGTTGCTGTAGGTCTAGACTCCTCAGAAGTGGGCCACCCGCCAGAAAAGTTTGCCAGAGTATTTGCTGCTGCCCGTGAACAAGGTTACCTTACGGTTGCCCATGCTGGAGAAGAAGGGCCATCAAGCAATATCATAGATGCTTTAGATATCCTCCAAGTGAGCCGTATTGATCATGGTGTGCGTTGTGTTGACGACCCTCAATTGGTAGCTAGGCTAGTTGAGCAAAAGGTGCATTTAACCATCTGTCCGTTATCGAATACCAAGCTAAAAGTTTTTGACTCTATGGATCAGCACAATATCGTTGATTTGCTGCGCCAAGGCGTTAGTGTGGGTATTAATGCTGATGATCCAGCTTATTTTGGTGGTTATATGAACGACAATTTCAATGCTGTAGCCTCCGCTCACACCTTAAGTCATAAAGAATTAGCTAACTTTACATACAATGCTATTGATGCGAGTTTTTGTAGTGTGGGACGCAAGTACGAACTACATCAACAGCTGCAAGCTTATGTGGACAACCAATAAACCATGAGGAATATAAAACTTCTGGTCACTGGCCCATCTAGCCAAGTCGGTTCTGCCCTTTGCGCAAGGGCATTGGGCGCAGGAATGTCTGTGGTTTGGTTTGACGACAGTACACTCACTAGCTTGCAACTGGAACCTATTCAAGCGGCTATTTCAAGTTACGAGCCGGATTATGTGGTGAATACGGTAAGTGATTCTGTGGTGGATGTGGCTCAAGACAATCCGCACAAAAGCCACGTTGCCAATCATGATGTAGCCATAGTGTTAGCTCAGGCCTGTCATGGCTTAGATCTGCCATTATTGCACCTATCGACTGATTACGTGTTTGATGGTGAGCAGCGAGTGCCTTACAAAGAAGACGCTTATACGGCCCCAGTGAATTGTTTCGGCGAGGCCAAGCTTGCTGCAGAGCAAGCGATCAAGCAACACTGTCCCAAACACATTATTGTTCGTGTGGGTTGGATATTCAGCGCCCAAGGTAATAATTTTGTATTAAGAACCCTGCGGCAATTGCAAGAGCATCATTATGTAAAAGCTGTTTCGGACCAACAGGGATGCCCTACTTATGCCAACGATGTGGCTCGCGTACTTATTGCAATAATTGAACAGTTAGAATGTGATATTAATGTTTGGGGTGCCTATCATTACAGTGGCGCTGAAGTAACTACTTGGAAAGGTTTTGCTGAAGCCATACTTGCTGCAGCAAAAAAACATGGTGTTACCCAAGCTCAAACCATTAATGCTGTGACTAGTCTTGAGTGGCCGGCAAACGCGCCTCGGCCCGCCTACAGCGTGCTGGACTGTAGTAAAATCCTGTCCACTTTTGGTATCCGTCAGAGACCCTGGCGCTCTGGGCTTGTTAAGGTAATCGATCAGGTGTTTAGGGCTGCAGAATAAATTAATAATCCTTCCTAACAGCCCCCAACCACGACTAAAATCCGGAGTAATCGAAAAAGATTTGTGGCTAAGTTAGAAGAGATGGGCAAGGGCGGGTATAATGTCTCGTAATTAAATTTTGAAGCGGCCATTCAGTGTGGCCAAGAGTGAACCTATGCAACATCAGCTAATAGACGATTTTGGACGCCAAGTCGATTACGTGCGTATTTCCGTTACCGACCGCTGTGACTTTCGGTGTGTTTATTGTATGGCAGAAGAAATGACTTTTTTGCCTCGCGAAAGCATTATGAGTATCGAAGAAATTGAGCTTGTTGCCCGTGCGTTTGTGGAGTTGGGGGTGAACCGAATCCGTTTAACGGGAGGAGAGCCGCTAGTTCGTAGAGGTTTGGTCGATAATTTACATAAAATAGGCCGCATTGAGGGACTAGATGAACTGCTGATCACCACCAATGGTTCTCAATTAGTGCGTTATGCCAAAGCCCTTAAAGATGCGGGCGTAAAACGCTTAAATGTAAGTCTAGACTCTTTAGATGAAGCCAAGTTTAAAGTAATGACGCGCACTGGAAAATTGCCACAGGTTTTGCAGGGTATTAATGCGGCTATTGAAGAAGGTTTTGAGCGGATAAAAATTAATGCGGTGGTGATGCGCGGTAGTAACGATGATGAAGTGCTCGACTTGGTTGAGTTTGCTCGAGATAAAGGTATTGATATTGCATTTATCGAGGAAATGCCTCTAGGTATAATCGAAAGTCATGATCGCGCCATTACTTATTGTTCCAGTGACGATGTGCGTGAAATCATAGAACAACGTTACCCATTAATTCATCACCCTCAAAAAACTGCAGGACCATCACGCTACTACAGTATGCCAAATCATGACACTCGGATTGGTTTTATCTCTCCCCATAGCCATAACTTTTGTGGTGACTGTAACCGTGTAAGGGTGACTGTAGAGGGGCGTTTGTTGTTATGTTTAGGCAATGAACACAGCGTCGATCTTATGCCAATACTGCGTGGCCAGCCTGGGCAAGTAGCACCTTTAAAACAAGCCATTATTGCATCTATGGCACTGAAACCTGAAAAACACTATTTTGATTTGCACGAGAAGCCGCAAATCCTCCGATTTATGAACGCCACTGGCGGATAATAAGAATTACATAAACATGACCAACAACATTGATCCGTTTCATGATATTAGACCCTATAACGACGAAGAAGTTAGGCCGGTAATAGATGCACTTGTGAATAACAAAGAGCTGCTGGATGTATTGGGGCGCTTTAAATTTCCTCGTTTAAAAGCACTTTTGGGCCCTGCTTTAAATCCTCTCATCCAATGGGCGCTCAAGCGAGAATTTAGGCACGTTACAGATGTGGCTTCATGGCAAAAGATGATAGCCAAATATATGGGGAAAATGCTTAGGCGTACCGTGTCGAAATTAACCTATAGTGGACTGGATAAACTACAACCAGGTAGAGGTTATTTGTTTATCTCTAACCACCGAGATATCACTATGGACCCGGCCTTGGTGAGTTATGGTTTAGATCAACAAGGTTTGGAAACAGCTCGTGTAGCTATTGGTGATAATCTTTTGCAAAAACCTTATGTAAGCGACATTATGCGCTTAAATAAAAGTTTTGTGGTTAAGCGCTCCGCAATTGGAGTGCGTGAAAAAGTGAAAGCCTATATGGATTTGTCGACTTATATCGATCATTCTGTACATGCGGGACACAATATTTGGATCGCTCAGCGAGAAGGCCGTGCCAAAGATGGGATTGACGCGACTGATGCCGCAGTGATGAAAATGCTCTATATGAGTAAGAAGAAATCAGGCCAAAGTTACGCAGACTATATTAACAGTTTGCACATAGTACCCGTGTCTATTGCCTATGAATTTGACCCTTGCGACAAAGCTAAAGCTTGTGAATTGGAAGCTTTGGCGAGCAGTGGTGAATACGTTAAAGCTAAATTTGAAGATATGAAAAGCATTGTTAAGGGCATTGTGGGTTATAAAGGTAAAGTTCATGTTGTCTTCGGTGAACCCTTGGAAGGTCAGTTTAATACGCCAGAAGAAATTTCCATCGCCATAGATTCAAGTATTGCTAAGAACTACCAATTGCATGGCACTAACATGGCAGCTCATGCAATGACTATGGGAAAACCCCATCCATCTATAGATGCCTTGCAACAGCGCTTTGCAGATCTTACGGTCAAGCAAAAAGAATATGCACTAGCTATGTATGTCAATCCAGTGTTGCGCCAACAACAATTTAATGCCGCAGTAGCAGGCTAAGGATAACCCCACTTTATGTCACAATTGACTCATTTAGACAGCCAAGGTCATGCTCACATGGTAGATGTATCTGAAAAAGACATCACCACCCGTGTGGCTCGGGCCGAAGCCTTTGTGGAAATGTTGCCAACAACCTTGGCATTAATTACCCATGGGAAACATAAAAAAGGCGATGTGTTGGCCGTGGCGCGTATAGCGGGTATTCAAGCAGCAAAAAAGTGCAGTGACTTAATTCCCCTGTGTCATCCTCTTATGTTATCTAAGGTCAGTGTAGAGTTGACGCCAGAACTGGAACTGAATCGTGTTCGCATTGATACCATGTGCAAGCTTAATGGCCGCACAGGTGTAGAAATGGAAGCCTTGTGTGCAGCTTCTACTGCAGCTCTAACGCTCTATGATATGTGTAAAGCCGTTGACCGTGGTATGACAATTACTGGATTACGAGTGATGGAAAAACAAGGTGGTAAAAGTGGCCATTGGGTGGCGGATGCCTCAGTGGTAGGTAATGCATGATTAAGGTGCTTTTTTTTGGACAGCTTAAAGAACAGCTTGGCGTTGCTGGTACTGAGGTCTCTATAGAGTTTAATGTGACAGTGTCACAGTTGCTGGAGGGTATGATACAAACCCACCCCCATTGGGCTCACGATCTTAACAATGAAACCTTACTAGTTGCAGTAGATCAAATCATGGCTAAGGCAGAGACGGTGGTGTCAAGATCTTCAGAAGTGGCATTTTTCCCACCAGTAACGGGAGGCTAAACGTATTTTATTTATTAGAGCGGTACTCTTTTATATCGGTTTAGGCGTTATTTCCATTGTTGCTTCAACACTGTTGGTGGTTACTTCCCCTCTTGTAAAGCGGCGTCTTAGATTTAAGTTTGTTGGTTATTGCAATCGCTGCGTACTGCAGTGGATGAATATAACGTGTGGTGTGAGTTTTGACATAAAAGGCTTAGACAATATACCTAAAGATCAGCCCTTGGTTGTGGCGTGCAACCACCAGAGTGATTGGGAAACATTTTATCTTTTGACCATGGGTTTGCCGGTAAGTACGGTACTGAAGCGTGAACTGTTATACATTCCATTTTTTGGCTGGGCTTTAGCTATGCTTAACCCCATTGCCATAGATCGTAAACGCAAAACCAATGCACTGAAACAGCTTTCCCAGCAGGGTTGTGAGCGTTTGAATGCAGGTATTTCTGTGGTTATTTTCCCTGAAGGCACGCGCTGTCCTCCGGGACGATTAGGCTCCTGCACCAAAGGGGCTGCCATGTTGGCTCACCAAGCTGGCGTGCCAATACTGCCTATCGTGCAAAATAGTGGGCGCTTGTCTACACCGCGCAAATGGCTGAAGCAGGCTGGTAAAGTTGAAGTGAGAATTGGCCAGCCAATTAGCCCTGATGCACCTACAAAAGAGATGCACGAACAGATGGTTGGTTGGATGACAGAGAATTTAGCAGAGATTTCTTAGTTAATAGATTCAGTGTTTGCAGCTTGTAGTTGTCTGCAAACTGCAAACTAAAACCCATTATTTTAAACGTACTTAGTAAACACCAAACTGGCGTTAGTACCACCAAAACCAAAGCTGTTAGACATTACAGTGGTTAATGCCACATTGTTCTGCTTCTTGGTAATAACAGGCATGCCGTTGGCACCTTCATCTAATTCGTCTATGTTGGCAGAAGCTGCAATAAAGTTATTGGCCTGCATTAACAGGCTGTATATCGCTTCTTGCACACCTGCAGCGCCCAAAGAGTGGCCTGTGAGTGATTTAGTAGAAGTAATTGGCGGGCAGCTGTCACCAAATACAGATTTCACTGCCTTGAGTTCCTGTATGTCACCAGCTGGTGTGCTGGTGCCATGGGCATTGATGTAATCAATAGGTTTGTCCATAGTGCTCATGGCTTGTTGCATACAGCGCATCGCGCCTTCACCAGAAGGTGAAACCATATCATAGCCATCTGAAGTGGCACCGTAGCCAACTAGTTCTGCATAGATTTTTGCGCCGCGAGCCTTGGCATGTTCTAGTTCTTCTAGTACTAGCATACCGCCGCCGCCTGAGATAACAAATCCATCACGGTGAGCATCGTAAGCGCGGGAAGCTTTTGTCGGTGTTTCGTTGTACTTGCTAGACAATGCACCCATGGCATCAAACAACACACTTTGGCTCCAGTGCAGTTCTTCACCGCCACCAGCAAAAACGACATCTTGTTTGTTGAGCTGGATCTGTTCCATGGCGTTGCCAATGCAGTGGGCGCTGGTGGAACAGGCAGAAGTAATGGAGTAGTTACAACCCTTGATTTTAAAAGGTGTCGCTAAACAGGCAGATACGGTGCTGGCCATGGTGCGGGTAACCCGGTAAGGACCTACACGGCGTAGGCCTTTTTCACGCATGCCATCGGCGGCTTCTACAACATTGCCGTTAGAGGCGCCGCCAGAGCCAGCAATCAATCCAGTACGCGGGTTAGACACCTGATCTTCTGTTAAGCCAGAGTCGGCAATAGCCTGTTGCATGGATAAATAGGCGTACGCAGCGGCATCACCCATAAAACGCATTAATTTGCGGTCAATTAAGCTCGCAAAGTCAATATCGACACTGCCTGCTATGTGGCTTTTGAATCCCATTTCTTGGTATTCAGGTTGAAAGCTAATACCTGATTTACCTGCTTGCAGGGATGCTAAAACTTCCTCTTGATTGTGTCCAATGCAAGATACAATTCCTAATCCGGTAACGACAACACGTCGCATAATAGACCTCGTTAATGTGCAGTTAGATAATGTGCCTTAGGCGTCATTAATAGCTTAAAAATCGTCTGTACTGGTAAACAATCCAACACGTAAATCTTTGGCGGTGTAGATTTCTCTGCCATCCACTTCCATACTGGCGTTGGCAATACCCATCACTAATTTGCGCTCAATGCAGCGAGTGATATCAATTTTGTAGGTTACTTTTTTAGCAGTGGGTAACACTTGGCCAAAAAACTTAACTTCGCCACAACCTAAAGCACGGCCGCGGCCTTCGTTGCCTTTCCAACCAAGGTAAAACCCAACGATCTGCCACATAGCGTCTAAACCTAGGCAGCCTGGCATTACTGGATCAGTTGGGAAGTGGCAATCAAAGAACCATAGGCCTGGATGAATATCCAACTCTGCAATAATTTGACCTTTATCGTTACTGCCCCCAGTTTCAGAAATGTGAGTAATACGATCCATCATAAGCATGTTGCCAACGGGTAGGCGTGCATTGCCTAAGCCGAACATTTCGCCATTGCCGCAGGACAATAATTCGTCACGGTTAAAGGAAGAGGGTCTGCTCATGATTATATTTCCGTATGGTAACTTTGTAGGTAGTACTGTTTGGTAACTAGGGATAATAACTAACTAGAACAGCATTATAGCATTATTAGTTTTGTCGGGTTAAGGCTAGGGTGCATAAATCAGCTAAGGATGTTTTATAGGGCGAATCATTAAGTGATTCAAGGCAAGTTAAGGCGTCTTGGGTTTCTTGGCAGGCTCTAGCGTGGGTATAGTTCAAGGAACCACAGCGGCTGAGAATAGATTGGATTTCGATAATGTGTTCGCAGCTGCCTTGTCTAATAGCTTTGCGAATGAGTTTGCGTTCATCGTCTGTGGCATGGGCCATAGCATGAATAAGTGGCAAGGTGGGTTTGCCTTCGGCTAAGTCATCACCTACATTTTTGCCCATGGTGGCTTGGTCGCCAGCGTAATCCATTAGGTCATCTATTAGCTGAAATGCGATACCAAGATGTCGGCCAAAGCGTCGCAAGGCGTCTGCTTGTTCGGTGTTGGCTTTAGCTAGTTGAGCACCTGTATGGCTTGCTGCTTCGAATAGCATGGCTGTTTTGCCAAGAATTACGTGTAGATAGTCGGCTTCGCTTACGTCTGGGTTTTTGGCGTTAAGTAGTTGTAGTACTTCACCTTCTGCGATGACGTTAGTAGCGTTCGATAAGGTATCCATGACATCAACTTGGCCAATGGAGACCAACATTTGAAAGGCGCGAGAATATAAAAAATCCCCCACGAGCACGCTAGAGGAGTTGCCCCACTTATTATTAGCGGTAGGTTTGCCACGCCGCAGATCAGAAGTATCCACCACGTCATCGTGCAGTAATGTGGCAGTGTGGATGAACTCAACGACTGCAGCAAGGGTGATATGTTGGTCTTGTTGGTAACCACAGGCCCGTGCGGCCAGTAATACTAATAGTGGCCGTAGGCGCTTACCACCGCTTTCTATGATGTATTGGCCAATTTTTTCCACTAGCGGAACTTGTGAGCTAAGGTGCTCAATAATGGCAGCATCAACGGCTGTGAAGTCGTCTCTTACTGAAGAGTATAGGTCGGTAGCCTGCATAGGTTATGCGGAATCGAATGTTAGAAAGTTAAGTGCGCCATGCTAGTGAGCTAGAGCTCAAGTGTCAAGGAAAGCGCCAAGTGCAGGTGCAGTATTCTAACGGCTTTTTACATGGCTTTAAGTATCTGCAAGCTGCCACTAAAAACCCTTAATATACTGCCCTTATGTGCTTGTGAATGGGTGTGAGTTAGCGTAATATTACGCCCCCTGTGACTGGTCCAACTTGCTCCCTGTCATATGGCACTTTTAAGAACCACTTGTGGGCCTTAAAATGCTATTAGCAGCAGGCCTTTTTTTAGTAGCCGGATCAGCACATATTGGAGAAGTGTATGTACGCAGTAATTGTAAGCGGTGGCAAGCAGCACCGTGTAGAAGAGGGTGAAACCCTTAAGCTAGAAAAACTGAACATTGAAGTCGGCGCTAACGTTGATTTTGACCGTGTGCTTTTGGTAGTCAACGGTGAAGATGTGAAGATCGGCGCCCCTGTTGTTAAAGGTGCTAATGTTTCTGCAGAGATCGTATCTCACGGTCGCGGCAAGAAAGTCCGCATCATGAAGTTCAAGCGTCGTAAGCACCACATGAAGCAGATGGGTCATCGTCAGTGGTTCACCGAAGTTAAGATTACTGGCATTAGTGCCTAATCGTAAGGAGATAACCCATGGCTCATAAGAAAGCAGGTGGTAGTACTCGTAACGGTCGCGATTCAGAGTCGAAACGCTTAGGCGTGAAGCGCTTTGGCGGTCAAGCTGTTGCAGCGGGTAACATTCTAGTTCGTCAACGTGGAACTCACTTCCACGCTGGTACAAATGTAGGCTGTGGTAAAGACCACACCTTGTTTGCTACAGTAACTGGCACCGTTAAGTTTGTAGTTAAAGGTCCTAAAAACCGTAAGTTCGTTACTATCGTACCGGCTTAAGGCTAAGAACCTGAAGAGGCCTTAGGGGTCTTTAAAAAGAGCCCCGCCTAGCGGGGCTTTTTTGTGCTCAGGACGAGCGGTATGCCACAACGCAGGACGTCAGATGTGTGGCAATTTAAATATTACTGATCAAGGCGCGGAGCCTTTATCTTGCAGCTTGGGCTGTACGGAGAATGTATGAAATTTGTTGACGAAAGTAACGTCATTGTGGAAGCAGGTAAAGGCGGCAATGGTTGCTTGAGCTTTCGGCGTGAGAAGTACATTCCTCGTGGTGGCCCGGATGGTGGTGATGGTGGTGATGGTGGCAGTATCTTCGTAGAAGCTGATGAGACTCTCAATACCTTGGTTGACTACCGGTTTCAGCCACGCTACCAGGCTCAGTCTGGTGAATCTGGTAAGGGTAGTGATTGTACTGGAGGTTCTGGCGAAGACATGACCCTAACGGTTCCTGTTGGGACCACTATCGTTGACCGCGATACGGATGAAGTGCTAGCCGACTTAGCTGAAGTGGGTCAGGTTGTGAAAGTTGCTCAAGGTGGTTTCCACGGTTTAGGAAATACCCGTTTTAAGTCAAGTGTAAACCGCGCTCCTCGCCAAACCTCTAACGGTTCTCCTGGTGAAAAGCGTAATCTACGCTTTGAGCTGAAGGTGTTAGCTGACGTGGGTTTGTTGGGGTTGCCTAACGCTGGTAAATCCACCTTTATTCGTGCAGTGTCTGCTGCCAAACCCAAAGTGGCAAACTATCCTTTTACCACCCTTACACCTAACCTTGGTGTGGTGAGCATGCAGCGCCATCGTAGTTTTGTGGTAGCTGATATTCCAGGCCTTATCGAAGGTGCCGCAGAAGGCGCAGGCCTTGGTATTCAATTTCTTAAGCACTTATCTCGCACCAGTTTGCTATTACATTTGGTAGACATGGCGCCTTGGGATGACATTACTCCAGCAGAATCGGCCAAAATAATTGTCCGTGAACTAGAGAAATTTAGCCCGGCGTTAGCAGATCGTGAGCGTTGGTTGGTACTTAATAAGCTCGATTTAGTGCCAGACGATGAGCGCCAAGAGCGTTGCCAGTCTGTTGTTGATGCGCTGGACTGGAAAGGCCCAGTATTTGAAATTGCTGCCATTAATAAGCAAGGAACACTAAAACTTGCTGGCGACATCATGGACTACATTGAAGAACGTAATGAGCGCACCCTTGCAGACCCAGAATACGCTGCTCAAGAAGAAGAATTGAAGTTGCGTTTGGAGCAAGAAGCTCGTGAACGGGTCCAGCAGTTTAAGCTAGCTCGTCATCAGCAGCGCCTAGCTGCGCAAGGCAATGCTGATCTTGACGATGAGGACTATGATGACGACGACTATGATGTTGAAGTCGAGTACACCTATGACTAGCCATGTGGTCGCTGTGAGTGGCCAACGATGGGTGGTTAAGATTGGCAGTGCGTTACTGACCGATGACGGTAAAGGCCTGGATAAGCGGGCCATTGCAGGCTGGGTTGATCAGTTAGCGCAGTTACGTCAACAGGGTGTAGAAGTTGTATTGGTATCTTCAGGTTCTATTGCCGAAGGTATGGTGCGCTTGGGTTGGACCCAGCGTCCAAAAGAAATCCATAACCTTCAGGCTGCAGCAGCTGTTGGGCAAATGGGTTTGGTGCAATGTTATGAAGAAAGTTTTTCGCGCCATGGCATGCGCACCGCACAAATTCTCCTTACCCATGATGATTTAACTCACCGTGAGCGTTATCTTAATGCGCGAGGCACTTTGCGTGCCTTGGTGAGTCATAACGTCATCCCAGTGGTTAATGAAAATGATACGGTTGTCACGGATGAAATTCGTTTCGGTGATAACGATACTTTGGGTGCCTTGGTAGCTAATTTAGTAGAAGCGGATTTATTGGTCATTCTTACTGATCAAGATGGCTTGTGCGACAAAGATCCTCGGCAGCATGCCGATGCTAAACTATTGACGCAAGTACACGCTGGTGACCCTGCTCTTATCCATATGGCTAGTGGATCTGCAGGTAGTTTAGGCAGTGGTGGAATGCTTACAAAAATACAGGCCGCTAAACTTGCTGCTCGCTCAGGCGCCAACACCATTGTTGCTAACGGGCGCACTACTGATGTTTTGCAACGCCTGCGCCAAGGCGAAAGCCTAGGGACTTTATTTGTTCCCGATCAAGAACCTCTGTTAGCTCGTAAGCAGTGGCTTGCTGGCCACCTTAAGGCCAAGGGTGAGTTGCGTTTGGATGCCGGTGCAGCAAGAGTGCTTACTCAGCAAGGTAAGAGTTTGTTATCTGTGGGTGTAAGCTTAGTTAAAGGTGATTTTACTCGTGGCGATATGGTGCTAATCCTTGATTCTCATGGCCAAACAATTGCCCGTGGTCTGGTTAATTACTCCTCTCCTGAAGCCCTCAAAATCATGGGCTTGGCCAGTAATGCAATTGAGGCAACCCTTGGCTATGTTGCAGAGCCTGAACTAATTCATCGCGACAACCTAGTTCTTCTCTAGGCCAGTGACTCTGTAACGGTGCTGAAGGTATAGAAGAACTATTGGGCGGCAAAGAATCAATTGAGTTGAGGCAATAGTTTGAGTGATAAAATGCCGGTGGCTAAGTAAGCTCAGGTTACCTAAAGTGATCTTTGTACGCCTAATTTGGGCACAAAAAAACCAGCCTTAGCCGGTTTTTTATAAACCTTATAATAAATTATAAAGCTTTGATTTTTGAACTTAGACGACTCTTATGGCGAGCAGCTTTATTCATGGTATAAATGCCTTTAGAGACACTCTTGTCCATGATAGATACGGCAGTTGCGTACGCGGCTTGGGCAGCTTCTTTGTCACCAGTTTCAATAGCAGCGATAACTTTCTTTAAGTATGTGCGTGCCATGGAGCGCAGGCTTGCGTTATGACTGCGACGTTTTTCTGCCTGGCGAGCGCGTTTCTTTGATCCAGCGGAATTGGCCACGATCTGG
>CAJIZL010000023.1 GCA_905182035.1 Oceanospirillaceae bacterium ASP10-02a | reverse complement strand
CTCCAAATCGTCAAACATATTGGAAGTGCTGGTGCCGATCTTGAGTGCTAAGCTTGAAGCTTCACCGGTACTTATGTGGTGCATAGCTCCCAGCATCATTAAAGTTTCACTATTGCTCCCTACTTTTGTTCTGTTGGAGCTGAAATAGGTAGACGTGTCTTCCCCGAGACGATAACGTACACCGAAGTCCATGAATTCAACTTTCGTGTTTGCTGCGTCTAAAGCACTGCTGGAACTCAGCATGAAGCCTAATTTGTCATTAATAGCCATTTCTGCGCTAATGTGTGCTTTGTTTCCACTGAGGGTATAAAGAGTGCTGTTGACGTAGACTTTTCCGCTGGCTGAATTAACACCAGCAGTGACTTGACTACCTGCCGCCATACTTGTGGCAGGTATGACTAAACAAACTGCCATGGCAGTTGCTGTTAACGCTTGGCTTAATATTTTCATGTTCACTTTTCCTTAATTATTCAAATAATCGGCAAAACTTGAACCTATTATGGGGCCATACTGTTTTTTGTGCAATTAATTGGATTGCATGAGTTTGGCTCATGTTTAGGTCGAAAACTTCACCCAGCAAGGCAGTAAAGGCTTGTACTATAGTTACATTATTGAAATTAATTCATGGAAGCCTGCCTTATGAACTTATCTAATGCCTTTCTAACACCCCGCGTATCTTATGCCTCAGTTTACCAAGCTGCATCAGTGGCAGCATTATGTTGCCCTGCCTGTGGCACTCCCCAAGAAGATGAGCTGCAGGTTCTGCAGCCGTGTAAACACCTCGCATGTGTATACGACCAAGAAGCTCAGCAATTTACTTTTAAGAGTGATAACTTTAAACAACGTTTAGCATTGTCACAAACCTCTATTACTGATGAGTTAGACTCCCACGTGTTGGCTCAACTGGGTTATGGTGATGGGCTTTTGGCATTGGATTTAACCCGCGCGGGATGTTGGAGTCGTGAGCTCTTTGCCTTCGATTTTAATGCCGACTAGGGATTCCTTATTTGCACACTAGAGCCGTTTGCTCTTTAATAAGCGCTATTGCTCATTTGCTATAGGTTATGTTGATGTCAGAGACGCATCATCAGGTTATACAGATCCTCACCGAGGATGATCAGATTACTCTGCAGGTTCACCTGTGGCCAGTTAATGATGCTAAGGGTTGGGTGCACATCATACACGGCATGAGTGAGCATGGTTGGCGCTATGACCATGTGGCAAAAGAGCTGAATAATGTGGGCTTTAATGTTAGTGCTGATGATCATCGGGGGCATGGACTCACCGGTAAAGGCATTATTAGTCTTGGCCACGTAGCGAATCAAAACGGTTGGCATAAAATGGTGTCGGATCAGGCTGAAATTGTTACACATCTTCAGCAAAGGTGGCCCCAACCCCTCACCATCCTAGGCCACAGTATGGGGTCTTTTTTAGCCACAAGGGTGGTGCAGCGATATGCCAAAAAGTTCTCCAAGCAACTTCAAGGGTTAGTACTTTCGGGGTCTAATTACAGCCCGCCTTGGTTGTTTCGTATAGGGTCTGTAATTGCCTCATTTGAGAGATGGCGCCAAGGGCCATTGGGTAAAAGCAAACTGCTAGAACAATTATCTTTCGGCCGCTTTAATAACAATTTCAAACCTGTCCGCACCCCTAAAGATTGGATAAGTTCAGATCCGACAGTGGTGGATGCATACATTGCCGACCCGCTAGCAGGTCACAGTATTAGTAACCAGTTCTGGTTTGACTTTATGAACGGCCTAGCTGAACTGTCTGAGCCTGATGCTATGGCGCAAATAAATAATGATTTACCCATCTATCTATTTGCTGGTGATAAAGACCCCGTCGGCAAGCAGGGCAAAGGAGTTATTGCATTGCAAAAGGCGCTGCAACGGGCCGGATCAAAACAGGTAGATTGCTGTTTGTACCCCAGTGGTCGTCACGAAATGTTCAATGAGCCAAACAAACAACAAGTCATTAGCGACTTGTTAGTTTGGTTAAGTAAACGTTGATGCTAGATACCTTTGTTGTAGAAACGTTTGATGCTAAAGATAGTGCAGCCTTAGTGGCCTTGTGGCAAACCTGCGATCTAGTCAAACCATGGAACGACCCCATTAAAGACATTAACCGTAAGCTTAAAGACTGTGTGGGTGGGTTGTTCGTTATCCATGATGAAAGCAAACTCATTGGCAGTGTTATGGTAGGTTATGACGGTCACCGCGGTAGTGTGTATTATTTAGCAGTTCATCCACACTATCAGGCACAGGGTCTAGGGTGTTTATTAATGAATCACTGCGAGACCTTTTTATTAGCCCTAGAATGCCCTAAAATAAATCTCTTTGTGCGCGATACCAATGTTGCCGTATTGGAGTTCTATGGCAACCGTGGGTATGCCCTAGATGCTTCAAAGACGCTAGGAAAACGCCTCATAGCAGATGATTAAGGTCAATATATGACACTGACTACATGGTTTTCACTGGTAGCAATTTGCTGTTTAGGTGCTATGTCGCCTGGGCCAAGTTTAGCAGTGGTGTTAAGGCATACTATTAGTAATGGCCGCGCCCACGGTATGGCTACAGCTGTTAGTCATGCAGCAGGTGTAGCCTTATGGGCTTTGCTCACGGTATGGGGCCTAGCGATACTGGTGGTGGAATGGCCACTCATTTATAAGCTGCTTACTTACGCTGGGGCCATGTATTTGATGTGGATGGGCATCAAAGCATTGCGCTCAAAAGGTACTGGCCCCTTGCAAGTAGAACCTATTATAGCGCCTATGAGCGAAGCGGCTAGAGATGGATTAATGGTGTCTCTACTGAACCCAAAGCTGGCATTTTTCTTTATCGCACTATTCTCTCAGTTTGTTTCTGCTGAGTTGGTTATGGCAGACAAACTTATTATGACGGGCACGGCTGCAGTAATTGATGCCGTTTGGTATATCATTGTGGCGCTGGCTTTATCTCAATCGAAAGTGCTTGAAAAGTTGCAGTCAAAATCGGCCACCATCGATAAGATTAGTGGCGTCATATTGTTGGGTTTAGGCCTGCGCGTACTCACATTATAGTGACGCTATAGGTTGCAGCCAGTTATCGGTTGGGTAATGACATGCATCGTCTACCAGATGCAAAGTAAAGGCTTGGCGAGAGCGGTTTGAGGTATTGGCTGCACTGTAGTGGGGTAGTTGACCATGCAGGATGATGAGCGTACCTGCAGGCACTTCTAGCAATTCCAATGATCGTGTGGGCCATGGTTTATCGTCTAAACATTCAAATTCGGTGCCGCCATTATTTAATAACTTAAAACGTTGCTTCAGGGCAATGTGGTGGCCCCCTGGCAACGCCTGTAAACAGCCGTTTTCGACCGTAGCGTCTTCTAATGCAAGCCAAAATCCAATACAACTTTTAGGCTCTGTATACAAGAAAGTAGAGTCTTGATGTAGGCCTACCTCACCGCCAATACTAGGTTGTTTAAAGATGTGCATAGACTGTATTGCACGTGGTTTTTTGATCCCCAGTTCTCGGCCCACAGTCGCAAAATCCAACTCTTTAACCATGGTTTTATACACGGGATCTAACAGGTGTTGGGCATGGCCTATTTTGTTGATGGATTGTTGTTTGGGCACTGTAAAGTGGCCTTCACTATCAATTGCTTTCTCCTCAAAGAAAAACCCAATGCCACTGCCTGATTCTAAAAAGTAATCATCACTAGAGCGTTCTTGTTCATCGGTGGTGAAGATGGAGCGCTTTTGTGGTGGTTCAAATGACTCAATGAGGTCTGCTGCACGCTGCATTAACACTTGGCGCTGGGCAGGTGATATAAAATCGTTGATAACAAGGTAGCCTTGTTGGTCATACTCTTGAAGTTGCTGAGAGCTAAGCATAATTAATGTCCTAAAACCAAAGGCTGACTTTTGCATAAAACAACGCAATATACAAAACCTTTATCCAATGTTTTTATCGAGGAGGTGTCAAAAATCGTTGTAATATATAGTTACGTATGTAACTATATGGCAAATATTAATTCCGTAGGACTTGTTAATGAATGATTTATTTGCTAACCCCGCAGGCCTATGCGGTTTTGAGTTTGTTGAATTTGCTTCGCCAAAAGCAGGCGTATTAGAACCCATTTTTGAAATGATGGGATTTAGTCATGTGGCTAATCACCGTTCTAAGGATGTAAGCCTCTATCGTCAGGGTGGTATCAACTTCATCATTAACAATGAGGCTAATAGCTTGGCTGCATTTTTTGCTGAAGAGCATGGGCCTTCAGCCTGTGGCATGGCTTTTAGGGTAAACGATGCAAAAGCATCCTATGAACATGCCTTGTCTTTAGGAGCTCAACCCATTGATATTCCAGTAGGACCGATGGAACTGCGCTTACCTGCAATAAAAGGTATCGGTGGCGCGCCTATCTATTTGATAGATCGCTTCCACGAAGGAGCGTCAATCTACGACATCGATTTTGAGTTTATCAAAGGTGTCAATCGCTACCCAGAAGGCTGTGGTTTCTTCGAAATTGATCATCTAACGCATAACGTATACCGTGGTCGTATGCAGCATTGGGGGGATTTTTACGAAAAACTATTTGGTTTTAGAGAGTTGCACTATTTTGACATCAAAGGCGAATATACTGGCCTTACTTCCCGTGCTATGACCGCACCTGATGGCAAAATCCGTATTCCCTTAAATGAAGAGGCTGCTGGAGGTTCGGGTCAAATTGAAGAATTTTTAATGCAATTTAATGGGGAAGGCATTCAACACATCGCCTTGATTTGTGACGACCTGCTGGCTTGTTGGGATAGGCTTAAATCCCAAGGAGTACCCTTTATGACTGCACCACCTAACTCTTATTATGAGATGTTAGAGGGGCGTTTACCTGACCATGGCGAGCCTACATACGAACTACAAAACCGAGGCATCCTGCTAGATGGCAGCACAGGTGATGGTGAGCCTAAGTTACTATTACAAATATTTTCCAAAACACTGTTAGGGCCAGTGTTTTTTGAATTCATTCAACGCAAACAAGGTGATGGTTTTGGCGAAGGTAACTTCCAAGCGTTGTTTGAATCCATAGAGCGGGACCAACTATATCGCGGAGTTATCTAGTCCTTTCAGAGGGTTATGACCCTGTTGAAAAAAGGAATGTAAAATGAAAGTAACACAGATCCACCATGTGGCGTATCGCTGTAAGGATGCGAAGCAGACTGTAGAATGGTATGGAAAATACCTAAACATGGATTTTATTCTAGCCATTGCAGAAAACGAGGTGCCATCGACTAAAGAGCCCGATCCTTACATGCATGTGTTCTTAGATGCAGGTCAGGGCAATGTATTGGCATTTTTTGAATTGCCAACTCATCCCAGTATGCAGCTAGACCGAAACACACCTGCCTGGTGTCAGCACTTAGCTTTGCAGGTGGAAACAATGGATGACCTCCTCACTACCAAAGCCTCCTTAGAAGCCGATGGAATCAATGTCATTGGCCCGACTAACCACACTATTTTTAAATCAATTTACTTCTTTGATCCAAGTGGTCACCGCTTAGAATTGGCGCTAAATACCAATACCCTCACTATGGAAAAACGTTTGGATGAGGTGAAATGGGATATGCTCAATGAATGGGCAGAAACAAAAAAAGCGCCTAGTCATGGGCGCTGGATGCACCAATAAAGGTTTTCTGTATGCTCAATGCCACACATGATCCAAGTCTTACTAGCTGGGTAATAAGTGCTAACAAAGAAGGCGCAAACTTTCCAATTCAAAACCTGCCGTTTGGTGTATTTACCTCTGCCAATAATCATCAACCACACGTCGGTGTGGCCATTGGTAACGACATTGTTGATCTCTATTTATTGGCACAAGAAGGTTTGTTAGGTTTAAACGCTATTGTATTTGACCAAGAAGATATCAACGAGTTTATGGCTCAAGGACACTCTGTGTGGACAAAGTGCCGCAGGGATTTGTCTAAACTCTTGAGCAGTCAAGATTCAATCATTCAGCAACAAGTGGGTCTGGCGTTGGTGCCGCAAACTGACGCGACCCTATTGTTACCTATTAAGGTGGAAGGCTATACAGATTTTTATGCCTCCAAAGAGCATGCCACCAATGTAGGCACTATGTTCCGTGATCCAAAAAATGCCCTTATGCCCAACTGGTTACATATTCCCATTGGTTACAATGGCCGTGCTAGTACTGTTGTTGTGAGTGGTACCGATGTCCGTAGGCCGTTAGGTCAGCTAAAATCACCTACAGCCAGCGAGCCTCATTTTGGTCCCACCCAAAAACTAGATATTGAGCTCGAAATGGGAGCCATAGTGGGCACTCCGAATGAGATGGGTGCTCCGCTCACCGTAGCGCAAGCCCAAGCCAATATATTTGGTTTTGTTTTGCTTAATGACTGGAGTGCACGTGATATACAGGTTTGGGAATACCAGCCATTAGGGCCGTTTCAGGCTAAAGCCTTTGCTACGACTATCTCACCTTGGGTAGTAACTCAAGAAGCGTTAGAACCTTTCAAAGTACATGGCCCAAAGCAGCAGCCTAAACCCCTAGCTTACCTTACCCAAAGTCATGCAGGTAACTACGATGTTGAATTGCAGGTGGATATTCAAACCCAATCGTCATCCGTATCTCAAACCATTAGCCAAACCAACTTCAAGGCCATGTATTGGTCGAGCGCTCAGCAGCTTGCCCACCATTCAAGTAGTGGTTGCGCTATGCAAACAGGAGATTTGTTAGGGTCTGGCACTATCAGCGGTAGCACCAAGGAGTCTCTAGGTAGTTTGCTTGAGCTCACATGGAATGGGCAAAACCCCTTGCTGTTGGCAAATGGTGAAGAGCGTCAGTTTGTAGAAGATGGCGATACCTTAACCCTGCGAGGACACTGCCAAGGTCAGGGTTATCGTATTGGTTTTGGATCAGCGGTAGGCAGAATACTGTCAGCCCACGAGTTATAAGTTAAAGCCAATCAATGGTGTTTTCGCCCTCGACATCAATATTTAACCATTGATCTGGGGCATCGCCTTCTTGCCAGCTAGAAGCGACACAACGCACAGTTGACTGGAAGTGTTCAAAGGCTTGTTGGGCGCAGGCTTTATCATTAGCCCAGGGGGTGCTTTTGGTATTAAACCAAACACTACTAAAGTTGCTTTGAACCTTGTTAAGCACGATTATTTCAAACTCTGATTGTTGGTTGCCAGCACCAGCAAAGGTGGCCCAATAGGCCTGACGTTTAGGGCTAGAGCCTTGCACGTCTAGACTAGATGTACAGGTTTCTAACCAAACTTTAATAGCTTCTGGGCTGGCAGATTTAATATAAATTTCGATATCAGTTTGCGTCATGTTCACGACTCCTGCACCATTAAGCGGGTAAGGACCCCAAGGTAGACTTGTGTCAGATCCTCTAAATCACTCACCTTTACGCATTCGTTCAGTTTGTGAATAGTGCCATTACAAGGCCCTAGTTCAACCACTTGAGCACCCGTTGGCGCTATAAAGCGACCATCTGAGGTGCCGCCAGCTGTAGACAGTTCGGTGACAGTACCAGTGGTGGCTTTAATAGCATCACGACAGGCATCTACCAATGCACCTGAATTCGTTAAGAAGGGCAGGCCGTTGTAGGTCCACACAATGTCATAATCTACCTTATGGTTATTCAGAATAGTTTCTAACTTAGCTGTTAACTCATCTGCAGTAAGTTCAGTGGAGTAACGAAAGTTGCACATCACTTCTACATGGCCAGGTACTACGTTAGATGCACCAGTACCGCCATTAATATTGGCAATTTGAAAGCTAGTTGGAGGGAAAGATTCATTGCCATCATCCCACTTAGTAGACGCTAGCTCAGCTAACGCTGGTGCAACTTTATGAATAGGATTAACTACTAAGTGCGGATAGGCTACATGGCCTTGAATGCCTTTGGCGGTAATAGTGGCGGTTAACGAACCACGGCGACCATTCTTAATGACGTCACCTAAAGTGCTGGTAGAGGAAGGTTCACCGACAATGCACCAATCTATTTTTTCGTTACGGGCCTCCAAAGTGTCGATCACACGGGTTGTACCATCAACAAAGGGGCCTTCTTCGTCGCTGGTGATGAGTAGCGCCAAGCTGCCACGGTGATTAGGGTGTAAGGCGACAAACTCTTCAAGGGCAACAACCCATGACGCTAAACTGCCTTTCATATCCGCAGCACCACGGCCGTAGAGGAAGCCGTCTTTAAGGGTGGGTTCAAACGGGGGGGTGTGCCATTGATTCACTGGGCCACTGGGCACTACATCCGTATGGCCAGCAAAGGCAAGTACCGGCTTGTCTGTGCCGCGGCGGGCCCAAAAGTTATCCACGTCGCCAAAGGGCATACGCTCAACGTTAAAACCAATGGCTTGAAGGCGAGCTATCATTAATTCTTGGCAGCCCTTATCCTCGGGTGTGACCGAGGCGCGAGCCATAAGATCTTGGGCTAAAGCGATAGTAGGTGACAGAGACATGGGTTGAGCCATCTTAGTTGTTACTGTGTAAGTCGGCATTAAGTTCTACGGCGGTGCGGTTAGGCTTCACTTCAATGCGACCATTGAGTGAGTTACGACGGAACAAAAGGTCTGGTTTACCGGCGAGGGTTGCAGCTTTAACCGTATCCACCAATTCATTGTTGATATCCAATAAGGCGACCTTTGAACCACCAGTGATGTACAAACCGGCTTCAATAATGCAGCGGTCGCCAATCGGAATGCCCATGCCAGCATTAGCACCGATAAGGCTATCCTCACCCACTGAGTTAACGATCTTACCACCACCGGATAGCGTACCCATGGTAGAACAACCACCGCCTAAGTCGCTGTTATGGCCTACGGTAACGCCTGCTGAAATACGTCCTTCAATCATACCGTGGCCCAAAGTACCTGCGTTAAAGTTAATAAACCCTTCGTGCATCACTGTGGTGCCTTCCGCCACGTGGGCGCCTAAACGTACACGAGAAGCGTCGCCTATACGAATACCTTTTGGTACGGCGTAATCTGCCATACGAGGAAACTTGTCTACGGCGTTAACGTGTAACCATTCACCACGTAAACGGGCATCCATTTGGTGTTGAGTTAAATCGTCAATGGCGATAGCACCTTCGTTAGTCCAGGCCACGTTAGGCAAAAGGCCAAAAATACCGTTAAGGTCCATCGAGTTAGGTTGCTTAAGGCCGGTAGATAGCAACTGTAGTTTGAGGTACACCTCGGGCGTACTTTGTGGGCCAGTATCATTCTCTAGTAAAGTAATGACCAAGGGCTGGCCACTATCGGCCGCCTGAGTTAACCATTTGGACTGGTCTGCCTCACCTGCAATAGTGCAAGCTTCAGCAAGTTGACTGGCTTGCTTAGCGTTAATTTGTAGGGCGTGATTACCGGTAGCTAAATGGCTGCCTAAGACGCCCGTAATGGCGGTAACTAAATCAGTACTAGGGTTTAAAACAGGCTGTGGGTAAAAAACCTCTAACCAATCTCCTTGGCTAGACTGGCTGCCAACACCAAAGGCAAAACTAAAATGGCTCATGGAACTCTCCAATAAATAATGTGTAAAACTTATAGTTTAAAAATAGTGGCGTATTGGCCGGCTTTAAAACCCACAAAAGCCTGAATTTGTTGCCCATCTTGCTGACGTTGTATTACAAGCAGAGGTCGTTTTATCATGCTGGGTTGCTCTGAGAGAAGCACACAAACAGTAGTCTCATTGCAAGCGTCCTGTTGTTCTTCTGACAGCTTGCGCCATGTGGTGCCGCGTTTATTAAGCAACTCTTCCCAACCCACTTGGTACGACCAGCTTTGAAGCTCTATAACGCTGGGGGGATGTTGTTTGTAGTCCCGAAAACTAAACTCAATGCCTGCATCAGTGAGCCATTTTTTGGCTTTTTTAATGGTGTCGCAATTACTGATGCCATGCATATGTACTTGAGTCACAGGGGTTTCCGTAGAGTTTGTAGAAGGGGCGTGTTGTGACCCTAAAAACCAAGACCAGATAATATCAGAAGTACGGGTGTGTTTGCTATTTAGAGGTTTAAAATTATGTCATGTGAGCCTTATTCATCCAAGGCGCTACAAATATTATTTTTGAGGGTTTTCAGCAGGCTTTCGTCAATAATGCGCTCGCCATTGCTTAGGGTAATAAAAAACACGTCTTCCACACGGCCTCCAATAGATTGGATCTTGGCT
>CAJIZL010000022.1 GCA_905182035.1 Oceanospirillaceae bacterium ASP10-02a | reverse complement strand
TCATAGCCGTTAAGGTATGAGAAGCCGCTATAGGCTTCAGCTAAGGTGCCAAAACCTGGCTGGTGGGCATGGGGGCCAGTCATACCATAACCAGATACCTTGCCAATGACGAGCCCTGGGTTAAGTTCTAGTAATGCGTTGTGGCTTAAGCCTAAGCGATCCATAACCCCTAGGCGCATATTTTCTATAAGCACATCGGCAGATTGAATCAGATCCAAAAAGGCCTGTTTACCTGCTTCTGACTTAAGGTTAAGGGTGATAGGTAGTTTATTTCTGCCAATGTAAGCGTGATAAGGTTCTATGCCAGTTGCTGCATGGGTGCCCCAGCCTCGCAGGGCATCTGGCGCCATTGGGTTTTCAACCTTAATGATTTCTGCACCTGCGTCGCCAAGTAGGGCTGCACAGTAAGGTGCAGCCACCACGCTGGATAAATCGATCACCCGTTTGCCCTCTAAAGGAAAACCTGCGAAACAAGATTTTTGGCGCTGTTGGGCAATGTAATCGTTGAGGTTGGGTTGTTCTTGTTCGCTCATAATGCAGGTCCAGTTAAGGTTATGAGCACAATTTGCATCATCACATGACTGCAGTCAATGCTATAAGTGCAATGAATGAAGTTTAAATGCAAACACTTGTTTTGTTTCCTATAGGCTACCAAAGGAAAGATGAAATAGTATATTTAAAGCTATATATATCATTATCTTAACAATTATTTTAAGATAAAATTCTAGGGTAGTTAAGTGTAGTTTCTAATGCGATATTTATACCGTAAAAATGAAAAATACCATTAAATATTCGCCAATAGGAAATATTGAAGCTAAATGACTTAAAAATCTCTGATTAGCCTTAATGACAACGGGTTGAGTTATTTTTTGGCTCGCGCTATAGGCATAGTAGCAAAGTCTTTGACGTCTGGACTTATGGGTGTAGAGGGCAGGCGGCTACTGGCCCACACATTACATTGTGGTTGAAACCATGCAGCATCCTCCATAGTGCCTACTTTAATATGTATACGGTCTGGTCTGGTGCTGTTAGTGCCAAATAGTTGGCTGCCACAGTTAGGGCAAAAATGCTTGGTCATAATAGTGCCAGAATCGGCCCTGTGGCTAAAGGTTTTAGTTTCACCTTGCCAGCTAAGGGTTTCAATAGACACAAACGCCAAGGCTGCAAATGCAGAGCCGCCGTTTTTACGGCAATCCTGACAATGACAGTGGGCCTGAAACAACGGCGCTGCAACGGCTTTATAACGTATCTGGCCACATAAACAGCTGCCGTTAATTGTTTGTGTATTGGGCATAGAGCTTGCCTCCTGTTCATTGGTATAATGGCGGCAGATCCCATTATTTAATTGTTTGAAAACTACAGTATGAAATTCATTGTTAAACTCTTTCCTGAAATCACTATTAAGAGTCGTCCCGTAAGAAAACGTTTTATCCAGCGGTTACAGTCGAACTTACAGATCATCCTGCAACGGATTGAGCCAAAGATCAAGGTGCGTGGTTTATGGGATCGTGTAGACATAGATTGTCCACCAGAGGCCGATGCCCTATACGAAGAAATTGTTATGGCGTTGGGCGACACCCCTGGCATAGCTAATATTATTGAAGTGCAAGAATACCCATTAGAAAACCTTGATCAGGTGCTAGGCATTGTCAAGAATGTTTGGTCAGAGCGCTTAATAGGTAAGCGTTTCGTGGTGCGTGTTAAACGTTCTGGGCAGCATGATTTTACTTCTAGTGAAATGGAGCGATACATAGGTGCTGGTTTATTACAGCAGACTGAAGTGCTAAAAGTAGATCTTCACACCCCAGAGGTGACGGTTAATTTAGAAGTGAAGGGTGATACGGTGTTTGTGGTGGAGCGCCGTATTGATGGCCTTGGTGGTTACCCGCAAGGTAGTCAAGAACCTGTGGTGTCGTTAATTTCTGGTGGTTTTGACTCTATCGTCGCTAGTTACCTCACCATGAAGCGTGGTGCAAAAACTCATTTTGTGTTTTTTAATTTAGGTGGTACAGCCCACGAAGCTGGGGTAAAGCAGGTTTCGTATTATTTGTGGAAAAAGTTTGGTTCCTCTGCACGGGTTAAATTTATATCTGTACCGTTTGAAGAAGTGGTGGGTGAAATATTACAAAACGTCGATCATTCTCATATGGGGGTGGTGCTAAAGCGCATGATGCATAGGGCCGCGGAGCGAGTGGCGGTTAAAATAAAAGCAGAAGCCATGATTACTGGGGAAAGTATTGCACAGGTGTCAAGTCAAACCCTAACCAACTTGGGTGTGATTGATCGTGTGACCGAAGGGTTAGTATTACGCCCTTTAATTACCTACGACAAACAAGACATCATAGACCTAGCCACTAAAATTGGTGCCTATGAGTTTGCCGCGTGTATGCCTGAATACTGCGGTGTGATTTCCGATCGACCTACGGTAAGGGCACAACTAAAACGTGTGGTGGAAGAAGAGCAAAATTTTAACTTTGATGTGCTTGAACAAGCCTTAGAAAAAACCTGTGTGACCAGTATAGACAAGATTCCAGAAGAGCTTAAAGAGCAAAGGCCATTCACGTCTAAGCAACAATTACAGGCCAATGATGTGGTAGTGGATGTACGGGCCAGTGGCGAGCAACAAAAAAAGCCACTAAACCTGCCAGGTGTAGACATTGTCACGGTGCCTTTTTTCCAAATTAACAAACAGTTTCTGAGTTTTGATCAAAGCCGAAATTACCTGCTTTATTGTGAAAAGGGTGTAATGAGCCAATTACATGCGTTGCACATTAAAGATCAGGGTTTCGAGAATGTGGGTGTGTATCGACCAAAAAGTTAGTTTGTTGTTTAAATTGAGCAAAAGAAGTCGTGTTGTTGAATTTTTTTGACGTTTTTGGAGGCGATAGTAAAATCATTGGTTTTTATACTGAGTATTCTTGCGACTTTGGCCACAACTGGGTAAATTGTCAGATTGAAATGATAAGCAGCCTCACCATGGCTGCATAAATAAGCCGCCACAAGCGGCAAAAAAACCGGAGCTGCTACCGTGCCAACATCCGACTTAATGCTCGAAGGCCTCACCTTAATGGTGTTTGGCATGGGCTTTGTGTTTACTTTTCTTACGTTATTGGTGTTTGCCACCAAAATCATGTCTGCTACTGTGTTGCGGTTTACACCTGTGGAAGATGTGCTGGTAAAGGCTCCTTTGACAATGGTCTCACCTTCGCAGCAAGTTGCTAATGACTCCCAGTTAATGGCGGTGTTAAGCGCAGCAGTGCACCGTTATCGTCAACATCATTGATAGCCGCTTCATCCCCTATTTTTCATATTAGATTATTAGTACAGGCGTAAACACATGACCGCTATTAAACAACCTTTAGGTATTACCGATGTCGTCCTACGTGACGCCCATCAGTCTCTATTTGCTACGCGCATGCGCTTGGCCGACATGCTCCCAATTGCCCCCAAGTTAGATGAAATAGGGTATTGGTCTGTAGAAACATGGGGTGGAGCTACCTTCGATTCATGCATTCGTTATTTGGGTGAAGATCCGTGGCAACGTATACGCGCCCTTAAGGCGGCCATGCCTAAGACGCCACAACAAATGCTGTTTCGCGCCCAAAATATTCTTGGTTACCGCCACTATGCAGATGACGTAGTACGCAAGTTTGTAGAGCGTGCTGCAATTAACGGTGTTGATGTGTTCCGCGTGTTTGACGCCATGAATGATGCTCGCAATTTATCCACAGCTATTGCCGCTGTTAAAGAAACTGGCAAGCATGCCCAAGGTGCCATTTCATACACCTTAAGCGCGCTGCACAATATTGATTATTGGGTTGATTTAGCTAAAAAAATTGAAGACCAGGGCGCCGACTCCATCTGTATTAAAGACATGGCAGGGTTATTGAACCCTTATACGGCGTTTGAATTGGTAAGCCGCCTTAAGGCTGAAACCAACATGCCAGTGCACATGCAATGCCATGCCACCACAGGCTTATCTACAGCGGCTATCTTAAAGGCTGCAGAAGCAGGTATTGATAACGTTGACACCTCTATATCTTCCATGTCTATGACCTACGGTCATTCGCCTACTGAATCCGTGGTGTCTATTTTTGAAGGCAGTGATCGAGATACAGGACTAGACATCAATGCCCTAGAGGAAGTGGCAGCTTACTTCCGCGATGTGCGTAAAAAATATGCCCAGTGGGAAGGTTCTCTTAGGGGTGTAGACTCCCGCATTCTAGTGGCCCAAGTGCCAGGTGGCATGCTAACCAACATGGAAAGCCAGCTTAGAGAGCAAGGTGCTGCAGATAGACTTGATGAAGTGCTAGCAGAAATCCCAAGGGTACGTGAAGACTTAGGTGTTATTCCTCTAGTGACTCCAACCTCACAAATTGTGGGTACCCAGTCTGTGTTGAATATATTGACGGGTGAAAGATACAAAACCATTACTAAAGAAACTGCAGGCATTTTGAAAGGTGAATACGGCGCTGCCATGGCACCGTTCAATAAAGAATTGCAAACCCGCGTGCTCGATGGCGCTGAAGCCATTACCTGCCGTCCTGCAGACCTTATTGAAGACGAATTGGATAATCTCACCACAGAATTACGTGGCCTAGCACAAGAAAAGAACATTAAATTGGCACCAGGTGATCGTGAAATAGATGACGTTTTAACCTACGCTTTATTCCCTCAAGTGGGGCTTAAGTTCTTACAAAATCGTGATAATCCTGATGCCTTTGAGCCAGTGCCTACGCTAGAGTCGGCCCTTGCAGCGACAACGCCTAAAGCGGTAGCAGGCGGATCTACCGTTTATACCATTGGTGTAAATGGCCAAAGCTACGTGGTAGAAGTAGAAGAGGGTGGTGACATTTCTGCCGTTGGTTTGGCCCAAGTGGCCATGACAGCCACCCCAGCTTCTGCCGCTGCACCGATCACCGGTGGAGAGCCGGTCACCGCGCCTTTAGCAGGTAACATTTGGAAGGTCCATGCAGTACCTGGCCAAGCGGTACAAGAAGGCGATGTACTATTTATTCTAGAAGCTATGAAGATGGAAACTGAAATTCGCGCCAGTAAGGCCGGTCAGGTTGGTTCTGTAACGGCTAAAGAAGGCGACTCTGTATCCGTTGGTGATACCTTGTTAACCTTAGTTTAGGCGGATCATTCATGGACAAGTTATTACAAATTTGGCACAGCTCTGGCGTTTACCAGGTGCAGCCGGGCCAAGTCATAATGATGGCTGTGGGCTTATTGCTCCTGTATTTAGCCATCAAACGCAACTTTGAACCCTTGCTACTGATCCCTATTGGTTTTGGCGGCATATTAGCTAATATTCCTGGAGCAGGTTTAGCCGAGTCCGGTGGCATTCTTTACATGTTCTATTCTGTAGGTATAGAGACGGGTGCCTTCCCACTCATCATCTTTATGGGTGTGGGTGCTATGACGGATTTTGGCCCACTACTGGCTAACCCTAAAACGCTATTTTTGGGGGCAGCAGCACAGTTTGGTATCTTTGTAACGCTCATTGGTGCTGTGGGTTTGACTACCTTAGGGGTGATGGACTTTACCTTAGCCGATGCCGCCGCCATAGGTATCATTGGCGGTGCCGATGGTCCCACATCCATCTATGTGGCCAGTAAACTTGCACCTGACTTGTTGGGGGCTATTGCCGTGGCCTCATATTCTTACATGGCCTTGGTGCCTTTGATTCAGCCGCCTATTATGCGTGCCTTAACCACAGAAAAAGAGCGCCAGATAAAAATGGTGCAACTACGCCCTGTAGGTAAAGTTGAAAAAATTGTATTCCCATTGCTGTTGTTGCTCCTTGTAGCCTTTATGCTGCCAGATGCTGCGCCTCTATTGGGTATGTTCTGCTTTGGTAACCTCATGCGTGAATCTGGCGTAGTGGATCGTTTATCTGATACCACTCAAAATGCGCTCATTAACGTGGTGACTATCTTCTTAGGTTTGGCAGTGGGTTCTAAACTGTCGGCAGATAAATTCTTAGATTTAACTACCTTAGGCATCCTGTTGCTTGGTATGGTGGCGTTTGCAATTGGTACTGCTTCTGGTGTATTAATGGCAAAGGCCATGAATAAATTGACCGGTGGCGGTATTAACCCGTTGATTGGTTCAGCTGGTGTGTCGGCAGTGCCAATGGCCGCTCGGGTGTCTAACAAGGTTGGTTTAGAAGCCAATAACCAAAACTTTTTGTTAATGCACGCCATGGGCCCTAATGTGGCAGGTGTTATCGGCTCTGCCGTTGCAGCGGGCATTATGATTAACTACGTTGGCGGTGGGTAACTAATATGGGGCGTAGGATTAGCGACAGCGATCCAAGTGGCAAAAAGCCCTGTGCTTTTTGCCGCACTATGCGCGTGGTGGTGATTTTTGCCGTTATGGTGGTGATGCTTATGTTTTATGCCGATAAGCTGCACTGGTTAGAAGACATCGACTTCACTAGTTTGTTTGGTTATCTAGTAGTGGTGTTCTTTTTTACAGTGCTGGGTTATCGGGTGTGGGACGAGTATGGCAGGCCTAAGCAATCTCTCGAAGACCTAGAAGCAAAGCGAGTGCAACGAGAGCAACAGTTTGATGAACTAGATGCCTTGGAAGCAGAACGTGCTGTGGTGGAGCATTCAGAGTTGCAACTAAGCGAGGAGCCTCAGGGAGAGGCTGATCATGGGGGTCACGAGTCTGAGTTAAGTCCACAACCCGAACAGTTGGACTTACTGGGTTTTTCTACGCAAAAGAAACCAGACTAGTTTGTAGCTTGTGGCTTACGGAGGTGTTTAATTGCTGGAATACCTAGGGCGAGCAGCCACATAGCAGTAGCAAATAGTTTTGCAGGAAATGATAATCCTTTAAGATGCCATCTACCATTGGCTTCTAAAGCATCGGCAAGTGATAAACTTAGTAATAAGAATAGGCCGAAATATGGTCCCATAGTCTGCGTAAGCAAACTAACATCCAGTTGCTCATGATTACCTAAGGCGATCACCGTTAAAGGTATAAATATGTACAGCAACCAACCTAGACATAAAGTAATGGCATAACCTAAAACACCAGTAAGGCTAGATAACGGCCTATAGTGACTCATGCGCTGCAATAGCAGGAGCAAGCCATAGACTAAGAAACCAGCTATTGAGCAGGTTAACAAAAATGCCAACATGCCTAAAAAAACTTGTAAATAAATAGGCAAACCGCTAGTCCACTGGTTAAAATTAGTGACTGCGAGAATAAACTGACCCATGATAACGAGGCTCCTTTTTACCTTGATCCACTATGAATACTAACAGCAGCACGCCTGATTGTATGCAATGCAAGCACTTCTACGTTACTTGGGAAGCAAAATTCCCAAGAGGCTGCCGTTTGTTTGCGATTAAGTCCCGTCAATTGCCCATGATAGAGATCATGCGTATTGATGGCCATGCCTGCCGGGGTTATGCCCCAAAACCTGCACCACAACCCAAGGACATGCCTTAAGCCGCCTTATAAAGGGTTGTTATAAGCGGTTAGCGTTAGTTTCTTACTAACATAAACCGGAAAGAATCAACCTTTGCTTGTTTACTAAAGTAGTGGCCGCGATAAAAAAACAACGACCAAGCCATCGATCGAATCCAGAAATTTGATTCATTGCTCCAGTAAACTTCGGGTTCTATACCTGAAAATACTCGGGTATTAATCGAAGGTGATTTGCAATCAGCCTCCACTAAACTGCTCATTTCGTCTATTTCTGGTACTCGCCAATCATCAAAACCTGCTAACTCTAGCGATGCAGCCCAAGCTTTTGCATCCTCATAGGGCAGTAATAATGGGCCACCTTGGCACTGTCCATCACCCCACACCTGACCGGCACCACAGCGAAACCAAGTAAGGCCTGTGAGTGGGTCTTGAACTAAGCCATTGTCCATTCGCTGATAATGGCCGTCAGTTTGATGGGTTGTGAAATATTCGCCACACTTGGGTGCTTTGTCTACAACCCCGTGGCTCAAGGGTGAACACGCAAGGGCAAGAAAAAAAGGTACCAATTTCATAGTTCCACCTCGTTTTATGTTATCTACTATCGACCAAGAATAAGGTAACTTAAACGGTATTAACCAAGAAGAATAAATTTGGCATTTAAGCACAACAAGGCTAAATATTTATTACACTTGGTCGATAATAGTGGATAGTATAGGAATTCTAGTATTCGTGGGTGCATATTTACCCTACTTTACCCCTCAAGAATTTATTAGTCATAAGCTGGTTGGAGATAAGAGAGATGGATTTAGCAACACTTATTGGATTTATTGCGGCTTTTGGAATCGTTGCCACTGGCATTCTTATGGGTGGTCCCATGGGTATGTTCGTTAATGGTGCTTCCATTTTTATTGTTGTCGCGGGCTCTTTGGCTGTGGTATTGATGCGCTCATCTTTGGGTGATTTTATTGGTGCGGGCGCCCTTGCTGGCAAAGCGTTTGCAGATAAAGTGGATAAGCCAGAAGACCTTATTGAGAAGGTGGTAGAGCTTGCAACTATTGCTCGTAAAGATGGCATGATTGCTTTGGAATCTCAGGAAGTGAAGAATGAGTTTCTAAATAAAGGTATGGGTATGTTAGTGGATGGTCAAGATAGCGCTGCTATTAAATCTGCACTCTCTACCGAGGCTGGAATGGCAATCCGAAGAGCTAAAGCGGGTGGTTCCATATTTGAGTCTTGGGGAGACTTTGCCCCAGCCATGGGGATGATCGGTACCTTGGTAGGCTTGGTACAAATGTTGGCTAATATGGGTGACCCAAAATCTATTGGTCCGGCCATGGCGGTAGCCCTGCTAACCACACTCTATGGTGCCGTTATTGCCAATATGATTGCCTTTCCTATTATGCAAAAGCTGGAGCAACGTTCGGAAGCTGATGCGATTAACAATGAACTTATTATTAAATCTCTGCTCTTCATCTCCGAAGGGGGTAACCCACGGGTTATGGAAGGTATGTTGCTTAGCTATTTGTCGCCTAAAGTGCGTGCTAAGTTAGAATCGGCTTCCTAATTGATTGTGGCGTAAGGAGATACGATCATGGCCGAAGAAAATACTGAAGAAAATACTGAAGAACAAGAGAATCCCAATGGGCCCGAAACTACTGCGGGTGAAGAAGGCACAGAAGAGGTTGTTGAGGCGGCGGCTCCTCCTGTAGAGGAAGAGGACGAAGAGGAGTGCCCCGTCTGTAAAAAAGGAGCCCCCCTGTGGATGGCAACCTTTGCCGACATGGCCACTTTACTGATGGCGTTCTTTGTATTAATTTTATCTTTCTCAGAGATGAAAACCCTCAAATACACTCAAATTGCTGGTTCCATGAAAAGTGCGTTTGGTGTGCAAAAAGACGTTAAGGTGCCTGATCCCCCAAAGGGCACAAGCCTGTTATCGCAAGAATTTAGCCCCACAGTTGCAGAAGCTTCTGTATTGGTGCAGGTGAAACAGCAGACCACTGATACTGCCCAAAAAGATTTGGAATTAAAAACTGAGAGCAAAAAGAAGGACTATGACGTTGATGCTGAGAAGGAGAAGGTGGAAATCGCCTTAGCAGAAGAAATTGCTAATGGTCAGGTTGAAGTGACTATTAAAGATAACGAGGTGGTGGTTGAACTGAAAGGTCCTGGCAGCGTTGGTGAGGCAGAACATGACAAAGAGCAAGGCTTTGTGCCTGATGCAACGGTAGAGCTGTACGCAAAGATCGCCGATGCTCAGCAGGCCACAGATGCTCCCATTAAAGTGCAAGATCAACAATCACAACAGCAGCAGGATGAAAAGGTATTACAGGAGCAACAGGAAGAGCAAGCTAAGCAGGAAGTAGCGAAACTCCAAGCTATCCTTTCAGATGCTGTGGCCCAAGGTTTAGCTGAAGTAGAGCAGGAAGGGACTAAGATTATTGTACGCCTCACAGAAAAAGGAGCTTTCCCTGGTGGTGGTGCAGAGCTTAACCCTGATGCTTTGCCTATGATTAGAGCCCTAAGGGATACCATTAATAGTAATAAGGGTCAGGTTATTGTGACTGGGCATACGGATAACCGCCAAATAAGACCGGGTGGTGAATTCCCGAGCAACTGGGATTTATCAGCAGTACGTGCAGCGGCTGTGGCTGACTCTTTAAGTAGCTTAATGAAGATTCCTAGGGAGCGTTTATCTGTTGAAGGCATGGCGGATACCGCCGCTCTAAACGAGAATGCATCAGCTGCAGATCGAGCTCGTAACCGTAGGGTTGAAGTGGTGTTAGATATAGCGGGTGTAGAACAATAACAGAAGGCTATGTTAAGGCTTAGACAATAGCGTCGACAGAGGCGCGTTGTTCTGGCTTTTCCATGGCTTGATAAGCAGCTGCTGCTTGCTGGGTGCGTTGTATGGGTATGTCAGTGTAACTGTTTAAGCCGTCACTCCCTTTAGCGGGTTCTGCTTTAGCGCTAATAGTGAGTTGGCTAGTTCGCCAGGAAGAGGCCTCTAAATTGGCTTTTTGTCGGCTTTGGTCTGGTGCTTCTGAACGCGGTGCTGATTCTGTGACTTCTTCTGCCTTAGGGAAGGCATTTTGTGCACGCACTTTAGCTTCCTGATTAATAGCAGGTTGCTGCACAGCAGGTGAAATCGGAGTAGCGTTGCTTACGTTCATGCACATAGTTTAACAAATAATTAACCAATATAGCAAAAGGTGGGCAGATGATCGATAAAGGCTCCCAACCTCTAGCCCCTTCAAGTGGCGTAGCCAGACCGGGTGTTAACCTTGGTAATGGCCCAATACTGCCGTCTATAACCCTAATCAAGGGTCAAATAATAGAAGGTGTGGTGGTGCAATTGCAACCACGACTGTTGGTAGAAACATCCAGTAGTATCTTTAGTGCAGCCATCAGTTCTGCAGCCTATACCCTTGGGGAGCGCTTGTTGTTTAAAGTGTTGGACCCAGATTTGCGCCCGCCACGTTTAGAGCTGTTACGCTCTGGGCAGTTGCCTGACTCACTACTAGCGCAACAAAGTGCATATTTACGTAGCCTGTTATACCGCCCCAATGGCCTTGCACCGCTGCAGCAATGGTTATCTAGCTACCTTTCCAACACTAACTTGCCATCAGCATTAGCAGCGCTATTGCAAGAATTTTGGCAGCTACCCAGTGCCCCAAAAGCCCTAGATATACAAAAGGCGCTGTTGATGAGTGGTTTGTTTAGTGAAAGCCGGGGTAAGGCAAAAACCCTAGCTGGCGCGATGATGGGGCCAGCAAAAGCCTATAACGATCTTAAAGCGTTATTGCAGTTGCTGGCATTAGAAGAAGGTTTGGAGCAACAGGTTAAGCCGTTATTAGAGGCCTTACATTCAAGCCAAATAAAAAGCCTAGATGCCCTCCTTAACAGCCAACTGTATTATCAATGGTTAATGCCCTGGTTTGAGCAGCAACACTTGTTGATCACCTTGCAGCAAAACCAACAGCAGCGTAGTCAAAAACAATGGTCTATTAGTCTCGCTCACCAGGGGCCAGAGCTGGGCACTTTGCACATAAATTTGCTGCTCACTCAGGGCATAACCGCTCGTGAGGCAACGGCTAGTTTACACTTTGCCAGTGATACTTCGTGGCTAGCGCCCTTGGTGAATAGTTCTAAGCACCAGTTGCACAGCGCGTTACAGCTTCACGGCATACAATTACAGCAAGTGAGTGTGGGCCCAATAGCAGAAACTGAGGGTAAAACCAATCCTAAAACGGCCCATACTATCCTGGATGTTCACGTATGAAAAAGCCATTACAAGCCATTGCCATAGAATATGGGAATAACCCAGTGCCTTTGGTTGTGGCCAAAGGTAAAGATGAGTTAGCGCAAAAGATTATTGATGCTGCGGTTGCTGCAGGAGTGCCTATCAAAAAAGATGAAGAGCTAACTGCATTATTAGGCTTACTTGATATTGACGAACAAGTACCGCGCTCGCTGTACACCTTAGTGGCAGAAGTGTTGGTGTATACTTATTGGCTTAAAGGCATGAAGCCTGGGGATGAAAAGACGGCCTGAATTAAGGCTTATTGGTGTAGGTCTAAGATGAGGCTAACCTCACCTTCTGTGAGGCCGCAAACATGTTGGATTTTCTCGCCAGACATGCCTTCTTTGGCCATACGTATGGCGTGTTCGTAATTGCTTTGACTTGGCACTTCTGAAGACAAGGTGCTGCTTGGGCTGGGTTGGTCCTTGATGCGATCTAGCAGTTGGCTGTTAGACTCTATTAAGCCGTAGATATCTTGTAATACTTGGTCCATGCGCTGTTGGCGTTGAGCGCCTAAAAACTGTAGTTTTTCTAGTTTGTTGTAGTCTTCTTGCTGTTCTATAAGCTGGTGGCCTAGATCTGTGAGGCGCCGCTGTAACTGCTGAGCGCCTTGGCGCTCTAACAAAAGGGTAATTAAGGTAGTCACTAAACCCAACAGGCCAATCACCGCTAGCACTAAAAATACCGGCAGCTGAGGATCATTCATTAAGGTGTTGTAAATGTCCATAAATACGATCTGCTATTTAAATGTAGGTGGGGCTAGTCTAACCACTAAGCCTTATCAAGGCTACGGCCTATATTAGACTTGAAGGCATTGCCTAAGTTATTGTAAAGGTTGGTGCTGGTCACCGGACTGTTAAGCTCTAGGATTTCTAAGGCTTTACTGATGGATTCTAGCTTGGTGCGCATAAACAAATCACTGGTGCGGTGCAGTTTGTCACAGGCCTCCAATACATCCAACAACTGCTGCCACTGGGCCTGTTGTGGTTTAGGTAGGTGGCGGCTAAAGTTTTTGTCTTCTCTGTCGATACCCGCGTTAGTGCAAAACTGATTACGCAGCGCATCAAATAGTTGAATGGTTTGCACATCGTGCTGTTTGTGGACTTGAAGTTCCTGAAAAGCTTGTAAGTCACTGCTTTTCAGGTATTCGTACTCGAGGTTAAGGGTGCTTTGCAATTGCTGTGCATCGATAACGGCTTGGTTCAGGTGGCCATCAAATTCTTCTTGTAGTTGTGGCAGCAATCGCGGGTTATCCTTGAATTAGTTTTTCTAAGCTAGTCATTTTTTCAGCAATACGTGCGGTATCAACAGGGAACTCACCGTTCTCTAGGGCCTGTTTAATACGATCAACCTTCTTTTGGTTAATGTCGCTAACGTCTTTACTTGCTTGAGTCATACGTAACAAAGTTTGTGACTCTGGCGTGAATTTAGCCTGATCTGCTCCTTGGCTGGGGGCAGCTTTGGTTTGTTCTGTTGCGCGTTGGGTTTGCGCAGTTTGTGTTTGCTGCTGAACATCCTGAGTTTTTTGAGCAGACTTAGCCTGAGTATTATCTACTCGGGTAGTCGTCCCCCCCTGATGCTGATTGCTAATGTCGTTCATGTTGCACCTCTAACCTAATCTAACCTACTTTTCCAACTACGTAGTAGTCATCGGCAGAATTGGTAAAAACTTGAGCCCAAAATAGCATTCTTTTCATAAAAAATCTTAACTTTTACTAAAACACTGTCTAGCCACCTTAACGGCTAAGCTCAACATGGCCTTTAGCAATCACTATACCACGCTTAACTAGGCCGCTAGGAATCACTTTAACCTCAATCTTATCACCCAAATTGCCATTAGACAAAGCCTCGGCTTGGCTGGTGATTTGGTAGTTGTCTAAATTAATTTGTAGGCTTACTTCGCTGCCCTTAGTCACCAGATAAGCTTGGCGTAGCATGTCTTGGGTAAGGGGGGTGCCGCTAGCAATATGACGTTTGGTCACCCAGCCGACTAACGCTTCTTTGTGGTTAAACCCTGCTTGCCTGAGTTTGTGGTCTGGCACCCATGCCATGGTGAGGTCTTGGGCGATAAGTTCTCTACCCATGGTTAATGCCTGGCTGCTAATGACCACATGTTGTTGGCCTTCTACGTCATTTTGATCCAATACTTTGCCGGCTTTAATATAACGTTTTGCCAACTGACCCAGTAATAGGTTTTTGTTGGTAACGGCATTAGGGCTAGTGGTGCGTGTAGATTCTTTGCTAGCCAATAAGTGTTTTGAGGCGATCACTTGGCCCTGAGCAATGTCCTCTGCCGCGCGCCATAGCAGATGTAAATCCATAAAATCTATTGGGCTAAGCCAATGGCCCACATCTAACCGGCGCCTAACTTGTTTTCCAGTGGGGTTGGTCTCGCTGCCGATATAACTGCTGCTGGTACCCGTGTAGGTCACTAACACAACCTGGTTGGCATTAATTGTGCCTTGTTGTGCAATGGGGCTAACTAAGCGCCAGGCTTGGGTGTTGGTTTGTACATTAATGGATAGATATAACAACCAGCTAGGTTCCCCTATGCCGTGGGTTTTTTCGCAAACCACCTTTACGGTTTTGTGGTTGTTAAAAGGCAGTGTCACCTGCAGTGGGGTTTTACACAGGTGGTAACGGCTGCGCTCGTCGAGCTGAGTAATGCGTGCATGGCCACCCAACTCCTGTTGTGAGAATTGATTAATTGCTTGGTAGATGTCTTGATGGGCCTGCCATTGTGCGGCTTGAGTTGCCGTGGTAATCAGCCACAAGCAGGCCATCAATGGCATCCACTTGGGCTGCATTAACTGGGTGGCAAGGCCTTGCCGCTTGTTGTTTTTTGGTACTAAATCTGTCATAAAATAATTTCTAACATTATGAAAAATAACAACTTTTTAATATTGGCATAATCGTTGCTTTAGTGAGTGTGTAGCAGGCATTTTCAGGCCTCTAAACAGTTAACAAAAGTAGCGAGCGATTATGAGCATTTTACAAAACCCACTAGGCATTCACGCCACCGCTTTAAAGCTGCGCGAACAGCGCATTGGCGTATTGGCTTCGAACATTGCCAACGTAGATACACCTAACTATAAGGCTCGTGATATAGATTTTAGCAGCGTAATGGCTACCACGGAAAGTAATAACATGCGCACTAGCCACGGTCGTCATATTGGCGTGAGTAACTACCAGGCGCTGCAGGGCGACAGCATGATTAAGTACCGCATGCCCAGCAGTGCCTCTTTAGATGGCAACACAGTGGAAGTTAACACAGAAAACAGCCTGTTTACAGAAAACTCGATGCGTTACCAGGCCACCAATACTTTCTTGAATAACCGAATTAAAGGTGTCATGAGTGCTTTGCGTGGCGAATAAGCCAAACCTAGCCCACTCATCGTAAACCAAAAGAGGACAGCACAATGTCAATGTTAACAGCCTTAAAGATTTCCAGTTCGGCCATGACCGCGCAGATGGTACGCATGAACACCACTGCCAGTAACTTAGCCAACATGGACGTTGTGGGTACTACATCAGAAGAAGCTTACAGAGCCAAAAAACCGATTTTTAAAACAGTAATGGAGACTCACACTAACAGTAACTTTGAAGCCAGTGTGAAAGTTAACGGCATCCATGTTAGCGATCGGGCTAACACCAAGCGTTATGACCCACAAAACCCAGCAGCTAATGATGACGGTTACGTGTTTATGTCTAACGTGAATTCTATTGAAGAAATGGTGGATATGACCAACGCCTCACGCTCCTACCAAACCAACGTAGAAGTGATGAACGCCACCAAAAAAATGATGATGGCCACGTTGCAGCTGGGCAAGTAATGCCTTAGCCGGCTTAGCCAGCATAAGCATAGTAAGGAGGAAATGATGACAGCATCTAACTTAGCCAACATGGACGTTTTGGGTACTACAACGGATGAAGTGTGCAAAGCCAAAAACCCAATCTTTAAAACGGTGATGAAAAATCACACTAGCAGTAACTTTGAACCCAGTGTGAAAGTTAACCGTATCCATGTTGGTGGTCTGGCTAATACTAAGCGTTATGACCCACAAAACTCAGCAGCTAGTAATGACGGTTATGTGTTCATGTCAAACGTTAACTCTATTGAAAAAATGGTGGATATGACCAACGTTTCACGTTCCTACAAAACCAACGTAGAAGTGATGAACGCCACCAAGAAAATGATGATGGCCACGTTACAGCTTGGTATGTAATGCCTTAGCCAGCGTAGCCAGCATAAGCATAGTAAGGAGGAAATGATGACAGCATCAATTAGCTCGGTACCCGAAAGTTTTAGGACCTTGGAATCGACTCAACAAAAAGAAATTAAACGCACCTCGACGTTAGGGCAAGAGGACTTTTTGAAGTTGCTCATGACCCAGTTGCAAAACCAGGACCCAATGAAGCCCATGGATAATGGTGAATTCATGGGCCAGATGGCACAGTTTTCTACCGTGCAAGGCATCACCGAAATGGGTGAATCCGTCGACAATCTAGTGGGTATCTACCAGGGGCAGCAGTTGAGTAACAATGCTTCCATGATTGGTAAACAAGCACTGGTAGATGGTAACTGGGCGCAACTAAAAGGTGGAAAACTTGGTGGCGCCATAGATCTTACGATGGCAGCTAACGACCTTCGCATTGATATTAAGTCTGAAAGTGGTGAAGTAATGACCAGCTTAGGGCTAGGTTCAAAAATGGCTGGCTCCCAAGAATTTGCCTGGGATGGCATCAAGCATGACGGCACCGTAGCACCTGAAGGGAGCTATTACCTGAGCGCCTCCGCCGTAAGAGATGGCGTAACCACGGTACCGCCAATGCAGGTGTATGGCACAGTAAATAGTATTCAGCTCAAGGGTGGTGAGGTCACACTCAATGTCTCTGGGCAAGGTAATGTCAGTTTTGACAGTGTTAAGCGCATCAGCCAGTAGGCAGTTAGCGTCACTTAAATGTAATTAACTAAAAGTAATTAATAGTAATTAATAGTAATTAATAGTAACTAAAAGGGGATCGACTTATGTCATTCTATACTTCACTAACAGGCCTAAACGCGGCGCAAGCACAATTAGGTATCACATCAAACAACGTATCCAACGTAGGTACTGTGGGTTTTAAGAAATCCCGTGCTGAGTTTGGTGACATATTTGCTACCTCACCCTTGGAAAACGCGTCTAGCGCCATCGGCCAGGGTGTGCTTTTGAAGAAAGTAAACCAGCAGTTTAGTCAGGGTAACATTGAGTTCTCTACTAACTCCTTAGACTTGGCGATTTCTGGCCAGGGTTTCTTTGCCTTAAAGCCAAGCCAAACATCTAACCAAACAGTGTACACACGAGCAGGTTCTTTTAGTGTAAACAACGACCGGTATGTAGTTGACTCCTCTGGTCAGTACCTACAAACCTTCCCGGTAAACGATGACGGCTCGGTAATTGCGACAGGTTTGGGTTCTGCTAAATCTCTGCAGTTGCCCTCAACTGCCGGCTTACCGCAACCCTCATCACAAATTGAATTGGGTCTAAACTTGCCAGCCGGTGCATTAATATTGCCTGAGTCTTCGACTTACACGACCGATAACCCATACGCTTTTGACCGAAATGACAGTGACACGTTCAACAAGTCAACGTCAATCACGGTCTTTGACTCACTAGGTAACCCTCACATTGCGACGGTTTACTATATAAAAACCAGTTCAGCAACAGAGGTCAACCCGACCAACAAGTGGGACACGA
>CAJIZL010000021.1 GCA_905182035.1 Oceanospirillaceae bacterium ASP10-02a | reverse complement strand
CGCTCTTCCGATCTGAACTTGGTATCTGGGTATGCCTGAGCTGCAGCACTTACAGCGTTAGCTGAAGAGAAACCTACAGCAACAATGGGGCTGTTGCCACGCTTAGCAAGCTTTTTAAGGCCTTGCTCAACTTGGGCTTCGTTAGTTGGCTCTACTTCACGAACACTAATACCTGTATCAGCAGTAAAACGTTTAACGCCGTTAAAAACAGCTTCGTTGAATGACTTGTCGAACTTACCGGCTTTGTCATATACAACAGCTGGTTTAACGTCTGCTTGGGCAACGGTTGCAGTTAATGCAACTGCGCCAGCCACGATCGCCATGGTGATTTTATTTAACTTCATTACATTCTCCTGGGTTTACTTAAATCGGCTTAAGCCGTTTCTTCTTTTTAATTAGTCGCCGTATGGCGTCCAAATATTTTTCACTTGTGTAGCTTGGTGTAAAAACTCCAAACCTTCACTCTGTTGCGGATCAAGCCAATCTCGGTCCGTTTCCAAATGAGTCCACATGCGTTTTAAATCTGTAACACTGGCCTGCTCAGCGTGTTTGTTAATACTGGCATCCGCCCAACACCACATGGCATCAACTTCGCCATGACCTGCTAAGTGGTTGGCAAGGTCCGCTTTTGGGCCAGCCACTATATTAACAACACCAGCAGGGATATCAGAAGTTTCCAGCACCTGCACTAGTTCTAGCGCAATACTTGGGTAACTTTCACTCGCTATCAATACCACCCTATTCCCCATGGCAATGGCCGGTGCCATAATTGCAATGGTGGAAATAAGCGGTTGATTCGTAGGGGTAATTAATCCTATAACTCCCACAGCTTCAGGCAAAGCTAAGGTGACTCCACGATACGGCGCATTGTGCACCGCACCATCGTATTTGTCTGCCCATGCAGCGTAGGTAAAGAGACAGGAAATCGCCCCATCAAACTCCGCCTGAGCTTGGCTTTGACTATAGCCACAGACCTTTTGTAATCGTTCAAGCCACTCACTTTCTCGTTGTGATAGATTTTCTGCTAAAAAGTAAATCACCTGGGCACGCCCATGGGCCGTTTGCTGCGTCCACGAAGACGCCTTTAATGCACCCGATACTGCATTACGGATATCCTTACGACCGCCGATACCAACCATAGCGGCTACACTACCATCCTTGTTGTAACAGGCTTGGCTATGGCCCGAGTCTGGCCTTACCTGTTTGCCAGCCACATAGAACTTTAATGTACGGTCAATGGCTGAGGCATTAAGCATTGATTGCGCAGATGCATTAGCGGTAAAGGCTGGTGCAGTGGCCGTATCCAGCGCTGTTAGTCCAGTGGGTGCTAAGTATTCGTATAAACCTTCTTTGCCACCCTCTCGCCCAAAACCAGATTCCTTAACACCACCAAAACCGCAGGATGCGTCAAATTGATTGTGGTTGTTTATCCAGACCACGCCGGCTTTGATTTTAGGTGCCACATCCATGGCACGATTGATATTTTCACTCCAAACACTAGCTGCTAAACCATAGCGGCTATTGTTCGCCAAAGCCAAAGCCTCGGCTTGTGTGCGGAAGGTCATAGAGACCAGTACAGGACCAAATATTTCTTCTTGCACCAGCGGATGACTAGCATCAACATCCGTTACCAAAGTGGGAGGGTAATAGTTTTGTGTCGCGTCTTGAGCATGCGCTTGAAATAGCTCACCACCAGCTTGCAAACCTTGGGTCACCAACTGGCTCACTCGATTAAATTGCTGCTGGCTCACTAAACTACCCACATCTATAGATTTGTCCAGTGGCGAGCCTGTGCGCAACTGCTGCATACGCTGTTTTAGTTTGGCGTGTAACTCCTGCGCTACTGGTGCTTGTACCAGCAATCGCGAGCCAGCACAGCAAACCTCGCCTTGGTTAAACCAAATCGAGTCTACCAAGCCTTCAACAGCAGCATCTAAATCAGCATCTTCAAAAACAATAAAGGCCGACTTGCCACCCAATTCCAAGGTTAACTTTTTACCTTGGCCAGCTGTAGCTAGACGAATTGCTCGGCCCACAGCCGTAGACCCAGTAAAGGCAACCTTGTCTACACCTTGATGGGCAGCAAGGGTTGCACCTGTTTCGCCAGCACCGTTAATAATATTCACCACACCATTAGGCACACCGGAATCATGGCAAAGCTGGGCAAACAACATTGCCGTTAAGGGCGTTTGTTCAGCAGGTTTAATAACAATGGTATTACCCATAGCGATGGCAGGAGCTACCTTCCATGACAACATCAATAAAGGGAAATTCCAAGGAATAATCTGCGCGGCTACGCCCACTGGGCCATGGTTTGGAAACTCTTGAGCTTGTAATTTTGCCCAGCCAGCGTGGTGATAAAAATGACGAATAGCAAGAGGAATATCCGCATCTCTACTTTCTCGGATAGGCTTACCATTGTCCATAGTTTCTAAAACAGCTGCTAAGCGAGCATACTTTTGTAAATTACGTGCCAACGCATAAAGTATTTTTGCACGACCAAGTCCTCCCAAGGCCCACCAGCTTGGTTGGGCTTTACGAGCACTAGCGATAGCTAAATCTATTTGTTTGCTGGTTGCTACCTCGATCTGCGCCAACACCTCTGAGGTGGCGGGGTTATAAACGTCAACTAGGGTAGCATCTGCCTGACCAACAAAAGCGCCATCAATGTAGTGGCCAAAGCGACGCTCATTTTGCTCCAACCACGCCTGCGCTTCCTTATCACTTTCTAGGGCCTGGCTGTAATTAAGCTGTTGAAAATCTTGCGCTAATGTCGTCTTTGTCATGGTAAAAATCCTATGCCTGATTTACGCCAAAGCGTGTCGATAAGCTGTTGAGTAGTAGCCACTGTCATAATGATCTAGCTGGCGTTCTATATCTCCCAGCAAGCTTGAGGCACCAAAACGAAACAAATCTGCTTCTAACCAACGACGACCCAACTCTTCTTGCATCATGGTCATGTAGAGCAATGCTGTTTTACTATCACTCACGCCACCTGCAGGCTTAAAACCAATATAAAAACCCGTGAGCTGGTAATATTCTCGGATCATTCGCACCATCACCAAACTGACCGGCAAAGTGGCATTTTCAGTCTCTTTACCAGTAGAGGTTTTAATAAAATCTGCCCCAGCCATCATACAAACCATTGATGCTTTGGCAACGTTGGCCAGATTACCTAACTCTCCAGTCGCTAAAATAGTTTTTAAATGGGCTGAACCACACGCCTTGCGGAAGGCTTTAACTTCATCGTACAAGGATTGCCAATTGCCTTCTAAAACATGCCTACGACTAATAACAATATCAATTTCATCAGCTCCAGCAGCTACAGAGTATTCGATTTCGGCAATGCGTAGCGGCAATGGAGACAGACCAGCAGGGAATCCAGTGGAAACGGCGGCTAAGTGAATACCAGTACCTTCAAGACTTGAGAACGCCGCACCAAGCATTTCGTGGTACACACAAACGGCAGCAGTAGATAGATTTAGTGACTCAATACCTAAACGCCGCTGTAAATCCGTACCAACAGGTTTTTTTGCCTTGCTGCACAAACGCTTAACACGGTCTTGTGTATCGTCACCCGACAGTGTTGTAAGGTCTATTAAGCTAATGGCCTTAAGTAACCAAGCCGCCTGCTGTTGCTTTTTGATACTGCGGCGGGCGCCGTAACCTGCACAACGTCGCTCAATAGCACTTTTATTAACCCTAATTTTATCAAGCTGTTGTAAATCTAACGCCATGCCAGGATTGCGCAATAGACCACCATGCTCGACTGCATGGCGAGCATCTCCCGCACCAATGGACTGATCAGCGGGTCTAACCAAACTGATAGGTACTTGTCCAGGTGTCTGTGTAGGCACTTGTGTTGCCATTTACTTAAACTCCATCAAGGAAACTAATTTTTCAGCAGTCACTTCACCCATTACCAAGTCTGTGACTAAACCAGAGCGCAATGCTCCAAGCAAGGCCAGTTCCTTACCTAAGCCACCAGCCACAGCCACCACACGCTTACCAGCCATTTCTGCAGCGTTAATGCCCAAACCATGGCCGTTGAGTGGGTGATCTACAAGCTTGCCCATTATGTCGTAGAAACTACCTATCAAGTCACACACGGCCCCTGCTGATCGAAGTTCTTCCAAATCATTATCTGTGACTAAACCTACACTATGTAGGTAGTGATTGGTTTTGAGTCCACCAATACCTACAGCGTACAAATTGGCATTGCGCGCCAAATTTAAACTAAATTGCACACTGGCTTGAGCCATCAACATTTCATGCTCTTCGTCATCACGGGCTAGGTAGGGCACAGGCATAAAATAACCTTCACCCCCAGTGCGCTCCACAAACTGCTGCACTACGTCAAGTCGGTTGGCTGAAAATTTACGGGTAAAACTACCAGAAACAGAAGCAAACGTAAGATCTGCACGATTTATTTTGGGTAGTTTTTCTGCCAACGCTGAAAGCGAGCGACCTTTACCAATGCCCACACAAGAAGATTGCGGTAATTGGTTGAGGATATTATAGAAAAAACGTGCAGCACCAGCGCCAACTTCATTAAAATTGGCCTCATTATCGTCTGCATTTATATGGTCTGAAGGAGCAATTAAACACGAGCGCAGGCTGAACTTTTTCGCCAGTTGCTCTTCCAACGCTACGCAGCGAGCAGGCTCACCTTCGATGAAGATTTTTACCATACCCTGTTGTTGAGCAAGTTGAATGAGCCGATGAGCTTTAACAGGTGATACAGCTAAGCGCTTAGCTACCTCACCTTGCGTATAGCCCCCTATAAACGATAGCCAGGCCGCTCGTGTAGCAAGATCTAACTGCTCTGCATCAACCTGTTGCTTTGGGTGTTTAGAATTCATAATGAAAAATATTACACTAAGTGTAAAATTTATACCATCACTTTATTCACAAACAATGCCTCCCTTGCCTAAACGAGCTTCAACTAACCTTACCCAAAGGGTCGCGCCAATAGGAATTAAGGCATCGTTAAAATCATAATTTGGGTTATGTAAGGTACACGGCCCCATACCATGCCCTTGATCACGGTGACCACCGTCACCATTACCTAAAGCAAAATAACAGCCTGGTTTTTCTTGTAAAAAGAAACTAAAGTCCTCGGAACCCATGGTTGGGGTAAAATCGACCACCTGATCTTGGCCCAACAAATCTTCTGCAACCTCTCGCATGTATTGCGCTTGAGCCACATGGTTAATGGTAGCAGGGTAAGCCCTTTCAAAAACAAACTGGCCCTCACAATCAAAAGCTGCGCACAAGTCTTGCGAGATTTTTGCCATGCGTTTTTCAACAGCTTGCAAGACCTCCTCAGAGAAACAGCGCACCGTCCCTTGGATCATACAATCATCGGCAATGATGTTAGTGGCATCGCCACAGTGAATCTTGGTAACAGACAACACCACAGATTCTAGCGGATTAATATTACGAGTCACTATAGATTGCAACCCTTGCACCAGCTGACAGGCCACCAATAAAGGGTCTGCACCCAGTTGAGGCATGGCGGCGTGAGCACCCTTACCCACCACTTTAATTTTAAACTCGCTGGCCGAAGCCATCATGGGTCCTGCTACTATGCCCACAGAGCCTTGTGAGTAACCAGGCCAATTGTGGTAACCATAAATTTCATCGATCGAAAAGCGCTCAAACAGGCCATCGTCCATCATGGCTTTAGCACCTGCACCACCTTCTTCAGCTGGCTGGAAAATCAAATAGATCGTGCCAGAAAAATCACGATGTTTTGCTAGGTAGCCTGCAGCACAAAGCAACGTTGCTGTGTGCCCATCATGGCCACAGGCATGCATTTTGCCAGCATACTGGCTCACATGGTCAAATTGATTACGTTCTTGTAACGGTAAGGCGTCCATGTCTGCCCTAAGGGCAATACCTGCGCCTGTTTTAAGACCTTTGATCACCCCTACAACACCAGTGACACCAATACCTTGATGTACCTCTATACCCATGGCGGTGAGCTGGTCAATGACGATTTTTGCCGTACGGTGTTCCGTGTAACTCAATTCAGGGTGAGCATGAATATCGCGCCGGATGGCTTTAAAAGTTTCAGCTTCTGCAACGATTGGAGCAAGCAGTGTCATAGATGTGCCTCAAATTTTTACTTGACCTAAATTAAGGTTTTAGTTGTCAGCTGCGCCTCTATCAACTGCCACTGGCAGCATAGCGTAATTGGAGGGCTAGTCAATAGTAGACCAAAACCGCCAAGCCAATAACGATGTAGAAGAATGGATTCACCAAACGGCTTGAGCATAAGCTCTAGGCTAAATGTTGTTTTAGGTTGAACATAGGGTAGACTGCGGTTACTCAATTTACATCGTTGCCAATACTAGGCTAGAGATGCATAGTTATGAATAAAAAATTTGGCTTAGACGAGTTTATCGGCCTTACCATTAAATCAGCACGCAAGGCGGCGGATTTAAAAATCGTTGATGTGTGCCAAATGTCTGGCATTAGTCAGGGCATGATCAGTAAAATTGAAAATGCACAAGTCTCACCCAGCTTAGACTCACTTAATCGCTTATGTGACGCTATTGGCATGCCTATTTCACAATTATTGACCAATTATAATCGTGTTGATGGCGATGCTCATTTTACCAAGTCTGGAGAAGGTTTAGAGGTTGTAAGGCGAGGTACAGATAAGGGCCATGAGTATCGCCTGCTGAATTATCAGCGCGGCGGTACGCGCAATTTTGAACCATTTCTGGTAACCATGGATGATCTTGCAGAGGTGTTTCCATCATTCTCCCATCCAGGAGAGGAGTTTGTATACATACTCGAAGGCTCTCTTACCTACCGCCATGGCAATCATATATATCGCCTAGAGGTGGGAGATAGTTTAACCTTTGAAGGTAACATTCCCCATGGGCCAGAACAACTCCACAGCGTGCCCGTAAAGTTGTTATCATTCATTAATTATAGTGGTCATTAATGAGCCCCTAGAGGCTCAAAAAAACCTAATAGAGCTGCTTGAGAATTATCGTCAATGCACTCAAATTGTAATTTATGACATACCCCTTTTAATAAATTACTTAGCAGAGCTAAGTTGAATGTAATCTTGCCTTTTATCACAAATTATTGAGGCCTTAATCAGGAGCGTTCTTTACACAGTTAAAATGACTGCCCTGGAATCCAACTGGTGCCTGCAAGGGGAACTTTGGCCATGGCAGCAGATTCCAAGGTTAAAGCCACCATGTCTTCAGGTTCTAAGTTATTTAGGTTGCTCTTGCCACAGGCGCGTGCAATGGTTTGTGCTTCTAAGGTGAGAACGCGGATATAATTGGCTAACTTACGCCCACCATCAACAGGGTTTAGGCGTTGAGCAAGGATTGGATCTTGAGTGGATATACCAGCCGGGTCTTTGCCTTCATGGTAGTCATCATAGAAGCCTGCAGCAGAACCTAACTGTTTAAACTCTTCATCATATTTGGGGTCGTTACAGCCTAAGGCCACAAGGGCCGCAGTGCCAATCGCAACCGCATCAGCTCCTAAGGCCATACATTTTGCTACGTCTGCGCCATTGCGAATGCCACCAGAGACAATAAGCTGAACTTTGCGATGCATACCCATGTCTTGTAAGGCCTGCACTGCTTGTGGAATCGCTGCCAAGGTGGGTATGCCAACGTGTTCGATGAAAACTTCTTGGGTTGCCGCTGTGCCGCCTTGCATGCCGTCTACAACCACGACATCAGCCCCAGCTTTGACTGCGAGTTTAACGTCATAGTAGGTCCGTGTTGCGCCTATTTTGATATAAATGGGGACTTGCCAGTCGGTAATCTCCCTCAGCTCTTGAATTTTTATGGCCAGATCATCTGGTCCAGTCCAATCGGGGTGGCGACAAGCAGAACGTTGATCTACTCCTTTAGGTAGTGTGCGCATACCTGCTACGCGGTCGGTTATTTTTTGACCTAGGAGCATGCCACCGCCACCTGGCTTGGCGCCCTGCCCCAGCACTATCTCGATGGCATCGGCTTTACGCAGATCATCTGGGTTCATGCCATAACGCGAGGGTAAGTACTGATAAACTAGTTTGTCGGACTGCCCGCGTTCTTCTGGTGTCATACCGCCATCACCAGTGGTGGTTGAGGTTCCTACCGCAGAAGCCCCACGGCCTAACGCCTCTTTAGCATTGGCGGACAAAGCGCCGAAACTCATACCAGCAATGGTTACGGGAGTGTCAATAATGATCGGTTTTTTAGCAAATCGCGTGCCTAAAACAACTTTAGTTTCACAGGCTTCACGATACCCTTCTAGTGGGTAGCGTGACATGCTAGCTCCTAGAAACAGTAGGTCGTCAAAATGAGGTAGTTTGCGTTTAGCCCCAAAACCACGGATGTCATAAATACCAGTTTCTGCTGCTCGACGAATCTCCGCCATGGTGACTCGGTCAAACGTAGCAGATTCGCGTAGATTGTCTTGGGTGTCATTGTTGTTCATGGGTCTGATTCCTAATAAGCGTTGTCAACTTTAAAGTTATATAGCTGGCGTGCGGAGCCGTAGCGTTTGAAGTGGGTAGGATCTTCCTCAGAACCTGCGCGATCCAATAGTTTTTTAAGTTGTTTGAAGTGCTTATCTGTGACTGATTTTTCGACACAATCGGCCCCTAAAGACTGCACTTTACCCTTAACAAATATAACCGTTTCGTAGAGCGAGTCTCCTAAGGCTTCGCCTGCATCGCCACAGACAACTAAGGTTCCGGCCTGGGCCATAAAACAGCTCATGTGGCCTACATTGCCTTTGACTACTATGTCGCTACCCTTCATTGAAATACCACAACGTGCACCGGTGTTGCCATCAATCACTAGCAGGCCACCATGAGAAGTAGCACCCGCCGCAGAAGAGGCATCTCCTTTTACATGCACTGTACCGGACATCATATTTTCTGCCACACCCTGGCCGGCATTACCATGCACGGTGACATGGGCATGTTGATTCATACCAGCACAAAAGTAGCCCACGTGGCCTTTGATGCCGACATTAAGTTTTTGATTGAGACCGCAGGCAATATTGTGCTGGCCACTGGTTTCACTAATTTCCCATTGATCTTCTACTAAGTCTTTAGATTGGTCGTGTAAAAGCTGATTAAGCTCTCGCACTGTATGTTCTGCTAAGTTAATTGATTGCATGTTATCTCCAATAGAACTAACTATTTTATGTGGGTTAGTGACTGTCGCGCTGCCACGAGTATATGGTTGCTGGTTCTGGCTCCCAGATGCGGGCTTGATCTATGTTTGGTAAGCTGGTTAATGCTTGGTATTCAGAAGCCATAGCGACATAATCATCGGTCTCCGCTAACACCGCTGGTTTGCAGGCTATAGGATCCCGAATTACCGCAAAACCATCGTGGGTACCTATGGCTAAGGTATAGAAACCATCGAGGTCCTGAAGAGCATGCTCTAAGGACTGTTTAAGTGTATCTCCTTGGTCCATGCGCCAGGTAAGATAACCTGCGGCCACTTCGGTATCGTTTTCTGTTTTCATATGGTAACCATGATAAGCAAGCTCAGTGCGCAGGCGGTTATGATTAGAAAAAGAACCGTTGTGGACCAGGCATAAGTCTTGACCCGTTGAAAATGGGTGTGAACCTTCTAGGGTTACTGCTGATTCAGTTGCCATACGAGTGTGGCCAATAATGTGGCTACCTTTCATGCCAGATAAATTAAACTCTGAGCTAATCTCTGTAGGCAGGCCAACGGCTTTGAGAATTTCAATGGATTGACCTGCACTTAAGAGGATTAACTCTGGCGCATGGGTTAAGAAATACTCACTGGCCGTTTGAGCATCCGTAGCAATCTTAAACACCGCTGCGTGATGATTGCGGAAAAACTCAATCGGCACCGCGAGCTGGGCTTGAGCACGGTGGGCCAATGCATCCCAGTCATAGGTAAGATCTTGGTGATACAAGGTGAGTTTGGTTGACCCTTTAGGCACCTCATCGCCGTATATGGCAAAACCTGCACTATCTGGGCCCCGGCCCGTCATAGCCTCCAGCATCGGTGCAAACATGCTGCCGATTTGATTTTCTAAAGCGTGATTTTTTAAATAGAGGCCTACAATTCCGCACATAGGTGAGTTCCTTTTTGTTGGGTGGTGAAGGTTTTTTACGGCTTAAAATAATTCAAGATAACGCTTACGCTCCCACTCCGTCACGTAGCGGCAATACTCTATCCATTCATCACGTTTAAGTTTAATAAATTCGCCGCAAATTTCCTCACCTATTAATCCAATAAGCTGGGTGTCTGCCTCTAGGGCGTCGACCGCCTCACCTAAATTTTGAGGTAGCAAATCGATTCCTGCCGCAATACGTTGTTCGCTGGATAAACTGTATAGATTAATATTTTGGGCGGCACCTGGGTCTAGCTTACGGTCAATGCCATCCAAACCTGCTGCAATGATGGCGGCATGAACTAAATACGGATTGCATGAAGAGTCTGGTAGACGATACTCTAAGCGCCCATAAACGATGCGAACCATGGCAGAACGATTGTTGTCGCCATAACAAATGTACGCAGGCGCCCAGGTTGCTCCAGATGCAGAGCCTCCTACCACTAGCCGTTTATATGAATTCACGGTGGGTGCCGATAATGCACACAGTGCTTTGGCATGATGTAACAGGCCTGCCATAAAGTGATACGCCATAGTAGATAAACCCATACCACTAGGGTCATTTTCATCACAGAATAGGTTGTTACCTTGGGGGTCTGTGATGGATAGGTGAAAGTGCATGCCATTACCGGCACGATCTGCAATTGGCTTGGGCATGAAAGAGCAGACCATATCCATGTCATGGGCAATTTCTCCAGCGGCCATGCGCACAAATGTAAAACGGTCTGCAGAGGTCAAAGCGTCGCTATAAGTGTAGTTTATTTCAAACTGACCGTTGGCGTCTTCATGGTCGATTTGATAGACATCAAAATCGACCTCCTGTAACGCACCCACTAAGGTTTCTAAATACTTTCTTGAACGGGACAAACCCTTATAGTCGTAACAAGGTTTGTCCAATGTGTCAGATTTATCCACCAGAGTAACGCTTTGATCATCAGTGCGGGAAAACAAGGAAAATTCTGGTTCTAGGCCTGTGTTTAAAGTCCATTGTCTCTGACGTAACATTTCAACCTGTCTTTTTAACACAACCCTGCTGTCATATGCATAAGGCTGATCGTTGACATAACCATCACAAACTATGCGCGCGTACCCTGGCTGCCAGGGCACAATGGAAAGGGTGTCTAAGTCTCCTCTAGCCATAAAATCTGGCCCATGAGGTTCCATTCCCAATCCGTTGATCGCAAATCCTGCAAATCCTGCACCATTGGTTACAACATCAGCTAGATTTGCAGATGGCACTGATTTAGTTTTTGCAACGCCATGAATATCGACAAACTGAGCTAGAACAAAGTTAATTTTATTGTCAGATAAAAACTTTTCAGCAGTAGTGATCATTAGGTTTTCCTTACGGTTATTGTTTTAGTGCCTACAGGTTAGTATAGCAGTTAATATTAACAAAACGAATAAAATGTTCTTGTTAAGAATAATTTATTAGAGTATCAGATATATTTCTTGGTTAGAATTTGTTATTTCACTCTATATCAGACCGAGAGGAATAGTAAAAATCTCCTACCGCATCAAATAACCACGAAAGTCAGTTGTTGACTCTAAAGAGAGTCCGCGTCCGAGCCACTTCTATACCCGTATAGTTTTGCACACTGATCAATTGATCTACTGCTAGCCTGCGTTTGTCGAGAGGGTGTTACAACAACTCTTCTGCGTACCATTTTGCGAACGCCGCTACATTTGCTTCCAGGTGTGCAGAGAATCTTCCTGGGCGTGCAAACACTGATGACAGACCCTTTTGTTGATTTTCCAATGCGGGTATATCTTCTTGTATTGCTGCGTCCATTCTGTGGTAGTAGTATTTGACTCGTTCTTCAAAATCCGCCAGTTCAATCGTTTCAGGAGGAAAACACACAGTTTGATGTACCTCACAGCGGTCGGGTCCCAACGGATAGGTCTCATATATCCATAACGCATCTGCTCCTATGGCGAAGGCCATATTTGGAAAAACCCAAGTATAACGGACACCATTTTCTAGCTTCTTTTCAAGATTAGGTATTAGGGGCAAGCCATATTCTTCCTGACCTTCCAGTAAACCACCGGTACCCGAAGTCTCCCCATATTGGCTGGCGTAAGATCCACTTGTCTCATCGGCAGCGTGGGGCGTTTCATAAACGTTGGAAATTGTATTGGGGTGGACAAATTGCAGATGGTAGTGCTCATTGAAAACATCGAGAAAGCCCTTCCAGTTACAATTGACTTTAAATTTTCTCTGTCGGGTAGTAGTAAAAGAGGCAAGATGCCAAGACTTGTGTAACTGCTCAAAATCCCCAAGACGTGAGTCAATATCCTCTGGCTCATCGCTCATACAGACGAAAGCAAATCCAAGTCGTTCTGCGATTTCAAACTCTATGAGCCCATGATCAGATTTTTCGAAGTTTTTCGTGAGCTCCATTTTGCTCGCTCCCATTAAACTGCCGTCTAACTGATAGGTCCAGCTGTGAAATGGGCATCTAATTACTCGGCAAGTACCTTCGCCGTCCAAAAGTCTAGCGCCACGATGACGACAGCTATTGGCAAAGGCTCGTAACTTCCCCTGCTTATCTCGGACTATGATAGTTGGAGACTTGGCTATATCCAAGGTTCTATAGTCTCCGGACTTTGGGAGGCGATCTGCACGTCCTACACTAATCCAAGAACCGTGAAAAATTGTTTCAATTTCTGTTTCGAAAACTGATTGATCAGAGTAACAGGCGGGGGGCAGACTATAAGCCTTATCAGGGCTTGCAATACATTTTGACAATACATCTAAAAACTCAGCTGTCTGTACGATTTTATTAGGTGATTTGGCAATCAGTTTGACATTCATAGGTCTAATAATCCTATTTATATTTGGAATTTTGGCTAAAGTACTTGAGCTTTACGTTATTCAGCGAGATCAAAACTAGGCTTGTCCCAGCACTAACAACACCAAACCGTGCCATAACCACTAGACAGATTTTGACAGCGATATTCTTCATACCCACATCTTAGACTAATTACTGTTTTGAAAACATGTGCCGTGGTTTCAAACAAGATTGATCTCGCTGAAAGCCAGCAGTATGGATCAAAGGCTTCCGGAATATAGGGTTTTAGCGCCACCCATAGCAAAGAAACTGTCAGGCTGGAGGACTCCGGGCACGCCAACGAGTCATTTAATAACCAAGCGAATAAGTTGCGCCAAAAGATATCTTTCTTTAAAGTAAACCACTAATCAACTCACCTGCTTGTGCAACTGGTGTAAAATACCCAAAGCACCTGCTAGCCATATCTATAGCCGCGCTCATGTACCAGCAGCACTAGAGTCTGGCATGGGGTCTTGGGCTGGATTCAATTTCGGTTTATTTAGGAAATACTATGACCTGTGTATTTGTTCAAATTCGTTGCAACCCCGGTAAAACCTACGCGGTAGCTGATGCAATCTATGAACGCGAAATTGCCTCTGAACTGTATTCGACCAGTGGCGATTATGACTTATTAATGAAGCTATACATCCCCTCAGAGGAAGATGTAGGCAAGTTTATTAATGACCACCTGTTAACCATAGAAGGCATTTCTCGGTCCCTGACGACCCTCACGTTTAAAGCCTTCTAATTATGCCTCCAGCGCCCACCTCATTGCCGATTAATGAGGTGCTTCCGAAGCTGTGTGAGGCACTAGAGAAACACCATGAAGTGGTGCTTATTGCACCTCCTGGTGCCGGCAAAACCACCCGTGTACCCCTAGCAATACTCAAAGCTCCATGGTTAGGCCAGCAAAAAATATTATTGATTGAACCGCGCCGCATTGCCACCCTTGCCACCGCACACTTCTTAGCCCAAAGCCTCGAGCAAACCTGCGGCCACACCGTAGGTTATCGCATGCGCTTGGACACTAAAGTGAGCGCCCATACCCGTATTGAGGTCATTACACACGGGGTTTTACTGCGTATGTTACAACAAGACCCAAGCCTTGAAGGCATTGGTGCTGTGATCTTTGACGAATTTCACGAACGTAGCTTAGACGGTGATTTAAGCTTAGCCATGTGCCTGCAGGGCCGCGAACTGCTGCGCGATGACAACCCCCTAAAGCTTATCATCATGTCCGCTACTATGGACGCTCAAAGCGTTAGCCAGTTGCTCGATAATGCGCCCATTGTGATCAGCGAAGGTCGCCAGTTTCCGGTCACTACACATCAAGTGTGCTCTGCTCCAAGCCGTGGGCAGGTTTATAGCGTCCTCTATGACACCGTAGCCCAAGCTCTAACCAACCATCAAGGCAGTTTGCTGGTATTTTTACCTGGCCGCGGAGAAATCCATCGGGCTCAAGACCAACTCGCTAACCTTTGTTCGTCTCAAATTGAACTCTTCCCTCTCTATGGAGAGTTATCCATGGAACAGCAACAACAGGCCATTAGCCCAGCAGCTAAGGGCAAACGAAAGATTGTTCTAGCCACTAATATTGCTGAAACTAGTCTCACCATTGAAGGTATAGAATGCGTCATTGACCTAGGTTTATCACGCCAAATGGCGTATGACACACGTACTGGCCTAAGCCGCCTGAAGACGGTAAAGGTGTCCCGTGCGCAAGCCACACAACGTGCTGGCCGTGCAGGACGCCTAAGTGCCGGGACGTGTTATCGCTTATGGAGTGACACAGAGCACCAAGGCCTTGCTCCTCATGCTACGGTAGAAATAAAACAAACTGATTTAACTAATTTATGCCTACAGTTGTACGCCTTCGGTTGTTCTGATCCTAGACAAATGCAATGGATGGACCAACCGCCACAAGGTCCATGGCAAAAGGCCGAACAACTTCTAGTGGCGCTTGGGGCCTTGACACCCTTAGCCCAGGGTTTTGTCATCACTCCCCATGGGGAAAGGGTTAGCCAGTTGCCTTTATCCCCCCGCTTAGGTCATTTATTGGTCACCGCACAAGGCTACAACACCTTGTTCTTAGGTTGCCAGTTGGTAGCGCTCCTCAGTGAAAAAGATCCGTTATCAGCACACCCAGACTCTGATTATGATTTGATGCTGCGGGTGAATTGGCTCAATAGTAATCAACCTACCCTATCCAACCTAATGAGCATACGCCAACGACTCACCAAACAAGCTAATCGGTTGTTTAACCAGATGCCTCAAGATCCTACGCCACCTATTAGCCACCACTACAACCCCAGCCAATTAGCCGCTATTTTAGTTGCCCATGCTTGGCCAGAACGTATTGCGCAACAAACGTCAGACCCAAAACAATACAAACTCGCTAACGGTAAACGGGTGACATGCCAGCAATCAACCGGTGGCTCACCATGGCTAGCAGTAGCCAGCACTATCGGTTTTGAGCGTAAAACAGGCGACAATGCACAACGCCTTTGTCTGGCGGTAGAGTTACCATCTAGTTTTTTTTCGGGACCTTTAAAGCACCTGACACAAGAACAAACCGACATATTCTGGCATGAGCAACATGATCGCCTCATTGCAGAACGGCATACGCAAGTAGGGCAACTTCAAGTTAATACCCAACGCATCACCAAGGTGGAGCCTCAAGCTCTAATTGATGCAACTTGCCTTTATGTAACGCAATTAAAATTATCGCCATTGAACTGGGATAAAGACACCCTCAACTGGCAAGCCAAGGTACAGTTATTGCACCAAAGCTACCCTAGTAGCGCTGGAGCACCCAACCCATGGCCTGATGTATCGCCACAAAGGTTAACCGACACCTTAGGGGATTGGCTTGGGCCCTTTTTAGATAAAACCACTCACCTTAAGGACCTAAAACGGTTGAATTTAAAACAAATATTGTCCAACCTTTTACCTTGGCCCTTACCCAGCCAACTAGAGCAGTTAGCCCCCGCTCGTTTCACCGTACCTTCGGGTAACGCTCACACTATTGATTATAGTCAGCACCCTCCTGTATTGGCTGTTAAGTTACAAGAGCTCTTTGGCATGCAAGAGGCCCCCAGTATCGGTTACGGCACCGCCTTACAAGTGCATTTGTTATCACCTGGCGGGCACGTTTTACAAGTCACTCAAGACTTAGCCCATTTTTGGACTACCAGTTACACAGAGATTAAAAAAGAAATGAAGGGGCGCTACCCAAGGCACCCCTGGCCAGATGATCCCACCCAAGCTTTGGCAACGGCTAAAACTAACCGTGCCTTGCGCAAAACTTGAGTTAAGTACTGCTGGACTAGACTAACCATCTTGTCGGCCTAGCACCATCAGCTCATGGCCAGTTTCTTCTGGCTCATCATCAAGGATATCGGCTGGAAAACCATGGCCTAACACTTTAACGCCCATGGGTTCTTCATAACGCCGGATAATATTGGGAGACTTTTCTCGAGGTCCCCATTCAGCTTGCGCTTGGCTAAAAATATCAACCAATAACGGTGCCAAATCTAACTTCATACCTTCCCTTTGAGTCAAGGTATTGAAGAGGCCAACGTCTTTAAGGACTAGGTCAACGGTAAAGTTAATGTCTCGCGAGCCATTAAGAATCACTTGAGATTCTGTTTCGTGAACAAAGGAGGTGCCAGAGGAGGCTTTGATAGCTTCGTAACTCACATTCATGTCCAAACCCATGACCTTACAGGCCGTTAAAGCCTCCCCTAATGCCACTAGGTGCGCCGTTGCTAGATAGTTGGTGACCACCTTTAATTTTGATGCCGTACCTAGCTCCCCAGTGTGTAATACTCTTCGACCCAAGGTGGTAAGCACAGGTAAGACTCGCTCAAATGCCGCCCGACTGCAGCCTGCAAAAATAGAAATATTACCTGTGTCAGCACGGTGACAACCGCCAGACACCGGACAGTCTACAGGTTCTGCGCCTGCAGCCTTTACCAGTTCGCCAATACGCCGTATCTCGCTCTCGTCTGTGGTAGACATTTCCAGCCATATTTTACCAGCAGACAAACCTGCAATGACCCCTTCTTCAGCCTCCGTTCCTTCCATCACTGCAGAGCAGGCGTCTGGAGACGGCAAACACGTAATAATGATGTCGCTAGCTTGGGCAAGCTGTTTTGGAGAATCGGCAGTGTGGGCTCCACGCACTGCAAAATCGGCCACAAAATCATCGTTCAGGTCTCGGACTATGACCTCATAACCATTACGCAATAAACTACCTGCTAACTTACTACCTACATTACCTAGCCCTATAAAACCTATTTTCATTTCATTATTCCTAGTGGCTTAGCGGTAGCCCGCAATGGCTTTTATTTCCTGAAATTCGTGGAGTCCAAAACCTGCGTATTCACGCCCATTACCTGATTGTTTGTAACCACCAAAAGGCATGCAGTATTCCAAATCGGCCATGTTAATGTGTACTGTGCCGGCTCTCAATTGCCGAGCCACACGATGAGCTTTATCCATGTCTTGGGTAGACACATAGGCTCCTAAACCGTATGGGCTGTCATTAGCGATGCTGATCGCTTCTGCCTCATCAGCAAAAGGAATCAATACTAATACTGGGCCAAAAACTTCTTCTTGGGCAATAGCCATAGCGTTATTCACATCGCCAAACAGCGTCGGTTTAACGTAATAACCTTGCTCAAAACCTTGGGGTTTACCCACGCCGCCAGTTAACAAAGTGGCTCCCTCATCTATGCCCACTTGGATTAAACCTTGCACTTTATGCCAATGGGGTTGTGATATAACTGGACCCAAGTGGTCACCTTGCTGTTGCGGGTTTCCTAAGGTTATCGTTTCTACTGTAGCTAAAGCCAGCGCTGCAACTTGATCATATACGCTGGCCTCCACCAACATGCGCGTCGGAGCATCACAACTCTGGCCACTGTTAAGCATGCAGGCCTGCACACCTAATTCTACTTGAGCACTCAGGTCGGCATCAGCAAAGATAATATTGGCAGACTTACCACCTAGTTCTTGGCTTACGCGCTTAACGCTTGCAGCAGCGGACTTGGCAATTTCAACACCCGCCCTAGTAGATCCAGTGAAAGACACCATATCGACTAATGGATGACTAGTCATATAGTCACCTATTCCCGCACCAGTGCCATGTATCATATTAAACACCCCCTCTGGAATGCCCGCTTCGTGGATACACTCGGCAAATAGTTGTGCAGATATAGGCGTTAATTCACTCGGCTTAAGCACCATGGTACAGCCAGCTAATAAGGCCGGGATGACTTTGCAAATAATTTGGTTAATAGGCCAATTCCAGGGAGTAATCAGTACACAAACCCCAATGGGCTCTTTGAATAGCTGACCATATTCACCAATGGGCTCGTCCAATAAATTAGTCCTAGCATATTCCAAATGGGCTTGTGTGTGACCTACGCCAGTCTCTGTTTGAATGTCGTAGGACATAGAAGCTGGTGCACCCATTTCTTCAGTAATAGCCTTAGCCATAGATTCATAGTGTTTCTGGTAGGCAGCTAAAAATACTTCTACCTTGAGTATTCGCTGCTGCAAGGAAGTCTGGCTCCACGTTTCAAAGGCATTGGCTGCGGCATTGATCGCAGCCTCTGCATCGTCGGCATTAGCAAGGCACACCTCAGCAAAAGTTGCCTCTGTGGCGGGATTAATTACGTCTAAAAGCTGTGTGCTGGTCAAAGGCTCACACCAGTTACCGTTAATATAGAAGTTTAGCTTAGTCATATAAATGCTCATAATTGGACAGGTGTCAGGCAGTGTATCGGTACCAAGCGTCTGATTTCTTATCAAAAACAGACAAATTTACTGCGGATATATACAAGCTCACCGATTTAACCTCGTTCACTATCAAACCCATTAGCAACATTGGAGTGCATATATGGAAGGTATTACAAATAAGAAAGTGTTGATTACAGCAGGTGCTACAGGTATAGGCAAAGCTACAGCAATTGCTTTGATGAATGCTGGAGCGCAGGTACACGTGTGCGATATTGATGCCCAGGCATTGGCTGATTTTAAACAACACTACCCTCTGCTACTCACTAGTATAACCAATGTTGCAAAACCAGATGAGGTAGACGCCATGTTTGCCCAATTACAACAGGATTTTTCTGGAGAACTAGATTTTTTGGTGAATAACGCTGGTGTTTCAGGACCAGCAGGACCTATTGAAACCCTAGACATTGAAGCATGGAAAGCCACCTTTGATGTTAACTTGCATGCTACCTTTTATGTCTCAAAACACGCCATCCCACTAATCAAGAAACACGGTGGCGCTATTATGAACTTATCTTCCACCGCAGGGCTTTATGGTTACCCTATGCGTAGCCCCTATGCTAGCGCAAAGTGGGCCATTGTTGGGTTAAGCAAAACCATGGCCATGGAACTTGGCCCATTTAATGTACGGGTTAATTGTATTTGTCCAGGTTCAGTAAACGGAGAGCGTATGGACCGCGTCATCAGTAGTATTGCCAAAGCTACTGGTGAGAGTTTACATAAGGTGCGCCAAGATAACGTACAAAATACCTCCATGACGACATTTGTAGACGCCGAAGACATAGCTAATATGATTTTATTTAGCTTTTCTGATTTAGGTGCAAAAATATCCGGCCAAAGTCTGACAGTCGACGGTGACACTCACAGCTTGGCCACTTACTAAATTAGTGTCGACTTGTATAGTTAGTTAACCTTTTAGTTAAGTTAATGTAATTAACTTAACATTTAAACAATTTAAAAGGAGGCCTAGACTACCGACCTTAATCAAGCCGTAGCTGGAAATAGCTACGCTGGTGAAGTTTGGACAGTATAGGGGCATTCAAAATGCGCTGGGCTATGGTTCCTGCGCGTTGTAACCCATTCTCGTCCTTTGGCAATTCCATCGCAGACTTGTCGTATAGGGCCGTCATTGTTGGCGCTAGCATTTGCTTTTGGATAAAAAATAAAGCATCATGTTTTGCAAGCAATCGTGGCGGTTAAATTCAACGGCGACATAAAAAATAAGGTGTTAGTTTTTGACAAGCAAGACGAGTGAAACCGATGCTTTCGTAAAATTTGATCGCGTACAGAAAAGTTACGATGGGTTGTCGTTGGTAGTGAAAGACTTAAACCTGTCAATGCCAAGAGGCGAGTTTCTGACTATGTTGGGACCCTCTGGGTCGGGGAAAACCACCTGTCTGATGATGCTGGCCGGTTTTGAGACGGCGACCCACGGTGACATAATGCTGGACGGAATCTCGATCAATAATATTCCGCCGCATAAGCGTGGAATCGGGATGGTGTTTCAGAATTATGCGCTGTTCCCCCATATGACTGTGGCTGAGAATCTCGCGTTTCCGCTTGAGGTGCGAAAAATTGGCAAAGCTGATCGCGAGGCCAAAGTAAAGCGGGCGCTTGAAATGGTGCAAATGGGTGAGTTTGGGGGCCGCAGACCAGCCCAGTTATCTGGCGGTCAGCAACAGCGTGTAGCACTTGCGCGTGCGCTTGTATTTGAGGCTGAATTGGTGTTGATGGATGAGCCTTTAGGAGCGCTGGATAAGCAGTTACGCGAACATATGCAGTTCGAAATTAAGCGGATTGCCGAAAATCTTGGGATTACGGTGGTCTATGTGACACATGACCAGACCGAGGCGCTGACCATGTCAGACCGGGTTGCGGTATTTAACGATGGGCGGATCCAGCAATTGGCCCCGCCTGCAGAATTATATGAATCTCCGCAAAACAGTTTTGTGGCGCAGTTTATAGGCGAGAACAACACGTTGGAAGGCGTGGTGAAAGAAATTTCTAGCGGTGTTGCTCTGGTTCAATTGAACGACGGAAAATTGATCGATTGCAACCCTGTCAATGTCACCAAAGCTGGTGAGCGCACTCGGGTGTCAATCCGGCCTGAACGGGTCGAGTTTAACAAAGAACGCTTTCAGCCCGGTGCGCATACGCTCAGTGCAGAGGTACTCGAATTCATCTATATGGGTGATATGTTCCGTACTCGCCTGCGGGTAGCTGGTAATGACAATTTTATTGTAAAGACCCGCAACGCGCCGGATCAGGTTCGGCTGGAACCTGGTTCCCATATTGACATCGGCTGGTTGCCGTCGGATTGTCGGGCTCTAGACGCCTGAGACTTGAATGATTGAGTGCGTCCCATTAGGGACGTCTCTTACATGTGGATCTTTTGTTCTGCCCGTAACGCAGATCCTATCCTAAAAATAAAACGGGCTACTTCGGGAGAATGTAATGAAATTCACAAAAACTGTTCTAGTGACAGTGGCGCTATCGCTACCCGCTGGATTAGCACTTGCAGGGTCGCACGAGGAAATGACCATCGTGTCATGGGGCGGCGCCTATTCTAAATCACAACTAAAAGCATACCATGAGCCCTATTCGGCAATGACTGGCGTCACTATCATTAATGATGAGAGTGCAGGTACAGCTGTCGCAAAATTGCGTGCTATGAAAGAAGCGGGTAACCTAACTTGGGATGTTGTCGACGTTGAAGCTGGTCCTGCGATGCAGCTTTGCGACGAAGGTCTTGCAATGGAAATCGATCACGATTCTATGCTAGCCGATGCACCAGATGGAACTCCTGCGTCAGTAGATTTTGGTTCTTTTATTGTTTCGCCATGCTTTATTCCGCAGATTGTTTACTCTTATACTGTGGGCTTCCGCAACGATATGGTTGGCAGTACGCCTCCAACAAGCATCTGCGCGATCTTTGATACAGAAACTTATCCTGGCAAACGCTCATTGAAAAAAGGTGCTCTTTCCAACATGGAATGGGCCCTTCTGTGTGATGGCGTTGCCAAAGCAGATATCTATCCAACACTGGAAACAGAAGCTGGTCAGGACCAAGCTCTTGCAAAACTAGATACCATCAAAGACGATGTGATCTGGTGGTCTGCAGGTGCTGATACGCCACAATTGTTAGCCGATGGCGAAGTCGTCATGGGCTCAACTTTTAATGGCCGTTTGTTCGCCTTGATCGAAGAAGACAAGCAACCTGTTTCAATGCTTTGGGACGGTCAGATTTATGACCTTGACGGCTGGATTATTCCTACCGGTCTAAGCCCTGAGCGTGAAGCACGAGCTCTGGACTATGTGAAGTTTGCAACGGACACTCAGCGCCTTGCTGACCAATCCAAATGGATTAGCTATGGACCAACCCGCGCGTCATCAGCCGCTTTAGTTGATAAGCATGCGGAGTTGGGTATCGATATGGCACCTCACATGCCTACTGACCCTGCCAACTCGAAAAATACGTTCCTCATGAACTATGCTTTCTGGGCAGATTATAAGGACGATATCGAAGGTAAGTTTCAAGCTTGGCTTGCAAAATAAGATAACGTAAAATACAAAAGGGCCTTGGTTGGCCCTTTTTTTTAAATAAGACAATGTAAAATAGAAAAGGGCCTAGGTTGGCCCTTTTCTATTTTAAATTAGCTTGTACCTTTGAGATGCTGAGCTGGCTATGGGAACGACATGAGTAATACTAACGAAAACGGTGCTATGTTGACCGCAGATGGACAACCCCTTAAGCGTAGTTTAGCCACAGCGTTAAGGCGGCAAAAAATCCGTGCGCTGCTCCTGATATCGCCACTTCTTATCTTTGTTTTAATTACGTTTCTTTTTCCGATAGGATCTATGCTCTTTCGATCGGTCGAAAACAACATTGTAGTGGAAATATTACCAGAAACTGTGGTCGCTCTAGCGACTTGGGATGGGAAGTCGGGCGAATTACCGGATGAAACTATTTATGCGGCTTTTGCTGGCGATCTTCAGCGCGCAGCCAAAAACAAAAGTCACACAAGGGTTGGCCTGCGGTTAAATTATGAAAAATCTGGCAGCGCCTCACTCTTCAAGAAAACTGCGCGACAGGCGAAGAAATGGGATCTTGAGACTGACGCGCCGTTCAAAGAAAAACTGATAGCAGCGCACAAAGGCTGGGGCGAAGTTGAGATATGGCAAACACTTAAAACCCACAGCTCGCGATATACCGCTGGGTATTTTCTTAATGCGGTGGACATGCGTAAGACTCAGAACGGCCCAGAAATGCAGCCTGAAAATAGGCAGATTTTAATTAAACTGTTTCAACGTACGCTGATTATGTCTCTGCTAATAACGGTGGCCTGTATTTTGTTGGGGTATCCGGTGGCGTGGTTGCTTGCCAATCTGCCCAGAAGCCAATCCAACTTGTTGATGATTCTCGTCCTATTACCATTCTGGACCTCTTTACTGGTAAGAACCTCAGCATGGAAAGTCATGCTGCAGCAGCAAGGGGTCATCAATGATATTTTCGTTGCGCTAGGGATGATTGAAGAATCTGGCCGTTTGGTGATGATCAATAATCAGTTTGGTACGATCATTGCAATGACGCATATTTTGTTGCCGTTTATGATCCTGCCGATGTATTCAGTAATGCAGACGATACAGCCAACCTATCTGCAGGCGGCAAAATCTCTTGGCGCAACCAATTGGACTGCGTTTTGGCGAGTTTACTTTCCGCAATCGGTGCCCGGTATTGGAGCTGGATCTATCTTAGTTTTCATACTGTCGATCGGCTACTATATTACTCCAGAAATTGTTGGTGGCAACAAAGGCGTCTTTATTTCTAATCGAATAGCCTACCATATTTTCCAATCAATGAATTGGGGATTAGCTGCAGCTCTTGGAGCAATTTTACTTGCGGTGGTGTTAATACTCTACTGGGCTTATGACAAAGTTGTCGGGATCGACAACGTAAAGTTGGGGGGCTAAGAACATGGATATGTTTTCTCAGGTGTCACGGCGTCCTTTGTCTTTTGTGTTGCCAGTAATGGGACTGATGGGGGCCTTTATTGGTTTATTTGTAGGACCAGCATTCGGATCTGCTCTGATTGGGGTTATTTTCGGTTCAGTGGTCTCTGTAATATTCGCCTATGGAATTGCTGTAACCGAATATTTTAGACCGAAGGCTGTGCGTTTACTTTTACCCACCCTTTTGGCCGCCTTAGGTTTTTTCTTTTTAGGCCTAGTTGGGAGCTTTTGTGGAGCGTTGATTGGGTGGTTTTTTGGATGGTTTTTCTATTGGATTTATGAAGGTGGTTACCGCGTCAAATTGCACTCTTATTTGACCTCTAATCAGGTCCTGTGGCACTACAGCTTTAGGGTGATCTGCGGCCTGATCTTTATATTTTTGATCACGCCCATTCTCGTTGTGATGCCCCTGTCTTTCAACGCGCAGAATTACTTTACCTTTACCCCTGAAATGTTGCGATTTGATCCCGCTGGCTATTCTCTCAAGCACTATCAGGATTTCTTCAATAACGATGAGTGGCAACGTTCGTTCTGGAACTCACTGATCATTGCGCCGATTGCGACGGTTATATCTGTCTCTCTAGGAACGCTTGCGGCAATCGGGCTCAGTCAAAGCCATGTGCCAGCCAAACGAGCAATTATGGCGATTTTGATTTCACCTATGATAGTGCCGCTGATTATTTCGGCGACTGGCATGTTTTTCTTTTACTCTACCATGGGTAACTTCATGGAAAATACCTTGGGGCTTGATAAGAATTTTGTTGGGTACGTCAAAGTTGTGTTGGCGCATGCTGTTTTGGGGATCCCGTTTGTCATTATCACCGTGACAGCAACGCTCGTGGGTTTTGACACCTCGCTGACCCGTGCAGCAGCCAATATGGGTGCAAACCCAGTAACCACGTTTTTTCGCGTCCAGATGCCTTTGATCTTTCCGGGAGTTGTTTCCGGTGGTCTCTTCGCCTTCATAACGTCTTTTGACGAGGTTGTCGTCGTGATGTTCATTGGTTCCGCCAGTCAGAAGACACTTCCATGGCAGATGTTTATAGGTCTGCGTGAACAGATCAGTCCGACTATTCTGGCGGTGGCGACGATCCTTGTCTGCATTTCCGTTGCGTTATTGACGACGCTTGAATTGCTGCGTCGGCGCTCAGAGCGGTTGCGTGGGATGACCCCGGGCTAACCAGCCCCTCTCAGGGCCATAGATATGTCTCGACCTGTGATTTTTGCGAAAATGCTCCGCTTTAATGAAACGTAATAGTCGAGTTTGTTTGTAACAGAGCTTGTAACTCTAACGTAGGAATGGAATCTGTAGAGAAGTTTGTAACGAGTTAGTTACTACTTTGAGAGTGCTAACCCCTATAGAATAAGGGTTTGCTAGTAACGCCACTACTTCCACTTAATAGTGGCTGGTGGCTTACTGGAAACGTCGTAGGGCGCCTCAACTACTAGGGAGCCTTTTTTTGCCTTTAGTTTAGGATATCAACACCATGAGCCAACCATTGCATATTGGCCTTTTACTTTGCGACACCTTTGAACCTATCCTTAAGCAAGTGGGCGGCCTCAACTACTCAGCCATTTTTCAAAAAGAGTTTCTGGCCATAGACAGCAATATTCGATTTACCGATTTTAATGCCTATAAGGGCGAGCTGCCCAATACAGTTGATCAATGCGATGTATGGTTGATAAACGGCAGTCCTGCCGGCGCCTACGAAGACATTGACTGGGTTCACCAACTCAGTGGCTTTATTGAACAACTTCAGACCGCCAAAAAACCTACATTTGGTATATGTTTTGGCCATCAACTTATGGCACAAGCATTGGGAGGCAAGGTAGAACGAAGCAACAAGGGTTGGGGGATAGGCATTTCTCACAATAGCGTGGTGGCTGCTAAACAATATATGCAACCTAGGGCCAAAGGTATTGATGTGATGGCGTTTCACCAAGATCAAGTTGTGCAACTACCCGAAGGCTCTGAGGTACTTGCCAGCAGTGATTTTTGCCCCAACTACATGGTGCAATACAATAACCACATGTTAAGTATCCAAGGCCACCCTGAATTTAATACACAAATTGTTGAGGGCGTGCTTGCTAGAGAAAGTTTTGATAATCGCCCTGCCATTCGAGCACAAGGCATGGCTAACAGCGTTGGTAAGCCTGACACCAAACTACTCTTCCAATGGGTTGTCAATTTCTACCGCCAGGCCATAAGTCATCCTAAGCCTCTATAAAAGCGTTAGTCAATCTTGGTTGCTATCAATTATTTAAAAAGTGAAGCAATGGCTACTGTTCTCCAATAAACACTCAATATTATCTAATTTCAAAAGTTACGCTTCCCCAATAGCTTTCCCAATCAATGCCTTGTTGCTCAGACCGTATCATTTCAACCGTGTGAAGCAACCAAACACCCTTATACTGTAGAGGGACAGTGGCATAACCCTGTGCATCAGTACGAATGCTAAATTCAAAATCGAGTTTGTTTTTTATTTTCGCATGGAGCAATAAATTCGCAGCTGGCTTTTGTTTAAAGGTAAGTTGGACTCGTAACTCATCACCTTCAGTAAGCTCATAAGGGTTTTGCAACGGGTTTATATTAAGCGGGTAATTAAAATCATAGTTATAAAAATTAAATTCGGTTTTATCACCTACTTTAATCAATGCCTTAACGTTACGGTAATAAATTTCCAATCCATTTTTGTTGCTTTCATTGAGTTCATTACGGCGGTTTATGATTTTTTCTAAGCCTTCTTTTTGTAAGTACGTTGTGAATTTTTCTGGCTCTAAATCAACTGACTTTTTTGTGCTTTCATAGCCAATAGCATAAATCCCGGGAGTTTTAATGTTTAAGTACCCCGCCGGATCACGTCCTAATTCACCGTCAACAGGCTTTAGTCCGTCACCTGTAATGACGTCAAAATGACGGTACCAAGCAGGAATATTAGGCAGTAATTGACCATCCATTTGTTGACCCACATTAAGCGTAATTTCTGTCGTGCGATCGATTTCTTGATAGAATGATGACGCTTCTAACCAAAATTCGTGGGCACGAATGGTCGTGCTAATGGTCAGAAGGATGCTGAAAAATAAAAAGGTAAATGATTTCATGGTTTTTTTTCAATCAGTGTTATTGATGTTAAGCCTATTACCGTTAACACAAAGTGCTGAGGCGCATCAATTGCGCCCTGCGATAGTGAACTTAGAGTTTACCCAAAATGGTTCAGTAAAGGTACACGTTCAAACAAACTTAGAAAGCCTTATTGCGGGCATTGATTCAAACCATGATGATACTGATGATTCACCACAAGCCGAGCGTTACAACCAGTTAAGAGCGATGTCTTCAGAGCAGTTAAGTAATGAATTTGAATTTGTTGCTCAATCAATTATATCTCAGTTTGACTTGGCGTTTGATTCGGTTAAGAGTGATTTATCGTTTGTTAAACTCGACATTCCCGACATTGGTAACTTAGATAAATCACGCTTATCCGACCTTTATTTATTGGCATTCATTCCCAGTACTCATCAGCAAATTGATCAGTCTGTTAATCAACATGTTACTTGGCATTACCCAGAAAATTTTGGGAACAATATCGCGCACTTTTACTATGATAAAACGCCAAACGAGAAAACATCTCATTGGCTAACCAAAGGTGCAACGAGCCCTCAATTTGAATTAAACGAAGCTTATGTCCCCAAGCCGTTTACTCAAGTGGCTGCTGAATATTCCGTTTTAGGTTTTGAGCACATAGTGCCAAAGGGAATAGATCATATTCTATTTGTGTTGGGGCTATTTTTACTCAGTGTGCGACTTCGCCCTTTATTGTTGCAAGTTACAGCATTTACACTGGCTCACAGCATTACCTTAGGTTTAACTATTTATGGTGTTATTAGCCTCTCACCAAGTGTCGTTGAGCCACTTATTGCCTTATCTATTGTCATTGTTGGTATTGAGAATATATTTGTTAAAGAGCTTAAAGCAAGGCGCGTGGTCATTGTCTTTTTGTTTGGCTTATTGCATGGCATGGGCTTTGCTGGTGTCTTATCAGGACTTGGGCTACCTGAATCAGATTTTGTTACGGCTTTAGTATTTTTTAATGTTGGTGTGGAAGCAGGACAATTATCAGTTATTGCTGTGTCCTTCTTGTCCGTCTTTTGGTTACTCAAAAATCAACAGCGTTATCGCCAGTGGGTGGTTATCCCTGTCTCCACTCTAATATCGCTGATCGGTCTTTTTTGGACCTATGAGCGCCTCTTTTTGTAAGCCTTACTGCATCCAGTGGCTACAAAGCCTAGGACAAAAAATTATAATTAATACTAAACCATTGCAGTCATAACAGTCGTACCAAGTGATTGAATTTATGGCCATTTATTAGGCAGTCAGGTGCAGGCCAAGCATGACAAATAACACCAAGTTAGCCATCGAGCCCACCATATAAAAATAACTCCGAGGGCTAGGGTTGTTTGCCGTCTTCGTCACATAATACAATGCCATGTGTAAAATGCGGGCAATAGCGTAAACCCAAACCAACATACCTAACCAATAAGCATCCATACCAACCAACATGCCCAGAAGAGCTGGGCCAAATATCATCAGTAAATTTTCGTGAGAGTTTAAAAATGTACGGTGGCTGCGGAACACGAACGACTCATGACTCAGTTTATCGTCAACTATACCCGGCACATAATGCCTTTGTGTACGATGGGCAATAGCAGCCACGTTATATTGAATAAAAACTGTCATTGAAATGAGCCAAAGACCCCAGATGGTAAATGAATAGGTTGCTAGCATTGCTTTACTCTTAAGTTAGATATATTTCTCACGTTACTCATGAGTCAGGATTGGTTCATACTAAGGGCCATGGCTTCGGCTATCTTGATACCGTCAATAGCAGCAGACATAATACCCCCCGCATACCCAGCACCTTCGCCAGCTGGATATAGGCCAGTGGTGTTGATGCTTTGCATATCTTTTCCTCGCTTTATGCAAATAGGTGCTGAAGTACGTGTTTCAACCCCTGTAAGTAACGCATCAGCTAAAGCAAAACCTTTTACTTTACGATTAAACACTGGAATAGCTTCACGAATAGCCTCGATACAAAAATCTGGCAGGGCGCCAGACAAATCTGTAAGTTTGATGCCAGGCTTATAAGAAGGTTCCACACTGCCTAATTTTTCTGATGATTTACCTTTCAGAAAATCACCCACTTTTTGAGCTGGCGCATCATAGTTTTCGCCGCCAAGTTGGTAAGCATTACGCTCCAACTGACGCTGCAGCTCAATACCCGCTAAAGCATCACCAGGGTAATCAGATGGGTCAATACCCACCACAATGGCGCTATTGGCGTTACGTTCAGCACGGGAATACTGACTCATACCGTTGGTCACTACTTGATGGGGTTCAGAAGCTGCAGCCACCACAGTGCCTCCTGGACACATACAAAAACTATAGACAGAACGGCCATTATCACAGTGATGTACCAACTTGTAGTCCGCTGCACCCAAAATTTCATTGCCAGCATTCTTGCCAAAGCGAGCTTCATCTATGGCAGATTGAGGGTGTTCAATACGAAATCCAATGGAAAAAGGTTTAGCTTCTATATACACGTTCTTATCAAATAACATCTTGAAGGTGTCTCTAGCACTGTGCCCTATGGCTAAGGCAACATGATTAGAATGAATTACTTCACCACCTGCTAAGGTTACGCCATTAATCTGACCATCGTTTATATGCACTTCATCCACCCGTGCATCAAACCGAATCTGACCACCTAATTCAACAATTTGAGCGCGCATTTTTTCCACCATCGACACCAACCTAAAGGTACCAATATGGGGTTTGCTAACAAATAATATTTCTTCTGGGGCACCTGCTGATACAAATTCAGCCAGCACTTTGCGGCTGTAATGATTGGGGTCTTTAACTTGAGTGTATAACTTACCATCAGAAAACGTGCCTGCGCCACCCTCACCAAACTGCACATTGGATTCGGTGTTAAGAATCTTTTTACGCCAAAAGCCAAACGTGTCTTTAGTGCGCTGACGAACTGCTGCACCGCGCTCCAGAATGATAGGTTTATACCCCATCTGTGCTAACACTAAGCCTGCCAACAAACCACAAGGGCCAAACCCGATTACCAGGGGCCGCTGCTGTACATTAGCCCGTGCTTTTGCAACAAACTTATAGCTCATGTCAGGGCTAATTTTGATCAGTTGATCATCAGCAAATGTGGCCAGCAGCCGTTCATTTTGATTGGTATTCACGTCTAGGGTATAGATCAGTACAATGTTGCTTTTCTTACGGGCATCGTAACCTCGGCGATGGACTACATAGCCCAACAAATCATCAGCTTGAATCGACAAACGCGCCAAAATGGCTAGGTTTAACGCCTGATCGTTATGGTCAAGTGGTAATTGTAGATTGCTGATGCGTATCATCTAAAGCTTCCAGTGCATGGGGTTACTTGGTAATCTTTGGGGGGCTATTTTACCTACTTCTAGCGTACCTGTCCCATAGTTACCCTAGATAACACTCACAATACATTGCAGAACTCAATGTCGGGAATAGAATTGCCAATGTACCTAAAACGCTCCATCTTTTACTCTACTGGCATTTGGTAAGTAACCCATTGCGTTTTGTCTGATAACTTGTCGTAAACACCACGCCCTCTATAATTATTTTCGGCCGTAATCCACCGCATAAACGGCCAGCCTTCATCCAAAGCAGAACGCTTGAGTGCTTCATACAACGCATCTACAATGCCGTTACCACGGAATTCTGGCTTAATAAAGAGGTCATCAAGAAAACCAACTAGCTTTCCTCTAAGTGGCGATGGCATGGCTCTATAATGCATCAAACCCAAATACCGCCCTGCATCATCTTTAGCAACGAGGGCATAAAACGCATTATTTTTATCAAAAATCCACGACCACACAGTATCGAGTATTTCTTGATTCATGGGCACTTTATAAAATTCTGCATAGCCATAATAAAGTACTTCCCACTCAACTCTGTCTTGCAAAGATAATTCAGATACAACTATTTTCATGTACGCCTCTTGTGCATAACAATCTATTTATGAGGCCACCTGGTCTCATGATAATTCTTAGAGAGTGGTTCTTTTGATTATTTTTTTGCTACAGGCACCACTGTTAACGCTTTGAATAGTGTAGGTGTTTATGTCTTAACTTCCAACCCTGTAAAAAAAGGCCAGCATGAGCTGGCCTTTAATATTTTACCAAGAAGCCTAGGCTATCTGTAAACCATACTCTTCACTGGCATCTTGTAGCCAAAGAAAGAAGTAATCAGAGAAACTACGGCGGATCACAAGATCCATAGAACCATCTTCTAGCTTACACATAGTAGTGCCTGTTTTAGCAAAGGTGGTTTGTACTACCTTACCTACTGGGAAGTTGGATACGTGGCAATCGTACACGGTAGACTTTTGCAGCAATTCAGCTACACCAGAGCCCGACAAATTAACCAAGGTTTGGCCACTACTTATATCGGTAATAGCAATGTGCTGGTCGGCTCCTTTATTAGCAACGGCTAGGCGCAAGTCAGCTTCAACCTGCCCTTGTGTGCCACTAGCAACAATTAATAACCATTCGTTAGGGCACAGCCAATAAGCCACAGTATCGCCGCTACGCACGCTGGTGTTAGCTGTGATTGGCAATGCAACACCTAACACAGACTCAACAGCAGAAGTAAACGCCGTGTCTTCAGGGTTGCCACGTAGATTCAGATGACCACGAAACTTGTCCTCTTTCATCACTATACCGGCATCACTATGGTTAGTGTGGGCTACGTGGTGGTGCAATGGTGATTCCATCATATCCCCTGCTGAGAAATTGGTTGATACACTAGTCATGGTGGTGATCTCCTTTTGGATCATAGAACACTGGGCTGCAAATCTCAGCTGCCAATACGCGGCCGTCGGCAAGCGGGCAGTATACCGTTTCGCCCATGCGCGCTAATCCACCTTTAACAGTACCCATGGCAATGCCGTGACCTAAACATTCACTCCAGTAGCTAGAAGTAACGTGGCCCATCATATCCATTGGGATAGGCTGGTTAGGGTCCATAACAATTTGTGAGCCTTCTGGGATCACTACTGTCGGATCTTTAGGTTTTAAACCCACCAACTGCTTACGGTCTGCACGAGCTGTGTCTGGACGAGTAAATGAACGCTCGCCCAAGAAGCTGAAGGTTTTAGTTTTACCAACGGCCCAGCCCATCAAGCAATCATAAGGCGTCATAGAACCATCTGTGTCTTGGCCAGCAATAATGAAGCCTTTCTCTGCCCGCAATACGTGCATAGATTCGGTGCCATAAGGCGTAATGCCAAACTCTTCACCAGCTTCCATGAGCTTTTGCCACATGTAATGACCTTGGTCTGCCGGCACGTTCACCTCAAAAGACAATTCACCTGTAAAGGAAATACGGAAGATACGTGACTTAATACCAGCAACAGTGCCTTCTCGGTAATCCATAAACTTCATTGCTTCGGCAGAAAGATCTACATCAGTACATAGCTTCTCAAGCACTTTACGGGAATTTGGCCCAGCAAATGAACAGGTGGCCCATTGATCTGTTACCGACGTGAAGTACACGTCTAGTTCTGGCCATTCAGTTTGATGCCATAATTCTAACCAAGCCAATACCGCAGCTGCACCACCAGAGGTGGTGGTCATCAAGAAGTGGTGGTCACTTAAACACGCGGTTACACCATCGTCAAAGATCATGCCGTCTTCTTTAAGCATTAAGCCGTAACGACACTTACCTGGGGCTAACTTAGTCCAAGCGTTGGTGTAAACACGGTTAAGGAATTCACGGGCATCCTTACCTTGGATGTCAATCTTGCCTAAGGTAGAGGCATCTAACATACCTACACTGTTGCGTACCGCCAAACATTCCCGGTTAAGGGTTTGCTGCATGGTTTCCCCTGCCTGCGGGAAGTACCAAGGGCGCTTCCATTGACCCACATTTTCAAACTCTGCACCATTAGCGACATGCCATGGATGCATGGCTGTGTGACGCGCTGGGTCTAGCAACACACCAATGTCACGGCCGCCTATAGCACCAAAGGTGACTGGCGTGTATGCAGGACGGAAGATGGTAGTGCCTGTTTCAGCAATCGACTTATTTAAGGCCTTAGCCACAATAGCCATACCGTTAACGTTACCTGTTTTACCTTGGTCAGTACCAAAGCCCATGGCCGTATAACGTTTCACATGTTCAATAGATTGGAAACCTTCACGGGCAGCCAGTTCGATACCAGCAGCAGTGACGTCATTTTGGAAATCAACAAACTGTTTAGGGGCACGGCTAATAGGCTTAGTGTGAGGCACTAAGTAAAGGGCTTGTGCGGCGCCTTCAGACTCATCACCACAATTAAATACTTGGGCACATTCTGTGCCAGCAGCAGTGGCACCGGCTTGAATGCCCGCATTTAATGCTTGTGATAAACCATACTCGCCAGCAACAGCACCCGCTAGGTGTTGGTTTTGAATAGTAGGGCCAGGTACAAAACCTGCAACGTCTTCTTGCCATACTGGGCGGCTACCAGTGTGGCAGCTTAAGTGAACCACAGGGCTCCAACCACCAGCAACAGCAATTAAATCACAGCTCAGGGTTTTGCCTGCGCCAGTTACTTTGTCGCCAGCTTCATCTAACGGAGCCACAATAGCACCAGTGACTTTTTTACCACCTTGAGCTTCAATCACACCATGGCCTGCCATCACTTGAATGCCAGCAACTTTAGCGGCTTCAACAAGACGCCCATCTGGTGCATGCCGTGAATCGACTACAGCCACAACGGTTCGACCTGCAGACTGGATGTCTAAGGCAGTTTGGTAACCAGAATCATTAGTAGTCATCACTACACAACGTTGGCCTGGCACTACGGCATAACGGTTAATATACGTAGACACAGAGTTAGCCAGCATTATGCCAGGTAGATCGTTATTACCGAAGACTAACGGTCGTTCGATAGCACCAGTGGCTAATACCACCTGATGGGCACGAATACGGTGAACACGCTGGCGTGTACCAGCTAAGGCAACAGGCCCAATGTGATCGGTACGTCGCTCTAGTGCACACAGGAAGTTGTGGTCGTAGTAACCAAACGCAGTGGTGCGTGGCATTGCTGTTACGTTAGCCATACCAGCTAGCTCGCTAGTGGCTTGCTCGGCCCAAGCAGCAGCATCCACACCATCTACGGTTTGCTTGCTGCCTAATAAAGTGCCACCGAACTCATTTTGCTCATCAACAATGATGACGCGCTTACCGCTACGGCCAGCTTCTAATGCGGCCGCTAAACCTGCTGGGCCTGCACCCACCACCATCACGTCACAATGAACATTGAGTTTGTCGTAGGTATCTGGATCTGGCTCAAGGGATAACTTACCAAAACCTGCAGCTTTGCGAATAAATTTTTCGTAGGTCATCCACATTTTTTGTGGCGCCATAAAGGTCTTGTAGTAAAAACCAGGAGGCATTAGTTTGCCACCAATTATACCAACCCATTGCATGATGTCGAATTCAGCATTAGGCCAACCGTTAGTGCTGGTAGCAGTTAATCCATCGAACAACTCAACTTGTGTTGCCCTTGGGTTAGGAACCGTTGCATTGCCTTTGTGCAACTGCATCAAGGCATTGGGTTCTTCAGCACCGTGGCCTAAAATGCCACGTGCGCGGCTATATTTAAAGCTACGGCCTACAATACCTACGCCGTTTGCCAACATGGCAGAAGCTAAGGTGTCACCGTCAAACCCTTGGTAGGTTTTACCATTAAATGTAAAGCTCATTGGTTTGGCACGATCAATTCGGCCACCCGTTGCTAAGCGATTAACTTGGCTCATGAGGCATCTCCTTGCTGAGCTGCTAAGGTGTCTGCGGCGATGGTTTTCGCAGTGATCGTTGGCAGTTCGCCCATCTTATAAGTCTCATGAATTTGGTAGCTATGCGTGTCCCGTGTCGCATTAAAGTAACGACGGCAGCCCGCAGCGTGAAACCACATTTCGTGGTGGATACCACGGGGGTTAGAGCGGAAGAAAAGATAATCGCCCCAAGCTTCATCTGTAATGGATGCTGGGTCTTTTGGGCGTTCAATATGTGCTTCACCAGTGTAGGAATATTCTTCTTCTTCACGAGTTTCTTCACAATAAGGGCAGTAAATATGATGCATGTATGAGTCTCCTTATTATCAAGAATTAGTGAGCAACGCCGGCAGCGCCGTGCTCGTCGATTAAGTGGCCAGTATTGAAGCGGTCCAAACTGAAGGGGGCAGCCAACGGATGGGCTTCATCGTGAGCTAAGGTGTGGGCAAACACATGACCAGAACCAGGCGTCGCCTTAAAGCCACCTGTGCCCCAACCGCAATTGAAGTACAAGCCTTTAATGCTGGTTTTGGATACGATAGGACAGGCATCTGGGCAGGTATCTACCACACCACCCCAAGCACGGTTCATACGTACACGGCTGAACATCGGAAATAACTCACAGATAGCAGACAAGGTATGCTCTACAACATGGAAACTACCGCGTTGGCCGTAACCATTATAAGAGTCTGTACCCGCGCCAATAACCAAGTCACCTTTGTCAGATTGGCTCACATAGGCATGTACCGCATTAGACATAACTACGGTATCAATAATGGGCTTAACTGGCTCCGATACTAGCGCTTGTAGTGGACGAGATTCTATAGGTAGACGCAGGCCGACCATCGCTGCCATCACTCCTGAATTACCAGCAGTAACACAAGCCACTTTGTTAGCACCAATAAAGCCTTGCGTGGTTTGTACACCTACTATGGCGCCTTCTTCCGTAACGATATCTGTCACTTCACATTGTTGGATAAGATCAACACCAAAGCTGTCGGCACCACGAGCAAAACCCCATGCCACAGCGTCGTGTCGAGCAACGCCACCGGTGGCTTGCCAAGAAGCACCCAAAACTGGGTAACGGATGTCTTGAGAATCGTTAATGACCGGCACGATTTCTTTAACTTCTGCAGTATTTAAAACCACGCCATCAATACCGTTCAAACGGTTAGCGTTAACACGGCGTTCGATGTCTCGCATATCTTGTAGGTTGTGCCCTAAGTTCAAAACACCACGCTGACTGAACATTACGTTGTAGTTCAAATCTTGGCTTAAGTCTTTCCACAGGTCTAAGGAGTGATCGTACAGTTTAGAGGCTTCATCCCACAGGTAGTTAGAGCGCACAATAGTAGTGTTACGTGCCGTATTACCGCCACCTAAGTAGCCTTTTTCCAACACTGCAACATTGGTAATACCATGTACTTTCGCCAAGTAGTAGGCCGTAGCCAAACCATGGCCACCACCACCAACAATAATGACATCGTATTGTTTTTTAGGCTGTGGGCTGCGCCATGCGGCCTGCCAGTTTTCGTGATGGCTAAGGGAATGCTTAAAAAGGCTAAAGCCTGAATACTTTTTCATTGGGTCATCCGCTTGTGTTCGGTGCAATGCTGCGTGAGTCTGATATTCGCTACAGTATTTTGCTAAAAGCCAGCCCTAGGCTCTTATTCAATTGCGACCCAAATAGAAGTATGCAGATAAAACCTCGATCTAATCCCCATACCTAATACAAGAGATATGACATAGGCCAAGCCACATAAGGCTAAAAATGCAGTACAATCACCCCATATTGGGCAGCACTTTAGGTAATAACAGCATGCAAGTTTTCGGCGTTGTCGGATGGAAAAATAACGGCAAAACCACCCTCGTAGAGCGGCTCATTAGCCAGCTTACGCTAATGGGTTATAAAGTGTCGTCTGTTAAACATGCCCACCATAAGGTGGACATTGACGAGCCGGGGCGCGACAGCTACCGACACCGCACTGCGGGCGCGACAGAGACCCTATTGGCCACGGAACAACGCTGGGCGCTAATGCATGAATACCGTGAACAAGATACGCCTAAGCTAGAGCAGTTATTACACTTATTTGAACCCTGCGATTTAGTGATCGTGGAAGGTTATAAGGGAGCTAACCACCCTAAATTAGAAGTGGTGCGTAACCTTAACAAAGACGGTTTTTTAGCAGATCAAATGCCTAATATCGTGGCCGTGGCAACGGATAAAGACGACTTGACCATTAACTTGCCCCAATTAGATATAAACAACATTCAACAAGTGGCCGATTTTGTATTACAACATACAGGACTTGTGGCTAAATCGGCTAAGTCTCCCAAAGTCAGCAACGATTGCTACAGCCCAGATCAACAGTTATTGCCTGCATCTACCGTATGGCAACGTATGCAAGAAGCTGTTTCGACCCAAGTTTTCTCTGTAACGCTGGCCATTGGCGACTGTATTAACCGCCGTTTAGCTGAAGATGTAACCACTTCATACGACAGTCCCCTGTTTAATAATGTTGCCGTAGATGGTTATGCCTTTAACTATGATGATTTAACCAGCGCCAAGGATTTAAGCTTGCCAATAATGGCGGCAGAAGCCAACGCCGGCGGCAGCGCCAAACTTTCTTTGGCAAGTGGCCACTGTATTCGAGTACTGACGGGGGCTAGAATGCCTGCTGGCGCCAATACGGTGGTTATGCAAGAAGATGTCTCCATTACCAACGCTAGCGCTACCTTCCCAAGTGATTGTAAGGCAAACGCTAACTGGCGACCCCAAGGTGAAGACGTTAAGGCTGGCACAATCATCATAAGTAAAGGCCAGCAAATACGTCCCCAAGACATTGGCCTTGCTGCAGCCACAGGTCACGCCCAACTTAAGGTTTACAACAAAGTTAAAGTGGCTCTCTTTTCTACAGGTAACGAAGTCTACGAGTTGGGCGAAGAACTGCCAGAAGATGGCATATATGATGTTAATCGCCACTTACTTAAAGCACTACTTAAAAGCTTGCATTGCGAAGTGACGGACCTTGGTATTTTGGCCGACGATTACCACACAGTTGGTAATGCTCTAAGTGCTGCTAGTCAAAATCATCAATTGATTATTACCTCTGGCGGCGCCTCCACTGGCAGCCATGATCATGTGGCTACCGTATTAAGAGATATTGGCGAAGTTCACGGCTGGCGCGTGGCCATTAAACCTGGTCGCCCTCTCGCCTTTGGTAAAGTTGGTAGTGCCTTTTTCTTAGGTTTGCCTGGCAACCCAGTAGCCGCTAATGTGTGTACGCTTATGTTTGGCCAACCACTCATTAGAGCAATCGGTGGCGGTGGTTGGCAACGGCCTAAGTCGTATTTTCAAAAACTGGGTTTTGATGTCAAAAAGAAAGTGGGCCGAAGAGAATGGTTGCGGGTTTATCAAGCCGTGCAAAGCAACGGTGAAATATTACTTAAACGCAGCGCTTCCCATGGCTCTGGTATTCTCACATCCATGACCCGTGCAGATGGATTAGTGGAAATTGATGAAGCTACAAGCAGTTTACCAGAGGGTAGTTTGGTGGATTTTATACCCTTTGCAAGTTTTGGTATTGGTGATGCATAGCCGATAAGGCGTTCTGCTAGTATTTATCCGTTGCGCCAACCAAATACAATAATAGACATTCCTAGCAGCACCACACCTGCTCCCAGCCAATCCAAGGCGGTTGGCTTTATATCATCAACAACTCTTAGCCAAACCAGTGCCGTTGCCACATAAACACCACCATAGGCGGCATACACTCTGCCACTTGCAGCCGGGTGCAGAGTTAACAGCCAAACAAATAAGCCCAAACTGATCACAGCAGGAATTAATAGCCAGCTAGGTCCGTCCTTGCGCAACCAAAGATAGGGTAGGAAGCAACCCACAATTTCGGCTAGTGCAGTTAAGACAAAAAGGCCTGTTGTTTTTAAAATCAAATCAAACCTCCAGCTTTTATAACATGCCGACAGTCCGTCAGGTATGGCAAGCGGGCTTGAGCTAATTTGACGCGTTCAAGCTTGATTGTAGCAACAATTAACGCTTCATCAGAACCTGCACGAGCTAAGTCTTGCTCGTCTTGCTGCTGTCGTCCTATGGGACAACCAATAAAACTCTCACCCAAAAAAGCCATGCCATTCTCTTCGCCACAATAGTTTGCGTATACAAAATAAACACCGTTCTCATAACCCCGTGTAGGCATCATTTGTTGTGCTACCCAACCCCACTGACTACCCAGCGCTGTAGGCACCAGAATGATATCTGCACCGGCTAAAGCTAGCTGGCGTGAAAGCTCTGGGAATTCTGCGTCATAACAAATTAGCATGCCAATGTTGAAACCACGCCACCTAAACAAGCCAATGCCATTGCCCTTAGTAAAGTATGTGGCTTCAAAACCAGGGGGCAATAACCGCTTCCGATATTGACCCAGCACGTTACCTTTTGGGCCTATACATTGAGCTGCATTGTATAGCTTTACTCCATCACGCTCGGCAAAACCATAGTGAATGGCAATGTGATACTTTTTTGCCAACATCGTTATGGCTTTTGCAGTTACGCCATCAGTAGTTTCTGCCAACTTCTCTATTAACGACCCCGCGTTATAACCACTGACAAAGAGTTCTGGCAAAACCAACAGCTCCACAGCTTGTGCTTTTGCAAGCTGTAACTGTTCGTCTAGCCATTGAATACGCGCATCCCCTGCCTCTCTACTAGCATCAACTTGAGCTACTGCAACTATAAGATTGGTATCGGCCATTAGCTCTTGGTCACAAGCAACCGACGTGGGTATTGCGTGAGGTATTCACAGCCATTTTGTGTCACCACGATAGAATCACCAATACGACCTGCAGTTTCACCATCAATAAAAATACCGCCATCTACATTACCTTTGTTGGGCCAGTTGTTGCTCACCTATGGCAATATCTTCTGGTTTATTGACGTTGAAAAATGGATTGTGAGTTAATTCATCAAACGCCACATCTGCAACACCGTAAGGCGCAGTAAAACGATCTACTTTACGTATATCATCTTCCACCAAAGCTTTGTAAAGATCATCAAACAAGTCTACCGGCCACAAGCCAAACACTGGTTGAGTGCGACCTTGGTAGCTAGCACAAGCGAGACGCTGACCTTTTAGTTGCATCAATTCTAGCATTCGTGTGACGTAATCAGCTGGGAAAAATGGTGTATCCGCGGCTAAAGTAATAATGTGCGTGATACTAGGCTGGTTTTGTTTAACCCAAGCCATAGCAGACACCACACCGGCTAAAGGGCCAGCAAAATCTGGCACTATATCGGCCTGTACGGGTAAGTTAAATTCAGCAAAACGTTGTGGATCACCGTTGGCATTAATAATGACTGTTTGTAACTGGTTTTGAGCGGATTCAATCACATAATCCAAGATTCGCCGGCCGCCTAATTTGAGCATAGACTTATCACCACCGCCCATACGCCGTGCTAGTCCACCTGCCAGAATGACACCAACAACTTGACCAGGTTTAATCTGCATTTGTGCGTCCTTCCTTTTTGCGACCTGCACCTTTTGACTTATGTGGCGGTTCATCTTCTATTTGGCTGGCATCCACATCGTAAATTAATCGTTCATAACCTGCCAAGGCAACAAATTTTCGGCCTTTAGCTCTGCCTATAAGGGTTAACCCTGCCTTACGGGCTAAATCTACACCCCAAGCGGTAAAGCCAGAACGGGAAACAAGTATAGGAATACGCATTTGAACAGTTTTAATCACCATCTCAGACGTAAGGCGACCAGTGGTGTAAAAACACTTATCTTCGGGGCTAATGTTATGCTTAAACATGTAGCCAGCTATCTTATCGATGGCATTGTGGCGACCTACATCTTCCATATAAACCAATGGCTGTGCTTGGTGACATAAGACACAGCCATGGATGGCTCCCGCCTTTTGATAAATGCTGGGCGTGGTGTTGATTTGGCGGGATAATTGATACAACCAGCTGGTATGAAGACGCGCTTCTTCGGCAAGTTTAATGGTATCAAACTTTTCCATAATATCGCCAAACACAGTGCCTTGGGCACAGCCAGACGTACGGACCTTCTTCTTTAACTTGTCTTCGTAGTTGGTTTCCCGCTGGGTGCGAACAATCGCTACTTCTAGATCTTCATCATAATCAATGCCAGTAACTACGTCGTCAGCGCGCAACATGTTTTGATTGAGCAAAAAGCCTAAGGCCAAATATTCTGGATGATCACCCAAAGTCATCAAAGTCACAATTTCTTGCTTGTTGAGATAAACCGTAAGGCCTCGTTCAGTAACCACGTCTACCTCAACCTCCGTACCTGTGTGGTCACGACCAGTCACATGGCTAGTGAGGCTAGTATCATCTGGATTGGGATAAATGAGATAACCTGAAAGGTCTGCAATCTTCATAGAACGGTCTCCGGAGCTTGAGTTTTAGTCTGCTTTGAGATCCACCGATCTAGTTGATTAGCAAAGGTCTGTCGATCTGCATGATTCATGGCCGCAGGTCCACCCGTTTGCACGCCACTGTTACGCAGTGTCTCCATAAAATCACGCATATTTAAGCGCTGACGTATGGTTTCTTTGGTATAAGATTCGCCACGAGGGCTAAGGGCTTGAGCGCCCTTCTCTACTACTTCTGCAGCTAAAGGAATGTCTGAGGTAATCACCAGATCACCGGCAACCACACGTTTAACAATTTCGTTATCAGCCACATCAAAACCAGAACCCACCTGCACCATACTGATGACTTTAGAAGGTGGCGTGACAATATATTGGTTGGCTACCAAGGTCGTAACAGTTTGCGTGCGCTCTGCAGCACGAAATAAGATCTCTTTAATGACGCCTGGGCAGGCGTCGGCGTCAACCCAAATTGGCATATTGAAGACTAAGATAATTAGCTAATGGTGTATTGTGCATGAATGCATAAAAAAGGCCAGCATAAGCTGACCTTTTTGGCATTGTTAAAACCCATAAGACCTAAGATCTGACAGGCTTAAAGCAACTTAGCCAACGCGCTCAATACGCGAAGCACAGAACTTAAATTCAGGGATCTTACCCACTGGATCAAGCGCTGCGTTAGTGAGCATATTGGCAGAAGCTTCTACGTAGCAGAATGGAATAAAGATCACGCCAGCTGGTACATCAGCGTCTTCACGAGCCATTATATCTATGCTACCACGACGAGTAGAGACACGGATCATATCGCCAGCCTTGGCACCAATTTTGGTTAATTCTTCACGGCTCAAAGTAGCTACAGCTTCTGGCTCAAGAGCATCCAAAACAGATGCACGACGGGTCATGGAGCCAGTGTGCCAATGTTCTAGCTGACGGCCAGTAGTAAGGATGACTGGGTACTCATCATCTGGACGTTCATCAGGCTCTACGATGTCTGCAGCAACAAATTTACCGCGACCACCTTCAATAGGGAAGCTATCGATAAACACGATGTCACTGCCCGGATGATCCTCAGCAGGACAAGGGTATGTTACTGAGTGTTCGCTTTCTAGGCGCTCCCAAGTCAAGTTATTCAAACTTGGCATGGCTTGCTTCATTTCTGCAAACACATCTTTTGGATGGGTGTAAGTCCACTTTAAGCCCATACGGTTAGCCAATTCTTGGATAATCCACCAATCCTGACGTGCATCTCCAGGTGGATTCACTGCTTGGCGACCCATCTGCACAGTACGGTTGGTGTTAGACGCTGTGCCATCTTTCTCTGGCCATGCTGAAGCAGGCAGAACAACATCGGCATACATCGCTGTTTCTGTCACATACAAGTCTTGCACAACTAAATGCTCAAGCTTAGCCAAGGCCGCACGGGCGTGGTGTAAGTCTGGATCAGACATGGCTGGGTTTTCACCTTCCACATACATACCTGTTACTGAACCATCATGAACAGCATTCATGGTTTCTACCACAGTAAGGCCTGGCTCATCAGAAAGTTCAGTGCCCCATAGGTCTTCAAACATGGCTTTAACGTTACCCGAGTCAACGGGCTTGTAGTCTGGGTACATCATCGGGATAAGACCTGCATCCGATGCACCTTGTACGTTGTTCTGACCACGCAGTGGGTGTAAGCCAGTACCTTCACGACCAATTTGACCTGTCATCAACGCCACAGAAATCATAGCGCGGCAGTTGTCAGTACCGTGAATGTGTTGTGATACACCCATACCCCAGAAGATCATGGAGTTGTTAGCAGTGGCATATAAACGTGCAACTTCGCGAATTAGCTCTGCATCTACGCCACAAATTGGTGACATGGCCTCAGGGGTATAGTGCTTAACGTGTTCTTTCACCATCTCGAAACCAGTGGTCATAGAATCGATGTACTTTTGGTTGTATAGCTCTTCTGTAACGATGACATTCATGATGGCATTCCAGAAGCTGACATCGCTACCTGGCTTAAACTGAATCATGTGACTGGCGTATGTCTTCATTGCCAGACCACGCGGATCTAGAACGATAATCTTGGTACCATTCTTTGCAGCTTGCTTAAAGAAGGTTGCAGCAACGGGGTGGTTACTAGAGGGATTAGCGCCAGTAATCACAACAACGTCAGCGTTTTTGGCCTGCATGAAGGATGCAGATACTGCACCAGAACCCAGACCTTCCAACAATGCCATTACCGATGAGGCATGGCATAAACGAGTACAGTGGTCTACGTTGTTACTACCAAAACCTGTACGCACCAGCTTTTGGAACAAGTAAGCTTCTTCGTTAGAACCTTTGGCACTTCCAAAACCTGCAAGGGCTTTTTTGCCTTGGCTATCACGGATTTTGCTCAAGCCATTAGCTGCAAAATCCAATGCTTCATCCCAACTCGCCTCTCGAAAGTGAGTTAAAGGCTTAGCTGGATCAAAGTCGTTATGAATGCCTTTGCGTGCGCCTTCAAGGCGAATCAATGGCTTAGTTAAACGGTCGCCATGGTGAATATAGTCAGAACCAAAACGGCCCTTAACACACAAGCGGCTTTGGTTCGCTGGGCCGTCGCGGCCATCAACGTAAACAATACGTTCATCTTTAACATGGTACGTTAGCTGGCAACCTACACCACAATACTGGCATACGCTGTCTACTTTTCGGTCGTAGTCTGCACTGTCGCCCTTGCCTTCTTCGCTAGTTACAGAAGCAGGCATCAAGGCACCCGTAGGACAAGCCTGAACACATTCTCCACAGTTGACGCAGGTAGAATCGCCCATAGGGTCGTCAAAGTCGAATACAACCTTAGAATCTGAACCTCGGTTAGCCATGCCAATAACGTCGTTCACTTGAACTTCGCGGCAAGCAACAACACACAAATTACAGTTAATACAAGATTGTAGGTTAACACGCATCGCCTTACTGCTATTGTCTGCACAAGGCTTTATAGTTTCGTCAAAACGAGCTTCAGTAGCGTCTACGGCCAACAAATCGGCCATAGCCCAAAAATGTGAGCTCTTGTCTGGTGACTCTTCGCGTTCTGGCTGGTCGGTGGCTAATAACTCCAACACCATTTTACGAGAAACTTGAGCACGGTCTGATGTAGCACTGGAAACGACCATGCCTTCAGTAGGTGAGCGCAAGCAAGAAGGCGCCAATACACGCTCGCCTTCAATTTCTACCATACAGACGCGGCAGTTGCCGTCTGCACGGTAGCCAGGCTCTGGCTTGTAACATAGGTGAGGAATAGTTTCGCCCATACGCTTAGCAACTTGCCAAATGCTCTCGCCCGCTTTAGCCGTTACTTTCTCACCATCGAGGGTGAAATTGATGATATCTTGACTCATATTATGTCTCCCACACTTGGTACTTTTTTAGCACTGGCAGACAGATCCGTAGCAATCAAATCAGCGTCAAAATATTTAAATACGGTGGTGATCGGGTTAGAGGCTGCTTGGCCTAAACCACAAATTGAAGCATCGCACATGGCTTGGCCCAGCTCAGCCATTAAGGCTTGGTCCCAATCAGGGCGCTGCAGCAACTTCACCATTTTTTCTGTGCCTACGCGACAAGGTGTGCATTGACCACAGCTTTCGTCTTCAAAGAACTTAAGCAAGTTCACTACCACATCACGCATGTTGTCATGATCAGATAATACCACTACGGCAGCAGAACCTATAAAACAACCGTACGGCTGAAGAGTACCGAAATCTAATGGAATGTCTGCCATACCTGCTGGCAATATACCGCCTGACGCGCCACCTGGAAGGTAACCTTTGAAGGCATGACCATCAATCATACCGCCACAGTACTCATCCATTAATTCCTGCATAGTAATGCCCGCTGGTGCTAATTTAACACCTGGGTTTTTAACACGGCCTGAAACCGAGTAGCTACGCAATCCTTGTGAGCCATTACGGCCTTGACTAGAGAACCATTCCGCTCCCTTGTCCATTAATGTGCGGATCCAGAACACTGTTTCAATGTTATTAACCAATGTAGGGCGATTAAACAAACCCACCTGAGCCACAAAAGGAGGGCGATGACGAGGCAGGCCCGGCTTGCCTTCTATAGATTCGATCATGGCCGATTCTTCACCACAAATGTAAGCACCAGCACCACGCCGTAAGTGAATGCCACCAGCAGGCGCTAGGCCTGCAGCTTCTACTTTGGCAATTTCTACCTGCAAAATTTTGAGGGCGGCTGGGTATTCATCACGCATGTAGATATATGCAGCTTCAGCCTCTACAGCCCAAGCACTGATCAACGCACCTTCAATAAAGCGGTGGGGGTCAGTCTCTAAATACAACCGGTCTTTAAATGTACCAGGTTCGCCTTCGTCACCGTTAATGGCAAGGTAACGTGGCTTAGGCTCTTGGCGTACAAACTTCCACTTCATATGAGTTGGGAAACCTGCACCACCTAACCCTTTAAGGTTAGCATCAGCCAATACTTTTTGAATGTCTTCCCAGCTGTAATCGCCAGCTAGGCACTTTTTCAACAAAGCGTAACCACCATCTGCTACATACGCATCATAGGCAATATAGTCTGGGATGTCTGGGTGAAAGTGTTCTGCTTTTATGGTGGCGACAATTTTAGCAGCATCGGCGTGGTCTACATGATGGTGACCAACTTCTGCGACAGGAGCAGTGTCACAACGGCCCATACACGGGGCACTAAGAATGCGTACTTGTGAAGGATCTGTACCAGCTTCCAAGGCAGATTTAAGTTGCTGCGCACCTGCAAGCTGACAGCTTAAGCTATCGCATACGCGCACGGTAACTGCTGCAGGTGGCAATTCACCTTCTTTAACAATATCAAAATGTGCATAAAAAGTGGCACACTCATACACTTCAGCCATTGGGATATTCATCTCGTGGGCTAAAGCGGCGAGGTGTGCTGCGGACAGGTAACCGTAGTTATCTTGAATTAAGTGCAAGTATTCAATTAGCATGTCACGCTTAATGGGTTGATCACCGATCAACTCACGTAATTGGGCTAACGTATCTAGATTAACTTGACGCCCACGAAGGTGGATACGAGATTTATTGCGGCCAGCGCCTGGGTGCAAACGCACCACATTGTCTTTGTTAGAATCAGCAGACATGTTGTTCTCTGTTTTGACTTAAGTTCAAGGCCCTATGAGGAAATCTGCCTCACAAATACGCTGTTATAACACGCGCTAGGATACCATTATTTTTAACCGAGCTAGTATCACAGTGCTGGAAATTACCGCATATCTGAAAACGACACCATGGCGACACTATAGTACCTGTAAAGCACCTATCACAAGACCATTACTCGGTAAGGTTAACATTTACTCAATAATGAGGACATGTCGCTGAATCTATTAAACAATTTATAACACCTATCGCAAGACCATCGCTCTGAAAGGGTAGCAGATGCTCAATGACGAGCACATATTGCTGAATCTATTGTTGGCAAAATACGGTATCCTACGGCCTCGATTATTTATTGAGTTATGCCACCGTGTCTTTTGTTGATTTACAGCTGGATCAAGAACTACTTCATGCCCTTGCGGAGCATGAATTTACCCAGCCCACGGCTATTCAAACACAAGCCATTCCTCCTCTGCTGGAAGGCACTGACGTGTTGGCCTCTGCTCCTACTGGCACAGGTAAAACTCTCGCTTTCGTGTTGCCTGCCTTGCAACATATTTTAGACATACCAAGGCAAGAAGCCGGCACCCCAAAGGTGCTTATTCTTAGTCCTACCCGTGAGCTTGCCCGCCAGACCTACGATCAAATTGAGCAGCTAGTAGCCCATAACCATTTAAAGAGCTGCCTCATCGTCGGTGGCGTACCATTTGGCATGCAAAAAGCCATGGTGGCTGAAACCATTGACGTGCTTGTCGCTACCCCAGGCCGCTTGTTAGAAATTGAAGAACACATGGCGCTAGATTTATCTCTAGTGACTGTTTTAGTGATAGACGAAGCGGATCGCATGTTAGATTTAGGTTTTATTCAAGCTATCCACCAAATCTCAGACATGTTACCAACTGAACGTCAAACGTCGATGTTCTCTGCCACCTTAGAAGGCGACAAGGTACAAGCCTTTGCCCATGACCTTCTTTCAGAGAACGCCGTGCAAGTGGCCGTAGAAGCACCACGCCACGTGGCTAAAAAAATCACTCAATCTGTCTACCAGGCAGATAACGAACAACACAAAGAACACCTACTTAAAGCCTTGCTCCGACTACCCGAAGTAAAGCAAGCCATTGTGTTTGTAAACAGTCGCAAACAGGTGGACACGTGGCTTAAAATCATTCGTACTCTGGGCATTCAGTGCACAGGTTTGCATGGTGACCTACGCCAAAGTGATCGCAACCAGCAAATTAAGGATATGCGCCGTGGCCGTACCAAAGTAATGGTGGCTACCGACGTTATGGCTCGTGGAGTAGATCTACCTGGCCTAAGCCACGTTATTAACGTGCACATGCCAGAGAAAGCCGACAGTTATGTTCACCGTGCGGGTCGAACGGGCCGTGATGGCGCAGAAGGCAGTGTTTGGTCTATTGTAGACGCCATGGAATGGCCTAACTTAGGCCGTATTGAACGCTATATTGGCAACAGCATTAGCCGCCAAGTATTCCCAGGATTCTCTCCCAAGAAGGAAGAGCCCAGCCTATTGAAAAAGGCCAAGGCCAAAAAGCCAAAGGTATCAAAAGCAGCCAAGGCTAAGGCCGACAAAGCCAAAGCCAAAAAGGCCAAAAAATATAAAGATTAATCAACCTATAATAGGCAAACTTAAGCATAGGATTTGGAACGAATAGCTCCTAGCTCTGCAGCCTCGCTGTGGCTAAAAGCTGTAAGCATCGCTTGCAATGCAACAGCGGTGGTATCTTCCGCCTGAGCTACACCATGCAACACAACACCATTTACCTGCACTTCCATACACGCCAATGCTTGCGCATTGGTGCCACTGGTTAATGCATGCTGATCAAATTGAGTCACTTCTAAGCCACACCCATAATGCACACTTAACGCATCACTTAATGCTTCTATGGCACCTGCACCTTGGCCAGACAATAAGGTTTGCCCCACCTTAAAACTTGCCCGAATTTCTTGCCCATGGGCCTGTATGCCATAATCATGTAACTGCCATGGTGCAGCCACCTCTACAAAATTATTTTGGTACAAGGTTTTAATTTGCTCCGAAGACACTTCCAATCCAGATGCCTCCGTTGCTTTTTGTACCACACCGCTTACGGCAGGATGCATCCACTTTGGTAATTCAATACCGTAATCTCGCTCTAGCACTAAAGCCACACCACCCTTACCACTTTGACTATTAATGCGCACTACAGCTTCATACTCGCGACCAATGTCCCGCGGATCTATAGGCAAATATGCCACATCCCAGTGAGATTTCTTGTGTTGTTTATGAAACGCCACAGACTTACGAATAGCATCTTGATGGCTGCCAGAAAATGCGGTGTATACCAGCTCACCAGCCCAAGGATGGCGTGGAGATACAGCAATTTCGGTACAGCTCTCAACCACTTCAATAATTTCCAATACATTGCTTATATCCAATGTTGGATCAATGCCCTGCGAGTACAAGTTCATGGCCATGGTAATTACGTCCATATTACCTGTACGTTCACCATTGCCCATAAGCGTACCTTCAACACGGTCTGCACCCGCCAATAGTCCTAACTCAGCTGCAGCAACAGCACACCCTCGGTCATTGTGGGTATGAAGACTAATTGTTACCTGTTGACGATGCTGCAAATGGCGGCAGAAATACTCCACTTGATCAGCAAATAAATTAGGCGTGGACAGCTCTACCGTGGAGGGTAAATTAATAATTAGCTCGCGGCCATTGTTAGGCAACCATTGCTCAATCACGGCATCACAAACCTCCACCGCATAGTCCATTTCAGTACCAGTAAAGCTTTCTGGTGAGTATTCAAAACTCCATTGCGTCTGTGGGTAGTTATTAGCGTACTGCTGCACCCATTTAGCACCTTGCACTGCGATGGCTTTAATACCCTCTTCTGGCAATCCAAACACTTGCTCGCGCTGCACTTTAGAGGTGGAATTGTAAACGTGCACTATGGCTTGCTTAACGCCATCTAGTGCCTCATAAGTTTTTTTGATCAATTCTTCTCGAGCTGGAGTAAGCACTTGCAGTGTCACATCATTTGGCACCCTTTCTTGCTCGATCAACATCCGTACAAAATCAAAATCTGGGGCTGACGCCGATGGAAAACCCACCTCTATTTGTTTAAATCCAAGTTTTACCAACAATTCAAACATTCTCAGTTTTTGTTGTCCGTTCATGGGGTTAACCAAAGCCTGATTACCATCGCGTAAATCCACACTACACCACATAGGTGCTTTGGTAAGGGATTTACTAGGCCATGTCCGATCAGGTAAAGGTGTGACCTGAAATGGCTGGTATTTAAGGTGGTTAAAGGTGTGATCAAACATAGCGACACTCAAATTAACTTATTTTAATTAGTTTATCGCTAAGTTAGCGCAATATCACATTTAATTTAGCGTAATATTGACAAATTTAGCAATAATTAATATTATAATTAGAATATATCGCAATTTAATTGCTAATAAACGACTGAAGTAAATACAATGACTACCTTAGACCGTTACGACCTCAATATATTACGCCACCTGCAAGATGACGGCAGCCTGTCCAATCAAGAGTTAGCTGAACACGTTGGCCTCACGGCAGCCCCATGCTCTCGGCGCGTTAAGCACTTGGAAGAAAGTGGTGTTATTCGTGATCGAGTTGTGCGAGTTAATGACCGAGCGGTTAACCTCAATCTAACTGCCCTACTGCACATCGTCATGGACAAACACATCCCTGAACGGTTTGCAGAATTTGAGCAAGCCGTAGCGCAGCTTCCTGAAGTGATGGAGTGTTATTTGATTACGGGTCACGAAGCTGATTATCAACTCAAAGTTGTGGTGCCCGACATGGATCGATACCACGACATTTTATTAGGAAAAATCACTAAAATTAAAGGCGTCAGTGGTGTCAAATCAGCTTTTGTGATGCGCAAAGTACTTGATAGCACAGCACTCCCTTTAGGGTATGTTTAGTGAAAGGTGGGGATAAGATAGACAATAGGTGGCGTCAAGTCAGCTTTTTTATGCACAGCTTGATCTGCCGTAAAGCTATCCTTTTAGAGTATTTAAGGGACTAATCCAACCCTGATAGACCAAGCAATGCCTTTATGTCTAATAAAACTATACAACGCACTCAGGTGCTTGGGGTAATGTGGCCCAAAATGCTGGATCGTGGCCATATATTATTTTTGCACCCGCCCTTTGCAGTTTTCGTAACAACAAAATGGAATTGAGCATTTCACCACGATTATGTACTAAGCGAGGCAAGTGCAGATTGGTCAGAGTTTCTTTCAGATAACAAGCATCAGCTGATAGCACAACATCACCCGAATCCAGCCGAACTTTTAACGACTGATGCCCAGGAGTATGGCCAAAGGTTGGAATGGTTACGATTCTCCCATCTCCAAACAAGTCGTGCTCGCCATTAACTTTTTGAATGAGGTGACCATGGTCGTAATCCTTCAGAATATAGCCGTTCTCTTTAATAAACTCTGGCGTATGGCCCGCTTCCCACTCTCGTTTTTGAATAATGATTTTGGCGTTGGGTACCATTACATTGCCACCTGTATGATCAAAGTGCAGATGAGAGTTGACCACATATCTTATTTTATCAGCATCTACATCCAGCGCTTCCAATCGAGAGCGTATATCCTCACCCGTTCGAAAATGTACTTGAAAAAAATCGGCCAAAAATCCAATGCGTCCTCGCACATCATGCTGGCACTGTGGGTGCAAACCAGTATCGAACAAGACAAGTCCTCGAGGATGGTCAATTAAGTAGGCGGGTACAGGAAAATGAATTTTTCCTACCTTACCTGCAAGCATCATGTCCAAGTCCGAAGATAACCAACCACACGTCATTGCATACAACTTTACGCTCAAAATATACTCTCCTTATTAACCTTATTTGCCACATTATTAAGCGTGACAACATTAACTTGCAGACCTGCTCAGGCTTAACCCAAGCAGAGCATTGACACCTGTTAAAGGGACTTTTTAACTGTTTTAAAAGGTCCTTTAATAAGCCGCTTGGTAGATAGATTCAATCTCTACTAATGTTAACTTGCGCGGATTATTGCGCAACAAACGTTCTACTTTTATAGCTTCACGGGCGAGTTCTGGAATTGCGTCCTGAGGAATGTCGAGCTTTTGCAATGATCTGGGTATATTAACGTCATGGCATAACTGGTGCAGAAATTCAATGACACAGTCTGCTGAATATTGATGAGACTTTTGCTCTATAGGCAAGCCAAAAGCCTTCGCAATGGGGGTAAATTTTTCGAGGCAAGCTACTTTGTTGTACTCCATTACATGGGGTAGCAATAGCGCATTACTCACGCCATGGGAAATATGGAAGCGCCCTCCAAGAGGGTAAGCAAGCGCATGAACGGCGCCAACGCCGGCATTACCAAAGGCCATACCCGCCAATAAACTGCCAGTGGACATATCCTCGCGCGCTTGCATGTTATCTGGTTTACAGTAGGCCTTAGGTAAAGCCAGAGAAATTAGCTCCATAGCTTTTATGGCTAAGGCATCTGTAATAGGACTGGAAAAATTAGATAAATAGGCTTCTATCGCATGCACTAATGCATCTACACCACTGGCAGCCGTGACAGAGGGTGGGCAGTAAATGGTCATTTCGGGGGCAATTATGGCAATGTCTGGAAGTAAAAAGTCACTCACAATGCCCTTTTTTACTTGAGCGCTAGTGTCAGACAGTATGGCAATGTTGGTAACCTCTGACCCTGTACCCGCAGTGGTTGGTAGGGCTATTAAAGGAATAGATCGAGCAGTAATAGTATTTTCACCAAATAAATTTTCCAGTGGCCCTAGTTTTTCATCATAGACAGCAACACACTTTGCAATATCAATCACACTGCCGCCGCCTACGGCAATAATACCGTCATAATCACCCGAACTAAATTGGTGTCTACAATCAAGCACAACATCAGGTTCAGGTTCAGGCTTTACCTTATCGTAAATACCGAATTTAAAATCTGAAAGGAACTTAGTTACCGTTTTAAGTGTGCCCGATTGAACGACGCCCTGATCGGTAATAATAAAAGGTTGACTGATGCCTAAATGGGTTATCTGCTCCTTTATTTGAGATACAGCACCATAACCAGTAATGATTTTATGAGCAGACTTAAAGTGTGATATTTGCATAATGCTAGATTCCCTTTATTATTTTGAGGCAGAAACCTTTGTCATTCTATGCCGTCATCGATTGGTGAGGTCCGATTGAGTTAGCTGTAGATTTCATTGGTGCCTAAGGGCTCTTAAACCTCTTACCCATTGTGCCTAATACTTCTTTTCACCCTGGTAAAATCTTTTAGGTCAATTTTGAAAGCACATCTAAAAAACTACCCGTGATTAAATACGCGTAAGCCCCCACCAAAAAAGCGTAACAGAGCTATTTGTAGGTCTTAGTTTAGGCAGTATATTTTTAACTTTAAACTGACCGTTAAACCAATTACCTGAGTTTGCAACATTAATAAAAAGCTACGTTTATGGCTTTTCATAACATGAACCCTGCGACTACTCATACCAACAAGCTATTGGTCAGAAGCTTAGTTACCCATTTTCCGGCTTAGATATGTCAACCATATTTGCGCATCAAATCATTAATACGCATCAAAAAAATAGCATGTTCACAGGCTTCTTCAGAAGAAAAAACGCCATCAAACATTTCTACTGGCTCCCCTCTCACACCCGTAACACGACCGATTTTGTATTCTGCGAACATCCGCACACATACGGTCACATATTTACCCGCCATAGGGTGTCGACGCATTTTATCTAGCACGGTGCGCAAATCATGGCTGTGTTCAACAGCTTGTTTGTTCGCCGTGGGAGCATTACCTACTGGGCTTGCCTTATGCTCAGCAATTAAGCGTCTTCGAGTTTGGTCATCGAACAACAAAGGCATAACATAAGTTCGCGTCATATGATCATCTGCGCCCTCATAGGACTCATTGGCGGCAACACCCTTTGGTTGATTTAACATAGAAATTCCTCTGGCTGTACTAATAGTCTGGTTAATGGTTGCGGCAAGGCGTAGATTCGCCACGCCGCAATTTTAGATTTTGTGCTTCTATTTGAGCATCCTCTGGGTTTGAAAACACTTTATTCTCAAACAAAATAACGGGTTTAGCTCGGTCTGCATTTAACTGCCCAACACACCATTGCTCACCTGCCTCAGTGCAGACAACAACATAGGCCCCCGCTATGGGTCCGTAGCGTCGGTTGTTAAGGGTGAATAAACACTTGGACAGGTCATCGACCTTATCTTCATCTAAACTATTGATTAGTTGTTTTTCCAGTGCATTGGGCTCAATATTACTGGTGCCCAACATTGCTTTACCCACTGGAGGTTCAATCATATTGTTTGAATCTGACATATTCATAATCTTTCTCCTACTATTTGATCTAAGGCAACTCTTCATCTTTCAAAAATCCACGAATCGCATTTTCCGTAATTTTTGAAACATTATTGTTATAGTTATTGTGGGACAAACTGCCACACCAAGATAATGATCCTGGAGCAAACAAGGCACCATTATTGGGTGTTTTGTAATAAATCATGTCCGCCCTCACCATTGGATTCTCAGTACCACTGCCGTGATATCCTCGAACTGAGAAATGAATTTCTTCATTAACTTGGAGCATCAAGTTAGTGTGGGCCTCAGAGTGAGCTAGTAGATAGGCCTCATGGGGCGTACCAAATTCTAGGTCATAGCGATCCAACTCCAGACCTGCGGCTCCACCACCCACTAGCCCAAAGTCACCTATACGTTCACCATTGCCAACCCCATCCATTATCCAGGCTGTTTCAGGCCTCTCACTGTCTTTGTCACGAACATAGTAAGAAGACACATCAAATCCGTAAGCTGTAAAGGTTAAACCACATAATTTACTTGGGATACGGCCTCTGGCACGCCACATGCCGCCATACTTTCCATCGAAGGCATTGTTATACTCCCCAGGGTTGGCTGTCCATGCTCGGGTCCCAGCTTCACCCTTACGAACTTCGATAATATTACTATTATCTGGATGATATTCACTACACCAGTAAAAGCCATTGGCACCGAGGTACAGCCAGCGACCTCCATCTTGCTGATATTGTTCATAGGCTGCGAACATTTTTTCCGAGGTGTATTCAGGGTGGCTCCCGGTCAGCACAGTCTGATACTTATTGAGTAAACCTACGCCTTCTCGATGCAAGTCTTCATCTGTATGAATATCAAAATCAAAGTTCTTTTCTTCTAGCCAATCGACCAAATGAAGGTCTCCATTGAGCTGCCACAATGAAGGCGATAACCAATGCCGGTATTTAGGCCGCATGTTCAAAATCGGTCGTAATCGAGATGAATAGGCCACACCACTGCCATCTGAATGTAGTGAATATGTGGAGAGACCATACTCACGGTGCTCGTTTAGATACAAATCTGAGGCAGTCATTACAGGCACTTTTCCGGCTAATAGTTCGGCCACCACACAGTTGGTTGCTAAGTTATCGTTGGAGTAAGCCATATAGCTATTAGTAGGCAAAATAAATGCCAATTTAGACGTCGTCTTGCCTTTGGGTGGCCGCACAACAAAGGGCACGTAGTCCTCTGTCTCTGGGGAATCAACACCCCCAATCCGCAAACGAGCTGCATAAATGCCACTCTTTAGGTTATCCGGTACGGTGTAGGTAAAATCAACATCCCAACGGGCATCATCAATGTCGTCATCATGGAAGTGAATGGCTCCATATTCTTCAGGCTTATGATGATAAACAATCTCGTCTCCCGTCCAGTTGAAACCAGTCATGCCTCTACAAGGCATATTAATAATATGACCATTCAGACGCGAGGTAGAGACATCTATTATGTAAGTGGAAGCAATGTTATTGGTAATGTTAGCATGAAAGTCCCACGCACCAACGACATAGTGTCTTAGCTCTGCTGCACAGGTTTGGAAACCCCGCGCCAAGGATTCAATCTCGGCTTTTGACAAGGCTTTACTGCATAGTCTAGGGCGATCAATTTTGCCATTATATAAGTTAGCTTGCTCAGGTAAGTCAACTGGTGAGGTTGCTTCTTTGAAGTGTGCACCAAAAATACTGCGTCCACAGCGTTCTATAAGGGTACTTGCTCCCATAAGTAAAGGAGCATCGTTAATTGCTGGGCGCACGCTACTATTAGACTCAACCGTAGCGGTTGTATCTTCTGAAGGATTCAATATTGCTTGACCTAAGCCACCATTAGTTGCGGTGACCACAGGTTCTTGGTACAAGGTCACACGACCGGTACGTGCATCATAGCTTAAAGCTGCTAAATACCAGACCTTACGCAAAAGGACTTTGTCACTTGACAGGCGAGTCACCATGCCACTGCCATCGCCTATTTCTGCAGCCAGACAACCCGCTTCATTAATAAATAAACCATAACCACTGCCAGTGGTTTCAACCCACTTAGTTATGATACCTTGGCGGCCTTTATCTGGGGTGGTCGGAAATATATAGCACTGTACAGTAAAGCTTTCTACATTCAAACGGTCATCTTGTGGCACGACAATGTATGATCCTCCATGAATGCGCTGATTTCTGCCTGTATAGCTTTTATTACATAAAGCACCAATTTCTTCTTCCTTGTAACCCGGACCTTCTGGATTAGTGTCGCCATGAATTAGGCGAACAATTTGAGAGTCATACACCTCATCATATTCAGAATTAATGTAAAACTTGATGTCGTCACCTGGGCAGATAGAGTATTTGTCGCTATAACCAGTAATTTTTAACATATTTTCCTCACGCGTTTTATTTTGATATTAAGTTCAGGAGTTAACTAAATTATGTAAGTTCAAGTGAATCAGGTGTCTCCATTTCTGTGTGGCTAGAGAGCCTTAACTTATTCGCTAAAAACCAAATCATACCTACCCCTAGGGCCCACCAAATAACTTGCCACGCCCACAATGAAGGCATTCCAAATGTCCAATTCTCAAACCCTGCATCTGGCGCGCCAAAAGCGAAGTTACCCAACACAGAGCCTGGACCCACCGCAAAAAATAGCCACGCTATAATAAATACACCGGCTAAGGGCTTTTCCCATCGATCGTTTCCTAGGGGTGCATCTTGACTGATTAAATAATTGTGGAACTTTTGGCGATGATCTTTTTGGGTATCTTCACTGCTAAGCAATGAAACAAGTAAACATGTACTAATGTTAAAGAATAATCCCCATGCTCCAGAGTGAACAGTCCATGGCCAAGCACCCCATGGCAAGGAACCCACCGCTAACTTTTGGCCTAATGGCTCTGTCAAGACGACTGCAATTAACCCCAGAACTAAACCACTAATAACCGCCTGTCTATTCCATCGAGGCAACCAGGTTGCGGCTAATAATGCGGGCCATAGTTGCAAGCTTGCCGCCAAGGCCAAACTGCTAAACACAAGCACAGCTTCCATAGACCAAGATGCCAATAACATGGCTGCTAAAAACACAATTAGGGTCGCTATTCGAGCGACTTTTATTTGTTGTTTATCTGTTGCCTTTGGGTTTAGTTTTGCCAGATAGATGTCTCGGCTTAATATATTACCTGTAGTGGATAAAAAGCCTGCCCCTGTGGCCTGCAATGCAGCTACTAAGCAGACCGTTAATAGGCCAGCTAGCCAAGGCATTTGCTCGGTCGTTAGTAAAATTATTTCGGAGATTGTTTGGCTATGATGTAAGTTTTTTGTCGCCTCTAATAAGTGGCCACTAAGCCCAATAATGGTGCCAAAAAATAACAGTAAAAATCCTATCAAACATGCACTTCCCCACGTTTGGTGAAGTGCAAAACCACGCACAGAATGGCTAGAAAATACCAGCATAGTAAATGCCGGAGAGGCTTGAATGCCGATGACAGAAAGAAGAAAAGTAAGTCCCATGATGGCTGTCCATGGCCCCCCAATAGGTACTTCAAAACCTATACCACTGGTCCATTGAATGACACCTGGCAAGGCTAGATAACCATCGTAATTTCCACCTCCCATACCCGAAGTCGTGCCTAAATAGCTGTGTTCCGTACCAATAAGGTTGGCTAAACCTTGATTTAATAAATCAAAACCTCCCATTTGATCAAGAGCCAATAATCCTAGTAACACCAAACCAATACATAGCAATACCGTTTGCACAACGGCTACTTTCATTACCGCTTGCAGGCCTCCCATGACGCTATAAAGAAGCACGATTGCAGTTAAGTACCACATCGCAGTTGTCCGTGAAACCATATCGTCCGTAAGATGGCTCACAAGAGAACCTGATGCACCCATTAACATTGCAACGAACGGAATGCCAAAAAGCAGAGCAATAATTACGTTTATGTAACGAATTAGATCGCCACCAAAATAATTACTCAATAGTTCGGCACTGGTAAAATATCCAAATTTGCGCCCCAATAACCATTGGCGTTTGAGCAAGAACATGCCACCAACACATGCAACAACCGCATAAAATGAAGTATTGGCAAATGCCAAACCATCGCGGGACACCAGTGTTGGATAGACGTAAAAAGCCCATCCTCCATACGCTATACCAGTGCTAGCAATAGCGAACACCCATGGAGAAAGAGTTCGGTTCGCAAGAAAATAATCTTCTGCAGATCGTGTTCTACGAGCAGATCTCAAGCCCCAAAAGAAGCAGTACGCCCAATAGGTAAAGAAACAAATAAATATCCAAATAGAATATTCAGACATAGTGCCCATCCCATTGTTTAGCTACGTGTAAGTTAACCATCTTCGTTACCAGCGCATTAGCTTGATTTATCAGAAGCATCTGGCGCCTTGTTGTAATCGCCTAGAATATTTTTGATATTACCGATTTCGCTCGACGACATGCCTATTTCATTAAGCAAATTATCGACAAATGGTACTTGTGCACGATACCTTAGGGCCGAATTCACGACAGAGTCAGACAAGTTCCCACCCGTACCATTACCACCCGAGCCGCCAGAACCAGCATTGAAGTCACCTTGGCCACCACCAATACCAGGCAAGCCATTGACTTCATATATTTTAATGCCATCAATGTTTTCCATGGGTCTAACAGCTTCACGAATAATAGACTCCAGATTTTCTGCTATACGCATTTTCAGATCACTCTGACGACTAGCGTCACTGCGTTGATTTTCAGCGTCATTAAGGAGTAACTTACCCGCAGCATCGACTTCATAGCGCAATTGAGTTGCCAAGGATGTGAATTTTTCTGCCTGCTCGCGTTCTTGGGAGGCTTCTTTTTCTGCTTTAGCGACGGTAGTAATTTGAATAGCTTCACTCTCTCCTTCTTGTTCTGCTCGGATAAGGTGTAACGCTTTTTTACGTTGGGCAATTTCAATTTCGCGTGCTGATCCTACTTGCTCTTATGCCATTTCTGTTTGTGCTCTGGCTTGCTCTTTAAGTTCATTAGCTTTTAACACCAGCACCAATTTTTCGGTGACTACTAGATCTCGATCATGCTCTTCTATCTGCAAAGTTTTGCGCTTTTCAATTTCTCTAGTCTGAGTCTTCTCCTCATTTTCAATGCGGCTAGTCTCTATACTTCGTTGTTGCTCAATTTTAAGTTTTTTGACACTCTCTTGAGCTTTAAG
>CAJIZL010000020.1 GCA_905182035.1 Oceanospirillaceae bacterium ASP10-02a | reverse complement strand
TCACGTCGAGAGTGGTTAGATTCGACTATTGAGACCATTAATAGTTACGCGAAATACATTGAGTTAGCTAAAGCTCGGACTGGCCAAGAGCGATGTTTGAAGTGCAGTAGTTATGTAGTTGTTCCTTACAAACCTACCAAGGAACGTGGAGATCTAGATGTTCATGGCTTTATGTATCATGGGGAACGCAACACCGACTTTGAGCATCCAGGTTGTGGTGGTATGTTTTACGAGAAGGCTGATAACGTCCGACTTCATGGTAAGTTTGAACCACGATTTTATACGACCGAAGGGGTGTTTATTGAGTCTTGCCTTGAGAAAACGAAGTACTAGTCGGATATGCATCACTGGCTGAAAAGTGGTTAACTAAGCCGTGTCAGGAACGATGTAGATTAGATGCCAACAAAATGTAAATTATTAATTGGGGGCACATATGGGGGCACATATATGTTCTGCACTGTAATATATGCTTATAAATCAATATTTTGTAATGACTATTTGATAGAGCTAGGCCCACCATTCACGAGGTTTACAGCCATAGTAGTTACTAACTGGACACCAATTGGACACCATTAGCTGGACACCAATAGCCTATTTTTAGGTTTGTGGCTACTAACCTACTTAAAATCCCCCCCGATTTGATCAGCAGTAAACTGAATCGGAACATCATCAAAGGCTTTCTTATCAATAGTTACATCGGCAACGATCTGTTGTTTTACCTCCATTGAAATAAGCTGATTGAGCTTCACATCTTCTATAGAAATTGTAGATGCCAACATAAGGAAAGAGAAAAACCGATCAACTCTCATATCAGCCAGAGAAAATGTTGATAACAACATAGGAAAAATAATAAACACTATAATTCTGTGTCGAATCATTTTAAGTTTTTTCAACACAAAATAGGTACGTTTAGTCATAAATAGTCCTTTGATGCATCCTTCGTGATGCACGCAGCTAGATTCTTTAATGCTATCCCTTGATACTATTCACTCCATAGACTGGGTTTTATGCTTATAGCGAGATCTCATCATAACTAGCCAGTATAAAGACAAGACAGAGTTTATCTGATGCAAACACTGGAAGCTGTATCAAAATTCTCTATGCATAATTAAGAAAATTAACACTTGTTAAACGTTAAAAACCTCATGCTTTAAGTGCTGTTAAGTCTAAAGCTTGTAATAAAGTGCATTCAAAATTGATAAAAACACCCAATCAGCAGAACCTGCCAACTGAGTAGAGATCTAACAACGGTTTCACTTTCTTCAGGCGTTAAGATTCATATTGATATTTTCTATCTGATAATATTGTGCTCTGGACCAAATGGGAAATGAGTAATATTTTCAGCCCCATCATCACCAACAATTAATATGTCATGTTCGCGATAACCACCAGCACCATTTACACCCTCTGGCAGAGTGATCATAGGTTCAATGGACACAACCATACCTGGCTCTATCACTGTGTCGATATCCTCTCGTAATTCAAGTCCAGCTTCGCGGCCATAATAATGAGAAAGAGATCCAAATGAATGCCCATATCCAAAAGTACGGTACTGAAGTAAATTGTGGGTTAGAAATATTTCATTAAGTTCTGCAGCAATGTCACTGCAAACTGCTCCAGGTTTAATAAGAGTCAAACCCTTTTTATGAACTTCACAATTTATCTCCCAAAGCTCAATCTCACGTTTAGTGGCTGAGTGGTAAAACATTGTGCGCTCTAGTGCCTGATAGTATCCTGAGATCATGGAAAAACAGTTCAGACTTAATATATCCCCTTTTTCTATTCGTCTAGTAGTGACAGGGTTATGAGCACCATCGGTATTGATACCAGACTGAAACCAAGTCCAAGAATCCATTAACTCTGTATGGGGATAGGTATTAGCAATGGCTCGAACCATTGCTTGTGTAGAGTGAAGTGCAACTTCATATTCTGGTGCACCTTCGCAAATGGCTTCAGCGCAAGCAGCACCGCCGATATCAGATACTCGAGCGCCTTGTCTAATTAATGCATGCTCTTCAGCAGATTTGATCATACGCATTTTCATAGTAGCCACACCAATGTCAACGAACTCAGCATCGGGCATAAACTCAGCTAACTTCTCTCTTCGTTCCAAAGTGATATGGTCATATTCAATACCGACTCTAGCTTTTCCGGGCACTAATTTTTTCAAAGCTCGAAAATAATTATCTTTTTCCCAGTCTGTATAAACAATGTTGTCATCGTAACTTTGACGCCAAGGCTGACCGCCATCAATATTTGCTGTAACGGTTGTATGTGCATCATGCGTAACGACTAACGCATAGGGCCGGCCAAATGAGCAATAAACAAAGTCAGCGAAATAATTAATATTATGAATAGATGAAAAAACAGCTGCATCAAGGTTCTCTGATGATAAATGCGCTCGCAATTTCCCATTACGATTTGCCATTTCAGCAGCAGAAAAAGTGGGTTTATCCTTAATGCCATTTTCAAAGTTGATAGCTTGTGGTCTTTCTATACGTTGCATATAGTATCTCCTGAATTGATACGTTAATTGAACTCTAGTTAGGTTAATTGAAAGATAATTATCCTGCGTTTACCTCGGGTATACAGAAAACATTTATGGGATCCCAGTGGGCATAAATTTTGCAGCCATAGGTTAACTCTAATGGCTCTATTTCTCGTTGTTGCTTTTGTACTATTAGCTCATTTTTGTTGTCATCTTCAAAATACAGAGTGACCACCGAACCAGTAAATTCTTCAGCAATAAATTGTATTTGGATCTCGTTTTTAGAGGATGTTTTTTCCTGTGATAATTCGACCATGTCTGCACTAATAACCAGTTCAACTGCCCCACCTGCAACATGGCTGTTATTTCCATCATGCAGATTAGACTCTATTACCCCAAAAGCTGTGTTACAGATCATGCTGTGTTCGTTTAGCTCTTTAATATAACCACTGATAATATTATTGGTGCCAACAAACTCGGCGACAAAACGGCTAGCTGGATTCCTATAAATTTCTTTGGGTGATCCAATTTGTTCTATAACGCCTTCACTCATGATGACAACTCTATCGGCCATTGCAAAAGCTTCAGACTGGCTATGGGTAACATAGACAAAAGTAATGCCCAGTTCCTTTTGTAGTCGAGTTAATACACTCTGCATGCGCACAACCAAATTCTGATCCAGTGCACTTAAAGGTTCATCCAAAAGCAGCACTGGTGGCTCAGTCACCAAGGCACGTGCTAGAGCAACTCTTTGTCGCTGCCCACCAGACAATTGGTCTATTGAACGATTTGCAAACTGTTCGATCTCCATCCGTTTAAGCCACTTTAATGATCTCTTCGTGCACTCAGATTTTTCTACGCCACGCATCTTAAGCCCAAACTCTACGTTTTCAATGACATTTAAAAAGGGGAAAAGGGCTAGGGTTTGCCAGACTAAAGGCGTTTCTCTTTCATGCGCTTTTAATTCATTCATACGCACACCATTTAGCCTTATCTCTCCACTTGAAGGTGTTTCGAGCCCAGCCAGCATCCGCAGTGTCGTTGTTTTCCCACACCCACTGGAACCCATAATTGCAAGGAACTCACCAGCTTTAATTTCAAAATTAATAGGTTGCACAGCGACTGCGCTACCAAACTGTTTTGTTACGTTCTCAAAAACTATCTGTCCTTCACTCATGATGTATCTCTATTTTATTGTTGTGGGTTTTTTAGTGAAAAGAAATAGCTGAGCAATCACCACTAAAGTCATTGTCGTGGCAAATACAAAAGATCCAATGGCGTTGATTTGGGGGTCAACATTACCTTGTAATATTTCCAGAATCACAACAGGAATAGACTTATTTAGACCCGATACGAACCAGGCAATTGCAAACTCATCAAATGACACAGCCATTGTTAGGCAGAGTGCAGAAATAATTGATGGTAGGGCAAATGGAATAATAACGTACCTCATAGTAGCCCATTCAGAAGCGCCTAAATTCCATGCCGCTGATTCCAGATCTTTGTCCATCTGCTGCAGACGAAGACGAATAATAGCCATAGCAAAAGGGGCCCCCAATACAGTGTGCGCAATAATCAGAGCCCATATTTGTCCTGAAATACCAAGCTTTGAAAACCAAGCAAGCATGGCTAAAGCGAGTATTATTAAAGGAATAGTTGGAGGCAATAATGCCAATGCTAAATATGCATTTTTAAACCTAAAATTATAACGAAAGTCTGTGTACGCGGTACAAAAACCAATAATAGTTGCTAACAAGGAGGCTGATAAGGCTACGATGATGCTAGTTCTGATGGCATCCCAGGTTTCTGGATCATTATAGACTTTGTCATACCAATTCCAGGTAAAGTGCCCTAATGGTAGTGATGGGAAGCGATCAGAATTGAATGAAAACACCACACTGGTGACAATTGGCATGAATATAAATACAAAAACTAGCAGTAAATAAATCCTTAACAGCCATACAATTGATTTGTCATTTAACATTGTCACTATCTCTTTTTGTAGGCAATCTTAATAGCACTAAGTGCAACCAGCATTAGTGTCACCATCATTACGGTTGCAATTACTGCAGCCCGAGGCCACTGTTGTCCTGATTTAGTGGTATCAATAATTAATATAGGAAGTGTTGGTGGGTTGGATCCTCCTAGATAGTAGGGACTGACAAAGTCGCCAAAACTTAGAATGAAGCAAAATAGAGCACCAATTATGAGGCCTATACGAGCCGCTGGAATAATGACTGAAACAATGGCGCGCACTCGTCCAGCACCTAAATTATGCGCTGCCTCAATAAGGTTTTTATCGATGCTCGCCATTGATAGGGTTTGTAAAATAATCACAAGAGGCAGCGTCAGGGTGAGATACCCAATATTGGTAGCAAACATTGTGTTCAACATTTTAATGGGCCCAATACCCAAATGACCAATAATGTTATTGACTACACCTGACTCTGCCATCAACACATACCAAGAAAACGTACGCACTAAGTAACTTGTGAAAAATGGGATAATTAAAAAGAAAATGGCCCACCGGCGTGCTGTTTCAGACAATTTGAATGCTAGGCAATATGATGCTGGAAAGGCGATGCAGGATGCAGTGAAAGTGGCTAGGGCAGCTAATCCCAATGAGAGTCCATAGCTATTCCAAAAATAGCCCTTGGAGAAAATTTTCATCCAGTTAACGAGTTCAAATGCCTCTACCATTCGATAATTTTTAACTAGAAAAAAAGACATGGCAATCATAAAAATAAGTGGTGCAAGAAAAAACAATACCTGCCAAATGATAACAGGTAGGCGCCAAGTTAATGCGTACACATCTAAACTTCTAATCCAATTTGAAAATATCATCCTTGTCCAGCCTGTAACATTCTTTATACCTCTACTTAATAAATGAAAATGGACCAACACTTAGGATGTTGATCCAAAATCTAGGAAGCTAGTCATCATTTAAATAATTGAACAGTTGGAGAATGTAATCATTATTAATGATGACTAGCTGTCAATTAAGAGCTTTTGTATTCAGACCAAACGTCATTCCAGTCTTCGAGACTTTGCTGAACTGGGATATCCCTGTAGTGAATACGACCGTCATTAATTAATTTTATTGGATTGTTACTAGCACCATCAATTTGTCCTGTGCGTTGTGCTTCAAAAAAGTTTTCTTTTCTCAACGCTGCTTGTCCCGCATTAGTCACACAAAAGGCAGGGTAAGCAGCCATCGATGCAGACTTGACTTGTCCTTTAGGTGAAAGTAAATAACGGATAAACTCATTTGCTATTGCAGCTTTTTTAGAGCCTTTGCCGATACAATATGACTCGGTCCATTGCAGTCCGCCTTCTTCTGGCACTACCGAAGTAACTGGCGCGCCATCCCTTTCAAGCGCCCCTGTGATCCAATCACCGATACCGCACATTGCCAACATCTCACCATTCTTTAGAGAGTTAAATGACCCGCCATAATCAAAAAAACCACCCGACTGTGAACGCAGACTCATCATTGTTTGCTGCACTTTTCCCCACTGAGTAGAGTCCAAGTTGAATGGACTAGGAATGTTTCCATTATATAGGCTAGCTGTTCCAAGATTGGGTAGATGCCAATCAAAGTGACCGACCTTACCTTTAAGGTTTTTATTCCAGAAGCAGTTGTAACTCATTGCTTCTTTTTCTGAAACCGCGTTACGATTATAAGAAACTCCAAGGAATCCAAATCGGATCATTGCTGAGTAAAGGTTTCCATCACGCCAGTGACCTGGGAAATTTTTGAAATCATCATGAATAAAATCATCAAATGGATAATCACTAGGATTAAGCTGTTGGATATGTCCCGCTTGGTCTAGTTGTTGGACAAACTCTCCATCTGACAAGATTAAATCGTAGGTTCCTGGTGGTGATTGGGCGATTAAGGCAAGCATATTATCGCCACCGGCGTAATACTTCGGCTTAAATTTAACATTATGCATAGCTTCAAATTCAGCCACCACATCCGCTTCACCATGACCATACCAAGCTAGCATGTTAATTTCAGTGGGTGCAGCCAAGGCTTTTCCTGAGGTGAAAATAGTGGGAAATGCCAATGCAGTGGCAATTCCACTAGATTGTTTTATAAAGCTTCTTCTAGACTTTTTATCAGTTTTAATTTTGTCACTCATATTCTTTTTCCTTTAGTTATAATTTTGAGGGCATCGAGATAAGGTTTATCAAGCTGTTTTTTTGGTAATAGATTTAACATAATCGACGTTAAATACGTCCTCTACTGAAAGTGAAATACCTTCAACGCAAACGTTCATTAATATTTCCCCCTTCACTTCACTTGCATTTTTTGCTGAAGATAAAGTTCCTGAAGGTGGGGTTAAATCAGAGTTGACTGGAAACATGTCATAGGGTGGAAAGGTAGCTGGGGGATGGTCTACTATTTTGTCAATATCAACCAAATGTGGATAAAGGTGCAACATTAAGGACGTCTCTAAAACACCCCCATGTTCCAAGTCCCAACCAGTAAAACCATCAGGGTAGAGAAGTTTTATTGTTGGAGCTTCAACAAAATCCCAGTAAGATATAATCATCACATTCATGTTGGTAATGCCATCCCAACCTAATTCTCGAATCGCTAGATCAATCCCTTCAATAATAAACATTGAATTTTCATAATGACCATTCATCATGACGATCTTTCGATTGCCGTGCCGTGCTAACTCTTTAATAACATCTCTAATTGTGTGCGTTAGAGTTTGACCGTCTAAACTGGTCGTACCCGGCATATGATTACCACCACCTGACTGCTGCTGTGATTTGTATCCATAAGCAATGGGTGGAGCAACCATTGCATTGCTGAGTCTATGGGCCACTGCCTCAGATATAGCTGTGGGAATCAATACGTCAGGATTCATTGACATGTGTGGGCCATGTTGTTCAAGCGCGCCGATAGGTAAAAAGATTATAGAGTTACCTTCAGACACAGATTTTTGATAGGTTACCCAATCAAGATCCGCCATAGAAACCATGTTGCCATCCCACTTTTATTGATACGATAAATCATCTTAACTAAAGGGAATATTAAAAATAAAATGGTATTTTTAGTTTTTAAGACACAGTTTTTCTGTGGTCTAAATATTTTAAGATGGATTTCTGTGGTCTATTGCTACAATATAGACGTTTATAACTAGGAGAAAGTCATGTGAATAGCTCACTCACTCTACGTCATTTACGCTATTTTATTGCCACTGCAGAGACGGGAAAAATTCAGTTAGCCGCAGAAAAAGTCCATATGAGTCCCTCAGCAGTAGCTGATGCGATAAAAAATCTTGAAAGCATATTAGGGATCGATCTTTTTGATCGTCATCGATACGGGGTGATTTTGACTTATGATGGGCATCGGTTTTTGAATAGTGCGCAGAGAATCTTAAATATGGTGGATGAATCGATATTCGCGTTTCATAATCAAAAGAAAAATACTGAAGGTCGATTTATCTTAGGCGCCTCTGTATCTGTAGTGGGTTATTTTTTACCAATCCCTTTAGGGCAGTTTGAAAAGATTTATCCAAAGGTTAAAGTTAATATTGTAGAAAATTCACGAGATGCTTTGGAGGAAAAACTACGGGCAAGAGAAATAGACATTGCGTTTATGATCACCTCTAATATTAAGACTGCCGAAGGTCTTGAGGTGGAAACTCTTTTTCGTTCAACCCGCACTCTTTGGTGCGCTGAAAGCCATCGATTTGCAAAAATGGATAAGGTGCCTCTTGCTGAGATAGCAAAAGAATCCTATATAATGCTTGCAAGTGATGAAGCTGAATCAAATACTAACCAATTTTGGAAAATGTTCGCTCTTAAGCCTAATGTTAGAATAAAAACGCAATCAGTAGAAGCCGTCAGAAGTTTTATAGCAAGAGAAAGTGGAGTAGCTATTTTATCCAATATTCTCTACCGCCCCTGGTCACTTGATGGTACAAGAATTTTGTCAAAACAGATTGAGGAGCCTATACCAACAATGAATTTGGGTGTTGTCTGGAATAGTAATAAGCGTTTGCCCTTAATCCAACAACAGTTCATAGACTTTCTCAAGCAGGATTCCTGGCGTTTTTAACAGATATAGATTGGAATGCCATATGTCTGATGACCCTGGTGTCGATGTATCGAAAGGCAGCAAAGGATGCGGCGCTGCGAGACGAGTAGTATTTCCATAGCCAAGGACGGATATAAGTTTGTACGTGATCGGAGGAATGTGACCTTTTTGAACACTCCGTTCTCTAGTTTTCATTATATAAATCAACTACTTAACGTTTGTCTGCGCAACACTGGCAGTGTTGAGGTCAGCGGTTCGATCCCGCTAGGCCCACCAATTATTTAGCCTTAAGTTTTATAAACTAGGGCTTTTTTGTGCCTGACAGTTAAGTGTGTTTTTCATATTTTGCAACGAGATCATCACTTGTAGTGTAATTGGTCAATTGGCTAAAGATATTCGATTTGGGTACTATGAATCTTGAAGTTAGGAAGTAGATGCCTAATCCAAACGGCCTTAATTCATAAGAATAAAGCTTAGCGCTAATTGGTGTAGTGGGTTTCAACATAGATATTTGATCGCGTAAAGTGAATAAAGATGTGGAACAGTCTTTGATCGATAAACCTAGTCTAACAAACTAGGAGGAAGCACAAATGACGAAAATAATAGCTGACTATCTCGTTAAGAATACCTTTGTAATTTCCATGAACGAAGAACGAACGTGTTTTGAGCGTGGTGCAATCGCCATCCATGGAAAACGAATTGTGCTGGTGGGGGACGAAGTGGATGTGCTGCCCAAGGTGAGAGCAGCTAAGGTTATTGATGCAGGTGGTGCAGTCACTCACCCGGGGTTTGTTGATGCGCATGTCCATTTTATGAATACTGCGCGAGGAGCCTTCTCTGATGTCCTCGATACGAGCACGATGATGAACACACTACGTCGTTGGTGGGATGCAGTTGAGGAAGAAGATGAGCGAGCTGCCACCTTTCTCAATTGCCTTGAAATGTTATCAAATGGTACTACCTGCTTTCTCGAGGCCGGTACACTGCAATTTCCTGATGCTTCGGCTGAGGCTGCAGAGGCTGTTGGAATACGAGGATTTATTGGTGATCCATTCCTATGGGATTTACCTGCATCCCAAGGCACACAAGACATGACAAGAGCGCCACGAGATCTTGATCGAAGCCTTAATCTTCTGGGTGGGCAGCTCAAACGTAACAAAGAAGATGCATTGATTAAAGGTTGCGTGGTCTTGTTTGGGCTCGGCAGTGCCTCGAATGATCTTATGCGTGCCGCTAAGGAAAGGGCCGATCAAAGCGGTGTAATTTTTAGCCAACATCAATCTTTTGACCATCATGATACCGCGGTGGACGAAGAGCGTCTGGGGTCTCGCCCTATGCGCCATTACGCTGATTGCGACCTTATCGGCGAAAACTGCACCTTCAGCCACATGAACGATCTCGATCCTGATGAGGTTGGCATTGTTCAACAAGCAAAGATGTCGGTAGTTTGGTGTCCGGTTACCTCAATGAATCTTGGTGCTAAAGCTGCGCGAAACGCAAAGCATCTGGAGGTTTCTCGTGGAGGTGGGAATGTCGCCTTAGCCAGTGATGGGGTTTCATCGGGGTGTCGCTATGATGTCGGTTTGCAGGGACTTATGGCGCTTTTGTCAACACGTGCCAAGGCTGATAGCCGGACAACGATGACAGCGTTAGATGTACTTGAGCTCGCTACTATTGGTGGCGCAAAGGCAGTGGGGATGGAACGTGACATAGGTTCAATAGAAGTTGGCAAATATGCCGACATCGTTATCCGAAGATCTGATTTGCCTGAAGCACAACCCTTTTCTGATCCGATTCAATCTCTAGTCTATAACACTGGTTCGAAATCTATTTGGAAAGTGATCGTGAACGGGGAACTCGTTTGGGATGAAGGAAGGCCAGTGCGTGTGGAAGCTGGGTCTATTTACAGTGAGGCACAGCAATCTCATTGGCGCATGATGGATAAGTTAGGTTTGACGTCGCGCTATCATCGCCGTCCGATGCCTGACACAAAATGAATTAAGGACTACATAGAAATGTACAAACTCTATTACTCTCAAGGTCTGGCAAGTATAGTGCCCCATTTTGTCCTTCAAGAAATTGGAGCAGAATTTGATCTGGTGGAGATTGATCGTAGTAAAGGAGAACATCAAACCCCTGAGTATCTTGCCTTGAACCCTAACGGACGGATTCCAACGTTTAAGGATGGAGATAAGGTCTTGTTTGAAACTGCGGCGATATGTTTACATTTAGCAGACCATCATCCAGAAGCAAAGTTGATTCCCCTCCTAGGTACCTATGAAAGGTCTGAGGTTTATCAATGGATCACCTTTTTAACTAATTCGCTGCAGGTGGATTTCTGGCAGTTTTACCGACCAGAATTCTATGTCACTGCAGAACACTATGCTGATTACAAAACTGTGATGGCTGGGCATGTTGTGCGCCACCTAGAGGTTCTTGATGTTCATTTGAAAGACCGGGACTTTATTGTTGGCAATCAGCTTACCATTGTTGATTTCTACTTACTGATGCTTGGCCGCTGGTCACGTCACATAACCCCACCCACGCGCAGTTTTCCACATATTACACGAGTGCTTGAGTCACTGTGTAATCGAACGTCAGTTATCAGGACATTCGACCGAGAAGGCATTAGCTTGCCATATTTCTAACTAATGAGGATTAGGTAAATGACTAAACCAACAACCGCTAAGCGCAGGTTTATTATTGATGGGATGCAAGCAGATGAGTGCGACTCAGAAGTGTTTGAGGAATGGAGTAAAGGAGGTATCTCATGCGTTCATATAACCTGTATGAACTACACATTTGATAACACGCGAGAGGCTATATCAGCCTTGTCCCGATGGCGACGTGCCTTTAATGATTACAGTAATTTGATTGCACCAGCCTGGGGTGTGGGTGACGTTGAACGTATTGCTGCTGAAGGAAAAACTGCAGTAATCCTCGGTTTTCAAAATACTCTTCCACTTGAGGATGACCTATCTCTTGTGGAGATATTCTATGATCTGGGTATTCGGTGTATCCAGATGTCCTATAACCACCAGGGTCAGGCAGGATCTGGTTGCCTGGAGCCAAATGACTCAGGTTTATCGCTTTATGGGAAGCGCATTGTCGGCGAAATGAACAGACTTGGAATGATTGTAGATGTATCCCACTGCGGTATCAAAACATCGATGGACTGTGTTGAAAATTCAACCATGCCGATTGCTGTGACCCACTCAAACTCCCTGAGTTTTTCCGCAAATGCTGAGTTGCCACATCGACTAAAATCTAATGAACTGATGCGTGCCGTAGCCGAAAGAGGGGGTATGTTCGGTATGGTGCTGTTTCCAGCGATGCTGCCGGGTGGCACCAGCTGTACCCTCGAGGGCTTTGTTGACTTGGTCGAACACACTGCACAGATCGTTGGTTCTGAGGGTCTTGGCCTCGGTACCGATTTTGTTTGGCGCAGGCCTTTGTCCTACATCCGTCAGGTGCGCACAGGTCGGAGTACCTTTGACTCGGCTCCCGTTATTCCACCCGCATGGCCAGAGTGGATGAAGACGCCAGCTGATATCCCACGAATAGCAGACGAGCTTGCCCGCCGTAATTGGTCAGAGCATGATATTGATAATTTTATGGGTAAAAACTGGCTTCGATATTACCAACGTGTAATTGGCTGATGCTAGGGTGTAGTATCAATTGAACCAGCAGCTATTTACAAAATGTGTGGGTTGTCTCTAATTGCTGGAATCGGGCTTTTTGAACACTGCGTTTTCCCGTTTTCCTTATATAAATCAACGACTATAGTTTGTCCACCCCACCAAGCCCAGCAAGTCGGTTTGGGCCAAGCGGGTAGATACCAACAAAAAACGAAGTGTAACCAAAAAGGGCCGGGGCGCGTATCCGGGTTTGATAATTAATGGAACGAAACTGATGACATCTCAGAACAGTTACGACTACATCATTGTGGGTGCTGGTTCCGCCGGGTGCGTGTTGGCGAACAGGCTTACGGAAGATGCGTCCGTCCGTGTATTGCTGGTGGAAGCCGGCGGCAGCGACCAAAACGTACTTGTTCAGATGCCCGTGGCCTGTGCGCTGGCGGCCCGTGATCCGCGCTTTGATTGGGGTTATCTGGGTGATCCGGAACCCCATTGTGATGGCCGGCAAATTCTGGAACATCGCGGCCGGATTTTGGGTGGATCGTCCTCTATCAATGGCATGGTCGCCAACCGGGGTAACCGGCGGGACTATGATGGCTGGGCAGCGGATGGTTTACCCGACTGGTCATTCGATAAGTGCTTGCCCTATTTTCGCAAAATGGAAACCTCTGATAAGGGGGCCAGTGAATGGCGTGGCGGTGATGGGCCACAGACAATTGAAACCTGTAAAGCCACGCATCCGCTGCACCAGGCATTTCTGAAAGCCGGTGAGCAGGCGGGTTATGCCATTACGCTGGATCAGAACGGAGCCCAGCACGAAGGCTTTCACGTGGCCCAGAGCTTCACGCGGAATGGCAATCGGTGCAGTACGGCGCGCGCTTATCTGCGTCCAGTGATGGGTCGCTCTAACCTGACCGTCGTCACCAACACGCTAACCCACAAGGTGATCTTCGTTGGCAAACGCGCCACCGGAATTCGTGCCGACCGAAATGGTGAGCAAATCACCTATGAGGCCAGCCAGGAAGTAATCGTGTGCGGTGGCACTATTAATTCACCTCAGCTGTTGTTGTTGTCAGGTGTGGGTGATCCGTCTCATCTGGCCGATCATAATATCGCGTCTGTGGCCAGTGTGCCCGCCGTGGGACAGAATCTAGAAAATCACCCGATCGTGGCCATCACCTACGCGACGCCCAAGGGTGTTTCGCTGGCGGGCCAGTTCAGGGGCCTCGGTAAATATCGCATTGGCCTTCAATGGCTGTTTCTGAAATCCGGCTTGGGTGCCTCCACCATTTGTGAGACCGGGTGCTTTTTCAAAAGCTCTGACGATGTCGACTATGCCGATTTGCAGCACGAGTTCTATCCTATTGCTGCTGATATGGGTGATGCGGAATCGAACTTCGATGACGGCTTCATGTTCTCCATGGGCCTGATGCGCCCCGAAAGCCGGGGGCACGTGATGCTGAAATCCGCCGACCCGACGCAACACCCGTCAATCCAGTATAATTTCTTTGCCGCGGAAAGTGATCTGCGAGCCATGATCAATGGCGTCCGGCGGACCCGCGAGATGGCCGCCCAAAAAGCCTTTGACGGTTTACGCTTGGACGAAACAGCCCCCGGCAAAGACGTGCAAAGCGACGCCGAAATCCTCGCCTGGCTTCGCACTGCCGCCACTACGGAATTCCACCCCAGTTCAACCTGTCGCATGGGAACGGGTGATGATTCGGTCACTGATGCAGAGGGCCGGGTTCACGATACCGAAGGCCTGCGTGTGGTTGACGCATCCATCATGCCGCACAGTGTCACGGCCAATCTTAACGCGCCGGTCATCATGATGGCCGAGAAAATCGCTGACATAATTAAAACCACTCCATAATCTGGTGGGTGTTCATGCCCCATGTGCGGGCCAGTTGGTGGACGGTCTTGTTCACGGGCACGGCCCTTTGAGGAATAGAGGCGATCATATCGACGAACATCTGTGGTGGGACTTGGCAGATATGATCTTTAGTCCTACTTAACTTTTTGAGCTTTGATCCGGTTACTGTGAAGCGGATATTGTCATCAGTGGTCCAATCCAGAGATAAATCTGACCCAGTCACAAGGTCAAGAATTTCAGAAATATTCCTCTATCTATAATGAGCTTATGACAGTAGTATTTACTACTTATCGTATCCTTGTGTTTGTTGGTGTATGTTGTTGTGAATTGAGCAAATAAACACATAGGTGGCTCATTATATTACTTATTCTTCAAGCGATAGGGATATGGTTATCTGCCAAAGCTAGGGCTTATGCAAGGTAAAGTTGATGCTGTTGTTAGCCATGGTTTAGCCTACTCAGTGACTGTATGAATATTTATGTTGTGTATGTTCTGTGTGTTTTTTGAGAGAGTTTGTGCCCATGGTGCTTCGGTTGTTCAAAATATATAGGAGTGGTGCCATGAAGAATTTAGTTTACACATTGTTAGCTATAACCTTGGCGATACCTAGTGTGGCCTTTTGTTCAAGTTACTACGCACCACCAGAACAAAATTTATATAAGGAACCTTCATCTGATGCACTAATCACGCACTATAAAGGGAAAATTGTCGCAGCAACTTATCAGAATCAATGGCGAGGTGTGATCCTCAAATGCATTCAGGGAACAGTCCTAATCAGTACTATGGAATGGCCCCAAGAGGGCAAAGTATCTGCAATGTTTACCTATGCGGGTAAATCGACCAATATAATGGGGACGCTGTATAAAGGCTCGAATAGTTTTGAAGGTTATCAGAAACTAAATGAGAAGGTTACACTTCATTTAAAGGGAGCTTTTAAGAAAGGCAGTGCAGGTGGGTCAATTTGGTTTGAGCTTAATGTTAGTGGCCAAAGTGCTAATGGTTTATGTGTTTCCAATTTCACAGTGTACCCAGGCAGTCAGTTTTTAGGATCCTGATAACGCGATAGACCTATAATTAGCATACTCTGGAGGCTAGCTAAGTTGCTCACGACTAACAAATATTCATCATATCAAGCATGCCCTTCTTGCTAGATTAATTGTGTATCCACAGACTTGCCAATCTATATATCAGTGATAAGGAAGCTGCAAAGCAGTATACCTTGGCTGCTGAGCAAGGGTATGCTCTGGATCAATATGCTTTGGGGTTTATGTACAGTTCAGGAAACGCTGCTATCAGAGACTATAAACGAGCATATATGTGGTACGACATATCTGCCTCCAACGGTGTTGCGAAGGGTAGTCAACATAAAGAAATCATCGCTAAGAAAATGACTCCCGCTCAAATAACAAAGGCACAAGAAATGTCCATTAAGTGCTTGAGGAATGGGTATGCTGATTAATAAGAGTTGAGTAAAACCATTTTTTAAACTGGATAAACCTCAATGTTTACTCAATAGTATTTGTCTCAATAGTCCTAAAAGTTAAATTAATTCTTGGGAAGTGTATGTTCTTCATTGGTGGTAAGCGATGCATCCAGTGGGTTTGAGTTATGCCTTTCATAATTAGCAAGCTACCATGTTGCAAAACTGAACCATGCGTCTCTTTGGTTTTTTTATGTTTAAAAATAAACTGACGTTCTGCACCTAGACTCACAGAAGCAATTGCTCCGTTTTGTTTTAACTGCTTTTCGCTATCACTATGCCAAGACATACCGTCATCTCCGCTATGGTATAAGTTGAGCAGGCAAGAGTTAAATGTTTCCCCACTGATGGTCTCCACTCTATTTTTTAAATCAAGCAGTTCACTCGTCCATGGTAATGCTGATCGGGTTATTTTCGAATAGGTATAGTCAAATGGTTGGCTGGCATACCAGGCAACCTTACGTTTCGTTATCACCTTTTTATTAAAAATAATGGCCTCATCACTTTTCCATTCAATATTAATAAGCAAACATGCCAAAAAGTAATCTGCAACATCAGCGTTTAAAACAACACCGTGATAATTGGCCTCGCCATCTCTGGGAAGCAAATTGATTGGGGGGTCTAACAATTGAGAAAAAAGGTTCATATCAAACGGCTCTAGATCCAGATTGTTTTTGAGATCATATCAGTCAATAGAAATCGAGTGAGCCTACTTAACTTAAGCTGCATGTAATTTATGAACCCGATATCGATGCCACGTAAATAACATAATGATACAAGCCGCGATACTTAACACAAGGATAGTGTAATGATTTAAAGCTGCCTAACCAAATTTATAATGAAAATAACCAGAAGTAAATGCAGTTAAAGTTGTGGCTGAGAACACCATAAGATCGTTAATAACTTTTAGATCTTTCTTTGGAGAGCTGATCCACAATAGAAGGATGACTGTCGTTTCTATTTGCTGTGCCGTTGGAGTGACGGTATTTAAGCTACTCACAAAATGGCTACGTATTCTATTCGTACTTTATGGCGATATTGTCACAAATAAAGAGGGCTGGCTTTGGTTAAACCCTGTAAGCTATAGCCCGTTATGATTGCCTTATAAATGGTTCCTAGTCACCAACAACCACTAGTGAATCAATCATATTTTACAAAATTAGCAATGGCTGTGATTGTGCATTGTATGTTGATGCCTATTTAAATTTATTAATCGTGGTGGAACGAACCAATGACAGTTATTCGATGGATCTTGGGACAAATTATTTTGGTTCTTGATTTTCTTACCTCACCTAAATCTTTGGTTAGAGAGGTAACAGCGCAAAAAGCCATTGATGATGAGACTGCTACTCTATCGATGTATCAGTTTAAGGCCTGTCCTTTTTGTGTAAAAGTTCGCCGCGAATTAAAGCGTCACGCACTGCATATTGAGTTGCGGGATGCTAAGAATGATAGTGCACTTAAGGCAGAACTGGTGCGTGAGGGCGGCCTCCACCGTGTGCCGTGCCTAAGAATCGCAAAACCAGATTGTTCTGTGGAATGGCTCTATGAGTCCAATGATATTATTGCCTACCTTAAAACCCGATTTAACCTGACATAATCTCTGCACTTAACATCGACTGTGATCAATCGCACAGCTTGAGTACTGTAAGGACCAAGATGTGAAAACTGATGCAAAATTGTCAAACTGCAGAAAGTATCGGTATGCACTTTGGCGTACTTGGGATGAGACTAAACCATACGCAATGATAGTTGGATTAAACCCATCCACTGCTAATGAAACAGATGACGATCCAACACTCATTAGATGTATAAATTTCGCAAAATCTTGGGGTTACGGTGGTGTCTGTATGGCAAACCTATTTGCATTTCGCGCTACTGCTCCAAGTGACATGATGGCAGCAAGTGATCCAGTTGGATTAGAGAACGATGTTTGGCTTTCCAAACTTTCTGCGGATGCTGGTATTGTTGTGGCTGCCTGGGGGAATGATGGGATTTATCTAGGCAGATCAACTGAGGTGAAGGTAGCGCTAACAAACCTGTATTGTATAAAAATGAATAAATCAGGTGAGCCAGCACATCCGTTATATCTGAAGAGCGACTTGGTCCCTCTACCTATGGCATTTAACAAGCAAGTAAAACCCGAACTTTGGGCTAAAGCCAATGCAGGTTCAGGGCGGGTTTAATAGGGTTCGCAACCTCAAGGAAGGCTTTGTCTCGTATATGGATAATCAGGATTTTTTAACGCTGCGTTCTCCATTTTTATTTATATAAATCAAAATTTTAGTTATTGTGCGCTCACTGGCACAGTGCTCAGGTCAGCGGGTTGCAGCTACCCTGCTATATCCACTTAGCATCTCCCGTTAAGATAATGGCGTTGCCTGTAATTGGCACGCCGCATAGCTCAGTAGCTTCGTTGTTTAACTTCAGACTTTTCATCAATCCTTCCTCATCTGCTAACACCTGCATGTCTCCCTGTTCAAAAACTAAGGTGACGGAGCCACCTATTAATGCTTCTGCTTGGGCAAGTGTGGGCCTTACCATCGGTTTATGTATTGTTGGTTTCATGTCGCTTTTACTCATTAAGTAGTTGTTGCAGCGCAAATAACTGCAGGTTCTTAAAATTACATATTTACCAATGGGAATGTGGTTTTTGGTAAGTTTATAGTTTGTGATTGGCTGTGACTAGGCTACAGAAAGCTGACATATTTCCTAACCATTGTTGTGGTAATCTACCTAAGTAAGCACTGATATATCTTAAACGTCAAAATATATCACAAGATAAAGAACAAGTGATTGATACACTCTCATTCATTTGCCAGCAGTGGGTGGGATTATGACATTACTAAAAAATGCAATGGAATTATCACAAGACCAGTTGTTCTCTCATCAGCAAACGGCCTGGCAAAAACAAAGCCATTATGTCTTAACTAGTTCGCCTTTCTACCAAAACCTATGGAATGGTATATTACCGCCAAAAGATTTAAAAGATCTCCAAAACTTACCTTTGTCTGATAAATCCCAATTGCGTATTTCTCAGGAAAAACACCCCCCCTATGGTGATTATTTAGCAGCATTACGCACTTCAGTGACACGGCATCATCGTACCTCTGGCACCACGGGCCAGGCAATGAACTTGGCACTATCGGCGCTTGATTGCGAAATTACTGAAATTGTTGGCGGTCGCAGTCAGCAGTCAGCGGGCTTGACCCCAGATCATACAGTTGTGCATTGTTTGAACTATCAAATGTGGATGGGTGGCCTAACAGATCATTTAACCCTAGAACGTACAGGTGCAACTGTTGTGCCGTATGGGGTAGGGGAAACTGAAAAGTTAATAGAAACAATCCTTGCGATTGGCATTAATGCAATATCCTGCACACCGTCTTATCCAGCCGTTTTAGAAAGCGTTCTCAAAGATAAGTACCCAAACCTATCACCTAAGGACTTAGGACTAAAGTTGGGCCTGTTTGGTGGCGAAGCTGGCCTTGATGATCCACTTTTAAGGGAAAAGTTTCGTAGCACATGGGGTATGGAACCGCGTAATGCTAATTATGGAGTATCTGATGTGCTTTCAAATTTTGCGGCCCAATGTAAACATGACACCAGGCTCCATTTTTTAGCCGGTGATGTGTTATATCCTGAATTAATTAATCCAGACAGTGGCGCGCATATAGCACTAAAGGCAGGCAATGAAGGAGAGCTTGTGCTCACCCATTTAAGGCGGGATTGCCAACCCCTAGTGCGATTTAAATCGGGTGATATTATTACTATCGATGAAACAGATCCATGTAAGTGTGGTCGTACTGGGTTTCGCTTTAGGGTGGTGGGACGCAGCGACGATATGATTGTTGTGCGTGGCCTTAATGTATTTCCAACAATGGTTGCTGCTGTTGTTAATGGCTTTGACGAATTATCTGGGGACTACCGAATTGTGCTGGATAAAAAGCCTCCATATGATATTTTGCCAGTACAAGTGGAACTTTCAGAAATTGGGCAAGCGTCATTAGGCTTGGTTGAACGTGTTGAGACAGCAATTAAAACCAAACTTGGGGCAAGTGCAAAAATTACTATTTTGGCGTCGAAAAGTTTGCCTGTAACAGAGGGTAAAACCAAACGAGTTATGAGGACATATAAATGAAGAGTTTTGCTTATGAGTGCATTAAGTCCACGTTAAGTGACAAGGGAGTTCGCACTATTGCTCTAAATCGGCCAGATAGCTTAAATGCAATGAACTGGCAATTGATTGAAGATGTATCGGCAGCATTTAATGATGCAAATGCTGATCCTGATACCTTGGTCATTATCTTTACCGGTGAGGGACGGGCATTTTGTGCTGGAGATGATCGTCATCAACATGTGCACCCAGAAAACGAGGCACAGGCTCGCAGTTTAGTGGATGCCATTCAACGCGCTACTGAGGCAATTACATTTGGTGCTAAACCTGTAGTGGGGGCGATAAATGGATGGGCAGTAGGTGGTGGCTTTGAGTGGGCGATCAATTGTGACTTCCCAATTTGGGGTGAAAGTGCTAAGGCATTCTTTCCAGAGGTCTCTTTAAATTTATTTGTTACAGGTGGAGTGACATCTTTGTTACCTGCTTTAGTGGGGTTAAATAAAGCCCGCGAAATGTTAATGCTTGGAGAGCGATATAATGCAGATGAACTTCTTAAAGCTGGCGTTGCATGGCGGGTGTCAACAGATGATCAATTGTTAGCTGACGCTAATAAAGTTGCAGAAAAGCTAGCTTTGCTGCCGTCATTGTCGTTACACGCCATGAAGCGTGTTTTAAATCAAACAGCATCAACTGATGTTAATACCGCAATTTCACTGGAACGTGAAGCAACAATCAGTGGCTTTATGGACCCTGAAACAACTAAGCTGCTTAAACTTTTTTCATGAGTTAAATACCACCGTCAGCACAGATTCGGGCCACAACGTCTGCAATATTACTATTGCAAAAACGGGTTTTAGTGAGGGCGCAGTAGTCTAGTAAATTTATTAGAGACGTTGAAAAACGAGGATTAATCTTGATTATTTGTTGTGGTGAAGCCCTTATTGACATGGTGCCAGTATTGTCAGAATCTGGGCAAACCAGCTTTACACCCTTAGTGGGCGGAGCGATTTTTAATACGGCTATCGGCTTGGGACGTTTAGGTACTCAAGTTGGCATGTTGTCGGGGGTTTCAAATGACCTCTTTGGTCAGCAACTGCAGCAAGCGTTAGTTGATAGCAAGGTGGATACGTCCTATCTAATCCGCTCAAACTCACCTACCACCTTAGCTTTTGTGACCCTTAACGAAGGTCATGCAAGCTACACGTTTTATGATGAAAATAGTGCTGGCAGGTCTGTAGAGTGTGCTGATTTGCCCAACTTATCTAATCTCAAAGGTAACAGTAACTCGTCGAATAGCTTGTATTTTGGGGGTATTAGCTTAATTAATGAACCTGCTGCTGATGCTTATTGCGCTTTGGCACAGAGGTATGCAGCAGATATGGTTGTTGTATTAGACCCCAATATACGCACAAACTTTATCAGCAATGAACAAAGCTATCGCCAATGCTTGCAAAATATTATTGATGTGGCGGATATTATTAAAGTGTCTGATGAAGATTTAGATTGGTTGGTGGGCAGTACCCATAATGAACAGCAACAAGTTGCCTTATTGCGCGGTACCAATAAGGCTATTGTCGTGGTAACTAAAGGAGGTAATGGTGCAACAGCTTATTTAAGCACTGGCAAAACCGTGCATCAAGATGTGCCTAAAGTATGTGTGGTAGATACTGTTGGTGCGGGTGATACGTTTAACGCAGGTTTACTGGCCAAACTGGTTGACCTGGAGCTTTTGTCTAAAACTGCATTAGTACACATTAGCCCTGCAGAACTATTGCAGTCATTGGCTTATGCGACTCAGGTTGCGGGTATAAATGTCTCTCGACAAGGCGCTAACCCACCTTGGCTCAGTGAACTGTAAATGGGGTAGCGTTTATCAGCACCTTTATTTGACACTGCGCTTTTTACCAAACATCTAGAAGATGGCTATCAGCAAGTGTACCAACGCTATTATGATGGCAAACCGCCCGATGACATTTTTGTGCCTGAACACTGCTAGTAGGGCCGGTATTATTGATTACTTTTGCTATAAAATTTTTTTGGTAAAGAGATATGTGGGTCAGTAGCTTTCGTCTATATCCCTTTGTACCCGTCGTGTATGTCCGCGAAGATCGGAAACGAGGGCGGATAGTTCATTAACTAGCGAGTCAGCTTTATCTAACTTTTGCTCCAGCATTAATGTTTCAGTTAGGTCGGGTGCAGTGATCTCGGGTGGTGCATCAGAGCCAGCAATTAGCCACAACACGGGTACGTTTAAGATGCCTGCTAGTTCTATCAATCTATTGGCTCTAGGGCTTGAGCGGCTGCTCTCCCAGTTTACAAGAGTGCTTTTTTTAACACCTATTCGCATAGCCAGTTGTGCTTGTGTAAAGCCACACGCTTGGCGAGCATTAATAATTCGAGTACTTAAAATAAGGGCGGGGGTATTCGGTTTGCTGTTAGGCATGAAATCTCGTAGGGTTATGAATGAACCTTTACCATACTATGTTAAAGGTTCAAAATCAAAAGGATAGCATTGTCCAGCTTGGCTCAGCTTGGTCGGTTAACGTTAAATGGCCCTTGGCTCTAAAAGTATAACGGCACTTTGAAACTGCTGCTGATAAAGATAGACTCCAATAAATCGATCGACTAAATACAACCCTTTAGGAAACTGCTATGGACATTAAAATGAATGAATTTCCGCTCCCCTCAAGGCGCTTACGACTTGGTTTTGTTGGTGGTGGGCAGGGGGCTTTGATTGGTGAAGTACATGCAAACGGAGCACGTCTTTCCAATCGCTGGGATATCGTCGCAGGGGCGCTATCATCAAACCCAGAACGCGCTAAAGCGTCAGGCAAGGCGTGGTTGCTGGCGGACGATCGAATCTATATCGACTACCGTGAAATGGCGAGAACAGAGGCTGCTCGTAAAGACGGCATTGAAGCGGTTAGTATTGTTACCCCTAACCATTTGCACGCCCCCATTGCCAAAGCTTTTATGGAAGTAGGTATCGACGTTATTTCTGATAAGCCCCTCACCACCACCCTAGACGAGGCATTGAGTCTAGCCAAGGTGCACAGTGAAGCGGGTGTGGTTTTTGGTGTGACATACGCATATACGGCACATGTAATGGTTAGGCAAGCCCGAGAAATGGTGCGCCAGGGTGACCTTGGGCACATACGTCAAATCCATGTGGAGTATTTCCAAGATTGGGCGATGGAGATAACTGACCAAGGTGATAACGCTCCTTGGCGGCTCGATACTGCTCAAAATGGACCATCATTTACTGTGGGGGATATCGGCACTCATGCTGAACATTTGGCTCGCTTTGTATCGGGTTTGCAGATTGAGGCATTACGTGCAGATTTCCATGTCACTGGTAAACCCAAGGTATTGGAAGATACCGCGTTTATGCAACTTCGTTTTGAAGGTGGTGTGCCAGGTACTTTAATGGTCAGCCAAACTATGGCGGGCAGTCAATGTGGCTTACGCCTGCGAATATGCGGCTCCAAAGCCACGCTAGAGTGGAATCAAGAACAGCCTGAATTCCTGAATTTGCGTTCCGTAGGGGCACCTGAGAAAATTATTTCTCGTGGCTATGGATCAGGCATGAGTCCGGCAACAGAGCGCTTGTTGCGCATGCCTCGTGGGCATCCTGAAGCTTTAACGGATGCATGGGCAAACCTCTATCTAGAGTTTGCTGTGGCAATTCAGGCGCGCCGAGAGGGTGCTGTGTTAGCAGATGGTTTACTGGCCTACCCAACGATTGCAGACGGCGTCGATGGCGTGCGCTTTGTTGAAGCTTCGATTGAATCTAACCGCACTGGCGCATGGGTATCGTGTGCATTAAAAAATGTTAATTAATATCTCACCATAATTTCGTTGCGACGCATAAAGGGTAATGACCAAGGTGCATTGTAGCGTGCCATTTCTGGCTCGCTAATGGGTTTGATGCCTTTATCCCTTAACCATGTCATTAGTTCGGTGATTTTTTTGTCAACCTTAATGGCACCGGTAAACCCCGAAAAGCGGATAACTGCATAATTATGTGCAGGTAGTTCTCTTAACTTTACAGCTGGATTGTTAGGAGTAGGTAAGGTGTCCAGGGTATATTTTTCAGGCATCACAAAATGCACAAGCCATTGCCCATCGTTTTGTTGCATACTCACCGGCGCGGTCATATTAATTTTTTCTGCCTGCAGTTGCATGCTCACAGGAGCCGTCATGCTAATTTTATCATTCACACTAGAACTCGACGTATTATCACCAAAAATGTAACCTGCAATAATTTTAAATCCTGCCCTAGATGCTTCGTCCAGGGTGCCTGAAACGCGAGTTTCTGCCACAATCATTGGCTCGTATGCCCGCAATTCAAATGCTTCAGTGGCTTCGATAACAGTGTATGTAGGTTCTTCAATGGCCATAGAATACTCAGTCAACAATACGGTGATCAGTCCCAACAATAGACGCTTTACCATGTAATTAAATCCTCCTTAATGAGTTACATGCAAATGGTACATGCATTATCCCCATATATCCAAATTTAAGTTTTGCTGTGTCCCTGGAAAAACACTTTCTTTGATCTTTTGTTTTGATATATTAAATGCGTGATGTATGACATCACCATAAACATCCCTCGCCGTGTCTTCTAGTGCGGTAAGGTCCTCAACCACATCCTTTAACTGACGGGTTCCTTTTTTTGTACTCTTGTACTTCTTGCCTAACACTTTGTGAGTGCCTGGCTCGTGATAATCGTTCACAAATTGAGCCTTATATACATTATCCCAACTTTTTACCTTCCAGCCCGTGAGGATGTTGGTCATGCCATTCACATCGTCTTGGGTGTAGCCATTACCTGGGGTCACTGTGTATAGCTCTAGCGTCTCACGGGCCAAGTTCTCATTAGTGCCATCGGTCGTCCATTTTTCTTTGCGAGCTTTTGAATTTTCTCCGGTAGAGTTGTTATTATCCAAATACAAAATCATGGCCGAATGGGAAATGACTTTAAAAACAAGGCCTGACATGTTGCCAAACATATTCTTTCTGATCATTTCATGAAAGTGAGGTATGCAAGGCCCGTTGCTGTTCGCCTGTGACACGGTAAAGTAGTTTAGCCAGAACAGCCACAGCCTGTTGGCAAAATCTTCTTTAGTGTTCAGGCACAGGTCAGCCCTTCGTATTGCTGACAACCATATTGGCCTTCTTGCTTTTAAAGTGTAGACACGATCAGGGTCTTCTTGTGCTTTTTCCGCACGTTTTTCTTCTTTCTCCAATTGATTTCGATAAACAATAGCTGCAGTTTGGTTTAATGTAATACCTGAGTATATTTTGCGCTCTTCATCTTTGAGTCCACGTTTTATGGACTTTAAGAGAGGCTTGATGCGATTGTTGGAGATGTAACTTTTACTGTTTTCGACGGAGTTTCTAGCATTAGTGAACCATTGTTTTTCACTGATGGGGTCTTCACTTAAGCGAAAGCCAAAACCGGCCCTGCGACTAATCCAATCGGCTGTATTCTCCATCTCTTTACCTCTGTATGTTAGGTTAGTGGCACTATATCAGTTTGAAACTGCTAGTTTAATGGTCCACCATTAAAAAGTAATTTAATACTAGCCCACGACCGCCTGCAAGTATAAGCGCTGCCGTTAATTAATTCGCCGCAGCCGTGGTAATGTGCTTGTTGTGTTGTAGCCATTGTTCAAGCTTAGTGACAGACATTGGTTTTGCCAAGTAATACCCTTGAATCAGTGGGCAGTCCATCTCTTTAAGTAGCTGTGCCTGTTGGGCATTCTCAACACCTTCTGCAACCACTTCAAGGCCCATAGTTTTACCTAAATCTAACGTTGATTTAACAATGGCCATGTGCTTTTTGTTGTGTTCCATACCATGCACAAAAGAGCGGTCAATTTTAATCTGGCTCAGCGGTAGCTGATTGAGTAGAGTCATTGAGGAGTAGCCAGTGCCAAAATCATCTAAGCTGATACCAATTCCTAATTCTCTAAGCTGCTGTAAAATTTTAGAGGCGTTGACTTGGTTGCTAATGACTAAATTTTCAGTGATTTCTAGGGTTAAGTAGCTGGGGTTTATGCGATTTTTCTGTATATGTTGCTCAACGTAGTTAACTAATTCAACTGCTAAGTCACGTGTTGATATATTTATTTGCAGCGTTAGTTTGTGGCCTGATAAGTGCCATTGGCCGAGTTGTTGTAAGCTGGTGCGGATCACCCAACGAGTAATTTCAACAATTACATCAGTCTGTTCTGCCAGCTTTATGAAGTCGGAGGTTGCCGTGGCACTGCCGTCAGTGTGTGGCCAACGTATTAAACATTCGACACCCTCTATGGTGTTGTTTTGAGTAGCCATCAGCGGTTGATAATGAAGCTCAAATTCTTGTTCAGCTACGGCGCTGGGTAAACGCGCTAACAGTTCGCGGTTGCGCTCGTTTAGCAGGGCGTGGTGATGCTCTTGGCGGGTGATGTCTCTAATTTGATTGATACTGCGTAAACTAAATTTCATTACCAATGCTACAAAAATACTACCGCCAAAGAGAATGCTCGCTACTACTAGGTCAAACACATCTGCGTTGGTTGATTGATAGAGTGCTGTAGCCAAAATTAAATAGCCAAGAATAAACAGGCTGATGAGGATAACAAGTGAACCCCAGCCCCAGTTTAGCTCTCGTTTGCAAATGATGTAGGCAGGCTTCAGTGCTTGAGCCAACAATACAATGCCCACAATAGTAAGGGTGATGGATATGGTTTTAATCATGCTCATATACACACATATAACGGTTTGGAAGAAGCGCTATATAACGCCTAATAACAGTATATTAGCACTTATCTAATGATCATTTTTATACAAATAGGCTGTCGTATTATTAACGTTTAAACCTTATAACCTCAATTTAGTGTAGGTGTTGCGTAAGCGTTACAATCTAATGTCCCCTAGTATTGATGTAAATCAAGCTGCGGTGTACAATACCGCGCGCGCAAAATTCGTTAGTGCCATTTTAGGCGTCAGTTCCTGGCACATCGCGTCCATTTAACTTCCCTGTTGCAGCTGACCTTCAGGCTAAACGAGCGTTGTTCCGCGAGCACTTTCGACTTGCACAACGTCTGGTATAAAACATGAGCGAAAGCTTTGCAGATCTATTTGAAGAATCCATAATTGCTGTTGAAATGCGTCCTGGTGCTGTTGTTATGGGCACCGTATTAGACATCGACGGCGACTGGGTAACAGTACACGCAGGCCTTAAGTCTGAAGCTATCATTCCTATTGAAGAATTCTATAACGATTCTCGTGAAATAGAAGTGAAGATAGGCGATCAAATTAAAGTGTCTCTTGAAAGTGTTGATGATGGCATTGGCGAGACTAAACTTTCACGTGAAAAGGCCAAGCGTTCCGAAGCGTGGGATGTATTGCAGACTGCCTTTGACGAAGAAGCGACCATCACTGGCGTGATCAACGGCAAGGTTAAGGGTGGCTTTACTGTTGCCATCAACAATATCCAGGGTTTCTTACCTGGTTCCTTGGTAGACGTTCGTCCTGTTCGTGACGTTGACCACTTGGAAGGCCAGGAACTTGAATTCAAGCTTATTAAGCTGGATCAAAAGCGCAACAACGTGGTGGTATCACGCCGCGCAGTAATGCAAGAAGCGAACAGCGCACAGCGTGACGAATTGTTGGCTAGCATTGAAGAAGGCATGGACGTTAAGGGTTACGTTAAGAACCTAACCAACTATGGTGCTTTCGTAGACCTAGGTGGCGTCGACGGCTTACTACACATTACCGACATGGCTTGGAAGCGTATTGCACACCCAAGTGACATGTTGAACCCAGGTGACGAAATCACTGTTCGAGTTATCAAGTTTGATAAGGACAGCGGTCGTTTATCTTTGGGCCTTAAGCAACTGCAAGAAGATCCATGGGCGTCTATCAAGGCACGTTACCCTAATGGGCATCGCGTTCAAGCTACCGTAACTAACTTAACTGACTACGGTTGCTTTGCTTCTATAGAAGACGGCGTTGAAGGTTTAGTACACGTTTCTGAAATGTCTTGGACGAACAAGAATATCCACCCATCTAAAGTCGTTAACGTTGGCGACGCTATGGAAGTAATGATCTTGGACGTAGACCAAGAGCGCCGTCGTATTTCTCTAGGCATTAAGCAATGTGTGGGCAACCCATGGGCTGAATTCGCTGAGAAGTACGCAGCTGGTGACAAGGTTGTTGGTAACATCAAGACCATCACTGATTTCGGTATCTTTGTTGGCCTAGAAGGCGACCTAGATGGCTTAGTGCATATGTCTGACATCTCTTGGGAAGTAGAAGGCGAAGCCGCTCTGCGTGACTACAAGAAGGGCGACGAAGTGAGTGCCGTTATCTTGTCGGTAGATTCTGAGAAAGAGCGTATCTCTCTTGGTATCAAGCAGCAAGAAAACGATCCATTTGGCGAGTACGTTGCAGCTAACGACCGTGGCACTATAGTTAACGGTACTGTTAAATCTGTTGAAGCTAAGGAAGCTGTAATTGAGCTTGCTGAAGGCATCGATGCAGTACTTAAAGCTTCTGAAATCAGCATTGATCGTATTGAAGACGCACGTAACGAGCTTAAGGTTGGTGACAGTGTTGAAGCTAAGATCGTGGCTGTTGATCGTCGTAACCGTTCTATCAACTTGTCCATCAAGGCCAAGGACGTAGCAGAGGAGAAACAAGCTGTCCGAGATGTTCGTGATATGGAAGTGCCTGCTGATGGTCCTACTACCATTGGTGACTTGATCAAGGCGCAGATGGGCAAGCAATAAGCTGCTAAAACCTGCACTTTAAAAAGGGAGTGCTTCGGCACTCCCTTTTACGTTATGTGTAGGATGTAAGTCTGCCGTGATGGCATGGCTGCCAAACAACGGCGTGTTTCAGTATTTGAAGAATTGTTATGAATAACTCCCCCATACAAAACTTTTGGCAACTCGTGGGCGACAACGCAGATCAGCTTCGTAGTTTAGTGGATGAAGAATCTGTATTGGCGCAAGAGTTACTCGAAGAAGTGCAGGATCAGCTATCGGATATAGATCCTCATCTCACGGTATTTTGTGCCCGTGATGAAGCTGGAACAGGCATTGAACTTGTGTTTGGTTGCGATGGGTATAGTCAGAGTATTGATACAGTTTTATTTCTGGTAGCTGCGGCGCCTGAAATAAATCACATTAAGGTGCTGGCTTTTAATCCACGGGTAGAACACATTCCAGAAGCCATAGAAATTGGTGATGCAGTACTAGAGTTGGATGACTTGTTCTTTGGTTTACGCAATATAGGCGAAGAGCTACATTTAGATTTATACCTAGAAGATCTACCAATACTTGAGGATGCCCCTCAAACCGATGCGGCGCTTATGTTTTTAGACGCAATCGTTGGGGAATATGACCTCATGACTCGCATTCACAGCGTTAACTGGTTAGATTTGCCAGAAGACCCCCTAGATCACGGACTTAAGCCACTAGTTGAGTTGCGCCAACAATTTGATTTGCTACGGCCAAAACGTCCCGTGTTGGGTGAAGCGCTGCATTAATTTTGTTACCATTGTACCTGACCTTATTTACATGGAAAGATGCACATGGAACCCATCTATATTTTTACTCTCACTGGTGCTTTTGCCATGGGTGCCGCGCTTAGCGCGCGCCAAGTTAGCCATGACGTTTTAACTCACAACCAGCACGCGCTTGATGTGGCTGATAACAGCGAGGCTAATATCGAGACTAAGGTCGAGGTGCCAGTGATTTATCTAGCAGCTGGAAATTTAGCAGTAATCTTGCTCATTACTAGTTTAGTTTATGGTGGCCAGAACTTTGCTTGGTGGATTCCCGTGAGCTTTTTGGTAGTGAGCTTTCCTGCTATTTACTATATATTCCTGCGTCGTATGCTTAAGCCAAAGCTTGGCAGCTTGGTATACAGCCTTTTTGCTCTGATGGGACTGGTGCCCATGGTGCAAGGCTGGATGGCTTAAAGAGATGTTAGATTATATGCTGTGGGCTTTTGCTGGTGTGATGACGCTGGCTACTATTTACTTTGCGAGCCGCCGTGGTGTTGGTGACGATGTAGCCAATGAGTTAAGCAGTGGTTTAAAAGAAGCTGCGGCAGAGAAGTCCCTTGGCCAGCAACTGGCTTTAGCACAGCTTGAAGTTAAGCTGGAACAAGTTCAAGACCAGTCAATATCCTTGCAAAACCAACTGCAAGAGTCTCAACAGCAGCACGTTCAACTGCAGGCACAGTTAAGCCAGGCAGCAGCAACAAATGCGAGTTTACAAACTAAGCTCGACGCACAGCAAGATGCACATCAAATGCAATTACAGCAACAACAGCAGACGCAAGAAACCTTTGATACCTACCTTAAACAATTTGCTGAGTCTTCGTTAAAACAGCAAGCTAATCAGCTTTCTAGCCAAAATCAAGATCAACTGGGTCATTTACTTAACCCCTTAAAACAGCAGCTAGGTGATTTTCGCAAAAAAGTTGATGATGTGTATGATAAAGATGCACGAGATCGAGCTGGCTTAACACAGCAAATTAATAGCTTGTTAGAGTTGAATAACAAGCTCAGTAGCGATGCCATTAACCTTACCAAAGCCCTTAAAGGTGACAATAAAGCCCAAGGTAATTGGGGGGAAATGGTATTGGAGCAAGTTTTGGAACAATCTGGCCTGCGCAAGGGTCATGAATACCACAGTCAAGTTAACTTGACTCAAACTGATGGCAAACGCTTGCAGCCAGACGTTGTCGTGCACATGCCAGAAAATAAAGACGTAGTGGTGGATTCAAAAGTCACCTTGGTCGCCTATGAGCGTTATCAAAGTGCAGAAGATGACACTGAGCGCAATGCTGCGTTGGCTGAGCACCTAGCTTCAGTGAAAGGGCACATTAAAGGCCTCAGCGGTAAATCCTATGAAAGTGCTGAAGGTGTGTCTAGTTTAGACTACGTGTTGTTATTTATTCCTATAGAATCGGCCTACATGCTCGCCCTTCAAGCAGATCCTGATTTATTTGTTAGTGCTATGAAAAGCAATATTATGTTGGTAAGCCCCGCAACTTTGTTAATGGTGTTGCGAACCATTCATAACATTTGGCGCTACGAACACCAAAGTCAAAATGCAAAAGAAATCTCTCGCCAAGCTGAAGAAATGCATAAAAAATTGGTCGACTTTGTAACCTCTATGGACAGCGTTGGTAGCCACCTTGTCCGTGCTCAAGATGCTTATGACACCGCCCATAAACGTTTATCTTCGGGTCGTGGCAACCTTATTAATCGTGCTCAAAGCATCGTTAAGTTAGGTGGTATTCAACCCAAAAAAGCCTTGCCAGAAGCGATGATTGAACAGGCCAGTGAAGAGGACTCTGCCAATGAGCCTTGATGTGGGTGCCCGCCTTAAAGTAGTTCGTAAAAAGCGTGGCTTATCACAGCGAGAATTGGCTAAACGGGCAGGGGTGACCAATAGCACCATTTCTCTGATTGAACAGAATCGAGTCAGCCCATCGGTGAGCTCTTTAAAAAAAGTGTTGGATGGTGTGCCTATGTCACTGCAAGCTTTTTTTGTTGAAGAAGTGCCTGTGCAACAACAGGTTTTTTACAAAAGTAATGAATTGCCAGACATGGGCTCAGGCAAAGTTGCCATGCGTTTGGTGGGCTACAACCATGACCCGCGTAGTTTGTCCCTGTTGCATGAAACCTATCCGCCGGGTGCAGACACAGGTGTGGAAATGTTGCTGCATGAAGGCGAGGAGGCTGGCGTTGTGATTAGCGGTTGTTTGGAAGTTACCGTGTCGGAACAGGTGGAAATATTACATGTAGGCGATGGCTATTACTTCAGCAGCTCCCAGCCCCACCGTTTCCGAAATGTAGGCGACCAGCCCTGTGTCTTGGTTAGTGCTAATAACCCAGCTAGTGTATAACCATGCCTAAGCGCCAGCTGCAGTTGTTGGGTACATCTGGATGTCACTTGTGTGACTTAGCCGAAGCTTTACTTGTTCACTGTTTAGATTTGTCGCAAGTGGAAGTAGAGTTGATTGATATCGCAGATAACGATGAGCTGATAGAGCTTTATGGCGTTAAAATTCCTGTCTTGTGCTGCCCTGAGAGCCAAAAAGTACTTTGTTGGCCGTTTGATGAGCTTGCTGTTAATAGCTTCTAACCGAAGTTAAAAAAGTCATTCACTGTAGCCTCAGTTTGCTGCGCAAGGTCGGCTACGTTCTGGCCCCGAAAATGAGCCACACGTTGTAAAATGTGAGGCAGATAAGCGGGCTCGTTGCGGCTAGATTTTGGTTTGGGGCGCATGTCTCTAGGCAAAAGATAGGGGGAGTCGGTTTCTAACATGAGTCGGTTGTTAGGAATCCACTTCACAGCACCTTGAAGGTGTTCTCCACGACGTTCATCGCAAATCCATCCGGTAATGCCAATATGTATATCAAGGTCTAGCAGCTGCTTAAGGAACGCTTCGGTGCCTGTGAAGCAGTGTACAACAGCTTTACTAAAGCCAGACCGATATTGGCTAATGAGTTGCAAAAACTCATCTGCCGCATCGCGTTCGTGTAAGAACAGTGGCAGTTGCAGATCAACGGCGGCTTGTAAATGCTGCTCAAAGCTATGGAGCTGTTGTTTTGGGGTAGAAAAATTACGGTTAAAGTCTAATCCAGTTTCACCAATAGCCACTACCTTGGGGTGTTGCCAAAGCTGGGCTAGCTGTTGCCAAGATTCAGGGTTGTTTTCACTAGCGTTATGGGGGTGGAAGCCAGCTGTTGCATAGCGCTCACAGGGTAAAGTGTCATCTAAACTTAGTTCAAGCGCGTATTGGCTAGTGTGTACAGAGGTGCCGGTAATGATATGACGGTGAACCCCAGCGTCAAGACCACGTTGTAAGGTATCTGCAAGGTCTTTAGTGAATCGATCACTGGTTAAATTGACACCGATATCGGTGATGTTAGAACATTTCAACGTCGTCAGCTTCAGTTTCTTCTGCTTTATCTGGCGTGTGGGCATGATAGATTGCAATGGCCTCTTCAATGCTAGAGCCACCCATAATAGACGCAAACATTAAACGTTCAGATTCCATTGAATATGAGTCGTGCAGATTAGATTGCAGCTCCATCCATGCCATAGGGTCTTGCAGGCGATCTGGATTTTGAATTAAAGCCGACATGTCGTCTAGGCTTTTAATGACGTGGCTAAGGCGCTGATCTAGGCGATCGAAAAATTGAAAATCAACAACCGCTTGGCCAACCTTAGCTTTTGCAGCGGAAGATGCTGCCTGAATTAGCTCCAGTTCCATTTGATCTTTTGGTTCAACACAGGAAATAGAAACGGCGGAATCATGGATGGTGAGAACGTTGTCGGCGATTTGTGCAAAAGTGCTACTCAAGGTATCAACATTGGTGTTGCTGTCGCTTAAGCTGGTACGGATTTGAGCGATGGTTATACCCAGCATGGTCAAAGTATTTTTGATATGGCTGAAGTTGGTTAGGCTGGCGCTTTTATTCAAGTTGGAAGTTGTCATCCAATAAATCCGTGCTTCTTAAATAGCTTGGTTATTTCACTTATTTCACTAAACTCCATTATCAACTTATTATTTAACTAGTTGCAACTTTAATAGTCATCCTTTTGTGTCGTTTTGTAACCTTTAAGTATCTGAAAGCCTAGAAGAAACGTTATAATTACACAAATTAAGTTAATAAGTCACCCAAGCGAAGTGCTAATGGTGAATCTTGCCCTATCATTTAGGTCCTTCAATGAATTTAATACGGTTACAACAAGTCCATCTTGCTTTTGGCGATGTGGCGATACTTGACGATGTCAATTTACAGATTGATGCGGGTGATAGAGTGTGTCTTATCGGCCGCAATGGGGCTGGTAAATCTAGCCTTATTAAATTGTTGGTAGGAGAGCAACTGCCAGATAGTGGCAATATTTGGCGGAGTCCTTCATGTAGGATTGGTTATTTACAACAAGACCTGCCAGATCGCGAAGATTTGTGTGTCAACGAGTTAGTCGCTATGGGTATGGGCGAGGTTTACGACTTACGTAAACGCCATGAAGAAATTGCTATGGGTGAGTTAGACGACAAGGCCATGAAACAGCTAGAAGTTGTGAGTCATCGAATTGATGAATTAGATGGTTGGCAAATGGAACCTAAGGTCGAACGCATATTGACCCGCCTTAAGTTAGATGGCACGCAAATTCTTAGCCAGCTGTCAGGCGGTTGGAGAAGGCGTGTAGCCTTAGCCAGAGCCTTGGTCTCTGAACCCACCTTGTTGTTATTAGATGAGCCTACCAACCACTTGGATATATTGGCCATAGAATGGTTAGAGAAACAGTTGCTGGACTTTAATGGCGCCATCATTTTTATCACTCACGATCGTAGTTTCTTGCAAGTATTGGCCAACAAAATTGTAGAACTAGACCGTGGCCACTTAAACTACTTTCCAGGTGGTTACGAACGATTCTTAGCCTACCGTGATCAGCAATTGATGGAGGAAGATCGTCATAATGCTTTGTTCGACAAAAAGCTAGCCCAAGAGGAAGTGTGGATTCGCCAAGGCATCAAGGCCCGTCGTACCCGTAATGAAGGCCGTGTGCGGGCGCTAGAATCACTGCGTAAAGAGCGTGGCGATCGCCGCGAGCGCCAGGGCAATGTGAAATTACAACATGCTCAAGCTGCTAAATCTGGTCAGCTTGTGTGTGAACTAGAAAATGTCAGTCATGGTTATGGTGAGCAAAAGCTGATCAAGAATTTTGACTTAAACCTGCTTAAACTAGACCGTATTGGTCTTGTGGGAGCCAACGGCGTGGGTAAATCTACCTTACTTAAAGTAATTCTGGGTGAGCTAAAACCTAATTCTGGTACGGTCAAGCGTGGCACCAAGTTAGAAGTCGCCTATTTTGACCAATTACGCGATCAGTTAGACCTTACTAAAACCGTAATGGATAACCTTGCTGAAGGTCGAGAAAGTATCAACATTAACGGCAAAGAACGCCACGTCATGAGCTACTTGGGTGATTTTTTGTTTTCTCCCAAACGTGTGCGTAGCCCAGTGAGTAGCCTTTCTGGTGGTGAACGTAATCGTTTGTTGCTGGCTCGCTTATTCAGTAAGCCGTCAAATATGTTGGTATTGGACGAACCGACTAACGATCTCGATATTGAAACCTTAGAGTTATTGGAAGAAATGTTGGCTAATTACCCAGGCACTGTGCTGCTAGTAAGCCATGATCGTGCGTTCTTGGACCGTGTGGTGACTTCGTGTTTAGTATTTGATGGTCAAGGTCATATCACCGATTCCGTAGGTGGATACAGTGATTGGGTTAGGCGTGGTGGCAAGCTACAAGCCCCTACAGTGCAAGGGCATAGCAAACCAACAGGAATGGCGGCAACGCCACTCAAGGCTAAAGATAAAGTGAAGCCGGTCGTTAAGCTAAGCTATAAAATTCAGCGTGAGCTAGATTTATTGCCAGCCCAAGTTGAGGCGTTAGAATTAGACCTTGAAACCTTGCAGAATGAAATTGGCCATGCCGACTTCTATAATAAGGGTCAGGATCATGTGAGTGCACGCCTAGCACAGTTAGAAATTCAGGAGGCCGGCCTAGAGAAGGCTATGGATAGGTGGTTAGAAATCGAGGCCACCCAAGAGGGCTAAACCCTTACTGCTAACACATCACAAGTTGCACCGTGTAAAATGCCATTAGGGGTAGAGCCTAGCAATAGGGCTAGACCATGACGGCCATGGCTTCCCACTAAAATGAGGTCTGTACTGAGCTCATTAGCTACCCGGTGCACTTCTGTTTCAATATGGCCAGACACCAGTAATTGATTTGCATCACCTAGGTTATGTTTTTTCACAAAAGCACTCATGCGTTGTTCAGCGTGTTCATGCAATTGTTTTTGTATGGCAGATAAATCCATTGGTATATCACCGCCATAGGCGTAACTTAATGGATCTGTGACATGGATTAGGGTGAGCTTTGCGTCGTTTTGTAAAGCTATTTGATGGGCTTTTTCAACTACCTTATCAGCCTCTTCGTTAAGGTCTATGGCGGCTAAAATATTTTGATAAATACTCATCTTGGGGTCTCCTAAGTGGTTTAAAAAAGTGTACCACAGTTATTTTTTGTTTATGATTTTACCAAAAATGGGTTGATATGTTCAAACCTTTGTTAAACATTAGCCGATATTTTTTATTTAGTGTGTGGAGTTGTCGTGGAAATAAAGTCGATTATCGTGATCTTGGTATGCTTGTCCCTAATTGGATCTGTGGCGTGGGTTATGCCGACACCGTTACAACGAGCCCAAGCAAAGATACGCCATCTAGCCATGGCTAAAGGCTTACAGATTAAAGTGGGTAAGCTGCAAGGGCCAAGGGAACAGGGTGAAGTTGCCCCACAAAGTCATTTGGCCACCAGTTACGGCCTACCACGACCGAACAGCCGCAACAGGGCTGGTGGTATTAATGCTATCAAAAAAGCAACGTGGGAAATATTTAAAGCAGGGGGGCTTCATACCAAAGGTTTGCCCCAGGGTTGGTGCTGGAATCGTGGCGAAGGCGCCCTAAAGTCTGAACAGTTAAGCTATTTATCCAAACTGATCGAGCAGTTACCTAGCGATGTTTACGCTCTTGGTGTTACACCCATTACGGCACAGGCTTATTGGTACGAAAAAGCTACGCCAGAACAACTAGACGACTTAGAAAAAGTATTAAAAGAGTTGGCTTTGGACAACTTTTAAAACCTCAGCGTTGCTTTGTGGTTCTAGAGTCATGGTTGACTTTGCCTCAGGCTAGTTTAAAGTCCTATCACTGTTTCAAACAAGCGTATGAAATTACCCCTTTAGTGGTATCATAAGCCCGTTAAATTCACCCAAGGAGTCCATGCATGATCTATGCAGGTAACGCCATTCAGGTAGAGATGCACGACCATCAGTTAGCTAAACTAACCTTCGACCTTAAACACCAGTCAGTAAATAAGCTTAATGCTGCAACATTAAGTGAGTTGCAACAAGCCATTGCTGCCATTGCTGGTGCCAGTGGCGTGAAAGGTCTAATGCTAATCAGTGACAAATCCACCTTCATTGTAGGTGCAGACATTACTGAGTTTTTGCACTTCTTTGGTATCGAAGAACAAGATTTAATCGATGCTAATATGAAGGTAAATGAGACCTTTAGTGCCCTAGAAGATCTACCGATGCCCACTGTGTCACTTATTAATGGTTTGGCATTAGGTGGTGGTTTTGAAGTGTGTTTAAGCACTGATTACCGCATTATGACTGCCGACGCCAAAGTAGGCTTGCCAGAAGTAAAGCTAGGCATCTTTCCAGGTTGGGGCGGTACCGTGCGTTTGCCCCGACTCATTGGTTTAGATAATGCCATTGAATGGATCTGTGGTGCTAACGAAAAGAAATCGGCAGCTGCCCTTAAAGATGGAGCAGTAGATGCCGTTGTAGCAAGTGATCAGTTATTAGAAGCTGGTGTGCACTTGCTCAACCAATGCATTGCTGGCGATCTGGATTATCAAACCAAGCGTGCTGCTAAAATTGCTAAGCTGCCTTTAGCTCCTTTGGAACAGATGATGGCCTTCGAAACCTCCAAAGGTTTTGTAGCAGGTAAAGCAGGCCCCCATTACCCAAGCCCGCTAACAGCCATTAAAACCATGCAAAAGCATGCAGGTATGACTCGTGATAAGGCACTAGCTGTGGAAGCTAAGGGTTTTGCAAAAATGGCACAAACACCAGTGGCTGCCAACCTAGTGGGCATTTTTCTTGCCGACCAATACCTTAAGCGCACAGTTAAAGCTTTAGCACCCAAAGCGACTAAAGTTGAGCAAGCAGCGGTATTAGGTGCCGGCATTATGGGTGGTGGAATTGCCTACCAGTCAGCCTATAAAGGCATCCCTATCGTCATGAAAGACATCGCTGAGTCAGCTATTCAATTGGGCTTGGATGAAGCCACAGGTATTTTAGAGAAGCGCGTTAGCCGTGGCCAGATGAAGCCTGCTCAAATGGCTAAAGTACTTAATAACATTCGCCCAACGTTAAACTATGCAGATGTTGCTAACGTTGATTTGGTGGTAGAAGCCGTAGTGGAAAATCCCATGGTAAAGGGCATTGTGTTAGCTGAAATAGAAGACCAAGTAAAAGACAGTGCTGTGATCACCTCTAACACCTCTACTATTTCAATTAATCTCCTAGCTAAGAGCCTAAAAGACCCAACCCGTTTTTGTGGTATGCACTTTTTTAACCCAGTTCACAAAATGCCCTTGGTTGAAGTGATCCGTGGTAGTCAAACCACTGATGAAACCATTGCTACAACAGTGGCTTACGCCAACGCTATGGGCAAAAAACCTATTGTTGTGAACGACTGTCCAGGTTTCTTTGTAAACCGTGTATTGTTCCCTTATTTTGGTGGCTTTGGTATTTTGTTAGAGCAGGGCATCGATTTTATCCGCGTTGATAAGTTGATGGAGCGTTTTGGCTGGCCTATGGGCCCAGCCTATTTACTTGATGTGGTGGGTATTGATACGGCTCACCATGCCCAAGCTGTCATGGCAGAAGGTTTTCCAGAGCGTATGGCGGGGCAAGGTGAGGCTGCGATCGATTTAATGTTCAAAGAGCAGCGTTTCGGCCAAAAAAACAAGCTTGGTTTTTACGCTTATGAAAAAGACAAAAAAGGTCGTTTACAAAAACAAGTAGATAAATCCTTGGTCGAAAAACTTGCTGGTTTATGTGCTAATCCGGTGGAGCTAATTGACGAAAAAATAATTGATCATTTGATGATTCCATTATGTCTAGAAGTAGCCCGTTGTCTAGAAGAGGGTATTGTGGCCACTCCTGCTGAAGCAGATTTGGCTCTAGTTTATGGTATTGGCTTCCCACCATTCTTGGGTGGTGCGCTAAAGTACATGGACACCATTGGGTTACAAGCCTTTTGTGATAAGGCTGATGCCTTGGCTGCTGCAGTTAGTCCACTGTATTTAGTACCCACACAAATGCGTGAAATGGCCGCCCAAGGTGAAACATTTTATGGCAAGCTACAACCTGCTCACTAAATTCGGAGAGAAACATGCAATTACAAGCCAATGATATTGTTGTGGTAGATGGTGCGCGTTCTGCTATGGGCCGCTGCAAAGGTGGTGCATTTAGAAATGTACGTGCAGAGAACTTATCTGCCGCAGTGATTGACGGTCTTTTTGCTCGCAACCCAGAGCTTAACCCTGCTCACGTAGAAGACGTGATCTGGGGTTGTGTAAACCAAACCTTAGAGCAAGGCTTTAACGTCGCCCGTAACGCCGCTTTATTAAGCGTTATTCCTCATACTGTAGCCGCTCAAACTGTGAACCGTTTGTGTGGTTCTTCTATGGCCGCGTTACATACAGCAGCGCAAGCTATTGCCACAGACAATGGAGATTTCTTTGTTGTGGGGGGTGTAGAACACATGGGCCATGTGGCTATGAACCACGGTGTTGATATTAACCCTGCCGGCAGTAAGCATGCAGCAAAAGCTGCCATGATGATGGGCTTAACGGCTGAATTATTAGGTAAAATGCATGGCATTAGCCGCGAGATGCAAGATGAGTTTGCGGTACGTTCGCATCGCCTAGCCCATGAAGCTGCAGAAAATGGTGACTTCGATCGTGAAATTATCGCAATTGAAGGCCACGATGCTGAAGGTCGGCTCATTAAAGTAGATCGTGACGAAGTTATTCGTGCGGATACAAATCTCGAGTCTTTGTCAAAGTTACGCCCTGTGTTTGACCCTAAGAACGGTACCGTTACTGCAGCTACGTCTTCAGCCCTTTCGGATGGTGCTTCGGCCATGTTGTTAATGTCTGGTGCCAAAGCTTTGGAGCTAGGTCTTAAGCCTTTAGCTCGTATTAAATCGATGGCTGTGGCAGGGTGTGACCCCTCAATTATGGGGTATGGCCCGGTGCCTGCCACTAAAAAAGCCCTAAAACGTGCAGGTTTAACCATTGAAGATATTGGGGTAATAGAGCTTAACGAAGCCTTCGCAGCTCAAGCATTACCGGTATTAAAAGACCTTAAGCTGATCGACAAAGTTGAAGAAAAAGTCAACTTGCACGGTGGTGCTATTGCGCTAGGCCACCCTTTAGGTTGTTCTGGTACACGAATTGCTGTGAGCTGCTTAACGCGTATGCAAAAACAGGATTCGCAGTTTGGTTTAGCCACTATGTGTATTGGTATGGGCCAAGGTATTGCGACGGTATTTGAACGTTTGTAAACATTAGTTCCACAAACCCCAATAAATTCAAAAGGCTGGTTATCTAGCCTTTTGTGATTTTGTTATGTGATATTGCTTGCTTTTTGCACCAAAAAATGGAATTTTAAAGAATAGCCCCCTCAACAAAGGCTTGACCTTCTCAGATATGTGCCTAAACTTAGGCGCCTTAAAGCTGCCGCGATGGATGCGGTGAATACGTACTTATTGGAATAAAACTGCATGGGTAAGTCCCTCGTTATTGTCGAATCACCAGCCAAAGCTAAAACTATCAATAAATACCTGGGTTCAGATTTTATTGTAAAGTCGAGTGTTGGCCATATACGGGATTTGCCAACTAGTTCTCCTCCAGGCATTGCAGACCCTAAAGCGCGCGCCGCCGAGGCTGCCAAGGTTCGTAATATGGACCCTGATGATAAGGTCATTTACAAGCAAGCCAGATCCCGCAAACAGCTCGTTAGGCGCATGGGTATCGATCCGGAAAACGATTGGCGGGCCGATTACCAGATACTCCCTGGTAAAGAAAAAGTAGTAGAAGAATTACGTCGTCTTGCCAAAGACGCTGACATTATTTACCTTGCGACGGATTTGGATAGAGAAGGAGAAGCCATTGCATGGCACCTTCGTGAAGCTATTGGTGGAGATCAAAGCCGCTATCAGCGGGTAGTATTTAACGAAATCACTAAAACGGCGATCCAGGCCGCCTTTGCTGATCCTGGCGAATTAGACATGGATCACGTCAACGCCCAACAAGCACGACGATTTTTAGATCGAGTTGTGGGCTTTATGGTGTCGCCTCTACTGTGGGCAAAACTTGCCCGTGGATTATCAGCCGGTCGGGTTCAATCTGTTGCTGTGAAGTTGGTAGTAGAACGAGAGCGCATAATTCGTGCCTTTGTGCCCGACGAATATTGGGAGCTAAAAGCGGATGTTACCAATAACGAAAACAAACCTCTGTTATTGCAAGTTCATAAACAACAAGGTGACGAGTACAAACCTGTTAACCAACAACAAAGTGAAGCCGCCGTTACTTTGTTGGAAAAACAAAAATTTATAGTACAGCAGCGCCAGGATAAACCGACTTCGAGCAAACCATCGGCGCCTTACATTACTTCTACACTGCAACAAGCGGCGAGCACGCGCTTAGGTTTTGGTGTGAAAAAGACCATGATGTTGGCTCAGCGACTTTATGAAGCGGGTTATATTACATACATGCGCACGGACTCGACTAGCTTGGGTAAAGAAGCGGTAGGTAATTGTCGTGATTATATCGAAAAAAGTTACGGTAAAGAGTATCTACCAGCTGCCCCAATAGGGTATTCAAGTAAAGGTGGTGCGCAGGAGGCTCACGAAGCTATACGGCCGTCTGTGGTGGCGCTGAAGTCAACTCAGCTGACTGGTATGGAGCGTGACTCGGAACGTCTGTATGAGCTTATTTGGCGTCAATTTGTGGCCTGTCAAATGGTGCCTGCCCAATTCACCAGTACCAGCATCTTCGTGGAAGCGGGTGACTTTAGTTTACGCACACGTGGTCGCATTATGCGTTTTGATGGTTATTCCCGAGTTCAGCCTAGTGCTAGTAAGAAAGATGAAGATGTGATCTTACCTGATGTGAATAAAGGTGATGTGCTAACACTTAAACAGCTAACACCCAGCCAGCACTTTACCAAGTCTGCCCCAAGATTCTCCGAGGCTAGTCTCGTTAAAGAGCTTGAGAAGCAAGGTATTGGCCGACCCTCCACCTATGCCAGTATTATTTCTACCATCCAAGACCGTGGTTATGTGATGGTTCAAAATCGTCGTTTTTATGCGGAAAAGATGGGTGATATTGTTACTGATCGGTTAGAAGAAAACTTCTCTGACTTAATGGATTATTCATTTACCGCCAACATGGAGCAGCGCTTAGATAGTGTGGCTAAAGGCGAGACCGAGTGGAAACGTCTGCTTAATGCCTTTTATAAGGCCTTTACTCGTAAGTTGAGTATCGCTGAAGCAGAAGATGGTATGCGTGCTAACACGCCAACCCTAACAGACATAGAATGCCCTAGCTGTAGCAAAGTAATGAATATTCGTACGGCGTCTACGGGCGTATTTCTGGGTTGTTCTGGCTATGCTTTACCGCCCAAAGAGCGCTGTAAAGAAACCATAAATCTGGTATCTGGTGATGAAGTGGTTGCCGTGGATGCTGATGATGAAGCAGAATCACGGTTACTCATTAAAAAACATCGCTGCAAAATTTGTGATACTGCAATGGCTGGCTACTTAATAGATGCTAAGCGCAAACTGCATGTCTGCGGTAATAATCCAGATTGTAGTGGTTTTGAAATAGAAGCTGGAGAGTACCGCATTAAAGGTTACGATGGTCCGCTAATTCAATGTGATAAATGCACAGCCGACATGCACCTAAAAACCGGGCGTTTTGGTAAATACTTCGATTGTTCCAATAGTGAATGTAAAAATACCCGAAAACTGTTGCGTAGTGGTGAAGCTGCGCCGCCAAAAATGGATCCAATTCCTATGCCAGAATTGGCCTGTGAAAAAGTGGATGACCATTACATTTTGCGTGATGGTGCCGCAGGTCTATTCTTAGCAGCCAGTAAATTCCCTAAAAACCGTGAAACTCGTGCGCCTTTACTAGCGGAAATTTTGCCCCATAAAGAAGCGCTAGATCCTAAGTACGCCTTTTTACTCAAAGCACCAGTAAAAGACCATGAAGGTAATCCTTCCATCGTTCGATACAGTCGCAAGACAAAAGAGCAGTATGTCATGTCAGAAGTAGACAAGAAGGCTTCTGGATGGCGTGCAATGTATGTGAGTGGCAAGTGGGTGGAAGAAGTGCCAGTTAAAAAAGTAGCTAAAAAGGCGGTGAAAAAACCGGCTAAAAAAGCATCTGCCAAAACAGCTGACTCAAAAAAATAGCATGGCAGTTCAAGACCAGTGGTTAAGGGCCAGTCAACACCGGCTGGCGTTTAGCACAAGCTTATGGCAAAACCTATTATCTAGCTATGGCGACATAGAAAATCCCCATTACTGGCGCCAGCGTCCCGAGCGTATGGCCTACCAATATGCCATTGTTGATCACCTTTTAAGTGCAGCAAAACACCTTGTTCAGGCTATTTTAAAGCAATTAGCTAATACTCGTTTTGATGATATTTCCTCACTCACATGGGTGGAAATTGAAGATTTGTTAGTTAAACAAGAATTCCTATCCCCAGAAGCTCAGCAAATATTGTTATTGATGCAAGAGGGTGATTGGGCGGCTTGGATTCAGCTGCAGCAGCAAACCGATTTTAGCGTTATGACTAGGCCAGAAGAGCAGTCTGAACAATTGATTATGAGCCACTCAGAAGGTGATTTAACTAATCCAGATTATTGGCCAGTAGCGCGCTGGTTAAAGGATTTAGATAACTTACAGGTCTCTATAAGGGACTCTATGGAGGAGTGTTAACCTAGTAGCCTATCTGAAAGTGATTATATGTCAGATTTGAGCTGGTCTAATACGGCCATCGTGTCTGCATCCTGTTCTTTTATGTTAATGGCAACTCGGTATTGGAAAAAGTTTACAAAGTCGGGTGCCTCATTACAGGCCACCAAACAGTCATCACCAACCAGTACTGGCCAGCGCGCCACCCGTTCAAGATTAATCATTTGCGCTTGAATACAGCCATCGCTATACAAACGCCAGCTAAATACCTCGGACATCGAAAAACTATCAAAGTTATCGGCGGTAAATACGGCGTGGCTGCCACATGTGTCAGGCAGTTCTTGCACCACAAATACCGTATCATCTACTTCAAAATCAAAATAATCTGCTGCAGTAATTAGCTCAATACATTTGTGCTCTGGAACTTGTGGCACAGTTTGATCAAGGCCAGGGTCATAGTAACCCTGAAAGAAGCCTTTGTTAGGACTGTTTAGATCAGCACAGATAATGAGTTCATCAAACCAGGGAATCATGCCAGCAAAGGAGCCGTCATCTAATAGCGCCCAAAATAAGATATTAACAGAAAATAACTCTTGGCCTGGCGTAGGGTGGCCATGCTCGTTGGAGTAGAGCACTTCAAAGCCATCAAGCTCAGGTGCTAATCGCACCACCTTAGGGTGGGATTGAGTTTGATGTTCTTGGCCGCTAAAAAGATCTATAACCTTGGCGGTGGGTGCTACAGTGGACATGATAATATCCTCTAAGAAAACCGATTATAACGATATATTAGTACGATAATGCTTAACTTAGGTACATGGATTATAGGCAAGGATAGCCGTTTTCTGCAACCCTAAGACTCAAGTTTGTGTAAAAAGCTCAAATATATAGCCCTTGAGTCAATCAATAGGTACAATGTCCAACGCAATGAAAAGACTCAGCTTTAATAGTATAGGATAACAGTGACTGATTCTAAGCTAACCAATGTAGGGACATTAAAGCTAACTCAGAAGCTTTCAGAGCGTATTAAAAATCAACAAAAATTTCTGGCACAGGCGCAACGGCAGGTTGAAGTTCTAAGGCAAGAACATCAACAGCTGCAGCAGCTTCTTGAGCAACACTGAAACCAGACGTTTTATAGGTAATCAAATTCAAGATATTATGACCAGCACAAGTGAACTACCTACCACAGAAATATCTCCTGCCCCAGCGCAAGCCGCGCTTTCAGAAACAGCAAAGTCAACGGTATCTGAGCCCATTACGACAGAGCCAGTTACACCTGAACTAACTGCAGCTGAACGTAAAAAAGCTAAAAGCCGTGCTGCAAACCGTGCAGCTGTTGAGTTATTAAGTGAAACGTACCCACAAACATTTTCTTTTGCCCAGCCTAGGCCGCTTAAAATTGGTATTCAGGAAGATTTGGTTGCTGATGGCAAACTAAGCCAAACTAAGATTAAGCGTGGCTTGGCTAGTTATGTGCGGGCTTTTGGTTATTTAAAATCGCAAACGGATGCGGCGCCACGTATCAACTTGTTAGGTGAAGCTGAAGGTGCTGTAACAGCTGATGAAGCGGCCCACGCAATAACTAAGCTGCCGCCACCTCGTAAACCACGGCCGAGTGCTAAAAAGCGGCCTACGCAGGCTCATAATAAGCCCAAGCAGAATACCCAGCCTAAAGGTCATAAAGCTGAAGCCAAGATTGAAAAAGCCCCAAGTCCGTTTGATGGTTTGAATGAAGGGCAGCGCATGGCGAGTAAGTTAGATTTATTGCTCAATAAGAATAAGCATTAGTCGTTAGCTTACACTAGGCCTTAAAAAACCGAGCATTGCTCGGTTTTTTTATATGGTAGATAAACTGATGGCGGATTAGGTGTTGTCGGAAATAAACGCCAACAAATCAGATTTAGCTAAAGCGCCTACTTTTGTACCTGCAACTTCACCATTGTTAAATAACATTAAAGTGGGGATACCACGTACGCCGAAGCGAGCTGCAATTTCACTGTTTTCGTCAACGTTGATCTTGCATACCTTAATGCTACCTTCAAATTCAGCTGCAACATCTTCTAAAATAGGTGCAATCATTTTGCATGGGCCACACCAAGGTGCCCAAAAGTCGAGTAATACAGGGACATCTGCATTGGTTACGTCTAGGTCAAATGTGGCATCTGTTACAGCGTGAGTTAGTTCGCTCATGGTCTTCTCTTAATTAGGTTAGTTATGGTTATGATACGTGGTTTTGAAGTAAAACTCAGTAGCATTAAGCCGCCAAAGGGTAACTTTTTAATTCTGCTAAAGGGTATATAGTGGCGCTGAGAAATAATTCAACCTAGCTCGGCTGCGGCAAAGGTTTAGTTAGAACTCGCCATAGGCGCAGGCACAACAATAGTGCTGACACACTCAGGCCAAAAATGATGCCAATCCAAAAGCCTGATGCGCCCATTGCTGGATACATCAAATCAGTCATAGCCAATACGTAGCCAAGGGGCAAGCCAATTAACCAATATGAAATGAAAATAAATAATAATGGTTTAGCCGTGTCTTTGAAACCACGTAAGGCTCCGGTAGCGGCGATTTGTAATGCGTCTGACAACTGAAACAAAGCTGCAAAAATAAATAGGCTTGCCGCAATTTCTATAACTATAGGTTCGGTAGTGTAAATGCCAGATAAGGTGACTGGTAGCATGAGCATGAGCAAACAGGTAAAGCTCGATACACCTAAGGCTAGGCCAAAACCAACTAGCACAGAACGTTTTACTTGGTCTGGTAAGTTGCCACCAATGCCATGGCCCACACGTATGGTGAGGGCCATGCCAATGCTTAATGGGAGTATGAAACACATGCTGGTAAAGTTGAGCACCAGTTGGTGAGCGGCAACAATGTCAGCCCCTAGTGGGGCTAACATTAAAGCCCCTATGGCGAACATAGTCGCCTCTATAAAAATAGAAAAACCAATAGGTAAACCCACTTTTAGAATTTTAAGTTGAGTGTTGAGCTGTGGCCAATCAAATTGTGTAAACATGGCACATTGATGATAAGCAGGTTTAGCATACACATAGATCGCCATGCCAATAACGCTGGCCCATAGACTTATAGCGGTAGCCCAACCACAGCCTTCACCACCCATTTCCGGCACACCAAACTTTCCGTAAATAAAGATGTAGTTCAAAGGGATATTGATCATCAAACCCAACAAGCTAAAATACATCATGGGCTTAGTAATACCCAATCCTTCACTAAAGCTACGCAGGCTTTGCATAATGGCCACAGCAGGTAAACTTAAGGCCGCTGCATGTAAATAACGTAAACCTATACCTTTGATAGGGTCTTTAATATCTAACCAATCAAATATCGGATCTAAGGCGTATAACAATCCCACGGCTAAACAGCTTAGCATGGCAGCCAGCCATATGGATTGCTGTACAAAAGGGCCAATTAAGGAGAGTTTTTTGGCGCCAAAATATTGAGCCACTGTGGGGGTTGTTGCCATGATAGTCCCCATCATCAGTATCAACACGGGGAACAACAAGCTTGAGCCTACAGCCACAGCGGCTAAGTCTGCCGAGCTATAACGACCAGCCATAATAGTATCCACGAAGCTGGCACTCATGTGTAACGCTTCAGCAATGAGTATAGGGGTGCCCAAGCGCAAGAATTGGCGTAACTCTTGACCCATGGCTGTTGCGCTGTAGGTATGGCTCATTGTTTGATGCATCAGGAAAACCAAATTGTTGGCTGGAAAAAAGATGGGCTATAATAGCCCCTTTCGTCATATTCGGCCATGGTTAACTAATGCCTAAACACCCTCAATGCCAGTGTCACGAAATCATCACCCTGTTTGATGGGCTGTTTGCTGAATCTCACAATACACGTTTACTGTGTGCCTTGTGTGATGGGCGCTATGGAGAACTAGATGAGCCAGTTTATGAGCCGGCCAATGCGCAGCGAAGCTGTCATCGCATTGTATTTGCCCATGGCTATTTTGCCAGCGCCTTACACGAAATATCACATTGGTGTGTAGCAGGTTTGGAGCGCCGATTACTTGAAGACTTTGGTTATTGGTACCGACCAGATGGACGCAGTCAACAACAGCAAACAGCATTTGAAATGGTAGAAGTTAAACCTCAGGCCCTAGAGTGGTTGTTTAGCATGGCGAGTCGGCGAGTATTTGTTGCCAGCGCTGATAACCTAGCTTTTGAAGAAACTGATGATTTGGCCTTTAGGTTAGCCGTGTCAGCTCAGGCGCGGGCTTATTTTTCACATGGCTTGCCAACCCAGGCAGCATTATTGCTATCGCGGCTGCAGCAGACGTATGGTGGGCAGGTGGTGCTTGATCAATTGTATTGGCCTGAGGAAAAAGCCCGGAGGAAAAACCTATAAATGCTGCTTAAGTAATACCGTCACATCATCCACTGAAGTGCCGTGGGCAATGGTGCTAATGAGTTGACCTTGGCGGCCTATAAGGTACACCCGTGAAGTGTGATCTACGGTATAGCCTAAGACCGAATTTTCCAGTGTAATATGACGGTAGTATGCACCATAGTTCTTGACTAACTGGTCAAGTGCTTCGATGCTGCCCGTAACACCCAACATTCTAGGATGAAAATAGGCGCTGTATTTAGCTAAATTATCTAGCGTGTCACGGGCCGGATCTACGCTCACAAATAACGGTTGGATTTGTGCTTCTAGAGTCGGCGTTAACTGGCGCATGCTAGCGGCAATGGTAGAGAGCGCAGTTGGGCATACATCGGGGCATGAAGTAAAACCAAAATACATTAACACCAATTGGCCACGAAAGTCTTCAAGATTAACTGGGCCACCATCGCTGTCTAATATAAAGTCCCCACCTAAATTAGCATAACCTGCGTTGGCACCATTTTGTCCTTCCCAAGGTGCATATTTAGCTAATAGCAGGCCCGCCGAAAAAAGTATCACAAGCGCCAATGCATAAAGTGGTTTGGTGTATTTGGACATGTATTTGGCTCTCAGTGCTGGCTTAGTTAGTTTTGATTGTTACTAAAAAAAAGATGTTTGTTAACGTTAATTCTACAGTGTTGACGGCTTGGTCGGAAGCTACAAGACACGCTGTTGCATGCTGGCATAGCAGCTTAGTATTTCGTCTGCTCGAGCTTTTTAAGTGCTATGGTAACGATAGTCACTGGCAGCGTAGGTACCGAGCATACGAATATCCTTAGCGAAATATGCCAATTCGTCCATGGCTAAAATCATGTTGGCATCGTTTGGATGTGCTTCAGCATCAATGTGAAACTGAGTCGCCACCATGCGCCCGTCTGGGGTGTAGCTTTCTAGCTTGATTAGGTTAACGTTATTGGTGGCTAGGCCCCCCATGGCCTTGTATAGGGCCGAAGGAATGTTACGTACGGTAAACAAAAACGAAGTGATGTATTTTTGGCCTGTGATTTGAGTGGGAATTTTGTGCTCACGAGACAAGATTAAAAAACGGGTTGTATTGCCTTGAACGTCTTGAAAGTTCTCTTGTAAAATTTTCAAATCATACAGCTTTGCGGCTAAGCTAGATGCTATAGCACCATGGCTGAGGTCACCTCTTTGGCTCACTTCAAGGGCAGCGCCTGCTGTGTCTAATGTTGCCACAGGCAGTATTTTAAGCTGAGCGAGGTGCTCGTCACATTGAGCTAAAGCTTGTGGGTGAGAACCGACAGTTGTAATTTGCGCTATTGAACTGTTTTTTAAACCCAGTAAACAATGGTTAACGGGTTCATAATGCTCACCAATAACGTATAACGAAGTGTGAGGTAATTGGCGGTAGATTTCTTCCACCCGGCCTGCAGTAGAGTTTTCCACGGGTATCATGGCAATGTGTGCTTCGCCCCGTTCTACCATGGCCATAGCCGCGCTAAAGGTCATGCACGCATGGGTTTCAAAGTCTGGAAACACCCGTTGGCAGGATAAGTGAGAATAAGCACCTTGGTGGCCTTGGTAAGCAATAATAGGTGTTGTGTTGTTTTGTATCATTTATTGTGTAGTGAAGAGTTGGATAAACCGCAATAATGAATGTAGTGTAACAAATCTAATCAATAAATTGGTATCATTAGGGGTTGATAAATAACCCTTTGGCCGGAAATCTATGACCCCTGCTCGTTTGGCAAAATATAAAGCCACCTTGGCTTGCCGCCAGCTTGATTTGACCATTATTACCGACCAAGTAAATAAAACTCAAAATATTGCAGCGTTGATTCGTACCTGTGATGCGGTTGGTGTACACAGTGCCCATGTGGTCACCCCAGTAGAGGGGTTTCGAGAGCACAAGCGCACCGCCCGGGGTAGCCAGCAGTGGGTGAACCTGGTGGCCCATAACAACATTGTTAGTGCTTTAACTACGGCTAAACAACAAGGTATGCAGTTGGTTTCAGCCCACTTTAGCGACCAAGCTGTCGATTACCGTGAATTGGATTACACTTTACCTACGGCGCTGATATTAGGTGCAGAAAAACATGGTGTAAGTCCTGCAGCTGTAGCCGCATCAGACCACCAAGTGGTGATTCCTATGTTAGGGATGGTGCACTCGTTTAACGTGTCTGTGGCCGCTGCCATAATATTACTTGAAGCTCAACGTCAGCGTGATCTGCAAGGTAGTTATAACCGGCCGCAACTATTGGGCTTAGAATACCAACAAACCCTATTTCGTTGGTGCCACCCCAAAGTAGCTGATTTTTGTCATCGTCACAGTTTAGCTTACCCCACCATGGAAGTTGATGGTGGTATTGTAAATTTGAATCAATGGTATGCCAGTGCCAATCAAGACCAAGTCATCCTACAGGGCAGAGACCCCTCTCATATGATCACCAACCTAGGAGCGAATTAATGCCCCCAATTAACTTAGTAGCTGATGAAAATATTTTGCTGCTTGATGAATTTTTTGGTGACCTAGCGCAAATCACACGGGTCAACGGCCGTTCAATTGATTCAGAGCAAGTAGTCCATGCAGATGCCTTGGTATTGCGATCAACCGCTAAAGTGACCCCTGCTTTGCTAAAAGGTAGCAAGGTTCAGTTTGTGGGTACCTGCACTATTGGCACCGATCATTTGGCTACAGATTACATGGACACCAATAACATCGTTTGGCGCAATGCTCCTGGGTGCAACGCTGCAGGGGTAGGAGACTATGTGATTGCCTGCCTTAACCATGCTTGGCAAACGCTGGGTGTTGATCCTCGCCAACAAACGATTGGCATTGTAGGCGCTGGTAACGTAGGTGGTCGGTTGGCCCAGCGGTTACACAAAGCTGGCTTTAACCTGCTGCAATGTGACCCCCCCAAAGTAGATGCAGGGCATGAAGGCTATGTTGAACTAGACGAGTTGTTAGGGCGCTGCCAAATTGTCTGTTTGCATACGCCACTTACCAAAACCGGTGGCCATGCCACTGAAAATTTGCTAAATCAAACACGGATTAAAAACCTAGCCAAAGGCACTGTGCTCATTAGTGCAGGGCGGGGCGAGGTAGTGGATCAACAGGCACTTTTAGAGCGCCAACAAAAACATAACGATCTTCATTTGTTTATGGATGTATGGCATCAAGAACCCGATATAGACAAGCGCCTATTTGACTACTGTCATTGTGTTACACCCCACATAGCAGGGCACTCTTTAGAAGGGAAAATGCGTGGTACATCGATGATATATCAATCCTTGTGTGAGCACTTTGGGCTGCCAGCTAGCCTCAGGGTAGAAGACTTAATTCCACAACCCGATCTTGCAAGGTTGCAAATTAATCCAGCTGCAACGGCCCAAGAAGTTATAGCTGCTGCATGCAGCAGTGTTTATCCGTTGATGGAAGATAATGCACGTATGCGCCAAGGTAATGATTTTGATCTGCTTCGGAAAAACTATCCTGTTAGACGTGAATTTTCTAGCCTTCAATTGCAAGGCATAACTAACTCTGAGTGTGCAGCCATGATGGGTGGTTTGGGTTTTGGTATTGAGCATGAGACACATTAAATGACGTTTAATATTGGTTTAGTAGTCAATCCATTGGCTGGTCTAGGTGGCAGTGTGGCATTAAAAGGCAGCGATAATGTAGCAGACGAAGCACTGGCCCTTGGCGCCGTGCCAAAGGCTAACTTGCGCTGTCTGCAGGCATTAGCTGAGGTTGCAGGGCTTGATGTGTGTGTTTATGCCTTTGCAGGGAATATGGGTGCTGACTGTGCCCTAGCAGCAGGCTTAAAAACTCAGGTTTGTGGCCAAGCAAAAACCCAACCATCAAGCGCTGCCGACACCATGGCGGCTGCCCAAATACTGCTAAAAAAAGGTGTGGATCTGCTGGTGTTTGTAGGTGGCGATGGCACTGCAAGAGATCTCCTACAAGCTATTGGTGATCAAGTGCCTGTGGTGGGCATACCAGCGGGTGTGAAAATCCATTCGGGAGTGTATGGTATTACGCCCGCGGCGGCAGGTCAGGTTATCGCTCAGTTAGTGAGGGGTGAGTTGGTGAGTTTGCGCAGCCAAGAAGTACGTGATATCGATGAAGAAGAGTTTCGTGCAGGCCGAGTAAAAGCCCGCTATTACGGCGAGTTACAAGTGCCTGAGTCGCATCAGTACATGCAGGCCACCAAAGATGGAGCGAAAGAAGGATCCAAAGAAGTTGAAGCTTTGGTATTAGATGATATAGCAGCCCATGTGGAAGAACTTATGGAACCTGGCGTTAGGTATATCATGGGCTCTGGTTCTACCGTGGCAGCTGTGATGCATTACTTAGGCCTAGAGAATACGTTATTAGGTGTGGACGTTATCGAAGATGGGCACGTAATTGCTAGTGACGTAACAGCGCAACAGCTGCTCGATTTATGTGATCAGCAGGCGGCAGAGCTTTTTATTACTTTAATTGGTGGTCAGGGTCACGTGCTAGGACGTGGTAACCAACAACTTAGCCCAGAACTAATTAAGCAGTTAGGCTTAGGCAATATTCACATTGTAGCTACTAAAACCAAACTCAAAGAGCTGAAAGGCAGGCCGTTGTTAGTAGATTCAGGCGACCCACAATTGGATCAAGATTTGGCAGGCCTAGTGCCGGTGATCTGCGGTTTCCACGACGTGGTTTTGTATCCTTTAGGCAATCCTGTAGCAGCTGCAGGCACAGTAGGCATTAGCTCACTGTGAGCATTCAGCACAATTGAGCACATGAAGCCACACCAGAGACTAAGATGAAACAATTCAAGCGCACAGTATTACTTGCGCAAAGTGCCTAAGAAAGTGGCAATACGGCCTACGGCCTCGATGAGTTGCTCCTCATGGGGCAAAAATACAATGCGGAAGTGCTGGCTGTCAGGCATATTAAAACCACTACCTTGAACCACTAATACCTTCTGCTGCGACAGCAGATCAAAGGCAAACTTTTCATCATTTTCAACGTGGTAGATCTCAGGGTCTAAACGTGGGAATAAATACAATGCGCCTTCAGGTTTATGACAAGTCACGCCAGGTAGGGCATCTAACATTCGCCATGCCATATCGCGCTGGCGCTTTAAACGACCACCTTCACAAGTTAGTTCCTTAATGCTTTGGTAGCCACCTAATGCCGTTTGAATAGCGTACTGACTAGGTACGTTAGAGCACAAACGCATACTGGCTAACATGTCCAGACCTTGGATGTAGTCTTTAGCCTTATGTTTAGCCCCAGACAACACCACCCAGCCAGAACGGAAACCCGCAGCACGGTATGTTTTAGACAAGCCATTAAAACTCATAAATAACACATCATCAGCCAAGCTCGCCATGGGCGTAAACTTAGCGTCTTCGTAAAGAATCTTATCGTAAATTTCGTCGGCAAAGATAATAAGGCCATTTTTACGGGCCAGTTCAATAATCGCTTCAAGGGTTTCTTTAGAATAAACTGCCCCCGTGGGGTTGTTGGGATTGATCACCACAATTCCACGAGTACGGTCAGTAATTTTAGATGCCATATCTTCAAGATCTGGCTGCCAACCATTGTCTTCATCGCAACGGTAATGAACTGGTGTACCGCCGGATAAGGAGGTTGCGGCAGTCCAAAGGGGATAATCTGGCGCAGGGATAAGCATTTCATCGCCTTCATTCAAAAGGCCCTGCATGGCCATAACGATAAGCTCGCTAACGCCGTTACCAATGTAAATGTCTTCTATGGTGACGTGCTTTATGCTCTTACGCTGACATTCGTGCATAACGGCTTTACGGGCTGCAAATAGGCCTTTAGAATCGCAATAACCTTGGGCATTAGGAAGGTTATGAATCACATCTTGGACGATTTCTTCTGGCGCTTCAAAACCAAAGGGAGCAGGGTTGCCAATATTAAGTTTAATGACACGGCTGCCTTCATCTTCTAGGCGTTTAGCTTCTTCAAGCACTGGGCCACGAATGTCGTAGCATACGTTTATCAATTTCTGCGATTTGCGTATCATGTTCATAAACGTGATCTCATCGAACTTATAGATTTTATGTGATAATAATAACTTATCATACGTGCTAGAAAACTTTTATAAAACTATAAAAACGTCATCAAACAGTATTATTTAACCAATACTGACTATTTTTTACCGAAAAAAGGAGTACACAAATGGCTAAAACTAACAGTGGCAAGGCAAGCACCCCTAAATCTGAAGCACAATGGCGTGAGGAATTAAGCCCAGAAGCCTTTGCTGTGTGCCGTCAAAAAGGCACAGAAAGACCCCATACAGGCCAATATGATCAGCACTTTGAAAACGGCAAGTATCATTGTCACTGTTGTGGTGCAGAACTGTTTTCTAGCCAATCCAAGTTCGATGCAGGTTGCGGTTGGCCGAGTTTCAGCGCACCAGCAAATGGCCCTGCCGTTAAAGAAGAGCTAGACGTGACCCATGGTATGAGCCGAACTGAAGTAATGTGTGATGATTGTGGTGCTCATTTGGGCCATGTATTCCCCGATGGTCCCCCAGAAACGGGTCTGCGCTATTGCATTAACTCCGTTGCCCTAGACTTTAAAGAGGCCGACTAACCAACAGACAAGTCGCCATCACCTGCAAGCTTAGTTCATCAGGCTAGTTCTGGCCCAAGAAGTTGGCAAGACTGATGTCGCTAAAGCCGCGCTCTAGGCTCATGCTTAAGGCTTCGCTGATGATTTCCTGATTTTTTTGCGCATCAGGCAGTTGCGAGAACTCGTGGCTACGCTGAGTTCGATAATGTCCCGTGTGGCTGCTATCACCTACGGTAGTAGTTATGGTGATCTTAGCGTCAATACTTATGGTATTAACTAGACCTTTTGTTTTCGTGTCATAAGTTAGTTCTTCAAGGATTAACGTAAGCTGTGCCGGTGCTAAAGAGCTAGAGCCATCAAATCCAAGCTGGGCTGTAGATGCTTGAGCAGCAATCATCAGGGCGCCAGTAATATCGTTGGATATAGTAATGACACTTGAAGATTCGTAAACACCTCCACGACTGCCTAAAACGCTGCTGGAGCGACGGTCCTCTACCTTGATGGTAATTGCACGTCCTTGGCCATAACTAGGCCCCGTAGGGGTTGCTTGTGGTTGTAAGTAAACAGATTGGGGGCTAACAGCACAGCCACCCATTAACAAGCTCAAACTTAAACCTAAGGTAAAAAATAATGGTTTCATGTGCAAATCCTTAAATTAATCTTGTGTTGGCATAAATAAGTTTATAAAACTAAGACTATTACATCTACGGTTAGGTTCCAAGTGATGTGGCTTAAGTGTTGATTTTTTAATAAAGCTGTATGGTTTTTAACCAGTATGAAAAAATATTGGTCTTTTTTCGCCTAAACGTTTGACACGGCTGAGGAAATCTTTAAAATGCGCATCTCCTAAAGGCAACGCCTAACACGGTTAGCCAAAGGGAAATGCGGAGCGGTAGTTCAGCTGGTTAGAATACCGGCCTGTCACGCCGGGGGTCGCGGGTTCGAGTCCCGTCCGTTCCGCCATTTATTTTCTTTAAGTCACCCTTGAACTTGGCTTAAAATAGAAAATAAATGGCACTTAGTACGTTGGGTGATTAGCTCAGTTGGGAGAGCATCTGCTTTACACGCAGAGGGTCGGCGGTTCGAACCCGTCATCACCCACCAAGTGTACGCTGGAAGTAGTAATATAATGCGGAGCGGTAGTTCAGCTGGTTAGAATACCGGCCTGTCACGCCGGGGGTCGCGGGTTCGAGTCCCGTCCGTTCCGCCATTTACATTGCTGTTGGAAATGATTAGGCCGCTTAGATGCGGTTTTTTTGTGCCCGTAATTTATGTATTTTTTGCTAGCCTATCCTTGGCACTGCTGCTATCTTTGTCATCTAAAGGTTCTAATTTGCCATGCGCCAAAGTGAGCGCTTCTGCATTTGAGTTAT
>CAJIZL010000019.1 GCA_905182035.1 Oceanospirillaceae bacterium ASP10-02a | reverse complement strand
CCATAGTCTTTTTGCCCACCTCGGTATCGACTTTTGGGCGTCCTTGATGAAATAACCTATTCGACTCTGTGCTTTGTAACATGATGCTTTGGCCCATAGACGCCATAGTCTGCATGAAAGTATGCGCAACTGGAGTACCTATTCCATAGTTCATGACAATACCACTTAAGCTTGGCTGTACCTGATGTAATTTCTGCGCTGCTTGCAAAACATCTTCAACTTGCTTTGGCGGGCAACCAATATCAAACTGTTCAAACAGATCTTGACGGTATAAAAATACCTCGCTAGTGGATTGAATAGGAATACCATATTGGTCGCCCTGGTAAGCTGATCCCTGCCAGGCAGCATTATGAAAATCTGTAAAATTGAATTTCTCTTCATCAATTCTATCATTCAGAGGCGCTATAATTTTTTTAGCAACAAATTCACCTAGACAAGGCAAATCAAAGGCAATGAGATCGTAATCAGACTGCTCTAATAAAGCGTTACGAATTGACTCTTGTCGCAAATCATCCAGATTCATTACCACCATTTCTACAGTGCCACCGCAAAATTCATTAATTTTACGAGGATTATCTGCAAGAAAATTAAAAGTTGGATCGGTAGGGCCTAATATGCGTAGCTTTTTATCAAAACCGACCCCATGACTTAAGGCCGAAGGAAAAGATAGGGTGCTGGACGCCATATAAGAAGCACCAAAATAGAAGTCATCCAACGACTTGCCACCCTCATTAAAACCAAAAGTAACACCGATGTGAGATTTAAGTTCAAATGCATATTCTTCGAATCTACCGATCAGCTGTTTGGAAGGATGTAAGGAAAAAGACTTTCCAGTTTTGGAACGTTGACGCTTTAGTATGTAACCGTCATCTATTAATTCATTGATTCGACGTATAGCAGAGCCATAAGGTACATTGGCTGCCATCGTCAAGGCTGTTTGGGTAAGGATTTTGCCTTCAAGATGACGGCGCATCGCATACAAAATGATGTTCCAACGAGAATCCACACCAGCCAAGGTATTTTTTCCCTGCGCCATATACTGTATTTTTTCTACAAATCCTAGAATAGAAAGTAGCTCAGTTTGGGTCATGGCCCTATCGATTGAATTGATAATGTTAGAGATATGTTACCTAGGTGTGCTATGGAAGTCATCCTTAAATAGAGTGGCCCCCGCTTGGGTGCTTACTAGCCACTGTTATTGATTAGGTGGTAGAGCAATAACGGCTCGCAACACAATGTTGGGCGCCAACAATAGACTCTGTTTTTTTGCTGTCATGTCTAGGAATAAACTGGCGCAATGGCCTTGCGTTCTTTAACTGATCGATTACAAGCAAGAGCTATAGCTAGGGCACTGCGACCGTCAAATTGATTACAATCTATAGATTTTTTGTTTTGTACCGCATCAATAAATTGATCTATGATAATGCGATATGATTGTTGATAACGCTCCAAAAAAAAGTATTCTAGTGGTGACGCCATATTAGTTTGGCTGTCAGAATGACTGAGTAACGAATGTTCATGTTGGTTTTGTGTTTGCAGCATGCCCTTGGAACCAAATGCTTCTATGCGCTGATCAAACCCGTACACACTTCGCCGGCTATTGTTAACATGGCAAATGGCTCCACTAGGCATCAGCATCATGGTCATGCTGGTGTCGATATCACCAAGCTCACCAATTTTTGGATCAACTAGACAGGACCCAGTGGCCATGACTTCAAGAGGTAACTCTTGGCTGATCCAACAAATCAAATCAATATCATGCACTGTGCTGTCAATAAAATAACCCCCAGAACTTTGTATGTAGTTGACTGGAGGTGGACATGGGTCTCGACTAGTCAGTAGCAACATATTCAGATGGCCTACGTCTCCCGCTAATACACGTTGTCGAAGTTTGCTAATTTGTGGATCGAAGCGGCGGTTAAAACCTAACATAAAAGGTATCGGATACTGGGCTAAGGTCTGTAAGCACTGATCGACCCTTTGTATATCTAGATCAATGGGCTTTTCACAAAACACAGCTTTTCCTGCTTTTGCCGCCAAAGTAACAATGTCTAAATGAGTAGGTGTAGGGCTAGCAATAATAATGGCATCGATAGCCTCATTATTGATTACGGCACTAATATCTGTGCAGGCATGTGCTTGGTATTTATGCGCTAGTTTGGATGCTGATTCTAGTGCTCTACCGACCACATAAACGAGCTTGCAGTGGGCGTTTTTAGCCACATTATGGCAATATAGTTGTCCCATACGACCAGCGCCGATCACCGCAATATTAATCATGCCTCGGCATCCTCAATGATCATTGCCGCACCTTTTTCTCCAATCATTACTGCGGCGGCATGAGTATTACCTGATACCAGTTTGGGCATAATAGACGCATCAACTACCCGCAAACCAATTAATCCGAGTACTCTTAAACGGTAATCCACTACAGCATCTTCTTGTTCTATTGTGCCCATTCGGCAGGTACCAGCACCATGTAGCAAAGACAAACCATTTTCTCGACAGTGAGCCTCCAGTTCAGCATCAGTTTTTGGGCCTGGCCCTGGGGAAATTTCACTTTTCACAAACTCATTCATTGGTGCTGTTTGAGCGATTTTTCGGGCGTGTTTGAGTCCTGCAATGGCCGCATCAATATCATCTTGATGCTTAAAAAAGTTAAATTTAATGACGGGTGCGTCTTGTTGTCTGGAAGTTTTGATGTGACAGGAGCCTCTGGATTTTGGCCGCAAATGTTCAGCCAAAATAGTAAAACCGGAAAACGGTTTGGGCTTCAAATCTTCACCCGTATTCCAAGCCATTAAAGTAATCATCATATCTGGGGTTTTAATATGGGGAGCTGTGGTAATAAAAGTATTAGAGTAATTACCATTGTCGGCAAAGGGACCGGTTTTAAACACCAAATAGCGCAACAACTGTAAGCCGCCTAAAATCAGATTATTGTATAAATCGTTAACGGTAATTCTTTTGCTGCAGTGATATTCTGCACTGATACCGAAGTGATCCTGAAGGTTTTCGCCCACCCCCGGCAGTTCGTGCTGAACCTCAACACCCGCTTTCTCAAGTACATCTCGTTTACCTATACCCGACAATTCTAGAATCTGTGGTGAGTTGAAAACACCACCACAAACAATGACTTCTTTAGTCACAAAATTGTCATATTTTCCAGAATTGTTGCTCCAACGAACACCTGTAGCTGCGCCGTTCTGTAGGATAATTTTCTCTACCATTGCACCAAGCTGCACTGTAATATTTTGCATTGCAGGCCCAGTTAAAAATCCCGACGCGGTACTCCAGCGCCTTTGCTTTTTAGTATTGATTTGTACATAACCTGTGCCGACTTGGTCTGCACCGTTAAAGTCATTATTCCGGGGGGAGCCAAGCGCCTCCGAAGCACTGTGGAAGGCTTCACCCAAAGCATGATTAGAGGGTAAATCGGAAACTTCTAAAGGGCCACCAACACCATGGAATTCACTTGCACCCCGTTGTTGATTTTCTGATTTTTTAAAATAGGGCAGGACTTCCTCCCAGCCCCAACCAACACAACCTTGGGCTTGCCAGAAATCAAAATCTTGTGCCTGACCTCGCATATAAATCATGCCATTAATGGAACCAGTCCCGCCAAGCACTTTGCCTCTTGGCTGGAATAAAGGCCGGTTATTCAATGCTGACTCTGGTTCGCTCGTATAGCACCAATTAACCTTCGGATTGTTGTACAACTTAGAGTAGCCCAATGGAATTTTTATCCAAGGGCTATTATCCTTTCCCCCCGCTTCCAGCAATAATACTCTGTAACCAGCTTCGCCCAGTCGGCCAGCTACTACGCAGCCTGACGAACCTGCACCTATAACAATATAGTCGTATTTACTTTCCATTGTATTTAATAAACTCCTTTATGCTAACCCATTGTCCAGTGTCTGCAGATGACTGCATAGCATCGATGGTGCGTTGGACTTGGTAGCCTTCTTGAAAATTTGTAAAAAGTGGTTCGCTATTTAACATCGCATTAATAAGTTCGGCCACTTCGATCACTTTTAAATCATTAAATCCTATGTGGTGGCCTGGCGCTGGGCAAAATTGATCGTAGGGAGGATGCTGAGAACCTGTTTCTATTTTGGTAAACCCGGTTTCAGAACTATCTTGTTTAGGCTTATAAACGTGGATTTCATTCATTCTTTCTTGATTAAAATGAATTGCCCCGAGGGTGCCCGTGATTTCGAAGGACAGGTCCATATTGCGCCCTGTCTGCAGCCAGCAAACATTAATACTGCCGATACAGCCGCTAGCAAATTCCATCAACACATGTGACACATCATCCACTTGAACCGTTAGCATTTCATAACTTCCAAGTTCGCGCGGCCTGTCGTTAACCACTGTTTTTTGGTGTGCATTCACTTTGGTTATAGGGCCTAAAAAATAACGAGCTAATGATGTTATATGGCTGCCTATATCAGCTAACGCCCCTCCCCCTTGGGGGTGGGTCCTAAATGAATGGGGTTGGCGTGGATCACCCATATAGTTTTCGGCATGAGTCCCACGAAAGCTGACAATGTCGCCTAGATCACCTCTTCCTATCATGTTTTTAGCCATTTTAAAGAGCGGGTTGCGTAAAAAATTAAACCCCACTTGAGTAACGATACCAGCGTTATTAGCTGCATCTACCATACGCATAGCCGACTCCAAAGTTGTCGACAGAGGTTTTTCACAATAAATTGTTTTGCCATGGCTCGCGGCAAGGATAGCCATTTCCTCATGTAACCCGTTGGGGGCTGTTATAGCAATAATATCTATGTTTGGGTCAGCAACCATGTCCTGCCAGCAGTCTGTACTTGAAATAAAACCGAGAGCGTCTGCGCTATCCTGCGCCAGGGCCTTGTTGATATCTGCCAAACAAGTTAGCTCTATTTTGACTGGAAGATTAAATAAACTGCTTACGTTGCGAAAAGCATTAGCGTGACAACGCCCCATAAATCCAGACCCAATTAGGCCAACGCGAATGGTAGGTTTATCTTTTGATCCCATGTGGACTTCTCTATCTGCCTAGTTGTTGGCTTCATTCTAGAAAGCCATGTCTGATTATTGTTATAAGTTATGGGAACACTCAAAATATTATTTTTTCTCAACTCTGTTGGAGAAACAACCATAAACAATGTTTCCAAATTTTTTTAATTATTAGTCGATTTAACCAGTCGTCTAAGGCTTCTCTCAACGAGAGAAACCTTTGACTAAGGGCTTTAGATGACTAAGGCAATAGACTATTTTTCTTCTACAAATTCATACTTTGTTAGAACAATTAGCAAATGGATCGTTAGTCGATTGTGTTAATTTATAACGACCCATTTATTGTCAAACTACCAACTTGGACGTTCGAATTGGTTAACGTTGTTAGCTTGGATTTTTGGAGTTTCGATTTGGGCTAAAACTGGTACATCAATACCATGGGCAATTTTTACTGCAGTTTGAATTGCTAATATTGCATCATCCTCTGCTGATTGCTTATTGGATCCCGTTTCCCAGCCAGTTTTTATAGCGTCCCAACCTTCACCAAATAAGTTACAGGTTACAACCTTTACGTCACCAGGCTTTTTGCCTTTAGCTTGTAATGCGCTAATAACACCTAAACCCATGCCATCATCAAAAGCATAAACACCATCAATGTCGTTACCAAACTTGGTTAAGAAGGTTTCCATAACAGTCTGTGCTTTTTCGCGATTCCAATCGGCTGATTGGCTAGCAAGGATATTGACGTTGGGGTATGAATCTTCTATTTTATCGAGGAAACAGTTCTTTCGAAGAATCGAAACGCTGTAACCTGGTGTACCTTCAACTACAACAATATTACCTTTTCCGTTCAGTGAATCACCCAGCATTTCTGCTGCTTGTTCTGCCTGAGCGCAATCATCCGGACCTGTGTGTGCTTTAATATATCGACGACCAGCCTCTCCAATAGGTGAGTTTGACGTTATGACGGGAATGCCCGCGCGTGCTGCTTGGCGCACAGCAGGTATAAGAGCATTCTGGGAAGTTGGCCATAATACAATGACGTCCAAATTTTGAGAGACCATATCCTCAATTTGGTTGAACTGCACAGCTGGGTCACCTTGGGGATCCATAACTGTCGCATCTATGCCAAGTTCTTTTGCATAACTTACTGCTGTTTCAGCATATTTGGCTTGGTAGGCATTGGATCCTGGGTATAACACGGTAATACCAATCCGGGTTTCGGAAAGTGGCTTTGTCAGCTTACCACCCAACCAATCAGGTGCATTGGCCGCTTGAACTGCACTAGCTAGCAGGCCAGCACACAATAATCCAGCAATAGAAATTACTGATGTTGTTTTTATACTATTCATCACTTTGACACTCCGTTAAATTATTAATCTTTCAGCCCAAGCCTCATTTGCTGGGTTCTCTTATTATCACCATAATTGTTAAACGGCTCGCAATGCTCAGTATGTCCAAATTGGATATTTTATTAATACCGTAAGATATTGGACCTATTGGTAAGTTTGGTTTTCTATTCACAATGGCCATTCTAAAAAATATCCATTTTGGACAAATATCTGCTACTAATTAACCATTGAATAGATCTATTATAAAAATAGTAAAACAAAAACTAATGTAGATTTTTTTATTATGGCCATCCTCAAAAAAGCCAGCGAGACAGCTAAAAAACACGGTTTAATTGGTGGCTTCGCCATCTTTTTAGCAGTTGTGTCTTTTTCTTCACCAGAATTTCTTACCCCCGGGAATATTTTAGATGTGATCCGCCAAGTGTCGATCACCGGAATGATCGCTATTGGGGTGACGTTTGTTGTCATTACTGGGCGCTTAGATTTGTCAGTTGGATCGATGCTTACCTTGCTGACAGTCTTAGTAGTGGACCAACATAATCAAGTGGGTCCTGCCATAGCGATCGCATACACTTTGTTTGCCAGTCTTTTAATTGGAATTGTAAATGGTTATTTGATTGGTTTTATGAGGTTAAACTCACTTATTGTCACCCTAGCGATGTTGTCATTATTGCAGGGCGCTACACTATTTTATTCGGGAGGTTCAAACGTTAATGTAACTAACCCTCAAGAAACTTGGTTCCGGTTTTTTGGACGAAGTGAGTTTGTAGATATTCCAGTACCTGTTTGGATATTCTTCTTTTCCGCACTTGTGGGCAGTTTTGTACTTTTAAAAACTAACTTTGGACGTTGGGTTTTCTCCATTGGAGGAAACGAAACAGCCAGTTTGTTTTCGGGTGTGCAAACAAGGGGGGTAGTCTTAATTGCTTATGTCATCTCTGGTTTTGGAACTGGGTTAGCCGCCATTATCATGGGTAGCCGAGTCATGGGTGCGCAGAGTACGATTGGTCAAGGATATGAACTGACTGTTCTCTCTGGAATAATTCTTGGTGGTACATCTATGCTGGGTGGGTCGGGTACCATTTGGCGAACAGTTATTGGCGTCACAATGTTGGGCTTTGTGCAAAACGGATTGTTGTTGTTAGGCTTTGCTTATTATGTCCAGTGGTTGGTGACATGGGCAGTTATCATTCTTGCGGTGTGGATCGATTTAGCTGCTAAGAGAGGGAGAGTTTTCGTATGAGCAACACAGTTGGTATGAAGAAAGATAGCGCTGCCAAAATTATGACATCAATTAAAAGTTCAAGCTTGAGCATATTAAGAATAATCCGAGAACAGCACATATGGGTGTTCTTGTTTATCTGCATGGTAGTGTTTTCGCTTGCTTCACCGTATTTTTTCACCCTAAATAATATCGGTAATGTTCTTACGCAGGGATCTTTTATTGGGTTTCTCGCCGTGGGAATGACGCTGGTTATGCTGAACGGAGAGATCGACCTTTCGGTTGGTGCAACGCTAGCGTTATCGTCGGCGCTTGCTATTGGCCTTCAGGAAAGTATAGGTATTTGGCCAGCTATTCTGGTTGCTTTATTGTCGGGTGCTTTCTTTGGCTTCATTAACGGTGCCTTAGTCGCATTATCTGGAATTCATTCTTTTATAATCACACTGGGTTCGCTTATGGGCATTCGCGGTATTGTGTTCATTTTTACTGGTGAAGAAGCCTTAATGACAAGTGATTATTCATATACAGAGTACCCAGAAATTTATATCGGCCCAGTGTCGCTTACTGCAATGATATTTTTCGGTTTCGCCCTGTTTTTTCAATGGATTCTTTCTAAGACCAGGCATGGATTAGAGACCTATGCTGTTGGTGATAATGAAAAGTCTGCTCATGAGGCGGGAATCAGAGTTCGACGTCATAAGGTCATTAATTTCACCCTTTGTGGGCTATTAGCTGGGGTTGCTGGAGTTTTGTTGTCTATGCGTTTAGGTACAGCAGAACCCAATGCCGCAAGAATTTGGGAACTGTGGACTATTATCGCTGTGGTTTTGGGCGGTACACGTTTAACAGGTGGGTATGGAAGTATGTGGAAAACAGTGGGGGGTGTTATTACTCTAGCGGCACTTCTGAATGGGTTGCGGCTTCTAAACACTCCTAATTATATCGAGTTGATAGTCATGGGAACAGTTCTTGTACTCGCATTAATTCTTGATAAAACGTTAACTTCTAGCCAATCTAGGTAGGATGAAAAATGAATGAAATTGTCCTAACTGCTGATTCTATTTTGAAAAAATTCCCTGGTGTCATTGCACTTAACGGAGTTAGTTTTGATATTAGGGCTGGCGAGGTTCATGCGTTAATGGGTGAGAATGGCGCAGGTAAATCAACGCTTATGAAAGTACTATCAGGTATTTATAATCCTGATGAAGGAGCCATTCATCATCGCGGCAAAAAAGTCATTGTAAAGACACCAAAGGAAGCACGAGAATTAGGCATCCTACTTGTGCATCAAGAACTTTCATTATCACCAGAATTGTCAGCTGCAGAAAATATTTACCTAGGTGACTGGCCAACAAATTGGTTTGGAATTGTTAACAAACGAAAAATGAACGCAGCGGCAAAAACTGCCTTAGATGAGTTAGGTTGTAATTTTGGACCAGAAGTTCTTGTTCGTAATTTGTCAATTGCGAAGCAGCAAATGGTAGAGATCGCACGCACGTTGGTCTTTAACGCCAATGTTGTTATCTTTGATGAGCCAACTGGAACACTAACAACTACTGAAAAAGATCAGCTTTTTGAAGTCGTGCGATCCTTACGTAAAAAGGGTGTGGCTATTGTTTATATTAGCCATAAAATGGATGAAATTTTTGAGATAGCAGATCGAATTACTGTTCTCAGAGATGGAGAGGTGCAGTGTACGGTGAACACTTGTGAATCAACAATTGGAGAAATCACAAATAGAATGATTGGTCGAGATCTGGACCAGTATTTTCACCGAGCAAAATCAGAAATTGGTAACCAGTTATTAAGTGTTAATAAACTAACAATACGAGGTTTTTTTAAAGATGTCAGTTTTTCAGTCCGATCAGGAGAAGTGGTTGGTTTATATGGTCTGATAGGCGCAGGTCGGTCTGAAGTTGCTGAAACACTTTTCGGTGTGCGTCGACAAGATAGCGGTGAAATCATTTTTAATAAACAAAAGGTTAGTTTTTCATCCCCAAAACAGGCCATTGAAAAAGGTATGGCACTTGTGCCTGAAGATCGGAAATCGCAGGGCCTGATACTTGGTATGGGTGGCAGACACAATATGACTTTGCCACACCTTAGCTTATATTCAAATATGGGAGTTCCTAATGTGGAGAATGAACTGCAGATATTTGAAGACTATAAAACCAAACTTGAAATTAAAACGACGGGGCCAGAGCAAATGCTTTCCGACCTGTCTGGTGGCAATCAACAGAAATTAGTTCTCGCCAAATGGCTATGTGCCAATCCAAAATTAATTATTCTTGATGAGCCAACTAGGGGCGTCGATGTGGGTTCCAAATCTGCAATTCATCAATACATTGCGACACTTGCTGAACAAGGCCTAGCAGTTATTGTAATTTCTTCTGAGATGCCAGAAGTTATTGGCGTGAGTCACCGCATATTGACCATGGCAGAGGGACGGCTGGTTGGAGAGTATACCGGTAAAGAAATGACAGAAGAAAATTTAATTGCAGCAGTGTCAGGGTTGACTACAGCCTGATAAATTGTATATCAGATCGTGATCTCATTCTTATTAAAATATTTTTGGAAAATTTTATACATTTACGTGTTCACTATATAGGTTCCCTTCCAAAGAGAAGGGGGTCTACCCCGCTTCTACTTTACGGATTGGATATCTTGGTTTTCAAAGTTTGGAACCTTGTTTTAAGAGAGAATGGAGTATGATTTCGTCTACGCAGTAGTCTGTGTTTGCATCTTAAGGGCGCTAACGCGACCCTCGTCGCGTCGCTTCACACCCCGCTAAAGCGATGCGCTACGCTATACTCCAAGCGGCGCTTCCGCGCCTGTCGAGATCGAAGAAAGGCCAACTTGTTGGTTAATAACGGAGACCGATGGTGGTAACACCGAAAACAGATCGTCAAGCTGATCAATTAATGCTTAATTTAATATGTAAAGAACAGGGTATTTAGACAATCACTGAAGCTCTTTGAGATTTTAAATATGCAATCCTTTGCTTTTTAAAAGATATTTTTCCTAATAGTGTATGGTTTGGAAATATAAGAGATCATGACGGTGTTGATTATGGCCCTGGCGATCTGGTGTGGCTGCGCGACGGCACTGTCCACAATTAAACAACCAAAAACGGTTGTCTTATCGCGGTCTACGCCTTGGAACCTGATTTTTAGCTGCAACACCAACCTAGCTTTGCTTTACATCATCATATCTTTTAGATTGAAGCTGCTGCACGCGTGCAAAATTTTCCAGGGCGGCTTTATCTAGGTCGGATTTGGGTGGTTCAGTTAATTCAAAGCCACTTCCTTTGACGTCACCTCGAAGCAATATGGCAGAGTCATGATACCCGGGTAGTGGCTTGACGTTAGAAGATGCATAGTTAAAACCAACACCAAGTCGCCAATCTTTTGATTCGTTCGAACTTGATCTGTGGAGCATCAATGTGTGATGGATCGATGCCTGGCCGGGAATTAGATCAATATTAATAACCTTGGTATCATCAATTGGTATAGTCACTTGTTGGCCTCGCCGAAGCATACTTGTTTTATCATAAGTCGTTTCGTGCGCAACGGGTCCGTTTGAATGCGAACCTCGCACCATCTGCATACCACCATTTGATGGATTTACTGGAGATAGGGCGACCCAGGCAGTTATAATTTGATTGGTGGGCTCTACTGGCCAGTAAGTAGCGTCTTGGTGCCAACCGAAATTTGCCGCTGAATGGGGCGGTTTAACAGGGAGAAAAGCATTCCATAGTAGAATGTTAGGGCCAATTAAATCCTCGATGACATTTAGCAGGCTTTCCTCAGCGGCAAGTTCAGCAACCCACCGCAAGACCATCTCTGTTCTACCATATGTCCAATCAGAATAGTCAGAATGGGTGCTGTATTGTTCGATGAACTCGGTGCATTTTTTGGCATAGTATGCTGCTTTGGCAGAGGAAATTGCATCTACTGCTGTTAGAAAGCCGTAATGGTCGTATTTTTGTCTTAAGTTCATTGATTTATCACTTTGGAATTATTCATAAGTCCCCTAGTTAGCTCAGATGAGATCCACTAGTTGTTGTTGAGGTTAGTCTAAGGGGTAAATGGGCCGCGGTACCTTTTGATAGTTCAAGGCTTTATAATTTATAGTACACAGTGCACCGCTATCGCAAACGATGACCTCTCCAGCTATAGGCTCAAACGCCGCTCGGAAATGCTGCATAGACTTTAGTGCGACTACAGTTTTTTCCCTAGGATCTATACCAAATGTTTGAAATTGATTAAGGTCTAAAATCTGGTGAGCAATACTCACTAAAAGTACTTCAATACCTTGGACTTTTAATACGATACACTCGCCGAAGTTTTTTTGTAAACCACCTAACATTGGACCTGTTCCTACCACTAAGCCGCTCCCTTGCCAAATGACTTGTGCAGTTACCTGAAGTGGGCCACCCCCCATTTTTGGGTCTACTTTTCCCCCGATATTTATACCCACTTGAGCCCCTAGCTTATGGCGTTGTAACTCTAAAACAGCTTGCGGGTCAAACAATGGTCCGAAACAGGCATTTTCAATGTTGCTATCTAAAAGCGCTCTTAATAGTTCAGTACTGTCACCATAAGCCCCTGCACCAGGGTTATCTGCATAATCAGCGATAACTAGAGGGCCTTCTTTTTTTAGTCCAGGCCATTTACTAGCTATGTCTGCTACTTCGGTACAGCTGTAATAAAGATTCAATACTTGATCTCGCTTGGTCCAAATATCTTCAGCTATGTGTTCGGCCTGTTCCTGATGAATAGCTGTGTCTCCAGAGCAACATATCAATACTGTAGGGCCTAATTCGCTGATATCAGCACTGGCAAAACCACCATTGATACTCACTGCATAGACATCTGCTAGCTGTTCATATTTCCTTGCCAATCTATGTCGTTCGATCATCGGCCCTATATCAGTTCTGCCACCATTAATTTCTTCTAGCATTGGCCTGTGGGCCCGAAGTGTTTGTGGTTGAATTTCTTTGAGTAACGTGCGCTGTAAAATTTGCGCAGCATGCCGTCCTGTTTGACGCATATCTATGTGGGGGTAGGTATTATAGGAAACTAAAATTTGTGCCAATTGGCACATTTTTGGTGTCACATTGGCATGAGGGTCTAAGGTAACGGCAATTGGAATATCGGGACCCAAGGCTGCACGTACTCTACGCAGTATTTCCCCTTCGCCATCGTCACAAAAATCGGTCACCATAGCGCCGTGCAACATCAAAAAAACACCGTCCCACTGCTCAGAAAAATGATGTTCCAGAGGTTTCAATATTTCATCAAATGCATTGCTTGTTACTTTACCTCCTGGTCCAGCTGAGGCACTAAAGCAGTGCTCTATTTGCCAACTGTGTTCGGCACCTACATCCAATAATCCTGCCAATTCAGTATTTTTGCTGCCTCTCTGTGCTATAGCCTGCTCACCATCGAGTAATAGATCATTATTAAAACTACCTAATGTCGTTGGATAAATATTAAATGTATTTGTTTCATGAGAAAACTCTGCGCTAAGTATTTTAAAAGTCATTATTAGTTCTTCCTTTTAATTTTTTTGTGACTAAGCTAAGCTCTTTGAACAAAAAAATTTGTTATCTTCTTATATCATTTGTGCAATTTTTTAACGAATTTATTTTTAGAGTAATACTATGAACGTACTAGTTATTGGAGGAGGTGTTGTCGGTGTGACAACTGCTTATTACCTTTCTCAAAAAGGGATGAATGTCACCGTTTTAGAGGCACAAGAAAAGGGTGGGGATTTTGGCGCGACAGCGGGAAATGCTGGTCTTTTAAGTCCCAGTGATGCATTTGCCTGGGCGTCACCTTCTGCTTTAAAAGTAGCGATTAAATCTCTGTTAAATTCACAGCTAGGGATTCAGTATAAGTTGCATATGGACCCTGCACTATGGGGTTGGACAGCATCCTTTCTATCTCAGTGTCGGAGTAGTAAATGGGTTCAAAATACTGATTCCAAATTCCGATTGGCGCAATATTCCATAGATAACTTGGCAGATTTACGCCTGGCAACAAACATAAACTTTGATGCTAGTGATCAGGGGATAGCATATGCAAGCAGAAGCCCAAGCAATTTAAAAAAATTAAGAAGTCATTTTAATTTTTTGGAAGATAGGGGGCTTAAATTAGAATTACTTGATCGAGATGGCCTGCATGAGAAGCTTCCTTTACTTCAAGCTAGCAGCAAAACATATGCAGGCGCTGTTTTCTCTCCTAACTGTAAAACAGGCGATTCCGCCAAGTTTTCTCTAGAACTAGGCAGGTGGTGTGTAGAGAACACAAAATGCCGATTTGTATGGGGTGCTTCTGTTGAATCTTTTTTACAGAAGAATAATAAAATTTCGAGTGTTTTAACGTCTAAAGGAGAGTTTAAAGCAGACGCATACGTATTGGCTGCTGGCGCTCACAGCGGTATTTTAGCGAAACAACTTGATATTAAATTGCCTATCTATCCAATAAAAGGGTTTTCTATAACAGCCCCTTTAATCAATACAAAAATGAAGCCAATGTCGGGGTTTGATGATACAGATAAACTAGTCTCACTATCGATTTTTGGAGACCGCCTCCGCATATCTTCATCGGCAGTTTTTGATGGATTCAATACAAGTCATCGACAACAAGACTTTCAAGGGATTTTGAACCTAGCCAAAGAAATACTCCCAGATGTGGCCAATTACAGTGCTGCTAAATATTGGGCGGGCTTAAGGCCGATGACCCCGTCATCACTGCCCATACTAGGCCCTTCTCCAATGCAAAATCTGTATCTCAATGTAGGCCATGGGAACTTGGGTTGGACCTTGGCCTGCGGTACGGGGAAAATAGTCGCAGATCTTATAGCCAACGAAAAGCCACGAGTGAATATTAGTCCGTTTCTGTTCAAGGCTAAGTAAACTCAAGCTGGCTTCACTCATTCCTACCTAATAACACTGCCCTCGGGTAAAGCAATGTCATATACAAAGTAACTTAATTAAGGTGTCTTACGGATAGTCTGGTAGACTATCTGTAAGAGTTATATTGTTAAATCTAACAAGCTGGACGTGCAGTTTTACGAAGGGTCCTTTACGAGAATTATAAGTCTAATATAGACATTAATAATTGTTGGTGCTTTTGTAGGTACTATCAGATTTAATTGATTATAACTATAGATTTATTAGTGGGTTGGATGGGTTATTCAAATCCTACCGTCCCGACCAATTATTCTTATAAGGGTTAATGCGCCCTTCCCAGTAAAGGCTTTTTATCGTGGCCCAACTTTACTTTTATTACTCTTCCATGAACGCCGGAAAATCTACCGCACTATTACAGTCAGCTTATAACTATGAAGAGCGTGACATGCGGCCGTTTATAATGTCTGCGGCGTTAGATGATCGCTATGGTCTTGGTAAAGTCACCTCTCGAATTGGTTTGGCTGCCGAAGCACAGTTATTCAATGGCAAAGACGACTTATTCAGCATCTTAAAAATTGAAAACCTAAAAAAACCTCTGGATTGTATTCTCATAGATGAAAGTCAGTTTTTAAGTCGTGAGCAAGTCAAGCAACTCACCTTAGTGGTAGACCAACTCAATATTCCCGTATTGTGCTACGGCATCCGCACAGACTTTAGGGGGGAGTTATTCCCGGGTAGTCAGCATTTGCTAGCTTGGGCAGACAAGTTGGTGGAGTTAAAGACTGTTTGTTATTGTGGCCGCAAAGCTACCATGGTGGTGCGGATGGATGGTGATGGTATGGTGATCAAGGATGGTGACCAGGTGGTGATTGGCGGCAACGATCAATATCAGTCCCTTTGCCGTCGCCATTTTAGTGAACACATGTGGAGTGCGTAGCAATCCTTAGTGGGGTTTGTGACCTAAGGCGAACTCATGCCGAATACTATCAGGCACCATTTTATTAAATAACATGGTGAAAGCGCCCCATGTCCACAGGCTCGCCATAATAGCAGCCGCCATAGACGATATTGCTAGCGTCTCATTTAAAACATAATTCAGCGCTAGAAAGGCTAAAAAAGATCCACCCATGAGGCTAAGGTCATACATGATGTGCTGTTTTACTGCGTGCCGATTATAGTTTAGTTTAAGTATATATGTAGTCATCATTAAGGTGACGGCACTGTTCCAGCTCCAGTCTAGTAAAGAGAGCCAGCTAAGGTTAATTCCTAGTCCACTGATCAACAATAGACCAATTTTTGGTGAGTTGAGAAAAAATTTCATAATCATTGTGTTATGTGACCTGCGCAAGAACGTATCATTTTTTAAGCTAACTACTCAGTATAGTTGTTAAAGCTTTTGTAAATATAGCAGCCTAGTGTTAAGCAGCTGCAAGCACTATTTAGTGTGTTTAGTTTACCATCATCTGTGAGGAACAATTTAGGTAAAAATTGCTATACCTGCTGAATAATCCAATGGTATGTTACTACTTCTATATGGCCTCTATAACGGGTCGCTTATTGGGAGCAATAACAGATGATGAACAACCTCGATTTTACCCATAGCATCGAAGAGTGGACCCATTTCTTTATTCCACTTGCAGACGGTACACAACTGGCTGCAAGGGCGTGGCTGCCCAGTGACGCAGTTGATTCTCCAGCTCCAGCTATCTTAGAATATATTCCTTATAGGAAACGTGATGGCACGGCCATTCGTGATGAACAAATGCACCCTTATTGGGCTGGCTTTGGCTATGCCTGCATTCGGGTTGATATGCGTGGTTGTGGTGAGTCTACTGGGCTGTTGTTAGATGAGTATCTACAGCAAGAACTTGATGATGCTGTGGAAGTGATCGAGTGGCTGACAATACAAACTTGGTGCAGTGGAAAAGTGGGCATGATGGGTAAGTCTTGGGGTGGTTTTAACTGTCTGCAAGTGGCCGCAATGGCACCTGCAGCATTAAAAGCCATAGTTACTGTATGTTCCACTGATGATCGCTACGCCGATGACATTCACTACCGTGGTGGCGCATTGCAGTTAGAGAATTTTAGCTGGGCCTCAACGATGTCCTGTTACATGGCTAAGGCACCAGATCCTCTGTTATTGCCTGATACATGGCGTCAGCAATGGCTTCACCGGTTGGAAAATATGCCATTCTTGGCCAAGCAATGGCTAGAGCACAGCTATAAGGACGATTACTGGAAACATGGTTCAATTAACGAAGACTATAATGCCATTAAGGCTGCAGTGTATTGTGTAGGAGGTTGGGGCGATGCCTACTCAGAAACTATTCCGCGCATGATGCAAGGGTTAACATGCCCCAAAAAGGCCCTAATTGGCCCTTGGGCCCATAAATACCCAAATTACGCATCACCTAAACCAGAAATAGATTTTTTAGGCGAGGCCAAACGTTGGTGGGACTATTGGCTCAAGGGCATAGACAACGGCATTATGGCAGAGCCAACCATTGCTGCCTATATCCAAGATGGTGTTCCACCTCAGGCATCATATGATGTTCGTCCTGGTATTTGGGTAGAAGGTAGTCAATGGCCCATCCAAACAAGCCGCATTGATTTACAGTTGAGTTCATCTGGTCAATTAGTTGAAACTGGCGATAGTGGGCAGGTAACAGTGAATAGCCCACTTACAACAGGTGCTGCTAGTGGCGAATATTGTATCATTTGGTGTGGACCAGACTTCCCCACGGATCAACGCCAAGATGATGCCAATAGCCTATGTTTTGAGACTACAGCGATGATTGAACCCGTGTCCATTCTGGGTGGTGCAGTGTTTAATGCGGTAGTAACAAGTGACCAAAAAAGTGGCCAAATGGCCTTACGCCTTTGCGATGTCGCACCTGATGGTAGTAGCACTCGCATTACTTATGGAGTGCTTAATTTGGCCATGCGTGGGGGCTTAGATAAGCCCCAGTCTCTTATACCCGGACAGGGTATGGACATCACCATAAAGCTGGATGATATAGGTTATGAAATACCCCAAGGCCACAAATTACGTTTGGCCATCTCAACAGCTTATTTCCCATTATTATGGCCAGCAGCACAAAAAGGTAATTTGAGTTTAGACTTAAGTACTGCCCAGTTGAGTATTCCGTGTCATGACCGCACAGGACAATTGACGCGAGACTTAGGCCAAGGGTATGTCTGCCCAGTGAACAAAATTACAGAAATTAGGCCTGAAACACACACCCGTGTTACCCAAACAAATGCGGCCAACGGTCAACAAACCACAGTTATTGATGATGTTTTTGGTGAATTTACCTTCGTCGATCATGGGCTCACGGTGGGAGATGTGTGTCGTGAAGAGCACTCAATCTTACCCCACGACCCAAATTCTGCGACCAGCTTCTGCAAGTGGCACTCACGTCAAGCTAGGCCAGGTTGGGAAATAGACGTTTACACCAGCCTTAAGGTGACATGTGACGCTAATAACTTTTATCTTGATGCCAGTTTAGAGGCTTTAGAGAATGGTCAGCAAGTGCATCAAAAAACCTGGCAAGAGCAAGTGCCGCGAGGTTTTGCATGACAGTACTGGATGCCCAGATGCAGATCTTCGTCGATCAGAGTTTAAGCTTCTATCCTGCCGATGCCATTGATGCCAGTGTTGCACAACAAAGGCAATGGTATAACGCCTTATGTAAAGGGTTTGCGGCACCGCTGCCTAACGGGATTGGGTTCAAAGATGACACTATTGTTGCGCAGGGTGGCCATCCTGTGCCCATAAGGCGTTATCAGCATCAAAGCCAAACTAATGGTACCGAAGGCATTCACATCGTATTTATTCATGGTGGTGGCTTTGTGGTGGGGGACTTAAACAGCCATCATGATATCTGTGGTCAATTGGCTAATGATACTGGTTTTGATTTAGTTGCAGTAGATTACCGCTTGGCACCGGAACACCAATACCCAGATGATATTAACGATTGCCTATCAGTGGTGGATAACTTGCTACAAACAGGCCAAAAAGTGATTTTGGTGGGTGATAGTGCAGGTGGTACTTTAAGTGCTTGTGTGGCTAATGCTCGCAAGTCATATGTGGGTACCCAATTGTTAGGCCAAGTGTTGATCTACCCGGCCTTAAACCGTGGTGTGGATACGCCATCCATGACTGAACATGCATTTGCACCTTTACTAAGCAAAGATGACATGGATTATTATCTGCCGATTCGTGTGGGTGGTGATCGCAGCATTATTGCTAGCCTAGGAGGCAATTACATGCCCATGCAAACACTGGACTATAGTGGATTGCCAGCTACTCATTTATTTCCAGCTCAAGTAGATCCGCTGCGAGACGACTGCGAGATCTATGCCCAAGCCTTGCGCGATGCTAACGTAGAAGTCACTAATCATTTGGCTATGGGTCAGGGTTTAGTACATTGTTATTTGCGAGCACGTAATATGAGCGATAAAGCTGCTGCCAATTTTGAGGCAATTTGCACTGCAATTAAAGGTTTAGCCAAATGAGCAAAGGTTCTAGTTATGACTATATTATAATTGGTGCTGGGTCTGCCGGTTGTGTACTTGCTAATCGGTTAAGCGCAGATGCTAATCACTCGGTACTTTTGTTAGAAGCGGGCCCCAGTGATAAGCGCTTTTATGTACAAATGCCTATTGGCTATGGCAAAACCTTTTATCAATCTAAAGTCAACTGGATGTACACCAGTAACGCTAATGCTGGGCTCAATGGCCGGACTAGTTATTGGCCACGAGGCAAGACCCTCGGTGGCTCTAGCTCCATTAACGCCATGGTTTATGTGCGGGGCCATAAACAAGATTTTGAAGATTGGCAAAGTGCCGGTAACCCTGGCTGGAGTTATGATAACGTGCTGCCTTATTTTAAACGCATGGAATCATGGCAACATGGTGCTGATGAGTTTAGGGGTGGCGATGGCCCTCTAAACGTATCGGACGTATCGGCCAAACTTCACCCCCTATGCAAACATTTTGTAGCAGCAGGTGAAGCCCTTGGCTTTGATTACAATGCCGATATGAATGGGGTGAAGCAGGAGGGTGTAGGTTATTATCAGCTCACAACTCACCAAGGCCAGCGCATGTCCGCTGCCCGTGCCTACTTAAAGCCTGCTCGAAAAAGGCCCAATTTAACCATAGTGTGCAATGCTTCAGTTGCACGTATTGTATTTGAGGGTAAGCGTGCCATTGGTGTGGAGTATCAACATAAGCACAAATACCATAGAGCCAATGCGACTAAAGAAATCATCCTGAGTGCTGGCGCTGTAAATTCACCGCAATTATTGCAGCTTTCTGGTATCGGCCCAAGCCATGTGTTGCAAAAGGCTGGGGTTGAGCAAGTGCATGAAAGCCCAGCCGTAGGCCAACATTTACAGGATCATATTAGCCATAGCTACTTTTACCGTGCTAGCCAACCTACATTAAATCAGCAGTTGCAGCCTTGGTGGGGTAAGTTGTGGCAAGGGTTCCGCTATGTCCTGACTCGAAGTGGTCCTTTGAGCTTAAGTATTAATCAAGCGGGTGGTTTTGTGCACACCCGTGAGGGTTTAGATCGGCCTAATATTCAGCTATATTTTTCTCCATTGAGCTATACCAAAGCGCCTTTGGGTGAAAGGCCTATGATGAATCCAGACCCCTTTCCTGCTTATGTATTAGGTATTTCAAATTGCCGGGTTCAGTCTGAGGGTGAAATCAACATCACTTCTAATGATCCCAGCAAAGCGCCTGCCATTGAGCCCAATTACCTAACCCATGAAGATGAAATACAAGACCTGTTGGAAGGCGTTAAGCTAATCCGCAAGTTAGCCGAGACTTCTCAATTGCAGGCCATTACCTTGGACGAAATGCGCCCTGGTTTGGGTTGTAAAACAGATGCTCAACTAATTGAGGATATTCGTAATAACGCCGATACGGTATTCCATCCCTGCGGTACCTGCCGTATGGGGCCAGACCCAAAAGATAATGTGGTGAATAATGAGCTAAAAGTCCATGGTCTAGTCGGTTTGAGAGTAGTAGACGCGTCGATATTTCCCAATGTTATATGTGGCAACATTAATGCAGCCACCATCATGGTGGGTGAAAAAGCCGCCGATCTAATTTTAACTGAACATAAGTAGGTATAAATGAAAATTATCAGCATAGAAACTTTTACCAACGAATACATGGGTTTGCTGCGTTTGCGCACGGACACGGGTGAAGAAGGTTGGGGCCAAACGTGCACCTATAATTCAGACATTACTGCCCAAGTGGTGCACAGGCAAGTGGCACCGCACGTATTGGGTTTAGATGCTAATGACATTGGCGGGTTAAATCAGCTCGTGTTGGAGAGAGAACACAAGTTCCCTGGCAGCTATTTGTACCGCGCTTTATGTGGTTTAGATACTGCACTGTGGGATATACATGCCAAGCGTGAGGGTAAAAGTGTATGCCAATTATTGGGTGGCACTGCAAAGTCGGTACCTGTTTACGCCTCCAGCATGCAGCGTGAAATCACACCAGAAGCAGAAGCAGAGCGTTTTTTGGCGCTTAAAGAAGAGTTTGGCTATAAGTCTTTTAAGTTTCGGGTAGGTCAGGAATGCGGTCATGATATCGATCAATGGCCGGGGCGCACGGAGGCAATTGTGAAGCGCGTTCGAGAGCAGCTAGGCGATGATGTGACTCTGTTGGTTGACGCCAACAGTGCATACACACCAGCAAAGGCCATTGAAGTGGGGCGCATGTTGCAAGACTATGGGGTTAGTCACTTTGAAGAGCCATGCCCCTATTGGCAGCCCGATTGGACGAGACAAGTTACAGACGCCCTGGATATTGATGTGACTGGAGGTGAGCAGGACAACGATATGCGTATCTGGCAGCATATGGTAGACACTAATGTAGTGGATATTGTGCAACCAGACGTGTGTTATATGGGTGGTGTTACGCGCACCTTAGAAGTGGCATCCATAGCCCAAAAAGCCAATATTCCGGTCACTGTCCACTGTGCTAACTTGTCTTTAGTCACCTTGTTCTCGGCTCACATTATGGGGGCGATTCCTAACGCAGGTAAGTACCTTGAGTTTTCTATAGAGGGGTTAGATTACTACCCATGGCAAGCTAATATTTTTAAGCCTAATTTTGATATTCAAAACGGTGAACTCATGATGGCCCATAAGCCAGGCTGGGGCATTGAGTTGGACTCAGAATGGCTGGCGCTTTCAGATCATAAAGTCAGCTACTTTGGTGACTGGCTTTAGGCTACGCGGATTATTAGAAGCACTTTATATGAGCGCAGTGAACGGTTCAAAGTTAGATATCGAACAATTTAACCACTCCAATACCGCGTTCTCCTGAACCACTATAAAATAAGTAAACTTGTTCATCAAAGTCTTCAAATACACACGGATCTCGCAACTCTCTAACCCTTGTTTCAGCAGCACCTATAACTGATTTTGAAAGAGGTAGGTTGCCACCTTCCCACGCTAATTTTGGTTCAATTATTGTGTTGATCAAACTGACTTTCCAATCTTTCCAATCACTTACAATATCTATTTTTGTGTGTAATATTTTTTCTGGTTTATCACCAATATTGCTAAAAAATATATGTAATACACTATCTCGAAGGAAAACTTCACCGTGCCTACAGCTTGGCAAGTTTATGTTTTTATTATCAAATGGAAGTATTAGTGGGCCTTTTTCAAATGGAGAACACCAGTCCTTTGACCGCCATATTTCACCCCCCCAACAAATCGCATATATCCAATTATTGTACTCAAAAGCCCTAAAGTAAGGTGGGCCAAGAATAGCTTCCTTCACAGAAAAAGATATACCATCTTTGGATACAGCAACCCTGGTAACTTGATCACCATTTTCTAGTTGGCCATGAAAATACATCCAAAAACATTTTTTTTCGTGATCAATGTGAACATCTGGGGAAGCTATATGAGCGTATAGAGACTTGTCTGAAGGATCTTCCGTAATGAATAAACTGTCACCTAATTCTAATGCACCTAATGAATAAATTTCCCAAGGGCCTGTTATGGAATTAGACGATGCTAATCTAATATAAGAACCTTTATGGTCAGAGAAATATAGGTGGTACGCTCCTAATTCTTTTTTCGCCCATTTTGGCATTTGAATTATCGAAGGACCATTTATGTTATCCCCCATTCTTTTATCCATATGGGGAAAAATAATTGGTTTTGCAAAGAAGCGTTCTACCTTTACCATTCGTTCATCTTACAGATAATATCCTGGTTTAAAAGAAATAATTAACGCACTAACTGCTATTTATGCTTCGGGAATTTCGCACCATCGACCTGCCATTTAAATATACGCATTCGAACAACTCCTTGCATGCAGTTTTTCTTTGGACAAGTAGTAAGGCTTCTCTAGTTTCTCACCGGGGTGCAGTCGAACTCGTCTGAATTAAGAATCGCTTCCACACCGCCC
>CAJIZL010000018.1 GCA_905182035.1 Oceanospirillaceae bacterium ASP10-02a | reverse complement strand
TGCGGTTTTTTTGTGCCCGTAATTTATGTATTTTTTGCTAGCCTATCCTTGGCACTGCTGCTATCTTTGTCATCTAAAGGTTCTAATTTGCCATGCGCCAAAGTGAGCGCTTCTGCATTTGAGTTATCTAAGGCTAATTTCCATGGTAACACAATATAAACCAATCAAAGTGACCCCTTTAAGCCGCTTTGTTGGTGCTGAAGTAAGTGGTGTAGAGATTGCAAGGGGCCTAAGTGACCAACAATTTTTGGAACTTCGGCAGGCTTTTGTAAAGCACAGCGTAATTTTTATACGAAATCAAAACATAACGCCTGATGAGCATATTGAATTTGCAAAACGTTGGGGTGAGATAAGCGTCAATCGCTTTTTCCAGGCAGTAGATAGTCATCCAGTTATCGCAGAAGTGCGCAAAGAAGCGCATCAGAAATTGAACATTGGTTCAACCTGGCATACGGATCATAGTTATGATCAAGTTCCGGCAATGGGGTCAATTTTATACGCCCGTGTGGTTCCCAAATTGGGTGGTGATACATTATTTTCGAGTATGTACGCCGCCTACGAACACTTATCGGATGGCATGAAAAATACCCTGCTGCGAATGCGTGCTGAGCACTCTAGTCGCCATGCCTTTGGTGAGGCAGCCTATATCGGTTTGGATGAGGTGGAAGGCAGGCTAAGCAATGCCGCAGAGGCCACTCAAGATGCGGTCCACCCTGTGATAATCAAGCACCCACTATCTGGAAAGTCGGCGCTTTATGTCAATGGGGAATTCACAGTTAAGTTTGAAGGGTGGAGCAAGGAAGAGTCGCAGCCACTGTTAGATTATTTGTATTCACATGCTTACAAAAATGAATTTACGTGTCGCTTTAAATGGACGCAAGGTTCTCTGGCAATATGGGATAATCGAGCGACCCAGCACTGTGCGCTGAATGACTATGATGGTGAACAACGTCTGATGCACCGAATTACCATCAGTGGCGGCTGTTTGGAACCTAGTCGCTCTTAGTTAAAGTGTGGCTAAAGTGTAATTAAAGAGCATTGAAAAACGAACGTAGTTCTAAATTGCCACCGAGTGTTTAATTGGCTTTTTCTGAATCCATTGGGTTAACACTTAGGTAAGATTTATTAACCGAGTTAACTTCCATCGACAAGGCGGTATTGTGAAACCTATTGCTAACTCTATTATTACTTCTGAACAAGATTTCCGTAATCGCCGAAAGATTATAGCGGCGGGGTTGTCTGCTGTGGCTGCAGTTTCGTTGGCTGGTGGTGTATTGGCAGATGCCCACGATACCTCTGAACCCCTTAAACCTACACCCTTAAAAACCATCAATAGTTACAACAATTACTACGAATTTGGTTTTGACAAAAGCGATCCGTCTGAAGCTGATAAAACCTTGATAACCTCACCCTGGACCGTCGAAATTACAGGTGCAGGTGCCGACAAGAAAGGTGTTTATGATTTAGCCGATATCTACAGTGAGTTTGCTATAGAATCCCATGTGCGCCGTTTTAGGTGTGTTGAGGCATGGTCGATGGTGATCCCTTGGAACGGTATTCCTTTGCACAAACTTATCGCTTCTGCACAACCTAATAGCCGTGCAAAGTATGTCCGCTTTATCACGGCCAATGATGCTCAACAAATGCCTAATGCCGATTGGGCTGGTGGCCCTTATACTGAAGGCTTGACCATTGCTGAGGCCATGAATCCATTGGCCTTACTTGCAACGGGCATCTATGACAAGCCGTTGGAACAGCAAACTGGCGCGCCTATTCGTTTGGTTTTACCTTGGAAGTATGGTTTTAAATATGCAAAATCTATTGTGCGTATTGAGTTAGTGGAGCAGATGCCAAAAACTACTTGGTGGCAGCAAAACTCTAGAGAGTATGGCTTTTACGCCAATGTTAGTCCCCACCATAATCATCCGCGGTGGTCGCAGAAGTCGGAACGCGTTATTGGTGGCTTTGGCCGCCAGCGAACGCAAATTTACAACGGTTATGCCGATGAGGTAGCGCACTTGTATGGCGCTTTGTCAGATCGTCAGTATTTTTATTAAAGGTGCACTCAGTGGAATTGTTCGAGCCATTAATGAGAACCTACGTTGCATCAATATAATGGCTATTTATAGGCTAATAGGGTTTAAATTAGGCACTGATAGCGTTGCTGATTGCCACCACAGGGTTAACCTCTGCCTCGTAATCTACGCCATCAATACCAAAGCCAAATAGTCGTAAAAATTCTTCTTTATAACCGACCATATCGCTAACTTCAAACAAATTTTCGTCGTTAATTTTAGACCAAAGTGCCTCCACTTCGGCTTGTACATGGGGTTTAATTTCTTTGTAATCCGCCCTGAGGCGGCCTTCGTCATCTTGGTAAGGTTTAGTGCCGTACAAACTTTCACGGAACAACAAGTCAATTTGTTCAATGCAGCCTTCATGGGTGCCTTCTGCCTTCATCACCTTAAATAACAAACCCAGGTAAAGCGGCATTACAGGTATAGCTGCACTGGCCTGTGTAACTACCGCTTTAAGCACTGAAACGCGGGCATCACCATCAATAGCGTTCATTTGCTTACGAATACCAATAACCTTGTGATCTAGGTCTTTCTTGGCTTGGCCAATAGTACCGTCCCAGTATATATCACGGGTTATTTTCTCTCCAACATAGGTAAATGCAGTGGTTTTGCAGCCTGTAGCTAGAACGCCGGCATCGCTTAACGCACTAATCCACATCTGCCAATCTTCACCACCCATCACAGCGACGGTATTATCAATTTCTTCTTGATTGGCTGCACCAATGGCAAATTCCTTAATAATGCCCTTGTCTGTATCCACACCCTGTTGAACCACGTCTTTACCGATTGGCTTTAACGTAGACATATGAACTTCCCCAGTTTTAGGGTGCTGGCGACGAGGTGATGCAAGGCTGTAAACCACTAGGTCAACTTGGCCTAAGTCTGCTTTTATGGTGTCTATGGTGGTTTGCTTTAGCGCATCAGAAAAAGCGTCGCCATTAATGCTTTTAGCATACAAGCCTTTGGCTTCTGCAGCTTTATGGAAGGCTGCAGAGTTATACCAGCCCGCGGTGCCAGGTTTCTTTTCTGTGCCTTCTTTTTCAAAGAACAGCCCAAGGGTGTCTGCGTTGCTAGTAAAAGCTGCAGTAATGCGTGAAGCCAAACCATAACCAGTAGATGCGCCGATTACCAATACCTTTTTGGGACCACCGTTTATAGTGCCCTGTTGGGTAACATAGTCGATTTGGCTCTGGACGTTGGCTTCACAGCCAACAGGGTGGGAGGTAATGCACATAAAACCGCGAACGCGAGGCTTAATAACCATGAAAATTTCCTAAATGTTGGAGGCAAGGATTGCCCGTGTATAAAAGCGATAGAGTATTATAGCTTGCCATGCAGGAATTATCTGCCTTTGCAGAGTTTGAAGAATTAACTCTATTTAATCATTGACCTATAATACTATTACCTTATAATGTTCGCACTGATTTGGCAGAGGCAAAACATCTTAGCCATTCAGCAATGTGGGTGATTAGCTCAGTTGGGAGAGCATCTGCTTTACACGCAGAGGGTCGGCGGTTCGAACCCGTCATCACCCACCAATTATTTATTAAAATCTTTGGGATTGTGTGCCACGAAGATAATACATTAGGCAGACTTTTTACTTGAATCTAGAGGAAGGGTTGAGGCACGATCCAGCACCTTACAGGTCAGCCGTGAGAGGCGTCCGCTCATTCAGCACTGCATCGCCACCAATGCTTATTATGCCTGCTTAGAGTGGGTTTTGGGTTTTCCTCCCGGGAGTCTAAGGAATTCCTCAGATTTGGCCAAGGTTAAGTTTCCTCTGAAAGCACCCTGAAATGAATTAGTTTAAATCCCCCCATCCCAAAAAACTCATTGATCTCTAGTAACCAAAACGTCGATAACAACCTTATGCGCCAATATACCTATAGTTTGATTATTATCATTTACCACCATAACATTGCCACCATAATCCAGAACTACAGAAGCAATATCATTGATTTTAGCGTGTTCTGATACAGAGATGGATGTATCGACACTTTCGTGTGAAGCTGATGGCTCCATAACAGATTTTACAGACAAGACTTTGGAACGGGATATTCCTTTGGTAAAATCCTCAACGTAATCTGTTGCAGGGTTGAGCAGGAGCTCTTCCGGTGTGCCGATTTGAACAATTTCACCATCCTTCATAATTGCAATGCGGTCGGCTAACCTAATCGCCTCATCAAAATCATGAGTAATAAAAACAATGGTCTTATGGAGAACATTTTGTAGGCGCATGAACTCATCCTGCATTTCTCGGCGTATCAACGGGTCAAGTGCCGAAAATGGTTCATCAAGAAACCAAATATCAGGCTCTACAGCCAATGACCGGGCTATACCTACACGTTGTTGTTGCCCTCCAGACAGCTCTCGTGGGTAATAGTTTTCCCGCCCTTGAAGTCCAACTAATTCAATCATGTTCAGAGCCCGCTTCTCACGTGACAATTTATCTACACCTTGAATTTCTAATGGAAACGAAACGTTCCCTAAAACAGTTAGGTGTGGTAACAGGGCAAAATGCTGAAATACCATGCCCATTTTATGGCGCCTAATATCATTCAACTGTGCATCGGACATGGATTTTAGGTCCTGGCCATCGAAGATTACGGTCCCAGATGTTGACTCAATAAGCCTTGAAAGACACCGCACTAGTGTGGATTTCCCTGAACCAGACAATCCCATAATGATAAAGGTTTCTCCCTCATAGACTTCAAAAGACGCATCACAAACTGCGGCGATAAGTCCGCTTTCGTTCAATGCTTCGGGTGTTGCTGATGCCCCATTCTGTGCAAGAAAATTATCAGCCTTCTCTCCGAAAATTTTCCAAACGTTGTGGCATGAAAGTTTTATCTTCTTATCTGTCGATTTGGAATTCATTGTATCTGTGCTTGTCATAACAGTTTTACCTGAATTGGCTTGTAATTAAGAGGAAATCACCTGAACGTTATTTCCTTAATGTTCTTTACTGGATGCAATAATAACTGAAATACCAAGCTCTCTTATTGCACCAATGATATCCTCATCTGTGCAGTCTGTAATTAGTATGTCTACATCAGATGTTTGGAAGGCGGTCATGCGGTCTAGTTGCCCAAGTTTTCGTGCCGTTGCTAATACGACGGTTTTTCCTGCCTTCTTATTCATGATGCGCGCAATTTTGGCGTCGGTTTCGTAGGAAAATGTCACCCCCTCGTTTAATGAGATACTCTCCACTGCAATAAAAGCCACATCAGCATTGATTTGACACAGCATTTCTTCAACAAAACTTCCCACCGTTCCACGATTTTTATGCCGCACTAGACCACCTGCAAGATATGCGTCAATCCTAGGGGATTCAGACAATATTGTTGCAATATTGATCCCCGGCGTCACGACTGTTAGCGAAACATCAGATGCCAACAGCTCTTTCGCCAAAGCCAGTATAGTAGAGCCGTCATTCATGAATAATGTTTGGTCTGTTTCAACGAGTTCCAATGCGGCATGGGCTATAAGGCGCTTGGCTTCGCTATCAATACTCTCACGTAAAGCAAACGCTTGGTCTGCCCCACGAGATGCAGTAGTGGTTGCCCCACCGTGTGTCCTTCGTACAGTCCCATCATCTTCCAGTGCTGTCAGATCCCGGCGGATAGTTGCTACTGATACATCAAGTTCCAGTGCCAAAGCCTCAACATTGACAGATCCATCCAACAGGAGTTGTCTCTGAATGCTTGCACGACGAGTGTATGGGTCTCTAATTTTATTGGTCATAATGTATCATAGTCAGCTGATTTTATTGGTGATAATGTCTTATATTACAGGTAAAGCAATCATAAATCACTCAAAACAATCATTATCGTTTAAGTTAACGCTTGTTTTTTTTCGTTATTGCTTGTAAAGTTATTTTTCCTATTTATTAAATTAATGAAAATTTAGGCGTCAATGCCAAAATTTCAAGGAGATAAGGAATGTTAAAAAATATAAAAAAACATATAACAGGTGCACTTATGATCGGGTTAGTGGCCGGCATCTTTGGTATGACTGCAGCGAAAGCAGCAGTCCCAGAATCAAAAGATCCAATTAAAATCGTTATGATTGGTTATTCTGGTGATAACATTATTATGTACATCTATGGCGAGTTGATCAAAACACTTGGTTATAATGTAGAATACACGCCAGCGGATTATATCGGCCAATTCACAGGCATGGGTGAAGGTGATCTTCATATTGGCTCCCCCGGTTGGGATACAACTGCCAAAGCAGCCATGAAAGAAGCCTTTTCAACGGGTGACGTTCTCAATATGGGTAAAATTGGCATCGCTGTTAATGAAGACTGGTGGTATCCCTTATATGTGAAAGATGTTTGCCCGGGCCTACCAGACTGGAAAGCTTTGCTGGAACCTGATTGCGTTAAGGCATTATCTATTGTCGAGACCGAGCCAAAAGCCCGTTTCCTCAGTGGGCCTTTAGAATGGGGTGGCACTGACCCAGAGCGTATTGCTGCCATGGGACTGGATTTTGAAGTCATTAATGCGGGCAGTGATGGTGCTTTATCAGCTGACCTTGTTGCTGCCATTAAACGTAAACAGCCAATTGTTGCTTGGTCATGGGAGCCATACTGGATTCCAGCATTGTATCCTGGCGAATTTGTTGTTTGGCCTGAATATGAGGACGCTTGTTATGATGATGCATCCTGGGGTATGAACCCTGACATGACACATGATTGTGGCCGTCCGAATGGCCAGATGTGGAAATCTGCATGGGCTGGTGGTGAAGCTATTTGGCCAAAAGCTTATGATGTGTGGCTTAAATTCAATCTAACAGCGAAAATAGCTGGAGACCTAGTCTATGAATCTGATGTTGATGGTATGGACACCAAAGCTGTCGCAGAGAAATGGATTGCTGAAAATAAAGCTACATGGGAGCCTTGGCTCAAATAAAGTATCTTCAATAGACGCTTGGTAGGCTGGGTTGTTATTATATTCAGCCTACTAGGAGATCTTGTTTTCTACTGTTTCGTTTTGTAAATCCTGTTTCGAATAGTATATTTATATCATAAAACATAGGACACACATGGCTACGATAAAGGTGTGGTTTGAACAAACGCCGTTACGTCCTAAAGTCAGCACATTAATGATTTTTGTATCAGTTCTCGTCGCTATCTTGATAAAGCATCAGCCCCAATTATTGTCATGGGCTATCAATTACCCTAAATCATGGATCATTCCATTTAGTAAAGAGTTATCAATTTTTATTAAATGGTTATTGAAAGAAGCAGATCTGGGGTTCTTTACTTTCAAAGAGTTGACGCGTGCTTTTGGCAGTATGCTGGACGCGCCAACCTTATTCTTGAAAAGCCTACTGGTTACTGGGTTTAAATTTGAAAACGATGTGGAAATATTATTGCAAATTCCGCCGTTATCTTGGCTTGGTGTTACTGTTATTTTAGTGATGTTGGGTTCGAAGCTTGGCAATCGAAAACTTACAGCCTTTATCTTATTGTCATTTTTATATGTTGCTTTTATTGGGTTATGGGAAAGCACGATGCTGACCTTGGCATCAATAATTGTCGCTGTTTTGTTTGGTATTATTTTAGGTGTTTTACTCGGTGTAGCGGCCTTTAAATCGGCAGTGATGGATCGAATTCTTACCCCTACATTTGATTTCATGCAGACCATGCCAGTATTTGCCTATTTGGTTCCGGCATTGATGATGTTTGGGTATGGCCCAGCTGCTGCTATGATGGTTACGTTGATATATGCCATGCCCCCCATGGCCCGTGTGACGAAGTTATCGTTGATGCAGGTTAATAATGAAACGGTCGATTTTGGCCGCATGGCTGGTTGTTCAGCAAAGCAACTTACCTGGAAAGTAATGATCCCCTCTATCCGTCCCCGGCTTATGGTCGGTGTTAATCAAGTGATTATGTTGACCTTGAATATGGTTATTATCGCGTCCTTAATTGGTGCGGGTGGCCTTGGATTTGATGTTTGGGCGTCTTTGAAATCTCTACGTATTGGACAAGGAGCTGAAGCAGGCATTGCCATAACTCTGGTCGCCATTGTACTAGATCGTATCAGTCAAGAGTATGCTTCGCGTAGGACTGTTCACATCGATCATATTCCTTCTTTTTATGAAAAATATCGTTTATTGATTCTTATTGCACTGATTGCAATTGGCACAACGCTTTTGGGGCAATGGTACCCAGTTATTTCTCAAGTACCTGATGACTGGACGTTTAGCACAGGAAAATTCTGGGACAACATTATTGATTGGATCAATATTAATGGGTATGTATATATAGATGCATTCCGTCGGTTCTTCTTTATTTATCTTTTGAAACCATCCAAAGCCTTCATGCTAGGTTTGCCTTGGCTTGGTACCGTCTTTGTTATTGCAGCCATTGGATATCATCTGGGTGGTCTGCGCTTGGCTTTCCTCAGCGCTGTGTTAATTTCTTTCATAGCCGCCGTCGGATTGTGGGAAAAAGCAATGATTTCAGTCTATCTCGTTGGCGTATGTGTTTTCCTAGCAAGCGCCATTGGCATTCCCATTGGTATTATCTCTGCGCAAAATGAACGCGTTTATAGGGTCGTTCAGGTCATTATTGATACTTTACAGACACTACCATCTTTTGTTTACCTGATACCGGTGATCATGTTGTTCGGTATTGGGGAGTTCTCTGCCATGGTTGCCGTTGTGATGTACGCGGTTGTGCCGGCCATTCGCTATACAACCCATGGTATTCGCCAGGTCCCAGACCATTTTATTGAAGCGTCCCGCGCGATGGGTTGTACTCGGTTACAAATTCTAAAACGGGTTCAATTACCATTGGCTCTTCCAGATATAATGCTAGGTGTTAACCAGACCTTGATGATGGGGCTTAGTATGCTGGTGATCACGGCGTTAGTTGGCACGCGTGACCTTGGCCAAGAAACCCTCATTGCCTTATCGAAAGTTGATCCTGGTCGTGGTATCACAGCTGGTATCTGCGTTGCCTTTATTGCCATTACGGCTGATCGCCTGATCAATGCATGGGCAACCAAACACAAAAAAGAGCTTGGCCTGGATGCATAAATCTAAATCAATTTCACTGAACGCCCCCAGAGCCATCATTATTGGCGGCGGTGCTACTGGATGTGGTGTTGCTCGTGATCTGTCAATGCGTGGGTTTAAAGTTACTCTAATTGAATTTGGCGACCTAGGGTCTGGCACAAGTAGTCGTTTTCACGGCATGCTGCAAAGCGGCGCCCGGTACGCCGTCAGTGATACTGAGTACGCTGCAGAATGCATGCGCGAACGTCTCAATATCGCTAATACTGCTCCGGAAGTGGTTGAACAAACTGGTGGTCTCTTTGTCACGTTGCCCGATGACCCAGAAGGTTTTGACGATAGGTTCTACACTTGCTGCCAAGAAGCTGGTATTCCCGTAAAAGAACTACCGCCTGAACAGGTGATGGGTGAAGAGCCAAATATCAGTAGAAAGGTTCTCCGAGCATTCTCCGTTCCCGACGCCACGATCCAACCATGGGGTTTGGTAAACCTGTTAGCCGATGACATTCGTCGTCGTGGAGGTGAAATATTAACACGCCACCAGGTCACAGATATAGATGTAACAGCTGGGCGTGTTCGAGGCGTAACAGCTATAGGCCAGAGCGGTGAAAGAAGAATTGAGGCTGATGTTGTCATCAATGCGTCTGGACCATGGTCTGCGCGTGTTGCGTCCCTTGTTGGGGAAACAGCGAATATTGAGCTGGGCAAAGGGTCTATATTGGTGTTTTCTCATCGCATGGTATCAAGAGCCATAAACAGATGTAGGCCGCCAACTAGCCATGACATTATTGTACCAACAGGGACAATCAGTTTGTTTGGCACTTCGTCAGAAGTCGTTGATACCCCAGATACAACACATGTTCGCCCTGAAGAAATTCAGGAGTTGCTCAAAAATGCAGAACCGTTAATTCCTAATATCCGTAACTATCGGGCTTTTCGAGCCTGGGCAGGTGTGCGGCCTCTATTCAGGCCGCAAGGCTGGGATTCTGACAAACCCTTATCACGAAGACACTCGGTTATTAATCATGGAGATAATGGTATTGATGGGTTTTACACGATATTGGGAGGGTCACTAACAACGCATCGGTCCATGGCAGAGGATATAGGGGATCGTATTTGCCAGCACTTTGGTTTGAACGAGTCCAGCAAAACGGCAGATATACCATTATCAAAAAGCAGTAAAAAATCCGATTGGCATCCAGTAGGTAATTACAAGAATGTAGAAAAAACTCAAAACTTTGGTAGTCCTATTTGCGAATGTGAATCCGTCAATAAAGAAGATATAGTCAGCTTAATTGAAAGCCATGGGATTAATCACCTCCATGATTTTCGCCGTCGATCACGTGTAGGTTTTGGCCCCTGCCAGGGAACGTTTTGCGGCAGTCGAGTTGCCTCCTTATTGGCTGAGTACGATTCAGAGTATCCTTCCAAAAATGACCTTGGTAAATTTTGGACTGAGCGTCTTAAAGGCTCCATATTTACCTCCTGGGGACAGCAGGCAAAACAATTAGTATTGAGCGACTCTATCTACCGCGAGACTCTGGGGATACGTCTTGATAAAGATATTCTTCCAGTTGAGGACTGCAGATGAAAACGGATGTCATTATCATCGGTGCAGAATTGGATGGGCTAATCGCAGCAACCCGGCTTGTTGAGTATGGTTACACAGTCCGAATTCTGGCGGTGGGAGCGGGATCTCTACATTATTCTTCTGCCGGAGAGCATGTCTTGGGATTTGATTCGTCTGAACAGATGGTCAAAAATCCATTTGAGGCAATTGAAAGTCTGAATAGTCATCACCCATACCGAAGGATTGGCACTTCCAATGTTCGCTTAGCACTGGAATGGTTTTACAAAAAAAATGACGGCAGCAATATCCTTTCTGTCAGCCCTGCTGGGCTTGGTATTCCGGTGTATAGAGCCTTACCTTGGCAAGCAACATTCGACGATATAAAAAATAAAAATGCTACCATAGTTCAATTCCGAAACCACGGAGATTTCACAGCACACCTGGCTTCCAATGAACTCAATAGGGCTGGCTATAAGGTCAGTGTTCTTGAATTTGAGGCCCCTGATGTGTTTTCTAAAAACGCAGCACTGGCGAAATCGTTCGATCGTCTGGAAGACCCTGCTTCCTTTTTTCTAGGTTTGAAAGAGTCCCTTTCGGACGAAACGGAAGTTTTATTGTTTGCTGCGGTTATGGGATTCAAAGATCATCAACGAATTATGAATGAAGCTGAAAAGATAATAGGCATTCCCTGTCGGGAAGTTTCAACCCTACCGCCAAGCATACCTGGTATGCGACTAGATGATGACCTAACAAGTAATTTGAAACAGCAAAAGGTCTCTATTCATTCAGGTGTGAAGATTATTGAGCATCGCTCGAATGGCTCGCACTGTATCGCGGTCACGGATGATATAGGGAGGTCTTATGAAGCTTCAATTTTTATTGTATCGACCGGTGGTGTCCTTATGGGGGGGTTAGATATCGATTCTCATGGCAATGTCCATGAAACATCATTAGGGCTTGAGGTTTATCAAAGTGAACCGTTAAGCGCTGTTTCTGTTGATACATCTTTACATGCTCTGCATATGGCGGGGGTCGAAACCGATAATGAACTGCGTCCTCTGAAAGGATATCGGAATGTATGTGTTACAGGCAGGAGCCTAAGTCACTGGAATCCGGCTCAAGAGAGCTCTTGCGAAGGTGTATGCATTTCAACCGGATGGGTCGCTGCGGAGACGGCCCATAACCAATTAATGGGGATGAAAAATGGATAGTGGAATTTTCATCGGTATAGACCATGGTGGCACGACCACAACAGCATTGGTGTTTGATCCAGAACGTGGGAAACTGTCGAGCCATTCTATCCCCATGCCCAAAAGAATGCCGCAAGTAGGGTGGGTTGAGCATGATCCGGAAGATTTTTTGCAATCTAGTCTAGGTGCTGCATCCGGTGCTCTGAAAAAGGCTGAGTTATCCTGGAGTGATGTTCAGGGGATCGGGTTTGCTAATCAGGGTGAGACGAGCATGGCTTGGACATCGGGAGGTGGTATGGGAATTGGCCCCGCCTTGTCCTGGGAAGATCGCCGAAATTCCGATATCTGTGATGCGCTAGCTGCTAAAGGTGTAGACGCATTAGTGCGCGAACGGACGGGCATACACCTCGACCCCTATTTTTCTGCCACGAAATTTCGCTGGCTAATCGATAATGTCGCTGAGATTAAATCAGCTCTTGATAAAGGCACTTTACGCTTGGGCGGAACAGAAACGTACGTGATCGACAGGCTGACTGGTGGTGAGGTGCATGCGACCGACTCCGGGACAGCGTCACGCACAGCACTCTTTAACTTGCGAAATATGATCTGGGATAATGATCTCCTTCAGGCTCTCGATCTACATGAGCAAACCTTGCCTGAAATCCGTCCCAGTTGTGGGGATTTTGGCCTTGCATCTCATCCAGATTTTGGTGGTGTAAAAATTGCAATTACGGCTGATGTAGTCGATGCCCATGCCGCCTTGTTTTCGCAAGGGTGTCAGGATAACACTGTGGTGAAAGCCACATACGGCACGGGTGCCTTTATTGAAGTCAACACCGGAACAACCCCCGTAGAACCTGATGGCAAGCTTCCAGTATTCATCGCATGGGAGATTGATGGCAGGGTTGATTATACCGTTGAGGGCGGGGTATTCTCTGTCGGTTCAGCAATCGACTGGATGGTGCGCTCCGGCTGGCTTTCTTCAGCAAAGGCATCAAGTGATATGGCATTTAGTGTAACTGATTCCGGTGGGGTCTCAATGGTTCCTGGTTTTACCGGATTATCGGCCCCGCATTGGGAATCAAATGCACGGGCAAGCATAACTGGGTTAGGTCTTGATACAGAACCTGGACATATTGCACGTGCACTGCTTGATGGCATCGCTTTCCAGTGTGCTGATATCGTCCATGCCTTAAATACGAAGTTAAACGGCAGCATTCAGGAAGTTCGAGCTGATGGTGGCCCTTCGAAAAATTGCTACCTTATGCAACGTCAATCTGATCTGCTCAACATGCCTGTGTTGGTATCGCGCGAGCCTGACATGACGGCACTTGGGGCTGCATACCTTGCTGCCATTGGAGCGGGCCAGATGACGACCCGTGATGTCGTTGCAATCAAGCAAGATGCCGATATTTATGAACCATCTATGGGAACGGATGAACGTACCGATCTCTGGGCAAAGTGGCAGACTAGTGTCCACGATGTCTGCAAAAGGATAAAGGCGTAGCCATGCTGAAAAAAAATACTATTGCAGAATTTTCAAGCCCACATGCTCACAAGGTGCGAGATCAAAAAGCTATTTTGTCTTCTATGGATTTATGTACGAAGTGTGGAATCTGTGATGCACACTGCCCCGTAGCATCTGTAACAGGAAAGTTTCCAGGGCCAAAGTACACAGGACCGCAGGCTCAGCGGTTTCGCGCTATTGAATCTCTGTCTGAACTATCCCCATTCCTGTGCAGCGGATGTGGTATCTGCACCAGCGTCTGCCCAAACGATGTTGCGATTACTGATATCATCACAGTGGCCAAGGCAGTATCATTTAACGAAGGAACTGAGTTGAAGGTCGGTCAACGTATCCTCAATAGACCTGATTTAATTGGTAAATTAAGTGGATTATTACCTAGTTTATCCAACTTCATGCTGAATAATGGATTGCTGCGGTTTTTAATAGAAAAAGCCACTGGCATTCATCGCGATGCACCACTCCCCAAAGTTCATGGCCCTGTTTTTAAGCGTTGGTTTACTAATCACACTCAACCAGATGGTCCGAGAATCTCATATTTTATCGGGTGCTCCATCGATAATTTTGACCCGGATGTTGGTAAGGCAATGGTTGGTGTGCTTAATCATCTGGGATATCGGGTGGATGTTCCGACAGACCTATGCTGTTCACTACCTATGCTCTCAAGCGGTGAATGGAAGCCAACCCGTGCGCGAGCGATAAACTTGATCGACGCACTCCATCCATCCGCAAGCAACAATACACCTGTCATTTTTACCTCAACCAGTTGCAGCCTCACGATCCGATCAAAATATTCAGCTTATTTGGACATGACAGATACAAAATCAAGAACGGTGGCAAACGCCGTTGTCGATGCATGCGAGTTCCTGCGGGAAAGGCACATGGACGATATTCGCGAAAATGCAAAAGAGCTGCCTCTGCGTGTTCTCTACCATGGCCCCTGCCAATTACGTGGACACCATATTGGGCAGCCTGCCGTCGAGCTTCTGCAACTCATCCCAGGATTGCATTTAGAGCTTTCTAAGGCCGATTGTTGCGGTGTGGGCGGAACATACGGTTACGATAAGGATAAATACGATATCGCCACCTCCATCGGGACAGCCCTAATTGATCAAATAAAAGAGTTCAATCCGGATTTTGTTATTTGTGATAGCGAGACCTGTAGATGGAGTATTGAAGCAAAGTCATCTGTGCCAAGCATACATCCTGTACAATTGCTTATGCAATCACTTGGCAGACAATAAAATGGATGAAAACTATTTTTCAATACTGTGGCATGAGGATGGTACTAGAACTGTTGCTCTTGGTGATTACCTGAAGTCTTCGGAGACAGTGTGATAAATACAGTAAAAAATGGGTGCTTAACATTAATTTGTGCAGACTTAGACGCCATGCCGCTATTTAGCACTGATGATCAGGGCCAGCGCTTCGGCTATGAACCAGCGGTGGCCCAAATATTAGCCCAGCATTTGGGTCTTGAACTCAATTGGCTATTTACTCGGTGGTCTGATTTTGAACTGGCATTGTTTGACAATAAAGCAGATGCCATTTGGTGTGGTTGTGCAATAACCCCCACTCGAAAAGAACGTTTTCTATTTTCTAGGCCCTACGCGGCCTTTGATGAATCTGTGCTGGTGTGTTGTGATGCGAACATAGCTAGCCCGTCAGACCTTGAAGGTTTACAAGTGGCTGCCATCGCCGGCAGTACTAATATGGCATTGGCAAAATCTTGGTTGGGATGCCAACAGGTTGCTTTTTCAGGTCAGTCGGATGACGTTTTTGCAGACATGATTGGCGCCTTAACAACAGGCGAGGTTGATGCTGTTGTGGATGATGAACCAGCATTTGGGGAACTCTTAACTGACCCTCGTTATAAACTCGCCTTTACTGTCAAAAGTGCTAATTTATGGGGCGCAGCTATGCAGAAAAATCAAGTCGAATTAAAAAAGGCACTTGATAGTGCCTTAAATAGTCTGATTGAAGCTGGCTCCGTTTCACGTATTTGGCGTCAGCACTTAGCTGGCATTACATATCCTAGTCACTGTTTTACAAAACTACAGGACTAAACACCCACCACTATTGTTAAAAAAAGACGGTTTACTTTGTAGGGCGTCTTTTTTTTGCCCTTGCGATTACCCAATTGCGTGTGGCTATATGGCCAAAGAAGCAAAAGCTCAAGCCTTGACATCATCCATTTGAATTTGTTACTACTAAAAAAAGCACTCGCCCTAGCCAGTGATGCAGTGCTATGGGCGCGCCATATCTCGAATTTAACTTAGACAAAGAGCATAGAATGATAGCTTTCAATCATTGGGTCGCCGATTGGGCCCAAGACCCACAGAGTAGTTTTACAGGTTATGTTCACGCTGAGGCGCATCTGGCCTTGCTCGATACGGTAGCGTGTATGATTGCAGGCCGAAGTGAAATCCAATCCGAACGTTGCGTCAAGGCAATGCTGGGCGCTGGTGAGACTGGCACGGTGGTGCCAGTTGGTGGCGGTGCTGGTCTTGTTCTAGGTGCTGCTGCGCTGGTCAATGGCGTGCGTGCGCATGCCCTTGATTTCGATGACTATGAGGCCGCTGGGTCCACTCACCCTAGTGCTTCGATTCTTGGCGCTCTTCTGGCTGTAGCGCAGCGCCAAGGGTTATCTGTTTCGGATATTACCACTGCATGGCTCGTAGGCTATGAGGTGATTGTGCGGCTGGGGCAGGCTCTTGGGTACGGGCATTATTTGCGCGGTTGGCATGCGACGTCCACACTCGGACCGATTGGGACGTCGGCTGCAGTGGCTGTTGCCCTTGGTCTCGACAAGGATGGGATTGCGAATGCGATGTCACTTGCCACAAGCGCCTCAGCTGGAATGAAGCTTCAGTTTGCGACGGATACCAAAGCGTTACACGCAGGATTAGCAGCACGGGCAGGATTGCAGGCGGCTTTTTTGGCGGAAAGTGGATTGACTGCTGTGGCAGATATCTGGGATGGCGCCTATGGCTTTTTGGACCTTTACGGCGCACCAAGTTCGTCGCCGCTTCGGAATGTTATTGCAACGGCACAGCTTGGAAACGCAGTTTTAGACTACCCTATCTTGCGCAAACCCTGGCCAAGCTGCGCCTATACGCACCGCGCAATAGAAGCGGCACTTGCCCTCAATATCCACCTTAAACCGAACGCTGGTCAAATCGCACAGGTGAGCGTACGGATGCCAGAGCCATTTGCCCGCGTTGCGGGGATCAAAAGTGCCAGCACTGCGGCACAAGCGCGCTTTAGTACAACCTATTGCGTGGCGACGGCTTTGCTTAAAGGGTCCATTACCCTAGCAGATTTTGCTGCTGAGGCGTTGACCCGATCTGACGTTCAAACGTTGGCCTCGCGTATTGTCCTAGATCAATACCCTTTGGGCGATGAATTAGAAGACCTGAGCGCTGAAGCCCCTGACACGGTTGAAATCACGTTACATGATGGCCGGTCTGCCACGCGGACGATTGGTGATGTGCGAGGTGGGCCTATGCGGCCAATGAACCGTGCAGAAATCGAGTCCAAGTTTTTGAGCTGTGGAGGATCGGCAAATGTCTTGCAGTTGCTAAAAGAGGATAGGGTGATAGTTACAAAGTATTTTTTTGATAGCTAGGGTCCTAATTCAATAATTACGCTTACAAGAATTCATGATGGCCATATTAATGAGGACTAAGGTTTAGGCAGGCAATGTATGAACATAAAAAGAGGAGGTACGTAATGGTGGTTTTTATTAGATTAAAGGAACCATCAGAAAATTTTTAAAGCGTTGCACTGTATTTACCAAAAAGCCCTTTTAAGAATATTTGTTGATCTGATCACGGTTTCTTTAACCGCAGTATTTGCCAGCATTCACAGGAAAAAGTAGTAGTTGGAGTGACATATTATGCTGATACAAATTCTAGCCCACCTACTGACCTGAAGGGCACTTTGTCATCCTAATGTCATTGAGTGCACTCAGGTGTTTCGGTGTTAAGACAAGACCATAAATCTTCACAATAATTATAAAATTTGTCACATATTTACAATGGAATTGTGAGTCTGGTGGCAGCCAAATTGTTGGACCTTTAGCGCCTTTTTGCCGGTTGACGCTGGCTTTTACTGCAAATAAATTAGCGCCATCGTTGGCGAACGCTTTGCGCTTACTTGCAGACCAGAGATTGGCGCCATGGTCCCAGGCCCATTTCAGCGGCACCAGATGGTCAATCTCTAGATTCCTTGCGTTGTAATAATGCCACCCTGTGTATGGTCCTAGCCAATCACCAGTATCGACAAGGCAGTCTGTTTTAAATGACACGGGAGACAAACTCATTTTAATCAGTATCTCGTGGCGGGTATTAATACAGTCACCATCCTCATCAAGCCAATGTTTAAATTTTTTACGAGAGTATTTAGATGAGGCAACTGTTGCCTTTATTTGGTTCTTTGGTAGGCGCCCGCCAGCATTGATACAGGCTTCGGTGCTTGGGTAGGGTGTGAAGTGCTTAGTTTGATTATAACTTGGGCTATTTGCGTTGTGGCATATGTTGTTGCGACTGAGTTTTACAGTCTCTGCCATAGCGCCAATACTTAGTGTCGCGGCAATTATTAGCCACCACCATTTGTGTGTCGTCAAAATACATGTCTCTGCTGAAGGACAAATTAACTTCACTCATCAGAACTTATACTTACGCTGGTTGCAATAGGGTGGGCCGAATTTGCCCTTAAATGCCGTCTCGCCAGTTATAATTCAGTATGTCTTCATTATTGATCATAAACTATTCACGGTCTATTCAGAGAAGATTCACACTTATCAGGTTAAATAGAATCAGGTTAAAAAGTAGCCCAAGACAATTGGGACAAATGACACCAATGAGGAATTTAACATGAAAATTATATCTAAGTTAGCTTTGGGAATGACCGTCGCCATGATCACCATGCCAGCTTTGGCCACAGGTTCAATGGGTAACAGTCAAGTATGGACCACAACTGATGGCTCAGCCGTAGTTTCTAGTAATGGCAACCCTGTTCGGACCATTCATTATATCAACAACAATGCTGTGATGGCTGAATTCGCCCCTAAAGCTTCACCATCATTGCTCTCCGTAATCCAAAAAGCAGTGGCTAAAATACTTCATGTAGAAGCAGAAAAAGAGCCTGTAATTATTGTGGAAGAAAACAACGATGCACTTCTAATAGCGCCTACTATCGATCCAGCACCAGTGGTTGTTGAGGTGGTGACTAAGCTTGTTGTTGAAGAAGAGGCGCCAGTTCTTGTGGAGAGTTCTGCGGTAGTGACAGTGGTTGAACCGACTAAGATTACCTATCACTTCAATAACTATGACGCCACCATATTATTTGATACCGATAGTGCAGTGCTGACAGCGGATGCCTCTGGCAGCCTAACACAATTAGCCATGGCTGCTGCCAAAGCTGAAAGTATTGTGACTGTGCAAGTGATTGGCCATGCTGACTCACGGGGAAAGAGTGGCTACAACATGACCTTATCTGAAGAACGTATGCTCAGTGTGGCGAACTTCTTAGATGGTTTGACACTGAAGGCCACCGCGATGTCTGCCAAGGGTGAGACATTACCAGTCTTGGGAACGAATGGTGAGGACCTTACCTTGAGTCGTCGTGTTCAAGTGTTAATCAAGACCCGTCATGTGAACCATTACATTAGCCAGAACTAAGAAAATATAAGAAAAATTCAGAGTGATAATGTGCTGGCTCGATAGCTCGGGCATTATCGCTTTGATATTCTATTGTGATAACAATCTAAAGGGCATCTGATGTCAATCCCAATTACTAGAACCTCTTTTCAATGCGCATTTTTTTCATAATAATGTTGCTGTTCAGTACCAGTGCTGCGGTCATGATAATTACAGGTACTGCCGGCGTCCTGGAATATGAGAAGAATAAGGGGGCAGGCTAAACAGTGCATTGAACTTCCCGTACTTTTGGATCCCAAGCAACAACATTACCGCTGTCTTCATGACTTTTACTCAGTAGCATCAATTTAACACAAACTACTTCATCCTTATCAATCTGTTAGTTCAGACTGTCTTAACCATGAAGATTCAATGAATTATTGATCTGAAGAGCTAGATGCTCTTGGCGCGTAGGATCTGAACTGGTAAGTTGTCTTAGAATTCAAATGCACAAGAGATTCTTCTGAACTTTATGTTGTACACCCAACTCACAACTATTCGTATTGGATTACTGTTACTGCTTTTGCTAGTGGTGTCTGTAACCAGTTACGCGGGCATGCCCAAGCAGTGTGATAAGCCAATGCATTCTGATCATATTATTTATGATTGTTATGGTGATTGGGCGGTACGCCATGTGTTTGAACGTGGGGTGTTAAAGCATAAATATTCTGATGCCACGACAATAATGGATGTGGGCTGGTTTGGTTCAACTGAGTTTCAGATTAACCGCCGTCAAGACGGCTCCATTTATTATATCATTCCAAGCCAGATTGACCGCGTGGAAATAATTATTGCTGGCCAAACTTTTGTGTCTAAGCAAGGACCTAGTGCAGTGTTTTACGGGGAAGTGACCGAGCCTATGTTGGCTGCTATTTCACAGGCTCAGTCGCCGGTGAACCTGTTGATTTACAGTGAGGGCCAGACTATAAAAGCATCTTTTTCTGAAACTGGGTCAAGCGCTGCATTGCGCTGGATTGGTGCCATAGATTAACAACAGGGAGAGGGTATGAGCAAGAATGGCACCATAGTGATTGTTGAAGATGACGATGATCAACGATCCAATTATGAAAATTTACTCACCCGTCGCTTATACACGGTACACGCCTTTGCTACCAAGGCTGAAGCCCTTGATCACTTAAGTCGCAACCGGCCAGACTTGCTTATTTTAGATATTATTTTAGGCAGTGACTATGATGGAGGGTTTGAACTTTACAGTGAAGCTGTTCGTTTTCATGAAGGGCTACCAGTACTGTTTTTAACTGATCGCGATGGTGAATTCGATAAAGTGTGGGGCCTAAAAATGGGTGCATGGGACTACCAATCCAAGCCAATTAGTATGGAGTTTTTGGCTGCCAAGGTAGCAACGCTAATGATGCTGGCTAATAACCAATCACGGCCATCTGACGACGCTAACACGGAGGTGGTTCGGGGTGAGCTAGTGCTCAATACCTTATCTAGGAGTGTTGCATGGGCGGGAGAACCTGTATTGAACCTTACTGTGACAGAGTTCAACATGTTACATGCCTTAGTGCTGCACCCTGGCAATGTAATTACTTATGATCGCTTTGCTCAAGTGACCCACTCAAGCGTGGTTGAAAAGAACACCATTAGTGCGCACATAAAGAACCTTAAGAAAAAGATTAGAAGGGCAGCACCTGAGTTTAATGGTATAGATTCTGAATATGGTCTCGGGTACCGGTGGAAGGCTTAATTGGTGGCTGAATTTCGTAGGCGCAAACGCAGTTTTAAACTGTCCTTCCAAGTGCTTAGTTTGATAGTAGTGCTGGCGGCAGTGCCTTGGCTTGGTTATCAGTTTATCAATGAGGCGAAACAATTTTTAGACTCAGGGCAGTTGATCTCTCAAGAGCAGTTTGGAAGATCTGTTGCGAACACCTTTTACAATAAAAAAGAAAGCCTTGCCTTGTCTCTTCAGGAAGGGGCGCCCCTGCCTAAAACCTACCTTGCCACTCCCATAACAGTTGATGGTTCTAAGCAAGATTGGCAAGATCAAAGTTATCGAAGGGAGTCTTTTCCTAGGCGTCAGCTTTATGAAGGGCTTGGCTTTTCTATTGCGGTAGGTGAGCGCAACGGTAGTTATTATGGACTGATTGACGTGCGAGACGTAGATCCTGATTATGAGGCAGGTTCTATAAATGGTTTTGATTCAAGAGACCACGTGAGGTTTGAATGGATTAATCAGCGTGATGAAATTGAACGTGTTGTATTGGTGCCTCAGCAAGGTGGTTTTGTGGCTATCTTTAGAGTGGGAGCTGACTGGCGGCGTGACACTATGGATCGCTTTCAAGCAGCGCCTATTGAAGCTGCGATGATGCCAACACTTGAAGGCTATACGGTTGAGATCAAAATCAACAAAGTAAGCCTAAATCAAAAGCAGGAATTACGTTTCTCTGTGTACGATGGTACTACTAGAAGCGGCATTTCTTCCATGGGTTCGTCAAAGGGTTTTCATACCCTAAATACCAGTTCCTCGGCTGCCAATCAATTGCTTGAAAGTCTGGCTAAATCTGTAAGTCATATTGCTTTATACGATGTAAAACTTCAGTTGAGAGCCCAAACACTGGTCAAACCTCGCGAGTATTCGCAGCTAAGCGAAACCACTGTGTTGGATGATGTGGGTGGCCTTTTAGACGAGGCCATGATGCTGTTGTTGCAGATAAGTATGGGCATTACTGGCGACGAATTGGAAACGCAACAAGAGTTGCTGTTCGCGGCTCAGCTTGGTGACTTAGCCCAAGCCCGCTGGTCTTCTTTGGGTGGTGGCGGCTTTTTAGCCACTGCAGCGCCGGTATTATCCGATGATGGCTCGGTCATAGGTATTGTGCTGGTTAAACAATCCACTGATCAAATATTAAAATTACAGCTTAAGTCTTTGCAGAGTATTGTGCTTTTTAGTGTGGTTGGCATTCTACTCATTTTTTCAATTGTCTTTTTCTTGTTTTGGCGCCTGGCCTATCGTGTGCGTAAATTGCGCATAGAAACGGCACACATGGTGAATGATGAAGGACGATTGGTGGCGAGTAAAATTGTGGGCCAGGTAGACCGAGATGATTCTATAGGTGATTTAGCGCGTAGTTTCTCCGACGTGGTGTCTAAGCTTCACGAACAGCAGTCCTTCATGTCCACTATGCCACGCACCTTAAGCCATGAAATAAAAAATCCCTTAAATGCCATATCCACGTCTCTTGAGAACATATCTGATTACCCCCTTGATGGTGAGATCAAAGGTTACATCGATATTGCCAAACGCGGCCTGCATAAAATTGAGTCGATCTTGTCAAAGCTGTCTTCTGCTGCCAATCTTGAGCAAGCTTTAACTAATGACGAATTAGAACCTCTGGATGTTAACCACTTTCTTACCCTGTACTGCCAGCACCAGCATCAAATGGCAGGGCATGACGTTGTTATTGAGTACGTGGGCACTAAAAAGTCTGCAATGGTGCAGGCGGTAGATTATCGCTTAGAGCAGGCACTTGATAAATTGTTAGACAATGCGAAGGATTTTCACCGTCAAGGCACGCCCATAATAGTACGTTTGAGCGCAGATAAATTTGATTGGATTGTAGACGTTGAAAATCAAGGTGAACAAATTAACTTGGATGAGGCGGACCAATTATTCCAGTCTATGGTGACCTCCCGCACCCAGGCCTCAGCGGGCGGTGCCGGGCACTTTGGTCTTGGGCTCTACGTAGTACAAACCATTGCTCAGTTCCACAAAGGCGCCGCTCAAGTTGCTAATCTATCCGATGGGTCCGGCGTTTGTTTCTCCATAAGGCTTCCAGCAAGCCTGATATAGCCTCAGTTGGTCATCTTCATCATTTCTTCAGACTTATTCCTTACATCTTCAGGAAGTCTTCCATAGTTCCTCATTGTTAAGTTGTTTAATAGTTGTCATACCAACACCAATAACAAGGAGCAGGACCATGGATCTTCATTTACTTCAACCCAACATTTCGCAACACATCAGTTCTGTGGAACACCTGCAAGTAGAATTGCTTATGTTATACGGCGACAGCTGCGATATTGGTGAAGGCAAGCACTACACCAGTTTAACTCAGCGTGGCCTTAAGCGGCTGATGAAAGACATGCGCCATGTGCAACAGCACCTTAAATCTCTGCGCAACACCTACCTTATTGATGCAGATGGAGAAACTGTACTGACCGTTGGCCATAAATATGATCACGTATCCACTGGGCGAGGTGCATCCCGTGCAAGCTATTGATGCGTTTGAAAGCCGTTGTGTTGATTATCAAAACCACTGTATCACCTCAGAATCAACGGCCCTGGTTGTGTACTTGTTAAGCCACAACGTGGTTTACGAAGAGGTTAACTACATGATGCCAGAACACCCTCCCACTGTAGAGTTGCTGTCCATTATTGTGAAGGACGTATGCCGAGGTAAATCGCCCTATACCCCTGTGTTCGAGCAAATAGTAGCGCGTTATTTGGATTTAGTAGGAGACGAGGGGGTATCGCCACAGGTGATTTTTTACTACGTGAGCAATGTTATTATTTCACTACTAGTGTTGAGTAGGCAAAACAGTCAATTATCTGCAGAAATTCTTGCCAAACTTATCCAACGTTTTAATTTTAGGGATGCCGTTTTGAGAGCTGGTGTAGAAGTGATCGCGGAAGAAGTTTTGCGCCGCTGCTTTTTAGCCATCAATGACACTAAAATCTGCCGTGCGCGGTGCTCTTGAGACGAGAGAACAGCAATGGATGACCAGGGCGAAATCATACCAAGAGCCGTCGTGTTCATGTAGTAATCAAAATTCGTCACTTAAAGGATTAACAACCAATTAAAAAGAGGCACAGGCAAGGTGTCGCTTTTAAGGCCTAGATTCAGAAAAACCTTATCTCCATCATAAAGGTTTAAGTTGTAGACAGTTAGAGTGTCCATTAGACTGGGTTCTTTTTACTGTGCATAATCTGATGAGTTATTTAGAATTGTAAAATTAGTCTTAGACTAATTTCCTATACAAAATTATGGCAAAAAGTGAAAATAAAGGGGTATAAGTCGATTATATCCTCTTTTTTGTCGTTTTGTGTTCAAAAGCGACACAAGGTGTCGATTTATCCTTCTACCCCCCAGCCCAATTATTTTACTTTTCGAACACAAGATAAAGATCCCATTTTGCATGGTGATACTTTGATAATCTGCAAACCAGCCACCTGTGGCTACAACAATAATAGCGGAGGCACACATGGGCCAATACAATGCCCTAAACATCGCTTGGAATGCACTACGAGGCCATAAACATTGGCAGCGAGCGTGGCGTGACCCAGAGCCAAAATCTAATTACGACGTCATTATTATTGGTGGTGGTGGCCACGGTCTTGCCACTGCTTACTATTTGGCAAAAAATCACGGTATTACTAACGTAGCTATCCTTGAAAAAGGCTGGATTGGCGGTGGTAACGTGGGTCGTAACACTACTATTGTCCGTTCTAACTACTTGTTAGATGGCAACGCGCCATTCTATGAACATGGTATGAATCTGTGGCGCGATATGGCGCAAGACTTAAACTACAACGTGATGTTCTCGCCTCGTGGCGTAATGAACATTGCCCACTCTAAGTCGCAATACGATACTTTTGCCCGCCGTGCTAACACCATGCGCTTAAACGGTATTCAATCTGAATTACTGAGCCGCGAAGAGGTGCTAGAGCGCGAACCTATTATTGATGGCAGTGCAGATACTCGCTTCCCTGTGTGGGGTGGTATTTTACAGCCAGATGCCGGTAACGCTCGTCATGATGCTGTGGCTTGGGGCTATGCCCGTGCCGCTGATCAGTTGGGTGTAGACATTATTCAAAACTGTGAAGTGATCGACTTTATTAAGCAGGGTGAACGTATTATTGGTGTTAAAACCAATCGTGGCGACATTCATGCAGAAAAAGTAGGCATGGCTGTTGCTGGTAGCTCTAGCCGTTTGGCAGAGAAACTGGGCATGCGCCTGCCGATTGAAAGTCATGTGTTACAAGCCTTTGTTACTGAACCATACAAGCCGTTAATCAATGGTGTTGTCACTTTTGGTGCAGGCCACTTTTATGTGTCTCAGTCAGATAAAGGTGGTGTAGTATTCGGTGGCGACATCGATGGCTACAATACTTACGCTCAGCGCGGCAACTTGCCTGTATTTGAAGATGTAATTGCTGGTGGCTTAACCATGATGCCATGTCTTTCGCGCCTGAAGTTACTTCGTAACTGGGGTGGTGTAATGGACATGTCTATGGACGGCTCACCAATTATTGATGTTGGCCCAATTGACGGTTTATACCTCAACACGGGTTGGTGTTACGGTGGTTTTAAAGCCACGCCTGCCTCGGGTTACTGTTTTGCGCATACTATTGCCAATGACGAAGCCCACGAACTTAACAAAGCTTATACCTTAGATCGTTTTGCCAAAGGCTACACGATTGATGAAAAGGGTATGGGTCCATATCCGAAGGCGCACTAATTATGATTAGAATTAATTGCCCCTATTGTGGCGAACGGGAACACAGCGAATTTACTTACGGTGAAGACGCCACTCGCACCACACCAGACAACGATGCTCCTATGGAGGAGTGGAATAAATTCGTTTACGAGCGCGCTAATCCTGCTGGTGAGCACATTGAATATTGGCATCATGCGTTTGGTTGCAGAGCTTGGCTAAAAGTTCAGCGCAACACCTTAACGCACGACATTTCTTGGGTGGGTTTACCCCATGAGAATCCGGAGGCTGCATCATGAGCGGATTTAGACATGGTGCAGGCCGTTTAGGCGATGCCCAACTTAACTTTACCTTTGATGGTAAACCAATGCTTGCCCGCGTTGGCGACACAGTGGCTTCGGCCTTGTTGGCCAATGGCGTAGAAGTGGTTGGACGTAGTTTTAAATATCACCGTCCACGTGGTGTTACTTCAAGTGGCCCAGAAGAAACGGGTGCTTTGGTAACGATTGGTTCTGGTGGTAAAGCCGATCCTAACGCTAGGGCAACAATGGAGCCTGTAACCCAGGGTTTGGAAGTGTTTTCTCAAAACTGCTTTCCATCTCCAAAGTTCGACTTAATGTCTGTGAACGGTTTGGCCGGTGCAATTTTACCGGGTTCTTTGTTCTCGGCAGGTTTTTACTACAAGACCTTCATGTGGCCAGCGGCCCTATGGTACAAGTTTTATGAGCCTTCTATACGTGCTGCCGCAGGTATGGGTGTTCCGCCTAAGGTTGCCGATCCAGATATCTATGATCGCATTCAGTCTTTCTGTGATGTTGCAGTAGTAGGTGGTGGTTCTGCTGGCTTGGCTGCTGCTTTGAGTGCATCTCAAAGTGGTTTGCGGGTAGTGTTGTTTGATGAACATAACGTTCTTGGTGGTCAGTTGCTTAACGAAGCCAATAACGAAGCCAACGCCGACCTAGAACAATGGCGTGCTGATACGATTGCGGCTCTAGAAGCTGCATCTAATGTCAAAGTATTAACGCGAACTGTATGTTGGGGCCGATTTGACGGCAACATGCTAGCTGCACATGAAAGTGTAGATGGCAAAGTGCGTCAAAATTACCACAAGGTACAAGCTAAGAAAATTATCATTGCTGCGGGTGCCATTGAGCGTCCATTAGTGTTTGGTAACAACGACAAGCCTAACGTCATGCTTGCTTCTGGTGCACGTCGAATGTTGAACCACTACGGTACAGCAACGGGTAAGATGTTGGCGGTATTTACCAACAACGACAGTGCCTACCAAACTGCATTTGATTATTCAGACGCCGGTATTCAGGTATCTGCGGTAGTTGATAGTCGTCAATATCCAAGCCAAGCCTTGCTGGATGGTTGTAATTCACGTGGTATTACACTCCATACTCAAGCTGTAGTGACAGAAGCTAAAGGTTGGCAAGCAGTGCGTAGCATTGAAATTGCAGACCTAGCGGCTAATGGCCAAAGTGTAAGTAACCGTCGTCGTGTTGCCTGTGATGTGCTGGCACATTCTGGTGGTTGGACGCCGCAAGTGCAAATGGCTGCACACGGTGGTAAGCCACCTGTGTATGACAAGAAGATTGCTGCTTTTGTGGTTGGCGACCAAGCCGAAGACACCTACTCTGTAGGTGCTGCTGAAGGCGAAAATGGGTTGTTAGTAGGTGTTGCCCAGGCAGTAGATGCTGCTAAGGCAGCCTGTGCCGAACTTGGTGGAAAAGCTGGTTCTGTAGCCCAACCACCACAAGATCGTGATGGCGCTACTAATATTGTGCCACTATGGAGCGTACCTGCTAAAGGTAAGCAATTAGTAGATATTCAGCACGACGTAACGGCTGCAGACGTAATTCAGTCTCACCGTGAAGGTTTTGTGTCTGTAGAGCACCTTAAGCGCTATACCACTTTAGGCATGGCTAACGACCAAGGCCGTACGTCTAACGTTAACGCTTTGGCTATTATGGCTGAGTGTCGCGGTTTGAGCATTGCTGAAACTGGTACAACACGTTTTCGTGCACCCCTTGCTCCCGTGTCTATGGGTGGTTTTGGAGGCCGTGAAATTGGTAAACACTTTAAGCCTGTGCGTCGTACTCCGATGCAAGAATGGCATGAAAAAGCTGGTGCTGTATTCGTTCAGGCAGGTATGTACATGCGCCCACAGTATTATCCTCAAGCGGGCGAGACTATTGACGATGCATACGAGCGTGAAACTGAACACGTGCGTAAGAAAGTAGGTATTTGTGATGTAACCTCGTTGGGTAAAATTGAAATTGTTGGTCCAGATGCTGCTGAGTTCCTCGATCGCGTTTACATCAACATGTTCAGCACTCTAAAAATAGGCAAAGCTCGTTATGGCGTAATGCTCCGTGAAGATGGCATTGTTTATGATGATGGCACTACCTCTCGTTTTGCTGAAGACCGTTTCTTTATGACCACAACTACGGCCAAAGCTGGCCCGGTTATGGCGTACTTAGAGCGCTGTTTAGAAATTGATTGGCCAGAATTGAAAGTTCGTGTGAGCTCGGTGAGTGAGCGTTGGGGTGCCATGGCTGTTGCTGGTCCTGATTCCCGTGCTACCTTAACGGCTGCTTTCCCATCTGTAGATTTCAGCAACGAAACTTTCCCATTCATGGGTGTGGTTCATGCTGAACACAACGGTGCCCAGATGGTGATCTTGCGGATCAGCTTCTCTGGCGAGATGGCCTATGAAGTTTACGCAGAATCAGAGCACGCTACGGACGTATGGCAAGCCATTATTGATGCTGGTCAGGCTTATGATATCGTGCCTTACGGCCTTGAAACTCTAGGTGCCTTGCGTATCGAAAAAGGTCACGTTACCGGTGCAGAGCTTGATGGTCGTGTAACCTTGGGCGACGTACACATGGATGGCATGGCTTCTAAGAAGAAGTGGTTTGTAGGTAAAAACTTGAAAGACCGTGAAGGCATGGTACATCCGGATCGTCCACAATTGGTAGGTTTAAAGTCGGTTGATCCGCGTACACCTATCTCTACAGGTTCTATCTTGGTGACTGATGCCAATGCTAGCGCTGGTGCAGACAAACAAGGTTGGGTAAGTTCTATGACTTACAGCCCAGAACTGGGTAACTTTATTGCACTTGGTTTCTTGCGCGGTGGTAAAGACCGTATTGGTGAGCGCATATATGCTGCTTACCCAGTAAAAGGTAAAACCGTTGAAGTAGAAGTGGTAAGTAACCACTTTGTTGATCCAACTAACGAAAGGGTGAAAGGCTAATGGCTAATGCACTAAATGGGCATTTTGAAATGCCACAAACTTTCGCTGCAGTTAGCATCGATGTCACTGCCACCAACGTTTGGCAACTTGAAGGCTGCGAAAACGTAGATACTAAAGTTGCGACCATGACCGGTATGGCAGTTCCAGCGCAGGGTCAAGTGACCGTGCAAGGCGACGAACGTTTGGTATGGGCAGGTCGTGATCGCTATCTGTTAACTACTAACCGTTCTGATCTAGTTGATAACGATGGTGTATATGCAACGGACCAAACCTACGGCAAAACTCAGCTGTTAATTACTGGTGAAGATGCCCGTGCCTTGTTGGCACGTGGTTTACCACTAGACATTGGTGAAGGGCAGTTTGCTATTGGTGAAGTTCAACACAGCCACATTAATCATATTGGTGTGAGTGTTATTCGCAACGCTGATGTAAGTGGTCAACCACAGTTTGAAGTTTGGGTAATGCGCGGGTTCGCTAAATCCCTTACGGAATTCTTGGTACATTCTGCAGAAACCTTACGCTAAATAGTAAGTTCTGATTAAAGCCAGTAATAGTCGCTATTGCTGGCTTCTTATTTACGGGCCTTGGCATCTGTGCCAAGATCCAAAGTCTTGAACAAACTCTAGGAGGCCTCATGGCTGGCTTATTACCCAATATAGATCCAACTGGATTGTTAGAATACTCGGTGGTTTATACCGATCGTGCCCTTAATCATATGTCTCAGTCTTTTCAAGGTGACATGCGCTATATTTCTAGTACGCTAAAGGGTGTTTACACTGCGGACCAAGTGGCGATCGTGCCAGGTTCTGGCACATTTGGGATGGAAGCCGTAGCTCGTCAGTTTGCTACTGGTAAAAAGACCTTAATCATTCGCAACGGTTTCTTTAGTTTCCGTTGGACTCAAATTTTAGAAATGGGCAATATCTCTTCAAGCTCTACCGTGCTCAAAGCACGCCAAGCAAAAGCAGGTGATCAAGAAGCATTTTCTCCAGCACCTATTGAAGAAGTCTTAGCAACCATTGCCAGCGAAAAGCCAGCTGTTGTTTTTGCTCCTCATGTTGAAACCTCGGCAGGCATTATCTTGCCAAACGATTACATTAAAGCAGTCACCGATGCAGTGCATGCTGTGGGTGGTATTTTTGTATTAGATTGTATTGCTTCTGGTTGTTTGTGGGTAGATATGAAAGCCATGGGCGTAGACGTTTTAGTGAGCGCCCCTCAGAAGGGCTGGAGCGGTTCACCTTGTTGTGGCCTAGTGATGATGGGCGAGCAGGGCGTTGCCGCTCTTGAAGCTTCAACTAGCACCAGCTTTGCTTGCGACCTTAAAAAATGGCGCGACATTATGGCAGCCTACGAAAACGGCGGCCATGCCTACCACGCTACCATGCCCACAGACTCGATCGCTTCTTTTGCTGCTGTGATGCGCGAGACTGAAGATTATGGCTTTGATAAGGTAAAGGCAGAGCAGCAAGAACTGGGTGACGCAGTACGTGCTTTGTTGACCTCTAAGGGTATTAAGAGCGTAGCTGCTGAAGGTTTTGGTGCTCCAGGCGTTGTAGTTAGCTATACCGAAGACACCGCAATCCAAAACGGCAGTAAATTTGCTGCCTTAGGCATTCAAATTGCCGCTGGTGTGCCACTAATGTGTGACGAACCAGAAGGTTTTCGGACCTTCCGTTTAGGCCTCTTTGGCCTAGACAAGCTGCATAACGTAGAGCGCTCTGTAGCTACATTGGATGAGGCCCTAAGCCAAGTTCTTTAATAGTTTGCCTTTGCAAACCAAGTGAAGCAATCCAAAAAAGCCCGCAAAGCGGGCTTTTTAATGGCTAGAATGAATGCTTAGAATTAAAGCATGCCTAAATCCAAACCGGCTGTCATATATTGGCCTATCTCAAAACACTGATGAGTAAACTCGTCCTGCCATTGCCCCTTGCACACCAACACAGGCTGCGCCAAATTCCAATGTAAGCCAGTACAGATAGATTCGACGGCTCGCTGGGTGCCTGTGCCATCTGAGCCTGCTCGAATCACCAAAGCATAAGGCAGGCCTTGCTTTAGCTCCAGTACTGGATAATAAACACGATCAAACCAATCTTTAGTGGCTCCCGCCATATAGCCAAGGTTTTCGGTGGTGAGAATAATCACGGCGTCAGCAGCTAATAATTGATGCGGTTGGCAATCCAAAGGCGCCACAATTGATATCGAAACGTTTTCGGCTTCTGCCGCAGTGCTGCCTGCAACGCAGGCGTCAAGCATCTGCTGGGTATTGGCAGAGGGTTGGTGGGCAACGATAAGTAGTTTTTTGTGCATTGATCCAGTCTAGCAGACCTAGATATGCACTGAATATAGGTATCTGCTAGACTACAGAACTAGACTTAATAATCACCCAACAATCTGGATTTTCAATCATGACACAATTCATAATCACTTATTTAGGTGGCAACCAACCAGCAACGCCAGACGAAGGCCGAGCCCATTTTGCTAAATACATGCAGTGGATTAATGGTTTGGGAGAGGCTGTTATTAGTGGAATGAACCCACTAAAAGACACACATCATGTATCTCCAGACGGCAGTGTTTCTATGGGCACAGGTACTAAAATGTCTGGCTTCACCATCATCGAAGCAGATTCTATTGAAGCTGCCGTAGTAGTTACTAAGTCATGTCCGTTCCTAGACATTGGTGGCAGCCTAGAGGTGTCTGAACTGGTACATATGCCATCGTAGGAGTGGTTCTCGATAAGCATGAGCTTATCAAGAACCATAAAAAGCCAGAGGCAATTCTGCCTTCACTTAGTTAACTTTTTTTGGCGTATCCCCCACTAGTGTATGTAACCCACATTCACGTCCAGCCTCGGCCTTGGTGGGGTCAAAGTAGCGCGTCTCATCGGGCAAGCCGTGCTTAGTTAAATAAGCCTGCATATCTTCCAAACTCCAATCCAATAACGGTGACACCTTAATGGTGCCGCTAGGGCCATGAGCTACTGTGTCCATTTGCTGGCGCAACTGGCTTTGTTCACGGCGCAAGGCGGTGAGCCACACTTCAGGTGCAATTTCCGCCATGGCGCGTTTGAAGGGTTCTAGCTTAAACTGTTCAGTAAACTCGACGTGGGCTGGCTCGTCGGTGGTAGGAATACCGCCCATGACGGCATCGCGCCTTGCTGCACTTACAGCTGGTGTGTACACCACTAGATTTAAATTTAGCTGGTTAATAACTTGCTCTGCATACGCGTAGGTTTGCGGCATGTTGTAACCAGAGTCTATCCACAGCACTTGAGTGTCTGCAGAAACTTGGTTTACCATGTGCAATAACACAGCTTCTTGAGGGCCAAAGTTGGTCGTGACTAAGGTCTTTCCACCCAGTCCTAGAGCCCATTTTACTACCTCTTCTGCACTTGCTGAGTCAAGTTGCTGATTAGCTCTTGGTAGATTTAGGGTGGCTAAATTATCATTTGCCGCAGTGGTGGACACTACTTTAAGTTCTGAAATCATACCAGCAGCAGCTGTAGCATGGCTGATCTTATCAATTAAGATAAATGACCCTAAGCCTTTGCTGTGTTTGAATTCAGAAGCTGGAATAGGCGCATCTAAGTGTAGTTCTACTAGGCCAATTTCATTTAACTCTAGAGTGTTAGCAGAACTCCGTTCTAGGGTGTTGACGTTGACTTTGTAGTTGATTTTTTTAACCCGTGCGTTAATGCGTTTACTGCCAAGTTTTAACTCATAGTCACGGCTTAGGTTTAGTGTCTGTTGATCCATCCATACTAGGTTGGCTGTGATCTGCTGAGAGCTGACCGTATGTGTTGCATTGTTTGCATGCACCAAGGTATCACCGCGGGAAATATCAATTTCATGGGTTAAGGTGACGGTAATAGCCATTGGTGCAAAGGCTTGTTTCAAATCACCATCAGCTGTAACAATACTTGCTATGGTGCTAGTTTGGCCTGATGGTAGCACTCGAACTTCATCGCCAGGCTTTACGCTGCCAGCAGCAATAGTGCCGCAATAACCTCTAAAATTGGCGTTAGGTCGGTTAACGTATTGCACGGGTAATTGCCAATCACCCTGGGAGACGTCTGTTTGTGTGTTTAGGTCTTCCAATAAATGTAGTAACGATGGTCCTTGATACCATGGCATTTGTGGGCTTTCATCCACTACGTTATCTCCTGTAAGGGCAGATACAGGTATAAAGTGAATATTTGGCAAATCTAAGTTTTGAGCAAAAGTTTGGTAGTCTTGCTGGATTTGTTCGAATACGTTTTGATTGTAATCCATTAAATCCATTTTATTAACTGCCACCACTATGTGTTTAATGCCTAATAAAGACACAATAAAGCTGTGACGACGAGTTTGGGTGAGTAAGCCTTTACGAGCATCCACTAGAATGATGGCTAGATCGCAGTTTGATGCACCGGTAGCCATGTTGCGGGTGTATTGTTCGTGCCCAGGGGTGTCGGCAATGATGAACTTACGTTTACTGGTTGAGAAGTATCGATAAGCTACGTCTATGGTGATGCCTTGTTCACGTTCTGCTTGCAGGCCATCAACAAGTAAAGCTAAGTCTAATTGACCGCTGTCTTGGTTGCCTTGGCCAGAGAGAGAGGCTTGTTTAACGGCCGCAAGCTGGTCTTCATAAACCAGTTTGCTGTCATGTAATAAACGTCCAATGAGGGTGGATTTTCCATCGTCTACACTGCCACAGGTGAGCAGACGCAGCAGGCTTTTGTGTTCATGTTGCTGCAGGTAGCTATGGATGTTTTGTTTAATAAGTTGGCTTTGGTGGCTCATTAGAAGTAGCCCTCCGCTTTTTTAAGTTCCATGGATCCAGCTTGGTCGGCATCAATAAGGCGACCTTGGCGTTCTGAAGTTTTGGCAAGTAACATTTCTTGAATGATCCCTGGCAAGGTGTTGGCGGTAGATTCAATAGCCCCAGTGAGTGGATAACAACCGAGGGTTCTAAAGCGCACAGATTTCTCTTCTACAGTTTCATTGGCGGCAATGGGCATGCGATCATCATCCACCATGATATCAATGCCGTCGCGTTTTACGACTGGGCGTTTAGCGGCAAAGTACAAAGGCACAATGTCAATTTGTTCCATGTAAATGTATTGCCAAATGTCTAGTTCAGTCCAGTTAGAGATAGGGAAAACACGAATGCTTTCGCCCTTGTTAATTCGAGTATTGAACAGGTTCCATAATTCTGGACGTTGGTTCTTTGGGTCCCAGCGATGTTCTTTAGAACGGAAGGAAAATATACGCTCCTTAGCACGAGAACCCTCTTCGTCACGACGGGCGCCACCAAAGGCCGCATCAAATCCGTAGTGATCTAAAGCTTGTTTTAAGCCTTGGGTTTTCATCACGTCTGTATGGATTTTTGAGCCATGAGTGAAAGGGCTGATGCCCATGGCCAAACCGTCTGGGTTGATGTGGGTGATGAGTTCCATACCTGATTCCGCCACGGCCTTTTCACGAAATTTAATCATGTCTTTAAATTTCCACGTGGTATCTACGTGTAACAATTTAAATGGTGGAGGTGCTGGGTAAAAAGCTTTTTTAGCAAGGTGTAACATCACTGAAGAGTCCTTACCGATTGAGTAAAGCATGATTGGGTTGTTGAACTCGGCCACAACTTCACGCATGATGTGGATACTTTCGGCTTCCAGTTGTTTGAGGTGGCTGAGACGAGTCTCAGAAATGTTGCTCATGGCATTACGCTCCCGTTAAAGTGAATTGGACCCATTTGAATTAATCAATTGGTGCCATTGATTGGGGGCAGTATGCCATTACTTTTTTAAAATAAAAAGTAATAAAAAACTTAATCGTTATTCCATTTAGTTATAATAAAGCTAATGCCACCACCTTGGAAAGAACCTATGTTAGATAAAAAAGCTGTTTCAATTACCCTGGTTGATTACCAAGACCCTCAACAAATGGCCTTATTAATACAACAACTTGGTGCCTATGCCATGGATGATATGGGTGGTGGTGAGGATTTGCCAGAAGAGGTTAAGCAACGCTTATTAACGGACTTGCCGCAACAGCAGCAGAATTTTAGTTTTTTAGCTTGGGTAGGGGACGAATGCGCAGGTATGACTAACTGCCTTTGGGGTTATTCCACCTTTGCGGCCATGCCATTGGTTAATATCCATGACCTAGGAGTGCAGAAGGAATATAGGGGCATGGGCATTAGTACAGCTTTATTACAAGCAGTAGAGGATTACGCCCGCACCAGAAATGCCTGCAAAGTGACGCTGGAAGTGCTTGGTAATAATGACATTGCTAAGGCTTCGTATAACAAGTTTGGGTTTAAAGTCTATGAGCTTGCTGAGGGAGCAGGTAAAGCAGAGTTTTGGCAAAAATACCTGTAGTATGCCCGTGATGATGAAGCATCAAGTATAATTTGGTGGCTTTACCGATGTAATGAAGACATGAGATCCGTGGCTTTGTTTGAACCTCATTTTACCTGGAAATGAACTTTGAAATTATCTTCTTTTGGTCAAAAATTTAGTGGTGATGCTGGCATTACTGTATTAATGGATGATATTACTAACGCACTCTCAAGCGGGCGTGACATGATTATGATGGGAGGCGGGAATCCTGCTAATATCCCAGAAATAGAAGCCATTATGCAGCAACGTCTACAAAAACTTGCGAATGATCCTGTTGCCGTTAGGCAGCTTCTTGGTAGTTATGACCCTGCTCAAGGTAATGCGGCATTAATTGATGCCTTAGCCAAGCTATTTAGCAAGAAGCTTGGTTGGCCCGTTACGCGCCATAATATAGCCCTCACTAATGGCAGCCAGTCTGCATTTTTTATGTTATTCAACATGCTAGCAGGTGAGTTTGAAGATGGCAGCACGAAACAAATTCAGTTGCCTATGGCGCCAGAGTACATTGGCTATGCAGACGCTGGCATTGGTAGCAGTTTATTTACTGCTGCTCATCCTCATATTGAGGAATTAGAGCAACGTCAGTTCAAATATCGGGTAAAATTTGATGATTTACACGTAGGGCCAAATACTGGCGCAATATGTGTGTCTAGGCCCACTAATCCCACAGGTAATGTTATTACCGATGATGAAGTAGAGCAGTTAGATGCCTTGGCGAAAACCAATAAGGTGCCATTAATAATCGATGGTGCTTACGGTATTCCCTTTCCAGGCTTAATTTACACACCGGCCACTCCTTTTTGGAATGACAACACTATTGTATGTTTGAGCTTATCTAAATTTGGCTTGCCAGGTGCTCGCACGGGAATTGTCGTGGCTAATGAAGAAACAATTCAGACCATTGCAGATATTAATGCCATTATTAATTTAGCCAGTGGTAGCTTTGGTGCAGCGCTGACCACAGACTTGATTGCTTCGGGTGAGATAATTGATTTAAGCCAAAAGGTAGTGCGTCCTGCTTATGAAGCGCAATTGGCGTTTGCGCAAAACACCTTGCATGAAGTAATGGACCCTGCAATCCCATATGCCATGCACAAACCAGAAGGTGCTATGTTCCTTTGGCTGTGGTTTAAAGACATGCCTATCACCAGCCAAGAGCTGTATGAGCGGTTAAAAGCGCAGGGTGTGGTTGTGGTTTCTGGGCATAATTTCTTTGTGGGCATTACCGATGATTGGCAACACCAACACGAATGTATTCGTATCAATTATGCCGCTCAAACCCCAGAGCGGATTGCTAAAGGTTTGCGGGTTATTGCTCAACAAGTTCGCAAGGCTTACCTAGGTTAATATTTTAACAAGTACGGGGTTCCACATGCTTGGATAAATATTTTTCATATTTTTACTTAATCGTGCTTTTTGCTCTATTCAAGACCTAAAAAAAGCAGTATTGTGGCGCCATAAAGGTAAGCACTTATGGTGGAGATACGCACCATGTTGCAAGAAATAAAAGCCAGTTGGGCCCTGCTACTGGGCATCGGTTTTATCATGCTAGGCAATGGCCTGCAGGGTACGCTACTGGGTGTACGTGCTAGCTTAGAAGGGTTCGACGTATTTACCACTGGTGTGGTGATGTCGTTTTATTTTTCGGGTATGCTGGTAGGTAGTATTCTCACACCCAAATTGGTGTCTAGGGTAGGACACATAAGAGTCTTTGCCGCCTTAGCCTCAACGGCTTCCATCGCCATTCTGTTGCACAGTATTTACATCAACCCATACACATGGAGTTTGATGCGTTTTGTCACTGGCATCTGTTTTTCTGGTTTGTTTGTAGTCTCGGAAAGCTGGTTAAATGACAGAGCCAGTAACGAAAATCGTGGTGCCATATTGTCTGTCTATATGGTAGTAATCACTTTAGGTATGGGCAGTGGCCAGTTTTTGCTGAACGTGGCAGACCCAGCCAGCACCGAACTGTTTATTCTTATCTCCGTCATCATCTCGTTTGCATTAGTACCTATACTGCTTACAGCTCGGCCTGCGCCGGCTTTTGATCAGGGTGTAAGTATGTCTATTTTCGCCTTGTATAAAGTCTCGCCCTTGGCAGTAATAAGTAACGCCTTAACAGGCGCAGCTCACGGTACAGCATTTAGCCTGGGCGCTGTGTACGGTTTGCAAAAAGGTTTTGACAATAGTTTACTGGCGTTGTTTATGGCCTCTTTCTTATGGGGTGGTTTCTTATTGCAATGGCCTATTGGAAGGTTGTCTGACAAGTATGGTCGTCGTGGTGTAATGCTCATTACTTCCTTGGTTGCGGTGATTTTATGTTCATTGGCATCCGCATGGGATACCACTAGTAGTAGCTATATTCCACTCATTGTTGTTTTAGGTGGCTCGGTTATGCCCATGTATTCCTTGTGTATTGCCTACGCCAGCGATCGATTGTCTCCAGAGCAAATTGTCTCTGCCAGTGGCGCCATGTTTATGGCTGGCGGCATCGGTTTGAGTATTGGTCCGATTTTGGTGGCTTTTGCTATGTCCAGCTTTGGCCCAGATGTTTATTTTATTGGTATAGCAATAGCTTTTGTAGCAATTTCCTTAGCGGTATTAAACAGCATGCGCTACCGTGAGGTTACCCCAGAAGACGTGGAAGAGCAGTCGCCAATGTTAGCTGCTGGTGTGATTGGTACGCCTATTGCCGCTTTTGCAGCGCCAGATGCGCAAGACTATGCTGTGGCATTAGAAGAAGACGAGTTAGAGCAGTTGGACGACAGCGACGAATGGTCCCAAGCACCTATGGCTGGACCAGAAACCGCCATTCCAGACACCGACGAAGCATCAGAAGAAGATCATTATTGATTGAGAAATGGTTTTAATCCAAACCAATAAATCCACCTGTTTGGTGCTGCCAGAGTTTGGCATAAATGCCACCATGGGCCAGCAAGTCTTGATGGCTGCCTTGTTCGATGATATTACCGTTGTCGATGATAATTAAGCGATCCATTGCCGCGATGGTGGATAAACGATGGGCAATAGCAATGACGGTTTTTCCATCCATAAGGCGGTTTAAGCTGGTTTGAATGGCGGCTTCTACTTCTGAGTCTAGGGCCGAAGTGGCTTCGTCTAATACCAATATAGGCGCATTCTTGAGTAACACACGGGCAATAGCGATTCTCTGACGTTGTCCGCCAGAAAGCTTCACGCCCCTTTCTCCAACTTGCGCCATGTAACCACGGTTGCCTTTTGGATCTTCTAAATCATCGATAAACAGATTGGCTTCAGCTTGTTTGCAGGCTTGCAGCAACTCTGCATCGGTCGCGTCTGGTTTGCCGTAAACGATATTTTCACGCACGGAACGATGCAACAGGGAGGTATCTTGCGTCACCATACCGATAGCTGCTCGTAAGCTGTCTTGAGTGACTTGGCTAATATCCTGGCCATCGATTAAAATTTCGCCACTTTCTAAATCGTGGAAGCGTAGTAGTAAATTTACTAAAGTGGACTTGCCAGCGCCAGAACGCCCAACAATACCCACTTTCTCTCCTGCTTTTATATGCAAACTTAGGTTATCAATAACACCATGGCTTTTACCATAGTGGAAACAAATATCCTGAAATTCGATGTGACCATGGGTGACAACTAAGGGAACCTCGGCATGATCTAGCACCGTTTGGGGCTGGGAAATGGTATTCATGGCATCAACTACAGTGCCCAAACTTTCATAAAAATCGTGTACTTCCCACATCAGCCAATCGGAAAACCCTTGTAACCGAATAGCCAGAGCCAAACTTACAGCAATCATGCCTAAACTGGCGCTGTGGTTGAGCCATAAATAGATATCTACGGCCGCAGTAGCAAAAATAAGTAGGCTATTTAAGCTGGTGACGACGACATCCATCCAGGTGCTTAGCCCCATCATTTGGAACACGTTGACTAAAAAGGTATTCATGGACGACTTAGCGTAATCCGTTTCTTTTTGCGTATGGGCAAACAGTTTTACGGTGCTAATGTTGGTATAGCTATCTACTACTCTTCCGGTCATTACGGCACGTTTGTTGGCTTGATCTTCGGCGATACGGCCGAGTCGCGGCAAAAAGTAAACCATTGATCCAGTAAACAGCACTAACCATATCGCAATAGGAGCGGCCATCCGTAGATCTGTATTAGACAAGAGTACGAGCATTGAAAATATGCCCACAACCACGTAGGCAAAGGTATCACACAACTTACCTACCACTTGCCTTACGGCAATGGACCCTTGCATGACTTTGGCAGCAATACGGCCGGCAAAATCATCTTGGTAAAAATCTAAGCTTTGTTGTAATAAATACCGGTGGGCTAACCAGCGCACACGCATGGTTAAGTTTGGCAACAGGGTTTGCATACGAATAAGGTTGTTGAGTAAGCCTATGAGCGGCACCACTACCACCACCAATATCCCCATTCGCCAAAGGGTGCTGGCTTGATCGGTTAGAAACGTAGCTCTATCTTGTACGCTAAGCCAATCTACAAGTTGTCCCATAAAACCAAACACAATTACTTCTATGGCAGCGAACGCGCCAGCAGTGACAGCGAGCAAAAACATATAGCGTTTCATGCCGTGGCAATAGTGTAAGCAAAAGCGCCACACCCCCTTGGGGGGTTGTTGTGGTTGTTCTGGGGGGTAAGGATCAACTAAGTTTTCAAAAAACTTTAACATAATGGCAAGGCATCCGATGCTATCTTCTGTTTTACGGGTAAGTTACTAATTAACTTGTGGTTAATAGTGTGTCTGTTTTAGCCGCCATAATGAAATCGTTACGATGTAAACCACTGATAGTGTGAGTCCACCAAGTGACAGTAACTTTGCCCCATTCTGTTAAAATAGCAGGATGGTGAAACTCTGCTTCGGCCAGGTCTCCCAATAGATTAGTGAACTCTAAAGCTAATTTAAAATTTTTGAATTTGTATTGGCGCTGAAGCTGCTTGACACCGTCCACAAGAATGGGAGCCCAGCCTGGAACTTCCCCCATTAAGGTCGCTAACTCTTTATCCGTAACCGTTGGAGCATCAGCGCGACAGGCTTCACATTTTAATTCGCTAAAATCCATACCATTTCTCACTGTTATTTAAAACAAAGTAACCCAGGCTGGACCTTCCCTATGGTGCCTTGGTTAAATCCTGCCAAGCTTGGTGCTGGCTTAGGTATATTGTACCGGTTAATTGCTCAGCAAAGTTAACCCTTTTTAGTCGATCCAGCACTGGCCCTTTAACTTCTGACAAGTGCATTTGAATCCCTTTGTCTTGTAACCGTTGATTGAATTCCAATAGGCTTTTTACGGCACTGGAATCAATATGGTTAATCCCAGAAGCCATTAGTATCAAATGTTCTACACCGGGGCTCTGAGCTAGTAACGCATTGAACTGGTTGTCTAGATAACGTACGTTACCAAAAAACAAACTTTCATCAATACGAAGGGTAATGACCTGTTCAAATTGTGCCACATTGTGGCGGGTGATATTACGAAAGTGTTCGCTACCAGAAATTGGACCCACAATGGCTGTATGAGGGCGACTTGTGCGCCATAACATAAGCGATATAGTGGCTACTACGCCTGCCATAACACCCGCTTCTACACCCACACATAGCACCATACCAATAGTGATCATCATGGCGGCAAAGTCGTGTTTGCTATACTTCCATGTGAATTTTATTTCGTGAGGTTCAATTAAGGTGAGTACGGCCACAAATATGGTTGCTCCAAGTACGGCCTTAGGCAATAAAGCCAAGTAGGGCGTAAGGTAAAGGCTCGCTAGAGCAATACCTACGGCAGTAAATACGCCTGCCATAGGGGTTTGTGCGCCAGCATCAAAGTTCACCACAGAGCGCGAAAAGCCACCTGTTACGGCAAAACCCCCGGAGGCCGCAGAGGCTATATTAGCCGCACCTAAGCCCAATAGCTCATGATTTGGCTCGATCTGTTGACGGCGTTTATTGGCCAAGGTTTGAGCTACAGAAATAGATTCAACATAACCAATCAGGCTAATCATAATAGCTGGAGGCATCAGAGTAGAGGCTAATAACCAGCTTAATTCAGGCCATGCCAAACTAGGTAGCCCTGATGGAATATGGCCTACTACTTTAACGCCTTGTTGATCTAAACCGAGGTTTGAGACCAATAAGATAGCAATGACTACTGCGCTGACAGGCGCCATTTTACTGAGCGTTGATGCTGCAGTTGCGCTCATAAAACAGCATAACAAGTGAGTTAAGGGAGTGCGAGCCCACCACAAAAATACAATACTTACGACACCAACGACAGCAGTAAGAAGGTGTGTATCGCTACCGTATTGCAACAGTCCATGGGCTAATTCGGGTAAGTTATGACCGCTTAAAGGGATACCTAAAATGTGCTTCAACTGGCCCAGGGCAATAAGAATGCCAGCGGCGGTAATAAAGCCTATGACTACAGGGCGACCTAATAAATTAGCAATAAAACCTAACTTCAATAAGCCCATTATTAACATGAGCATGCCCGATAACAAGGCTAGGGTCATAGATAAGGTTAATACGTCTAAACCACTAGTAATATGGGCTAAACCCACGGCATTAGCAGATAACAGGGAAATAACGGCTACTGGGCCAACGGCTAACGTGCGGCTAGAACCAAACAGAGCATAGGCTAAAAGTGGCAGTATGCTGGCATAGAGGCCTGTGGCTGGAGGCAATCCTGCCAGCATGGCATAGGCCAAACTCTGGGGGATGAGCATTATAGTTACAATCAAAGCGGCCATCGCATCGGCTTGCAAGGCGCTGGTGTTGTAGATTTTAAGCCATTTTAATGCGGGTAGTTTTGTCAGTGGACTGCAGAGTATTTTGATCACTGTAATTAAGCGACAATTTGGTTAATAGGAATTTTAATATAAGCGGTACCATTGTCTTCTACAGGTGGCATATGGCCTGCTCGCATATTAACTTGCACCGAAGGTAACAGTAAACGCGGCGTGCTTAATTGTGCATCTCTTGCCGTGCGCATGTCGATAAACTCTTCTTTGGTCTTGCCTGCCAAATGAATATTACTGGCTTTTGATTCTGCTACGGTGCTTTCCCAAAGGTACTCTCGGCCACCTGGAGCATAGTCATGGCACATAAACAGACGGGTCTCATCTGGCAGACTTAAAATTTGTTCCATAGATTCGTACAAGGCTGTGGCATCACCACCTGGAAAGTCACATCGCGCTGTGCCGTAATCAGGCATGAATAAGGTATCTCCTACAAAACATGCGCCGCCCACTACAAAACTCATACAAGCTGGCGTGTGGCCTGGTGTGTGAAGTGCTGTCATAGATAAATTGCCGATCTTTAGTTCTTCGTTAGGCGTTATTAAATGGTTGAACTGGCTGCCATCGCGAGGAAAACTATCTTCAGCATTAAATAAGGTGCCAAAATTATCTTGAACCTGAGTAATTTTCTCACCAATGGCAATTTTGCCACCCAATTGTTGCTGAATGTAAGGTGCAGCGGACAGGTGGTCTGCGTGTACGTGGGTTTCTAACAACCAAACTAGGGTTAGGCCTCTTGCTTTAATACTTGTAATTACTTTGTCTGCAGAGTCTGTGCGGGTAGTGCCCGTGTTGGCATCGTAATCTAATACGGTGTCAATCACGGCACATTGATTAGTGTCTGGGTCTGCCACGATGTAAGTTACTGTGAATGTTGCTTCGTCAAAAAAGGCGGTAATCGCAGGTTTAGTCTGTGTAGCTTGAGTCATGGAGTCTCCAAGTTGGGGCGAATTAATTAGCTTAATCCCATTGTATGAGGGTTTATTAGCAAATGCAAATATAGTTATAACCTTATGCTTTAATTTTATAAGATGATTTGTTTTCATCAGGGGTTTACAATGTTTGGAATTTTTATTAACATGTTAATTAAATATTATTAGAATTAATTTTAGCTATTCTTTATCTGTTTCTTATATAATAATTCTCTATGTATGCTGGGTTAAAGCTTATAATAGAACCCATTCTTGACTGCCAATTTGGAACCCCTTAATGTCCACAGAAGCTTTTAGCAACCGTGAATTCCGCGACGCCTTGTCATCATTTGCCACTGGTGTGACCGTAGTAACTTGTTTAGACGCAAGTGGAGATCCTGTAGGTGCCACCGCCAGCAGTTTTAACTCTGTGTCTATGGATCCTCCGCTAATATTGTGGAGCATTACCAAAGCTGCCTACAGTTCAGATGCGTTTATTAATGCCAAGCATTTTGTAGTTAATGTATTGAGTGCTGAGCAGGTTGATATCTCCAACAAATTTGCCCGCAGTGGTATTGACAAGTTTGCTGATATAGCTGTAGAGCACGGCATTGGTGGTGTGCCTATGTTACCAGGCAGCATAACCAGTTTTGAATGTGAAGCTTGGGCTACCTACGATGGCGGTGACCATGAAATAATTGTTGGCCAAGTGAAGGGCTTACGCGGTAAAGCGGGCTCTGGGCTAGTATTTTACCGTGGTGCATATGCGACAGCGGAAGCGATTCCAACCTTGTCTCCCGTTGAGACCAATGATGTCAGCCACTTTATTGACAACTACTTGTTATATTACATGACGCGGGCCACTCACCAGATGGGTGAAGAATTTCATCAATTAGTGGCTGATGATGGTTTAACTACCAAAGAGTGGCGAGTATTGGCGTGTTTGTATAATGAAAACAGCATGAGTTTAGCCGACCTAGCTAAGCGCACTATGGTGGACCAAGCTACCTTGTTAGAACTATCCATGGATTTGCAAAAACAAAATATGGCCCGTGTTCAACAGTTGGATGTTGGTACCAAAATTACTGGCACAGGGGCTGGTCAGAAGCGGGTTGAGCATTTAATTGAAGATTGCCAAAAAGCAGAGAGCAATGCTTTGGACGGGCTAGATAGTAATGCAGCAGAGACCTTAAAGACAATGTTACATCGCATTATAAAAAATACTGATTAACTATGTTTGAACTATTTTAGCTCTTGATAAAGGCGGAGTTTGTCGGTAGTAGGTCACCATACTCTGGGTTGCGTTTTTGGTCTTTGCTTGTCATTGCTTCCATCATATCTACTTCCGGCTGTAACATACCCGCTTGCCATGTAGCCTGATATTTGAGGGCATTTGCAATGTCGTGGTCGCGGCCATAATTCATTATTTCTTTGCATCCATGAACCGCTAGAGGTGAATGATTGGCTATGGTTTGTGCGAGTTCCATAACTACTTTTAGCATAGTTTCTGCATCACCAAAAACTTGATTAACTAAGCCGCTTGTTAGGGCTTCTTGGCTCATCATTCTGCGGCCCGTATAAGCTAATTCTTTCGCTAAGCCTGGTGCTATGAGCCGAGGTAAACGTTGTAGGGTACCCAAATCTGCTGCCATGCCTAAACGAATCTCTTCGATGCTGACAAAAGCATCTTCACTCATATAACGGCAATCACAAGCACATACTAAGTCTAACGCGCCCCCGATGGCACCCCCCTGAATTGCAGCTAATACAGGTATGCGCATATTTTCTACACTGCTAATAATAGCTTGCAGCTGCAATACTAGTTGGCGCATGTGTTCATTGCGACGGGCAGGGTCTTTAGGCCGTTTAATGGCACCACTGGTAAATACGGATAAATCCATACCTGCACAAAAATGCTTTCCTTCACCACTAATGACCAATACCCTAGCTTGAGCACCTTCATCTATGGCGTTAATGGCGTGGGGGAATTCCCGCCAAAATTCTAAGCTCATAGTGTTGTATTTTTGTGGTCGATTGAAACGTAAATGGGCCACATGGTTGTTGATGGTTAGGTCAAATGTACTGTATCCCATATTCAGTGCCCTATAATTTAATGGCTAGTAACGTACCTTGACGAATAGCACGCTTAGCATCTAACTGATTAGCTTTATCGGCACCTCCGATCAAATGGTATGCGCGTTCTAAACCGTCACACAAACGTTGATCTGGATCTTGGCCTGCACATACAATGATATGGTCTACATCTAAAATCTGGCGTTCTCCAGCAATAGTCAAATGTAGGCCTTGGTCATCGATGGCTTGGTACTCACAACCGGCTATCATATTCACTTGTTTTTGCTGTAATCCAGTACGATGTACCCAGCCGGTAGTTTTTCCTAAACCAGCGCCCACTTTGCTGGTTTTACGTTGTAACAGGTGAATTTTGCGCGGAGAAGCTTCTATATTTTGTGGCATCTCAGCAACCCCGCCACGAGCTTGCATGGTCATATCAATACCCCATTGGGACATAAATTGGGCTATATTTTTGCTCGGTTCACTGTTGCCATGGGTCAAAAATTCAGCCACGTCAAAACCAATACCACCTGCGCCAATAATGGCGACTTTTTTGCCTACTTCTGCGCCCTTAATAACGTCTAAGTAGTTAATCACTTTAGCATGGTCATGGCCTGGTAGATCAAGATCACGTGGGCTAACCCCTGTAGCCAAAACTAATTCGTCCACTTGCATTTGGTTTAACTGCTGAGTAGTTAAACGTGTATTAAGTTTCACATCAACATTCAGCTCTTTTAGCCTTACACTAAAATAGCGTAGGGTTTCGAAAAATTCTTCTTTGCCAGGAATACGTTTAGCAATATTAAACTGGCCACCAATTTCACTACCAGCATCATATAAAGTGACATTGTGACCACGCTCTGCTGCAGTTATGGCGCAGGCTAAACCAGCGGGGCCTGCACCCACAATGGTGATGGTCTTTTTAGCTTCTGTTGGTTCAATAATAATGAGAGTTTCTTCACAAGCTCTTGGATTTACTAGACAGCTGCTTAGTTTGCCATTAAAAATGTGGTCTAGGCAGGCTTGGTTACAGCCAATACAGGTGTTGATACGTTCAGCTTGCCCTGCGGCAGCTTTGTTGACGAATTCTGGGTCAGCTAAGAAAGGGCGGGCCATGGATATCAGGTCTGCATCTCCATTAGCTAAAACCCTTTCGGCTATTTCTGGTGTATTAATACGGTTAGATGTTATGACAGGAATGGTTAGATGCTTGCGTACCCTATGTGTAACCCACGTAAAGGCCGCACGGGGCACTTTGGTGGCAATGGTAGGTATGCGGGCCTCATGCCAGCCAATGCCAGTATTAATTATAGTTGCACCCGCTTGCTCAATGGCTTTGCCTAGCTGCACCACTTCGTCTAAATTGCTGCCTTCTGGTACTAGGTCTAACATGGAAAGGCGGTAGATGATGATGAACTTTTCACCTACGGCGGCACGTACACGTTTAACTACCTCAATGGCAAGACGAGTACGATTGTCATAACTACCACCCCACTCATCATCACGTTGGTTGGTTCGGGTAACAATAAACTGATTTAAAAAATAGCCCTCACTTCCCATAACTTCTACGCCATCATAACCAGCATTTTGAGCCAATTTGGCACTGTTAGCGAAGTCTTCAATCTGTTGCTCGATTTCTTCACTAGTTATAGCTCTAGGAGTAAAAGAGTTAATAGGCGCTTTAATGGCAGATGGTGCAATGGCATCTGGTGTGTAAGCATAACGCCCAGTATGCAAGATTTGCATACAAATTTTACTCCCAGCATTGTGCACTGCTTGGGTTATTAATTGATGTTGAGCTACTTTATCTGGGTTATCCAACGCGGCAGCACCTGCAAAGGTTAGGCCTTGTTGGTTTGGTGAGATGCCACCTGTAACGATAAGGCCAACCCCACCGCGGGCACGTTCAGCAAAATATTCGGCTAAGCGCTCAAAACCATTTTTTGCCTCTTCCAGGCCGGTGTGCATAGAGCCCATGATGGCTCGATTTTTTAATGTAGTAAAGCCTAGGTCCAGTGGTGCTAATAAATGAGGATAGGCTGCAGAGGGCCCAGAAGGCTTGGTAAAAGTCATAATTGAAACGCTTGTTTGATCACGAGGGTGACAGGTTAGGGCTTGCTGCCCAAAGGGTCAAGTTATAAGGGGTTCATGACTAAAAGGTCAACCATGCTCTTCGGTTTTATAAGGCAGGGCTGTTTTTGCCCATCCCATGTATGCCTCTATTTGCTGGGCTTCTGCTTCACAGTATTGTTTGATGGCATCATTAAACCCGGATTCTGCCAAATAGTGGTAAGAACGGGTGTGTTGCGGTAAAAATCCACGAGCAAGTTTATGTTCACCTTGGGCGCCTGCGTCGAAGTGAGAAATACCATTGGCGATACAATAATCAATGCCTTGGTAATAGCAGGTCTCAAAGTGAAGAAAATCCACCTCTTCCAAACAGCCCCAGTAACGTCCATAAAGTGTTTGATCATCGACAAAAAATAATGCGTAGGCCAAAGGCGTTTGATCTTTTGACGCGGTCACCAGTAACAGGTTGTCTGGCATTTGAGTGAGTAACTCAGAGAAGAATTTATAGGTTAAGTAACCCTGCCGGCTGCGTTTTAGATAAGTGCTCTGATAGCAGGCATAAAACTCTTTTAAGGCTTGTGGGCTAATGCTGCTACCTTGTTGCCAGGTAAAATTTATACCTTGTTCAGCAATCACTCGGCGTTCTTTATTAATAGATTTGCGTTTACGTGAGGTTAGACGAGCGGTAAAGTCTGCGAATTGACTGTAATTTTGATTGTACCAATGGTACTGGCAGCCAGTACGCTGGTGCCATAATTGCTGTTGAGCAGGCTGCCAATCAGGCTTTTGAGCAAACAACCAATGCCAGCTACTTAACTTTAGTTGGGCACATAAGTGGGGCAATTGCTGCGTTAAAAAAGTCAGAGCCTTGGATAAATCAGCACCTTTGACTAGTAATATACGTGGGCCAGCACACGGGGTAAAAGGTACTGCACTAATAAGTTTTGGGTAATACTCTAAGCCATAGCGTTGATAAGCGTTAGCCCATTCAAAATCGAATACATACTCCCCCCACGAATGGGTTTTAACATAACTAGGTATGAGAGCTAGGGGCTCGCCATCGTTAGTGATTTCAAGGTGCAAAGGCTGCCAACCGCTGTCACCACCCACGCTGCCACTGTATTCTAAAGCGGCGTGAAACGCGTATTGACTAAATGGATCTGCCGATATAGAAAGGTATTTTTGCCAATGGCTTTGGCCTAGTTCAAGGGTACTTTGGTGAACGTGAAGTTGCATGAATTTTGTACAAGGGTAGCTAAAGCGAGAAAATGGATGATGCTAGTAGCAGCATACAATAATAATGCCAATAACAATATGCAATACACTGTCAGATTAGATGTAAGTGCACAATTAACCTTGGTAAATGCACATTGGTGCTGAAGATTTAAACCTGTAGTGCCTCCATGGGCCCTATATAACGTTATGTAATGTATGGGTTGGCTAATAAGTTGTTTGACCCAGCAGCTTGGCAGGTTCTAAACTAGCAACACTGTAGACAATGCGAGATTACTATGCAATTCAAGGGTATTTACGTCCCCGTCATTACTCCCTTTAATGACGATTTTTCGATTAATGAAGCAGGCTTTGCAGCAATTGTAGATGGAGCCATCGCCGCTGGCGTACAGGGCATTATTGTCGGTGGCACCACGGGCGAATATTACGCCATGGACAAAGCTGAGCGAGTGCGAATGTTTGCCCTAGCTAAAGAAGCCATAGGCGGCCGCGTGCCATTAATTGCTGGTGTGGGGGCGTTACGCACAGAAGATGCCATTTATTTTGCTCAAGAGGCCGATAAGGCTGGTGTAGATTGCCTGTTATTGGGCACTCCTTATTACGCCATTCCTACCTCAGAAGAATTAGCACGCCACTGCTTAGCAGTAGAACGAGCCACCAACCTGCCTATTATGTTGTATAACTTTCCAGACCGAACTGGTGTGTCACTGGACGAAGCGTGTTTGGAACGTTTGAGCATGCGGCCTAACTTTTGTGCTATTAAGGAAAGTAGTGGTGATATTAATAGGGTACATTTATTGGCTCGTCGTTTTCCTCATATTCAACTCAGTTGTGGTATGGATGATCAAGCGTTGGAATTTTTTGCTTGGGGGGCTCAGAGTTGGGTGGCAGGCGCTGCTAACTTCTTGCCAAAAGAACACCACGCGCTCTACCATGCCTGTGTGGTGGAGCAAGATTTTGTTAAAGGCCGTAAGATCATGACGGCGTTATTACCGCTTATGCAAACCCTTGAACAGGGTGGTAAGTTTGTTCAGTGCATCAAATACGGTTGCCAGTTAGAGGGCATTGTTACAGGCCCTGTACGTAAACCTTTGCGAGACATGAATAACGAGCTTAAACGCGAGTTTGAAGTCATCGTGCGCACTGTTAAAACCACCATTGCGCAAATTTGTAACCATTCCACTGAGGCATAACATCATGTTAACGCAAACAGAATACCTTGCCATCGCGGCGCAGATAGATTTCCCAAGTAATGCTTGGATAAATGGCAGTTATACACCAGCCATAAGCGGCGAAACCTTTAGTACCTTAAACCCCGCAACAGGGCAGGAAATAGGCCAAATTAGTGCCTGCGATAGGGCCGATGTAGACGTTGCTGTCGACAAAGCACGGCAGGCATTTGAAGCCGGTGTGTGGAGTAAAAAACACCCCTCTGAACGTAAAAAAGTGATGATTAAATTCATTAAGCTCATCAAACGTAATGAGCAAGAATTGGCGGTGATGGAAGCCCTTGAAAGCGGCAAGCCTATTAAAGACTGTGTGGCCATTGATGTGCCTGAAACCATCGATTGTATTCAATGGCATGCAGAAGCTATCGACAAAATATATGACCAAATATCCCCTTCTGGGGATACTTCTTTGGGTTTAATACAGCGCGAACCTATTGGTGTTGTGGCTTGTGTGTTGCCGTGGAACTTTCCTATGTTAATGGCCGCTTGGAAATTAGGCCCAGCGTTGGCAGCTGGTAACAGCGTCATACTTAAACCCGCCGAACAAACCAGCATGACATGTTTACGTTTAGCGCAACTGGCCCATGAAGCTGGAGTACCAGCTGGGGTGATTAACGTATTACCGGGTTTAGGGGAAACCTGTGGTAAAAGTTTAGGTTTACATCAAGACATTGATGCAGTGTCGTTTACTGGCTCTACGGAAGTGGGGCGGCTGTTTTTACAGTATTCAGCACAGAGTAATTTAAAACGTGTGGTGTTGGAATGCGGCGGTAAAAACCCTTGTATCGTGTTAGATGATGCAGAACGTTTAGACGAAGTGGCAGAACACGTTGTTAATGCAGTATTTTGGAATATGGGCGAAAACTGCTCATCTAATTCACGGCTTATTGTACACAGTGCCATCAAACAACAATTGATGGGAAAAGTGCTAGAAAAAACCCGCGACTGGATCACTGGAGATCCAATGGATCCACGTAATGCACTAGGTGCCATGATCAGCCAAGAACACTTTAGTAAGGTGATGGCATATATTAAAGGAGCGCAAGAACAGGGTGCTGAGTTAATACTCGGTGGCAGTGCCATCAAGTTAGAGGGGGAGTTGGCGCAGGGTTTGTTTATTGAGCCTACTATTTTTGACCAAGTGACCCCCAACATGACCATCGCCCTAGAAGAAGTGTTTGGGCCGGTGTTAGCGGTGATGACTGTTAACTCCGCGGCAGAAGCAGTGGCCCTAGCTAATGATACCTGTTATGGCTTACATGCCTCCCTATTCACTAGTAATGGCCGCCGTGCTCATAATGTAGCCCGCGCTATTAAAGCTGGCACAGTGAGTGTTAATTGCTATAGCGAAGGGGATATGAGCACTCCTTTTGGGGGTTACAAGCAGTCTGGCTTTGGTGGCCGAGACAACTCACTGTTAGCCCATGACCAGTACACAGAGACCAAAACTATTTGGCTAGATTTATCCACTGAGTCAGAGGCGGAACTAGATTAATGGCAGTCGTTAAAATTCTGCCAAATTATGAAAATGACTGTGGGTGGTATAAAAACCTCCCCACAAGGGTGCCTAATGCAAGCCTACAGGGAAATATAGAGGCAGACATATTGGTTGTTGGTGGAGGTTTTACCGGTCTTGCTGCAGCTCGTCGTTTGGCAGAACTAGCACCGGAAAAGCATATTGTATTATTGGACGCCTTAGCTATTGGCATGGCCTCGTCTGGCCGCAACTCGGGCTTTATGATTGATTTGCCCCATTCCCTTAATAGCCATGCTTACACTGCTAATGAGACTAGGGATCGGAATATGATTACCTTTAACCGCTCGGGTATTGCCTATGCCAAGACGATGGTTGAGCAACATAACATATCATGTGACTGGAGCGAGACCGGAAAGATACATGGCGCTACTTCTGCTACTGGTGGCAAAAGTCTATTAGCTTACGGTAAAGGTTTGGTTAACTTAAGTGAACCATTTAGTCTTTTGTCAAAACAACAAATGCAAGAAATTACTGGCTTAGACTACTATCACAGTGGTGTGTTTACCCCAGGTACGGTGATGATTCAGCCGGCAGCCTTCGTACAGGGTTGTGCAGAGCATTTGCCCGCTAACGTAAGTGTGTACGAAAACACCCCTGTAACTGAGTACCTTTGGGGTAGCAGCGGGGGCAAAAACGGGCGTAAGGTCGCCGCAAATTGCCATCTATTAACCACAGCTAATGGTCAAGTTACGGCACCTCAAGTACTTTTATGTAATAACGGTTTTGCGCAAAGCTTTGGTCAACAAAAAGGTCGTTTAGTACATGTATGTACTTATGGCAGCATGACTTCTCCTATGGATGAGGATCAACAAAGACGCCTAGGCGGTCACACTAATTGGGGGTTAATTCCGTCACATCCTGCTGGAGCAACCCTTCGCCGAACTGTAGATCAGCGGTTACTCATTCGCAGTGTGGTTACCTGTAGTCCACGTCTAAAATACCAACAAGCTCAGCTGAAGGGCATAAAGGCTCAACATCAAATCAGTTTTAAGCGCCGCTTTCACATGTTGCCAGAGTTAGAATTTGAACATACATGGGGTGGCTTATTGTGTATGTCGAATAATGAAGCCAGTTATTTTGGCCAGTGTCATCCGAACGTCTTTGCGGCCGTGTGCCAAAATGGCTTAGGTATAGCGCGGGGTACCGCCGCAGGTAAATTATTAGCAGAATTAGCACTAGGTCAAGACAGTGAATTGCTGCAACAACAGCTAGGTCAAGATGGACCAAGCTGGCTACCACCGCAACCTTTCACTAACTTGGGCGTGAGCGCTACCATCGCTATGCGTGAGATGAGGGCAGGCCGGGAGGCCTGACCTTGTTAAAAGCTATTTAACAACCACTGGCTTAGGGCTTGTACATCAGGGTGGTGTACCAAATTGGATTTAATAGCGAGGTAGTAACCACGGCCCGTATCCCACACATTGTCAGTCAATGGAACTAGCTTTCCTTGAGCCACTAAGTCGCCACTAGTATGCTCAAAGCCTAGGGCAATGCCTTCACCTTCTAATACTGCTTGGATTAACAAAGGGTAGTTGTTAAAGGTAAACCCTGCAGGTATTTTCACAGCATCATCCGTGTTTAAACCATCCACATTAAAATGACTAAACCATGCTGGCCAGTCAATGGCATCCCAGCCGATGTTATCCCACAATTGTTCGTCTAAATGTAATAGTCGGTGTTGTAATAAATCTGAGGCTTGTTCTGGTTTTTGTCGATTGCGCAGGTATTCTGGGCTGCACACGGGGTAGGCCTGCTCAGAAAACAAGTAATGGGTCTGGTTGCCTTGTAATTGATTGTTACCGCACGTAAGGGCAAGGTCTACTTTATCTGAGCGTAATTCTTGGGCATTGTCCGATGCAATAACGTGTACTTTTACGTCGGGGTATTGTTGATGAAAAGCGCGAATACGTGGCATTAACCAAAAGCTAGAAAATCCTAAGGTTGAAGCGATGGTAATTTGTCCTGTGGACTGGGTACGGCGGATATCACTGCTTACCGTAGCAATGTGTCCTAAACCCATAGTCACCGCTTGAAACAGTTTCTGGCCATCCTTGGTGAGCTCTATACGGCGTTGAGCTCTATGAAATACTGGGCAACCCAGCTGTTCTTCTAACCGTTTTACTTGTCTGCTAACAGCTGCTTGAGAAACGCAAAGTTCGTTGGCGGCTAAGGTGAAGCTCAAATGCCGTGCTGCCGCCTCGAAGGTGACCAAACCATTAATGCCTGGTAGTTGTTTGCGTAACAAAAAATATTCTCCTTATGCCAGGACTGTTAAAGATAATAACATTAAGTTATGTATTGCTATGGAAATGTCGTTTGAATGTTAACCCAAAAATACCTAACGTATGGCATTAATATCAGTTTGGAGTGAACATGACCAAGGCATTTGCAGAAGCGACACGTCCCATACGCGGTCAGCGCAGTGGTGGGCGTGCCAACAGGCAGTTGTTACGTTGTCATAACATAGAGCAAATGTTGCCTCACCTGCGCCATGGTTTGCCTTATACAGAACCTATGGATGAAGACCAAATAGCTAAGATCGATGATGCCTCTATGGCCATCTTAGAGGAAGTGGGTGTGATATTTCGCGATCCCATTGCCCTAGAAGATTGGCGCGAGGCCGGTGCAAGGGTAGAAGGGGATTTAGTTAAGTTTGATCGTCACCATATTCGTGAATTGATAAAAAGTATTCCTTCAGACCTTGAATACCATGCTCGCAACCCAGAAAACAATCTTAAGTTAGGGGGCCGGAATTGTATTTTTGTACCCATGACAGGGGCACCTTTTTTACGTGATTTGGAAGATAAACGGCGCAACCCTACACTTGATGATCTAGCGATGTTTCATAAGTTGGCCCACATGAGCCCAGGCTTGCACTCTTCGGCCCATCATATTGTAGAACCCATGGATCATGCCGTGCCTTGGCGACATTTACGCATTACCCATTCGTCTATGAAGTATTCTGACAAGACCTTTATGGGCATGACCACGTCTGGCAAAAATGCTGAAGACGTTATCGACATGTGTGATATTTTATTTGGCAAAGACTATATTGACGATCACCCTGTGACGACCGGCAACATTAATGGTAATTCGCCGTTGGTTTGGGATGCCACCATGTTGGGAGCCTTACGGGCCTTTGTGAAGCGCAATCAACCGGTACTTTGCTCACCCTTCGTTTTGGGCGGCGCAAATACACCCGCTTCTACGGTTCCTGCTGTGGTACAGCTTAATGCCGAGGCACTGTCCGCCTTGGCTTATACCCAAGTGGTCAAAAAAGGTGCGCCTGCTATTTATGGCCATTATTTAGCCACTGTATCTATGCAATCTGGTGCCCCTATGGCGGGCACACCAGAAATTTGTTTAATGAATTTTCTTATTGGGCAAATGGCACGCCATTATGACGTCCCTTGGCGCACCTCCAATACCTTAGGTGGGGCTAAAGTACTTGATGCGCAAGCAGGCTACGAGAGCGGCGTTAACCTTATGGCAGTGATGATGTCGGGGGCCAACTACATTTGGCACTCAGCTGGTTGGAATGAAGCTGGCATGCACTGTTCTGTGGCTAAATTCATGGTAGATGCAGAGCAATGTGCTATGGCATACCGTATGGCAGAAGGACCCCGTTGGGATGACTTTGATGAGGCTTTAGCTGCTGTGCGAGATGTGGGGCCAGGTGGGCACTATCTTGGTCACCCCCACACCCAAGACAACTTTCAACGGGCTTTTTACATGCCCAAGTTATTAGATAACAATAACATCGAACAATGGATTGCCAACGGCAGCAAAAGTATTACTGAAAGAGCGTTAAATTTAGCCAAGGCGAAATTAGACGAATATGAAGAGCCTAAAATAGATCAAGCCATTGATGATCAACTGTTAGACTTTATTGCCCGCCGCGAATCAGAAATCCCTGATGACGGTGGCCTAAACGAAGATTATTAACCATGAGTGTAAATACAGACCCATTTTTAGAAAGCTACCAACTCAAGCACTTAACACTTCGTAATCGCCTTATGAGCAGCGCCCATGCACCTGGCTATATTAAAGACCGCATGCCTAAGCAATGTTATCGCCTTTAATCATCAAGCAAACACTAAAGGAGGCCTACTCGCTATGCAAGTAGGCCTCTGTCAAGGCTAGATAATGAGTAAAAACTATTGGGTAGTGAATTCTGGGTAGGCTTCCATGCCACACTCAGAAATATCCACCCCTTTGTATTCTTCTTCTTCAGTGACGCGAATACCAAGCACTTTTTTGATGATATACCACACCACAAAGCTGGCTAGGAATACCCATGCAAAAATAGTGAGTGCACCGATCATTTGACCCATAACTGTGGAACCATCATTAGTCACAGGGACTAACATCAAACCTAGCAAGCCGGCACTGCCATGCACGGAAATGGCACCTACAGGATCGTCTAGTTTGAGTTTATCCAAGGCTAAGATGCTAAATACTACCAATACGCCACCTAGAGCACCAAAAAGACTGGCTTGCAGAGCTGTAGGGGTTGAAGGTTCTGCAGTGATGGTGACTAGGCCTGCTAAAGCGCCGTTGAGCATCATGGTGAGGTCGGCTTTGCCAAACTTAATACGGGCCACTATTAGCGCTGCAATGGCACCTGCAGCTGCTGCGGCGTTAGTATTAAGAAATACCATGGCGACAGAGTGAGCTGAGTTAATATCACCTAACTTAAGCACGGAGCCACCGTTAAATCCGAACCAACCCATCCACAGAATAAAGGTTCCTAAAGTGGCCATGGGGAGGTTAGCACCGGGGATGGCCTTGATTTGGCCATTGGGGCCATACTTGCCTTTACGTGCGCCAAGTAATATTACCCCAGCTAAAGCAGCAGCAGCGCCGGCCATGTGCACAATGCCAGAGCCTGCAAAGTCTGAAAAACCAAGCTCACCAAGATTGTACCAGCCAAAGACGTCTTCACCGTTCCAAGTCCAGGCGCCTTCCATGGGGTAAATAAAACCAGTCATTACTATGGTAAAAGCTAAAAATGACCATAGTTTCATTCGTTCTGCCACAGCACCAGACACAATGGACATAGCAGTTGCAACAAATACGACTTGGAAGAAGAAGTCTGAGGCATTGGAGTAGACCGAGGCACCACCAAAACCTTCTGCTGCTGAGTCAGCTAATACCTGAGTGGTATCGATGGCCTCAATGCCACTTAAAAACCAGCCACCACCGTACATGATTTGATAACCCATAACGAGGTACATGACACAGGCAATTGCAAACAGAGCAAAGTTTTTGGTGAGAATCTCAGTGGTATTTTTGCTGCGTACCAGGCCAGCTTCAAGCATGGCAAAACCGGCGGCCATCCACATGACAAAAGCGCCACAAATTAAGAAGTAAAAGGTATCCAGGGCAAACTGGAGTTCATATAAGTTATTTTCCATGGGGGTCTCTGTTAGTTGTTGTGATTGCTAACCTTGCTATTGCGATTATCGTGCCAAGGTAATAAATATCATATAAAACAGTATTATACGTTGAAAAATAATCATAAATTTAAACTCGATGCACCAAATTTGGTGCGCTGTAAATCGATTTCAAGTGCATTTGCACTAATATGGAGCAGACAGCATAATGACAATTGTTGTTTGCAAAAATTATTGACAAAAAAGACATAATTGGCCTGCCTAGGTTTGTTTGATACACTGATATTTGATTATTTTTGGATACCACACATTGACTTATTTAGTTGCTGCCATTGATCTTGGTTCTAACAGCTTTCATGCCACTTTAGTGGACACCGGTGAGAACCCTTATCGTGTGGTTAGCCGGGCTGGGGAAAAGGTTCAGTTGGCTGCAGGTTTGGATAATCAAGGTCACCTCAGTCAAGAAGCAATGGATCGTGGATTAGATTGTCTGCGGCGTTTGGCCCCTAAATTGATAAAAGTCGACCCTAATAATCTTCATGTGGTTGCTACTAATACCTTGCGTGTAGCACAAAATAGCGCTGATTTTATAAGCCAAGCTGAGGCTATATTGGGTGTGCCAATAAGAGTGCTTACCGGTGACGAAGAAGCCTTATTGATCTTTTCTGGTGTAGTGGGGGAGGTGTCCTCCACTACCTACCAGCAACGTAAAAAACTGGTCATCGACATCGGTGGGGGTAGTACCGAACTGATATTAGGTCAACGCATCCCCCAACGTTTGCAAAGCTTTCCAATGGGTTGTGTGGCGTTTAGTGGCAAATTTTTCCCGCAACGCAAAATAAAACAAAGCTATATAACAAATGCTGTTGAAGCAGCCCAAAACACTATTGAAAAAGCCTCTCTAGGCTACTTTTGGGACGACTGGCAAGTGTGTATTGGTTCCTCAGGCACAGTTAAGGCATTAGCCGCTCTTAGTGCGCTGGAAGAAGATGGTAGGCCTTATCTAGACTTGGCCTCGATGGCTAAAATTGAACGACAGCTATTAGCCTTCGATCATTTGGATGAGGTGCTTATAGAGGGTTTGAGGCCAGATAGAGGCGAAGTGCTGCCAGCGGGATATGCCATACTTAAAGGTATTATGCTGAGCTTAAATTTAGACCGTATTTATTTTTCTACAGGCGCTTTACGCGAAGGCGTATTGCTGCATGCGTTGCAACAACAAACTGATTCATTAAGTGGCTCATTGAGTAGCTGAGAAGTGCTGTTTAGCAAATTCCTGAAAGGTCTGCATTAGGCGTGTAGGCCTTTTGGCTTCTAGCCATGTCATGCTAATGTAGCCAGGTTCTACCTCCTCTTTAATTGGACGTAAACATAATGCGTTGCCATTGTAGTCTACGTTTGCCATAGGTTGGGTGACCAACACCGAATAGCCCATACCATGACCCACTAATCCACGCACGGTTTCAAAAGACGGAGAACGGTAGCGAATCCATGGTTCCAAACCTTGATTACGAAATAAACTAGTAAAATAATCTCGGCTCGGTGCCACATCTAATAACACCATCGGTAAATCGACTAATTCTGTAAGGCTTATGCTGTCTTGATGGGCTAGTTCGTGGTTTGGATCTAGCAGTATGTGGGGCATAGGTTCTGCTAGCACTTCTGCCGCTAAATCTGGGCCTAATGCTAAGGTATACATAAATGCCAAATCAAACTGCCCCGTGTGCAAGCCTTCATTGAGTTCATCTTGATTAGCTTCGTATAAACGTACATCAACCTGTGGGTGCAGCTGTAAGAATTGCGTAATTAACGGCGGCATGTACATGGGTGCTAAGGTAAAAAAGCAGCCTATTTCCAAACGCCCATACAAACCTTGGCCTAATTGTTTTACATTGGTTTCTAACTCATGAGCATGGGCTAAAAGGCTACTTGCTCTAACTAATAAATCTTGTCCAGATGTGGTGAGTGAGACGCCTTGGGCATGGTGGCGCAAAAATAACTGTAATTGAAAATGGTCCTCCAACAATCCCATGGCGTGGGTAATAGCAGGTTGCGAAATATGGAGGCTGCGGGCGGCGGCGGAAATGCTTTGATGCTCTGCAACGGTAACAAAGTAATGCAATTGTTTGAGGGTGACTTTAAGCATTGGATTGTTTGCCTATAAATTTAATTTATCTTTTTGCTCAATTTAAATTATTTTATTTAATCCTAACATCATTGCATACTTGATTCATGTTATTTATTGAGGACATTGAGTGCCTCATTTGGAGAGTTTGTATGTTACGTACTGGCGACGAATACCGTGAATCAATAAGAGATGGTCGTGAAGTTTGGATTGATGGTGAAAAGGTTACCGACGTGCCTAGCCATCCGGCTTTTAAACCCATCGTTGATATCCGTGCACGCATTTACGACATGGCCCATGAGGAAGCCCATCAAGAGGCGATGTCCTATGTTGATGAGGCTACGGGAGAGCGTAACTGTATTGGTTTTAAACTGCCCCATACCCAAGCAGATTGGCAGGCTAAACGGCAAGCCATTAAACGCATAATGTATGACGTAGGAGCAGTGGTAACTCGTGTAGGCGATGAAACCGCTGGTGAAATGTGGTCTCTATATGATGGTTCGGACATGCTCAATAAAGTTGACCCAAGGTTTGGTGCCAACATTGAACGCCATATTCAACGAGTCCTCAAAACAGACACCTTTCACGTTTCGGCCAATACAGATCCCAAAGGTGATCGTTCAAAGCGGCCCCAAGACCAAGACCCAGACATGTTGTTGCACGCGGTTAAAGAAACCGATGAAGGTATTATTGTCCGTGGAGCCAAGTATGAAACTGCCGCAGCCTACGCTAACCAAGCGTTTGTTAAGCCTACTATAGCCAACTGGGGGGACCAAGAGCTGTCTGATTATGCTTTAGGTTTTATATGCCCTATGAATGCACCTGGTTTAAAGCACATCTGCCGCAGTGGTTTTGCAGGCCGTGGCAGTGCAGAAGATTACCCACTGAGCAATCGTGCAGATGAAATAGACACTTTATTGGTGTTTGATAATGTGCTGATTCCTTGGGAAGACGTATTATTTTATCAACATACCAAAGCAGCTACTTTTATTCGCGGTACTTTACACCGTTATAGTGCTTTGGCTTTTGTTGAACGTATTCAACACATTGCAGACCTAATGATTGGCACGGCGTTACATAATGTGCGACAGACTGGTCTTGATTCACAACAAGCGGTGCGGGAAAAAATAGCTCAATTGATTTGTTATCGAGAAGGCATAGATGCCCATTTAACAGCTGCTATAGCCATGGCCGAGCCAAGCCCTAATGGCTTGTTGATGCCCAACCAGTCTTTTTTATACACTGGTCGTGTTCATGCCTGTAGTCAACTGCCAGCCATGATGCATATTGCGCGTGAATTGTGTGGTGGGCAAATTTGTGTCACCCCTAGTGCAGCAGATTTTGCTAACCCTGATACCCAGCCTTGGTTAGAAAAATTCTATTCTGTTAATGAACGCTGGAGTTCAGGTGACCGCCGCCGGTTATTGGCGTTTGGTCGTGACTTACTTAATTCTGATTATGCAGGCCATAAGGTGACCTTCCAATTATTTGCACAGTCGCCACCTTTTGCCCATTTAAACACGGTTTACAATAATTTTGATTTCGAAGGTCCATTGAGTTTTGTTAAGAAAGCAGCGGGCTTGTCTGACCGAGTTATGGATTAACAAGGTTAACGGTTAATAGTAGGAGAATCCTATGCGTGATGAATTTTTAAGTGCCCTGAGTAATGCGGCGTCTTCCGTTGCTGTTGTTACCACCTCTGGCGATGCTGGTATGGCGGGATTAACCATTAGTTCATTTTGCTCTGTATCGGCAGACCCACCCACTCTTTTGGCTTGTGTACACAAACTAAGCCCCTTGGCAGAGACGATTAAGTCTAACGGGCGCTTTTGTTTAAACCTATTGAGCCAGCAGCAAGCACGGGAATCTGATATATTTGCTGGCCGAATTAAGCCTCAGGAGGGCGATAAGTTTAGCCTAGTGGATTGGATCAAGAGCGAATCAGGCCAGCCGATGATAAACCACAGCTTAGCTAGTTTTGATTGTGAAGTGAGCCAAATTATTGACGGTGCTAGCCACTGGGTAGTATTTGGTTTAGTTACCGACGTTCATGCCAATGGTGATTCAGATACAGACGCAAGCCTCGTTTACTGCAAGCAGGCCTACGCTGGTACCACACGTCTCAACTCATGTGCAGCGGCCTAAACTGCGACAATCATTCACTTAACCAAAAAACGAGAAATTAACCTATGGCACACCAACGAATTAGAAAGTTTAACACCGCCAAAATGTACCCAGGTAAAGGCATGGATAATGACCTGTGTATGGCAGTAAGAGCGGGTAATCGGGTTTTTTTGCGTGGCCAAACAGGTTTCGACTTAGACGGCAATATGGTGGGTATCGGTGATCCTGCTGCACAAGCGGAAATGGCTATGCAGTGTGTAAAAACACTGCTAGAAGAGTCTGGAGCCAAATTGGAACACATCTGTAAAACCACCATTTACATTACTGACCGTGCCTACCGTGAAGAAGTCTATACGGTTATTGGTCGTTGGCTAAAAGGTATCCATCCCTGTTCTACAGGGCTAATAGTACAAGGCTTAGCGAGGCCAGAAATGGTCATGGAAATTGACGTAGAAGCCATTATCCCTGAAGCAGACGCTTGACGATTGAATAAACCATGTGGAGTTGCAGACGATGTTAACAGCAGCACAAAAACAAACGTATTTAGACCAAGGATTCGTGTTAATCCCCCAAGCTATCAGTGCAAATAAGATTGCTGCCATGGCAGAAGAGTTACAAGGCTGGATAGAAGAAAGCCGTGACCACAACAAAAATTATGGTGCCACACGTAATGGAAAATCTAGGTTTGATCTTGAACCTGGCCACAGTAAACAACATCCCAAATTAAGACGTATCAATAATCCAGTGGACATATCCCAAGCCTATAGGGATGTGTTGTTTGAAGGCCCTGCAGTGGAAGCTGCTGTCGATGTGTTAGGGCCCAATGTTAAGTTTCATCACTGTAAACTCAATATCAAACTGCCGGGTATGGTGACACGGGTAGATTACCATCAAGACCACCCCTTTGATGTGCACACTAACGATGATCATGTCACGCTACTGGTCTTATTGGATGACATGACTGAAGCAAATGGGTGTTTAAGAATAGTGGCCGGGTCTCACTTATGGCCGCAATATAGCCATTACAAGGACGACCAATTTGTTGGTAAAGTAAATGAAGAAGCGCAGGCCATGTGTGAGGCCACGGCAACTAAATTAGAAGGTAAAGCGGGGGATATATGCCTAATGAACACCTGGTGCCTTCATGGTGGCACCTCAAATTTGTCACAAAACTCACGAAGGTTATTGATTTGTGACCTCACAGCAGCAGATAATTACCCACTGATGGAACCGCAAGTTCCTTCTGAACATACAGGGAAAATTATCGCAGGTAAGTCCAGCCGTATTGCACGATTTAGGTCTGGCGAAGTAGAAATGCCATACCATTATGAATCAGATTCATTTTTTGGAGCGCAAGGCCAAGATTCACCCTATTAATTAACAATGAGATTCAATTATGACATTTTCGATATCTGGGTTTTGTAAACGCACTGGCATGGTGGGTGTGGCCATCACTACTTCAAGTATCAGTGTGGCTAGCCGTTGCCCGTGGATTAGAGCGGGGGTAGGGGCTGCTGCCACCCAAAATATAACGGACCCAAGCTTGGGGAACCTAATGTTGGATGGTCTGGAGCAAGGGAAAACCCCTGATCAAGTTATTAGTGACTTGGTGAATGGGCGTGACTTTATTGAATATCGGCAATTAGCTTTGATTGATGCCAAAGGCCAAAGTGCCAGTTTTACTGGTAATCAAACCCTAGGCACTAACGCTGTAGTACAGGGTAATGATTGCATTGCGGCTGGTAATATACTCATTACCACTGCCGTACCCCAAGCCATGGCAGACACTTTTGCGCAACACAGTCAGTTGCACTTGGCACAGCGATTACTATTAGCGTTACAGGCTGGAGTGGATGCGGGGGGTGAAGAAGGTCCTGTGCATTCAGCGGGCCTTAAAGTTGCCCACATTCACCCTTGGCCATTGGTCGACCTGCGGGTTGATTGGGCGGATGATGGCCCTATTGCTCAGCTAATGGATCTGTGGAAAGCATACCAACCACAAATGATGGACTACAATTCTCGTGCTATAGATCCGAGTTCTGCGCCAAGTTATGGCGTTCCTGGGGATTTGTAACAATGTCCTTGAATGTCACGGCTCAGCAGATTTTGAAACAATTGGTGAGTTTTGATACTACCAGCTACAAGTCTAATTTAGCATTAGTAGAGTTTGTTCAAAATTACCTCAGAGACTATGGCATAAACAGCCAGCTAGTGCCTGATGCCAGTGGTAAAAAAGCTAATCTTTACGCCACCATAGGCGCTAATTCAGAACGGCCAGATAAAGGCGGTATTATGTTGTCTGGCCATACAGACGTGGTGCCAGTGGCTGGACAAGACTGGGTTACCGACCCGTTTACCTTAGTGGAACAAGATGGCAAATTGTTTGCCCGTGGCAGTGCCGATATGAAGGGCTTTATTGCCTTGGTATTAAGCCGTGTGCCAGCAATGCTTGCCCAACCGTTACAATTGCCTTTTCATTTGGCTTTTTCTTATGATGAAGAAATTGGTTGTGTTGGGGTACGAGGGTTACTTACTTTATTGGAACAGCTGCCGGTTCGTCCAGCTATGTGTATAGTAGGAGAACCCACCAGTATGCAGGTGGTGATCGGGCACAAAGGCAAAGCTAGTTATCGTGTGCAAGTGACCGGCCACGCTTGCCATTCAGGCCAAGCTCCTTTAGGCGTTAATGCGGTGGATTATGGGGCTCAGTTGGTGGTCTATATCAATAACATGGCTCAGCAGTCTGCTCTAAACGGACCTTTCGACTATGATTACAAGGTGCCTTACACCACCTTGCATACAGGCACTATACAGGGTGGTACTGCCCTCAATATAGTGCCTAACCATTGTGAATTTGAATTTGAAATTCGCTATCTAGCACAACAAGACCCTGCCCCTTTGGTACAGAAAATTGCTGATTATGCCAAGTTTGAGCTGGAGCCTAAGATGAAAAATGTGGCCTCTGAGTCCGGTATCAACATAGTACAAACTGCTAGCTATCCAGGGTTGTTAATAGAACCAGAAGCTGAGTTAGTGACCTATGTTAAGGGACTGCTTAACAATGACGCCCATAGCAAGGTGATTTTTGGCACGGAAGGTGGCTTGTTTCAACAACAGCTTGGTATTCCAACCTTAGTCTGTGGTCCTGGCAACATAGACCAAGCCCATAAAGCGAATGAGTACATTAGCCTAGAGCAGTTTACTTTGGGCGGTCAACTTTTAGACCGCCTCATTGCAGATATGGCTAATTAGCCGTATGTATCAAGTCACACAATACTAATTGTGGGCGGCTTAAACAGCTAGATACTCTTCACGTAAGGCTTGGTTTTCGAGTACTTCTTGGGCGGTGCCAGTAAATACTATTTCACCCGAATCAATAATAATAGCGTGGTCAGCTAACTTCAGTGCTGCCACAGCATTTTGTTCAACAATAATGGTTGTGATGCCCATTGATTTAACTTCCCGCAGCATACGTTCAATTTCTTGAACAATCACTGGTGCTAAACCTTCATAAGGCTCATCCAATAACAATAGCTTAACGTCACGAGCCAGAGCGCGTGCGAGGGCAAGCATTTGTTGTTCACCCCCCGACAGGGAAGACGCTTCTTGCTTACGCCTTTCCTCTAACTTTGGAAAATGGCTGTATATCTTTTCTAAAGTCCAGCCGATAGGCTCGGCTATTTGGGCTAATATGAGGTTCTCTTCTACGGTCACGCCTGGGATAATGCGACGATCTTCGCACACTATTTGAACGCCGGAACGAGCGGCTTCAAAAGCTTTCATCTCGTGCAATGCTTGGCCATTTAGCCAAATTTCACCGCTAGTTAGGCCTGGCTCACTGGCCCTTGCTATAGCACGCAGGGTCGAAGTTTTACCTGCACCATTGCGGCCCAGTAAAGCCACAATTTCACCTTCTGGAATATCAAAAGATACACCCTGTACCACGTAACTTTCACCATAAAAGGCGTTCAACTCGCGGCAAGAGAAGAAGGTCTGAGGCGCGTCTACTTTACTTTCATTCATAGTCTGCTTCCTTATGGCCTTATTAAACTTGAGCTTCGCCAAGATAGGCTTCAATAACTTTGGGATGACCTTTAATTTCATCAGGCGAGCCTTCAGCAATAATCTGTCCTTGCGCTAGTACAGAAATTTTCTCAGCTAAGGAAAATACCACATTCATATCATGTTCAACGATCACTTTGGTAATGCCATCATTCATACTTTTTAGTAATTCGATGGTTTTTTCAGTTTCATGACGCGCCATACCTGCTGTGGGTTCATCAAGCAACAATAAACGCGGTTTATTAGCCAGACAAATAGCCATTTCTAAGCGTCGTTTATCACCCCGCGATAGGCTACCAGCTAAGGAATGCATATGATTTTCTAAGCCCAGTTCACAAATTTGTTGCTCAGCAAACTCAATAAGAGGGCGCTGTCTACTGCGACCCTCAAACATATTTAGGTTAAAGGATCCGTCTCTGGCAGCAAATACTGGAATGGTGACGTTTTGTAATACGGTCATTTCTGGGAAAATTGCCGGTGTCTGAAACACTTTAGCAATGCCCAACTGGTTAATGTCGAAGGAGTTAACATTAAGTAACGGTTTACCATCGAACATCACTGAACCATCATCGGGCTTAAGCATGCCCGTTAACACGTTGAGTAAGGTCGATTTTCCAGCGCCGTTGGGCCCTATAAGGGCGTGGGTGGACCCTTTTTCGATTTTTAAATTAACGTTTTGTAAGGCTTTTAAACCACCAAAACTTAAGGACACTTGATGTATGTCTAATATGGCCATGGTTTAGTCTCCTATTCGCCGTCAATGGTCGTGAAAAAACGTTTCTTGAGGCGAGCTACAGCCTCCATAAAACCACCTGGCATAAAGATAACCACCACCATAAAGATGACACCAAGCACTAGCAGCCACTGCTCACCAAGACTAACGGATAAGACGTTTTCAAAGTACAGCATGAAACCTGCGCCTAACATGGGCCCAACCAAAGTACCTACGCCACCGATTACAGACATGATGACAATTTCCCCTGATTGGTGCCAACCAAGGAATTCGTGACCTACAAAGGGCTCATAAACCACCATTAAAGAACCTGCAACAGCGGCATACATAGCGCTCAATACAAAGGCCAATAGTTTGTATTTACGGGCGTTAATACCAGTGTATTCTAAACGGGTTTGATTGCACTTGATGGCTTTCATCATTAAGCCTACAGGCGAACGCTCAATGCGTTTGGCGAGGTAATACAGAAGAATTGCCATGAGTGCGCAAAAGTAAAATACAGTATCACCCTGCATTTTTAGATCGAACAGCATAGGCGTTGGCATGCCTGTTAAACCATTTTCACCCCCTGTCCATTTTTGCAACATGGACATGGCCATAGAATCAAACATCTCTGCAAACGCCAAGGTGAGAATAGAGAAATAGATACCTGTTCTCTTTAATGTGAGTAAACCAATAATTAAAGCCACCAACGTTGCTGCAGCGACCGCTACTATAATGGCTGGGATAATATTGTCGGAGAAGTTTTTTAACATTATGCCGGTTGTGTAGGCCGAAATACCGAAGAAGGCCGCATGTCCAAAAGATAAGTAGCCAGTAAAACCTAGCAAGATGTCAAAACCCACCACAAAGATACAGAAGATCATAATTTTTGTATCTAGGCCAGAGTAACCACCGATTAGAGGAAACCATAAGGGCATGGTTAGTGCCACCAAAGCGAACATCAACACTGCTTTATTGTGTTGCCAAAAGTTCTGTTGAGTGATCATTATTCAAATACTCCCTTGGCACCCAATAAGCCACGGGGGCGGACTAATAAAATGATAACAGTGATTAGGTAAATGATAATGGTATTAATATAGATGTAAGGCGCAGTAAAGCTTTGGGCCATGCCGATTAAAATACCCGCTAACACGGCTCCACCAAGGGAGCCCATACCGCCAATAACCACAATAAGAAAGGAAGGCACAAGGAGTTGCATGCCTACTTCTGGTGATACCTGAGTTACTGGGCCACCAAACACACCAGCAATACCGGCAATCATGGCCCCTAGACCAAATACAATCATAAAGCGGCGGTTGATGTTAACACCCATGAACTGCAGCATCTCAGCATCGCGCATACCAGCTCGTATTACTAAGCCGAAGCGGGTTAGATGTAAAAGAGCAAATACAGCTGCTACCGTGACAATAGACACCACAACTAAGATCAAGCGCCACTTGGGATAGACTACAAAACCTTCTAAGAAGGGCAGGTAATCATGCAGCATTATGATACCGTTACCCCAGCTAGGGATGGCAAAAGGAATATTATTCGCACCAAAAATCCATTTTAAAAGTTCCTGTAACACAATGGCTAAACCAAAGGTTACCAAGATTTGGTCGGTGTGAGGCCGGTTATAGAAGCGCTGGATTAAACCGCGCTCCAAAAGTATCCCTATGACAAATAGAATAGGGGGCACAAGAATCAGCGCTAGGCCAAAACCTAGGGCGTTGTTGATACTCACTGCTAGGTATATAGCAATAAGGTACAAAGCTCCATGGGCGAAGTTAACTACGCCCAAAGTGCCAAAAATAAGAGTGAGGCCCAGAGCAATGAGCACGTATATGGAACCCAGCTGTAAGCCAGTTAATAAAGATAGGGTAAAAGCGTTGAGCGTCATATCCATTTTGGAGATACTCCCATTGGTTGCTGTGGCAAAATCATGGTATTTTTTTTAGTATTATATGGGTAAATAAAAAACGGGCCAGCGTTAAACTTGGCCCGTGCAGTTCGCTACATACAGCTTATGCCGGTACGTATGGACCTAACTCACCACCAAAGATGGCTGGATCATAATCAACGGTCTTCGCAGCCACTTGATCAACGATCTGTAAATAGTCAAAGTCGCTGGTACGTGCAGAAGGTGATTTACCCTGCATAACCAAGATGTCTTTGATGCACTGGTGATCAGAACCACGGTACAAGGTTGGGCCGTTGCCAGCACCAGTGAATTCGAAGTCTTCAAGCGCTTTAATCACTTCTGGTGGGTAAAAAGTGCCGGCCATTTCGCATGCGTTGGCATATAAAAGGGTCTGCACATAACAAGTATGCGCTGCCTGTGAAGGTGGGAAGCCGTATTCATCACTAAAGGCCTTTACAAACACTTTAGAACCTTCATCTTCCAATGCCCAGTTCCAGCCCGAGGTACCTAATACACCATCGATGTTAGCTGAACCTGCGCCTTTAGCCATTAAACGGCTATATAGAGGCACTACGACTTCCAAGTTTTTACCATTCTTTTGCATGTCTCGCATGCCAAAGTTTACGGCGTTGGTTAAAGAGTTAACCATGTTGGCGCCGTAGTGGTTCAATATCAGAACGTCTGCATCTGAGTTCAGTACCTGAGATAGATACTGAGAGAAGTCAGTAGTCTTCAAAGGCGTCATGATGTTGCCTTCAGTTGACCAGCCTTCTTTCTCTGTGAATTCCTGCATAGACTCTTGCTGGGTGTGGCCCCAAGAGTAGTCAGCAGTTAAGTGGAAGGCGCGACGGTCTTTGCCGTATTCGTTGCTCAATACGGGAGATAGTGCTTTACCTGTCATGTGAGCGTTGAAGAAATGACGGAAACCATAACGTTGCTTGTCCTTACCCGTGGTGTCGTTTGAGTGAGTCAAACCACACATAAAGATAATACCTAGCTCGTTACAAAGGTACTGTTGGGCAATGGCGATGCCAGAAGAAGAACCACCAGTAACCATAATTACTTTGTCACGCTCAATCATACGACGGGCAGAAGTACGTGACGCATCGGCGTTAGTTTGAGTGTCGCCTGTTACGTAAGTAACTTTTTTACCCAAAATGCCGTTGCCGGTTAATTTGCTTGGTTTAAGGGTGTCGAGCATGCCACCACCGTTGTTCAAGTGTTTAACGGCTAGCTTATAGGCACGTAATTCATCAGCACCCTCATCAGCGTATGCACCTGTTTGAGGTACATTAAAACCTAATACTACTTCACTACCCTTAACTGGATAGTTGCCAATGGCTTCTTCTGCCCATGCATTTTGGGTAAAAAACATTGGTGTAGCGGCGCTTACAGCACCAACTGATGTGGCTTTCAATACATCGCGGCGGGACCAACCAGCAGCAGTGTGATTTGTTTTTTCAGATTTTACATCTGTCATGGCAAACTCCAATTTATTGTTGTTAAACCGAGATGAGCACAACCAGCAATTCAACGCAGAGGTGCTTCTAGGTTGGGGACTAGTCTAGCGAGTTGGTGGCCATTGAAAATTAGACCTTAGTGAATGAAACTAAAGTCTTTAAAACTAAAGTCTTTAAAACTAATGTCGTAAGGCTAAGGTCGAATAGAGTTAGCTAAGGTGCAGTGTCTATCAAAAATACAATCTAGGGCAAACAGCCTGTATACTGCCTGTGTTATTTTTTACTCTTGAGCCGCAGATAAGAGAAACGACCTATGAAGAGCGCCAACACCGAGCAGAAACCCATTAACATTGCTGTATTAACCGTGTCAGATACCCGTACCGTAGCAACTGATAAATCGGGCGCAACACTGATTGAGCGGTTACAAGGTGCCGGGCACAGTTTAGCGCAGCACTCCATTGTTAAAGATGATGTATACCAAATACGTGCCGCCGTAAGTCTGTGGATTGCCGACAACAATGTACACGCTGTGTTGGTGACTGGTGGTACTGGTTTTACTGCTAGAGACACTACCCCCGATGCGTTATTACCCTTGTTTGATCAAGTGATTGAAGGCTTTGGTGAGTTATTCCGAAGCCTTTCTTATGCTGAAATTGGCACCTCCACTATTCAGTCTCGCACCGTCGCTGGCGTAGCTAATCGTACCGTGATTTTCAGTATGCCCGGTTCTACTGGTGCCTGTCGTACAGCCTGGGATGGCATTATTAAAGATCAGTTAGACAGCCAGCATAGGCCCTGTAATTTTGTGGAAATGGTGACGTTTAACTCTGCTTCCCGCCACCTGTCATAACGCCTCGTATGTTTACAAAAACGAGCCTTACCAGTGTACCTGCCGCGCAGCAACAAATTATGGCAACCGCAAAATGTGTTCTGACGTCGGAGTGTGTGTCGCTATTTCATTCCAGAGGACGGGTACTAAGTGGGCCTGTGGTTTCTACCGTGGCTGTGCCACCTGCGGACAATAGTGCTATGGATGGCTATGCCTTGCGAGTAGAGGACTTATACCTAAACGTCATTCCTGTAAGTCAACGGGTAGCTGCAGGGCAGGTGCCACGTACACTAAAACTCCATACTTGCGCGCGGATTTTTACCGGTGCGGAAGTTCCAGATAATGCCCAATTGGTAGTGATCCAAGAAGACGTTGAAATTGTGGAAGGTGGTATCTGTATACTGCCTAGGGCTTTAGAGCAGGGCCAAAAGTCAGGTCAGTTCATCCGTCTCAAAGGCCAAGATGTGGTGGCAGGGCAGGTGGTTTGTAAAACTGGCACTAAGTTAGAAGCACGGCATCTAGGTGTATTGGCATCCATGGGTATAGAACACGTAGACGTGTACCGACCTTTAAAAGTTGCCATCGCATCTACGGGAAGTGAATTAGTTAATCCTGGCCAAGACCTGCAAGCAGGTCAAATCTATAATTCAAACCGATTTTTGATGGCTGGTTTAGTGGATCAGTTGGGTATGGAATTAGTCGACATAGGCATTATCACAGACGAACGCTCAACTACAGAATCAGCCCTATCCTTGGCAGCAGACCAGGCTGATATTATTATTACCAGTGGCGGCGTTTCCGAAGGTGAAGAAGACCATGTTAAAGGTGCAGTCGAAACTCTAGGCCAATTGGATGTATGGAAACTGGCTATTAAACCGGGGAAACCATTGGCATTTGGTCGCGTGAAACAAACCCCATTTTTTGGTTTGCCTGGCAATCCAGCTAGTGTTTTGGTGACCTTTATGGTGATAGCACGGCCGTTTTTATTGGCGCTTCAAGGCTGTACCAGTACACAAGGGCACAGCCTAAGCGCACGTTTGGTTAATCCACCCACAAGGCCAAGTATAAGGCAGGAATACCTCCGTGTTCGATTAGTTTCGAACGCACAATCAGGCTTAGCTGTAGAAGCCATGACCAATCAAAATTCTGGTGTACTCACTACTGCAATGACAGGTGACGGGTTAGCTGTAGTGAAAGCCAATACTTGTGGTAAAGACGCGCAAGAGGTTGAATTTTTGCCTTACGCTAGTTACGGCGTTTGAGGAAGATAATCATGGGACCAAACTGACCGGTGTAATTGTAATGTCTGTACAAAAACCACTTGAGAGTCAGAGGCTTTTTGCCTATACTTCTCACCTCGCAATCGCTCGATTGTGATCGTTATGGTAGCCCTATTGGTCCCCACGCAACGATAAACCGTAAACCTGGTCAGGCCTGGAAGGGAGCAGCCACAGCGGTGGATTTGTGTGCCGAGGTGTGGCTGATAGGGGTACCACCATTCTCTTGATTTATATCGCAATTTAGCTGATTTTAGGCACTTATTGAAGCAAGTGGACCACATGGTGGAACACATGGCTAATCCTTTAGCTTACAATTAGTCTTTACATTATCGCGTGTGGTTCTTTCGCATTCGCGTACCATACATCTTCAACCTCATTTCAGGCACACTTGGGGTCTTGTGTTTACTGCAAACAAAATGCAGGGGGCAGGCGGTTATCAGGTACTCCGAATTAATTCAACAAACTGTTTAACTGTTATTAGCAGTCAACAAGAAGTTGAATGCTAATAGGTTATCTAAGCCATTATTTAATACAGAACTGTTTACAAAGCATCTTGAAGATGGTTATAAACAAGCATATCAGCGTTATTTTTCAAGGGATAACCCAAAAGATATTTTTGTTTCAAAATAAAGACCAGTTTAATTGGTAATTTATTATTTTTGCTGAAGCTATGATGCTTTAATAAGGCATTCGAAACACCATATTTGGTGGCGTATTACATTTTATTTGACCAAGGAAGCAGCACAAAATGGTGACCATTAATCAAAGTAATAATAAAATGGGTGCGCTTCACCTGATTGGCGAACTCGCCATGTCATTTGTTTTGGCAAGTATGGTAAAAGTCTTGCAACCAGATTTTTCTGTGTTTTTGATTTTGTTTTTTCGCTACCTATTTTGCCTCCCACTATTAGTCGCTTATGCAATTTATTCTAGGGGTCCTAAGTTTCTTAGTATTACTAATATTCCGGGCCTTGCATTAAGAACTGGGTTCGGTTTTTTGGGGCTAACCACGTGGTTTTTAGCAATCACCAACATCGATATCAGCCTTGCTACAGCGCTAACCCAGACCATGCCGATTTTTATAACGGGCTTCTCCGTTGTAATTGCTGGAGAACAAGTGGGCTTGAAGCGCTTAGTGTCAGTTTTAGTTGGCTTCTTGGGCGTTCTGGTTCTTATATTTCCAATAACACCAGCACTGAATCTCTGGGGTGTTCTATACGCTCTGCTTGCCGCCGTGTTTTCAGCTCTCATGTTTGTGTACTTGCGAGTACTAGGCCGAACAGATCCTGCAGTTTCAACGTCTATTTGGTATAACTTCACCGGACTAATTCTTGCTGGGTTGTTAACCTACAGCCTAGACAGTTTTGAAGCCGTTACTAGTCTTTCAACTCCAGACTCCCTGTATCTCCTTATCGCTTTAGGTTTTTTGGCAAGTTTTCAGCAATATTTCCTTGCTCAGAGTCATATGTATGCTCAGGCTTCTATACTTGCCCCCTTGCACTTTCTTGCTATTCCTTTTGGGATAGGTGTGGGCATACTGCTATTTGATGAAATCATAACGCTAAAATTCTTAGCCGGTACGGCAATTATTATAGCCTCTACATATTATATTGTTCAGCGACAACAGGCTAACCAATAACCAGTATTATGCTGTTGGGGCATTACCTATGACAACTCAAAGCCTAGCTTATGTAAATGGTGAAATAGTGCCCATTAGTGAGGCTAAAATATCGCTATTAGATTGGGGTTTTTTACATTCTGATGCCACTTATGATGTGGCTCATGTGTGGGAAGGGCATTTTTTCCATTTGACCGAACATTTGGATCGTTACTATGCTGGCATGGAAAAGTTGCGCATGTCGATTCCCTATAATAAAGCCCAGCTGACGGCATTGTTATTGCAGCTTGTGGCGCAAAGTGGTTTGCGCCATGCCTATGTAGAAATGATTACTACCCGTGGCCAGCCTGAGCCCGGGTCTCGAGATCCGCGCACTTGTTCTAATCAATTTTTTGCATTTGTAGTGCCCTTTGTGTGGATTAGTCAGCCAGACCAAGGCTTACACATAGCTATAAGTCAACAGCAACGTATACCTACCGAATCTGTTGATCCTACAATTAAAAACTACCATTGGTTAGACTTGGTAATGGGGCAGTTTGAAGCCTATGACCGAGGCGCGCAAACTGCCGCCGTGGTGGATGCCAATGGCAACATAAAAGAGGGGCCAGGGTTTAATATTTTTATTATTAAAGATAGCCAGTTATTCACAACAGCAGAAGGCGTGCTGCTGGGCATTACCCGTCAAACTGCCATACAATTGGCTCAACAACTAGGCATGCAAGTAGTGTTTGGCGAAGTGTCTGCAGACGCTTTTCGAAATGCAGACGAAACCTTTGCTACGAGCACGGCTGGCGGCATCATGGCCATCACACAGGTAGATGATAATGTGATTGGAGATGGCCAAATAGGCCCCTTAACCCAGCAATTAAAAGACGCCTACTGGGCCATGCACAAGCAACCCAATTATGCCACTGAAGTGGTTTATGAGTCAGAGCCTTAGTTCAAAAAGACATGTGCCTAGCACAGAAAAACTATGCATTAAAAAGCCGATATTCTAAACGCTGACATTGACATTACTGTGCCCGTTCCACTAGTAAAGAGCTTGATGTCAGTTGGTGCTGCAATCGCCCTGATATATTTAAGTTGGAAGTGAATAGGCGGCCGCTCGCTCTAGCTAGTTTTATTACTTGAACCGATGGAGAATCACACTGCTGCAATTGAAGTGGCTGGTGGCAGGTTAGTTGGTAGCTTTAATTGTGCGTGGCTCATATAATGTCTGTCTCTAGGTTGTCTTTTTATTGAGAGAGTGCACGCTGCATGTCATATCAGGTTTTAGCCCGTAAATGGCGGCCCCAAAATTTCCACACCATGGTGGGTCAAGAGCATGTTTTACGCGCCTTGGTTCATGCCTTAGACGAACAGCGTTTACATCATGCTTATTTGTTTGCGGGTACCCGTGGTGTTGGCAAAACAACCATTGCGCGAATATTGGCGAGATGCCTTAATTGTGAAGAAGGTGTCAGTTCCACACCCTGTGGCGTGTGTTCTAGTTGCGTTGAGATTACTGAAGGCCGCTTCGTTGATTTAATTGAAGTGGATGCGGCATCACGTACCAAAGTAGAAGATACCCGAGAACTGCTAGATAACGTTCAATACGCACCTACACGAGGTCGTTTTAAGGTTTATCTGATTGACGAAGTACACATGCTCTCTACCAGCAGTTTTAATGCGCTGCTTAAAACTTTGGAAGAACCACCACCACACGTAAAATTCCTATTAGCCACTACAGATCCACAAAAACTACCTATTACTGTGCTTTCTAGGTGTTTACAATTTAACCTAAAGAACATGCCGGCCGAACAGGTGGCAGGACATTTGCGCAACGTTCTTACAAGCGAAACCATACCCTTTGCAGAAGCTTCATTGTGGCAGCTTGGCCGGGCAGCCAAAGGCAGCATGCGTGATGCCTTGAGCCTTACGGATCAGGCCATTGCCTTTTGTGGTGGCGACTTAACCGAAACTGCCGTTAACCAAATGTTGGGCAGTATTGATCAGGGTAAAGTTGTTGCCATTGTTAGCCAGTTACAACAGGGTAACGCTGGTGAATTGCTTAAGCTCATTGGAGAACTGGCAGAGCAGGGGCAAGATTTTGCTGTAGCCTTAGAAGATCTGCTGAGTTTGTTACATCAAGTGGCTATTTGTCAGGTATTGCCCGATGCGCCTGTTTCGGTCCAATTTGATAAAACTAAGGTGTTAGATTTAGCTCAAAATACCAGTCCTGCAGACCTACAGCTATTCTATCAAATGGGTATTATGGCCCGTAAAGACTTAGAGGCAGCGCCAGACTTGCAAGCTGGCTTTGAGATGGCCTTGTTGCGTATGCTCGCCTTTAGGCCGCAGCAACATGCTGGCCAAATGCGCACCACGGCGACTCCGTCTCAGGCACAAGTATTAATGGCGCCACCTGAAGCAGAGCCAGTGCTAGCAACAGTGTCACAAGAGGTACCACAAGACGCGCCGCAAAAAATACTAGACCCTGAAACTATAGTCGCGCCTGCCAATGAGTTGCCACCTTGGGAAGAAGTGTCTGCGCCGCTAGTGCAGCAACAAGCCCCAGAACAAGTACAGCAAGATGTGCCAGAAGAAGCACCTGAGATAGTAGCGGCTTCAAGCCCAGAAAAACCCTGTAACGATTGGACATTAGCCGACCTCAATGAAAATAACTGGACTCAGGTATTTAATGACCTTAATTTATCGGGCATGACTCACGCTATTGCAGCCAATATGGTGTTTGCTAAACGACAAGGCACACAATTACAATTCACCTTGGAGCAAGGCCAAAGCAGCATGCTTAATGTAACCCATCAGGGCCGTATTCGGCAGGCCTTGGAAGAAATGTTTGGTTGTGACCTGCAGTTGGCCATAGACATTGGACAAACTCAAACTGAAACGCCGTTTGCGAGCCGCCAAAGACAAGAAACAGAAAGCCAAGACCAAGCTATAGCATCATTACAAAATGATCCTAATGTAGCCAGTTTAACCACTGCTTTTAATGGCCAGCTAGACGCTAATAGTGTTTTGCCTGTTAACCCTACTAAAACTTAGACTAATTATAGAGAAAAAAAATATGTTAAAAGGTGGCATGGGCAATATCATGAAACAAGCCCAAAAAATGCAAGAACAAATGCAACAAGCGCAGGCAGATTTAGCCAAAGCGGAGTTTACCGGTGCCGCTGGTGCTGGTTTAGTGCAGGTAGTAATGACAGGGCGTCATGATGTGAAGCGCGTCAAACTGGATGATTCACTGTTGTCGGAAGACAAAGAAATGTTAGAAGACTTACTGGCGGCTGCGGTCAATGATGCGGTCCGTAAAGTAGAGCAGGCTAGTCAGAATAACATGGCTGATATGACCGCTGGCATGGGTATGCCTGCCGGTTTTAAAATGCCGTTTTAAGTAAATTATAGGTTCAACGTTCATGTCATTTAGCCCCCTTATTGATGATCTTATTGAGTCTCTCCGATGCCTACCTGGCGTAGGCCGTAAGTCAGCCCAACGGATGGCGTTACACATATTAGAGCGTAACCGTGAAGGCGGTGCGGTGCTAGCGCATAGCTTGAACCTTGCGCTTGATAAAGTGGGCCGCTGTGATCAATGCAGAACCCATAGTGAAACACCTGTGTGCCGTATATGTAGACAGTCAGACCGTGACGCTAATACCTTGTGTATTGTAGAAACCCCAGCAGATGTATTGGCTATCGAACAGGGAGCAGGTTTTCGGGGGTTGTATTTTGTACTTATGGGCCACCTTTCACCCATGGATGGCATTGGGCCCAATGAGCTTGGGTTGGACGCGTTAATTTCGCGCCTTAGTGACGAACATGTAACGGAAGTTATTATCGCCACTAATCCCACTATAGAGGGCGACGCAACTGCCCATTTTATTCACCAATTAATTCGTCAGCAGCTAGAGACCCAGGCTATTAATGTCACTCGTATAGCCCATGGAGTTCCCATAGGCGGGGAACTAGAGTATGTCGATAGCGGCACTTTGGCCCACGCCTTTGCCGGACGTAAGAGTTACACCTAACTATGTCACTTGTTTACCAATATATTGATACCAATGAAGGCCTCAAACTTGCTTGCCAACAACTCATTCAAGCCCCGGCTATTGCAGTAGATACCGAGTTTGTAAGGGTAGATACCTTTTATCCTATCCCAGGCCTCTTGCAACTGGCCGCTGCTGGGGAAACCTTTTTAGTCGATCCGTTAACCATTGACGATTGGCAGCCGTTGCAAACGTTATTAACAGATGCAGACACCCTTAAAGTCATGCACGCCTGCAGTGAAGATTTAGAGCTGTTCCAACATTGGCTTGAATTGCGACCTACACCCATAGCAGATACACAAATTGCTGCCGCTTTTGTAGATATGGGGTTGTCGCCGGGTTATCAAAGTTTGGTATTAGATTTGTTGGGAGAAACTGTAGACAAGGGAGAGACACGCTCCGACTGGCTACAGCGCCCATTACGAGATTCCCAATGTCACTATGCAGCAATGGACGTGGCCCACTTAATGCAGTGTTACGACATTTTAGCGCAACGCTTAAAAGACAAAGGCGTGTGGCAGTGGTTTTTGGAAGATATGCAGCGCTTGGCTCAGCCTAAAGTACCCATTGCCCCGGACATGGCCTATACCCAAATGAAGAACGCATGGCGTTTACAGGGCAACTCTGTAGGCCGCTTGCGCGCCTTAGCCGCTTGGCGAGAAAGCGTGGCTCGCAGTGAGAACAGGCCAAAGAATTTTGTGGTGAAAGACACCAGTTTAATTGAAATGGCGCGCACAAATCCTGCTGACTTAAATGAAATTGGCCAGTGCCAAGATGTGCGTCCAAGTAGTTTAAGGCGTTATGGAAAACAATGGCTATCTATTATGGCGGTATCATCAGAAGTGTTGCCAGGAGTGCAGCAGCCGTTGTCTAAAAATGAAAATAGAGACTACAAGCGGTTGCATAAAGTGGTTATAGACCAAGCCGAAAATGCAGCCATACAAGTGCAATTGATGGGCCGTAAAAAAGAACTGCTTGAGTTATTTGAAGGCTTGCGGAAAAAACAACCGTTTAGCTTACCCAGCAACTGGAAGGGGTGGAGAGAAGAGTTCCTTGCAGAACCTATTGCTAGCGAATATAAACATATCCAAGAGACACATTGATGAGCCAGAAACGTATTATTTGTTCTATTTACCGAAGCAAAAAGAAAGATGAAATGTATCTTTACGTGGATAAAACTAAAGCCCTAAGCCTAGTGCCAGAATCTTTGCTGTCTATGTTTGGGAAACCCGAGCACCGTATGGATATGCTGCTTACGGCTGACAAAAAGTTAGCCAAAGCCAATGCAGAAGATATATTGTCTAACATTGATGAGAAGGGTTACTATTTACAAATGCCTCCAGTGCGTGAAAAATACATGCTAGATATGTATAAAACGCCTGTTAACCCTACCTACTAATCACTACTGATAAGCTAAACCTTATGACAGATTCAAAACAAACAGGGTTTTGGAAAACAACAGCACCCAAAGAGATGACGAGCCAGCAATGGGAATCCCTTTGTGATGGCTGTGGGCGTTGTTGTTTACAAAAATTAATCGATGACGACGTACCTTTGATGTATCACACCAGTGTGGCGTGCCGATATCTGGACCTTAAGTCTTGCCAGTGTAGCGTTTACGAAACCCGACAAGATAAAGTGTCGGACTGTACTTTGGTTACAGCTGATACCGTGGCAGATTACAACTGGTTACCCGAAACTTGTGGTTATAGACGAGTGTCTGCAGGTAAAGACTTACCTGATTGGCATCCATTAGTGACAGGTGATCCAAAGTCCACCGTAAAAGCCGGTATGACAGTGCGTAAATGGGCCATATCAGAGGACAAAGTGTCAGAGAGTCGTTGGGGTGAACACATCATTGAAATCCAACAACTTGGTGAATAAAGGGAGCTAGTGCCGCTTAGTGCAGTACCCTTAGATTGTGTTAAAGTATGTGGAATAAAAATAATAATTGGGTTTGAATCTATGTTCAAGTTTCATATTATACGCAGTATAAGTGCGGCACTTTTCATCATTGTTATGGCCGTCAGTCAACCCGCTCTGAGCCAAACACTATCTAACCAGATGGATATTCGAGTGTTGATCGATGTGTCTGGCAGTATGAAGAACACAGACCCAAATGACTTGCGTATTCCAGCTTTACAAGTATTAACTCAGTTGATACCCACAGGCAGTAAAGCGGGTATTTGGCAGTTTGCTGACAGTCCTACAGTTATCGTCCCACACGGTGTTGTTAATACCCAATGGCAGCAGCAAGCTGCTGTCGCAGCGCAACAAATTTCCTCCACTGGCCAATTTACTGATATTGGGGCAGCCCTTAAAGCAGCGTCATTTAACGCTCAAGACCAAGCACAAGGCAGGCAGTTACATGTAATATTGTTAACTGATGGTATGGTTGATGTGAGCAAAGATGTGGCCGAGAATAAACGTGCCCGCAGAGCACTACTAGAAACTATATTACAACAATACATCGATATGGGTGCCCGCGTGCACACCGTTGGTTTATCCCACAAGGCAGATGTGTCTACACTAGTCGCAATGGCCCAACGTACCGATGGGTTGTTTGAGGTGGCAGTTGATGCCGATCAGCTGCTAGATATATTCTTAAGGGCGCTGGACAATACGGTGATCACCCAACAAGTTCCAGTGCAGCAGCTTGAGCAATCCTTCCAGGTGCAGTTGGGCGTTGAATACATGACCATTGTAGTGGAGAAAAATGGCGATGAGCAGGTAGAGTTTAAGGATGGCAAGCAGCGTATTTTTGGACGACAACAAACCCTAGCTAACCAACAATGGCAATCTTCATCAACCCATGATGTGATTAGGGTTCAAAACCCCACGCCTGGTACCTGGACCTTAATCAGTGATACAGCCACCCTGAAACGTGTAAACGTGGTGGGCCAGTTACAAATTCTGCTGGAACAAAGTCATCAAAATATAAAAGTAGGCCAGCGCAGTTACATCGATGTTCAGCTTGCCAATGAACAAAGTGACCTGTTATCCGCAGAGCAGCTTCAAGGTTTTAATCTTAAGGTGGTCATGGACCAGGGTGGTAAAGAGGTGTTTAAACAGCAGCAAGCATTTGTAGCTGATACAAAAACCCGCATGAACTTACCCGCCCTCGATCAACCCGGTATGTATAACCTAACTATATCGGTAGTTAATGGTCAGCTAATTCGTACCATTAACCGTAGCCTTAGAGTGCATCCTATAGTAGCGATCCAACAAAACACCACCAGCGTTCCAGTTGCAGAAGAAGTGATTGTGGTTTCTGAAACTTCGTCTAACACGGCAAGCCAAACTGAGGAGCTGGTGGTAAGTAACGAGACCGCATCACTAGAACTACAGGCACTTATGGAAGAGCAGGCAACTGTCGTGGTAGCAGCCGAAATTGCCGAACCAGAGACTACCACTAGCCAGGTTGAAACGACTCAATCTAATTACTGGCGTTGGCTAATTGGTGGTGGGGCAGGCCTTGTGTTGTTGCTTTTATTGGTTATGTTACGTCGAACATATAAATCGCCCAAATAAATGCAAAATAATACTTGAGCATATGGGGTGGCTTCCAAGATAATGATGGTTAAATTTAGCTAATTAAGTCAGGCTCGGAGCCAACCCTATGTGTGAACTTTTAGGCATGAGTGCCAATGTGCCTACGGATATCTGTTTTAGCTTCACCGGGCTTATGCAGCGGGGTGGTGGCAGTGGGCCCCATCGTGATGGTTGGGGTATTACCTTTTATGTCGGTAAAGGCTGCCGTTCTTTTCACGACCCACAGCCTAGTTCCAATTCTGAAGTTGCACGCTTGGTTCAACGTCATTCCATGAAGTCTCACATTGTTATTAGTCATATACGCCAAGCCAATGTGGGTAATACCTGTTTAGAGAATACTCACCCTTTCCAAAGAGAGCTCTGGGGCCAGCATTGGACCTTTGCTCATAATGGGCAACTGACCGATACCTCTAGTTTACCTCTAAGCCACTACTTACCCGTGGGAGATACGGATAGCGAACATGTGTTTTGTTGGTTGCTGGGTGAATTGCGTACGGCTTTTCCTAAACCGCCGTCAGACAGTTCTGTAGTGCGATATTTCTTGCAACAGCGTTGTCAGTTTTTAAAGACCTTAGGGGTGTTTAATATGCTGCTTTCTGACGGCGACCATCTTTATTGTTTCTGCTCAACTAAGCTAAGCTGGATTACCCGTAGAGCGCCATTTGGTGAAGCCTGCTTAAGCGACGCCGATGTTAACGTAGACTTTGGCCAAGAGACTACACCCAATGACATCGTTTCCGTTGTGGCAACAGAGCCTTTAACGGACAACGAGACATGGCATACCCTGCACCCTGGTAATATGTTGGTACTGCACAAAGGTGTGGCGTTAAGTTAGCTTTTGGTTTAATTTTTTGGTTTAACTTTTTTAACTCAGACGCTTAGAGAAATGACTTGAAAGTTTTACTGGTTTTCAAACACATGTTTGATTAGCATGGGTATCAATAACCATAACAATAATTAAAGGTCTATTATGATTCAAATCGCTGGTGTAGAACTTGGCCAATACCAATCTGTAACTGATGTTTTTTTAGAAGCCTGTGATAAACATGCACAAAAGCCCGCCTATAGCTGCATGGGGCAAACTTTGTCATTTGAAGATGTTGAGCGTCTAACCGCTAACTTTGCATCCTATTTGCAAAACCACACAGACCTTGAGGTTGGTGACCGTATAGCTATCCAGCTGCCTAACGTGTTGCAATTCCCTATTGCTATATTTGGCGCCATGCGCGCAGGCATGGTGGTGGTGAATACCAACCCGCTGTATACCGCCCGAGAAATGGAGCACCAATTTAATGACTCGGGTGCCAAGGCCTTACTCATTCTTGCCAACATGGCGCATCTTGCTGAACAAGTGGTGCCAAAAACAGGTATTAAACATGTCATAGTTACCGAATTGGCAGACATGCATCCGTTTGCAAAGCGTTTATTAATTAACACTGTGGTGAAACGTGTTAAAAAAATGGTGCCGGCCTATGCTTTACCGCAGGCCCTAAGTTTTCGTGACGCATTGGCACTTGGTGCTAAAAAAGCTCCAACAGCTGTTGCTTTAAGTCTAGACGATACGGCCGTATTACAATACACCGGGGGCACCACAGGGGTTTCTAAGGGCGCCCAGTTACTCCAAAAAAACCTTGTATCTAACATGATGCAGGTGCGTGAACTGATTGTGAACATTTTGGACACTGACACAGAAGTAGTAATAGCTCCATTACCCCTATATCACATCTATGCCTTTACGGTGAGTTTAGTTATGTCAGATATGGGCCATGAACTTGTACTGATTCCTAACCCCCGTGATATTCCAGGTTTTGTTAAAGAGCTAAGTAGGCACAAGTTCACCTCCTTTATCGGTCTTAATACTTTATTTGTTGCTTTATGCAATAACAAAGACTTTACCGAGCTCGATTTTTCTCATCTAAAACATACTCTTTCTGGTGGTATGGCGCTAACAGAAGCAGCAGCAGCGACTTGGAAAAAAGTAACTGCCTGTGAAGTACAAGAAGCCTATGGGCTAACAGAAACCTCACCTGCAGTCTCATTTAACCCTTACCATGACATTCGTTTAGGTACTATTGGTAAAGCCCTGCCGGGCACTCAAGTGAAGGTGATTGGAACAGATGGCAGTGATCTAGGGTTTAATCAAGAAGGTGAACTCTGTGTCAAGGGCCCTCAGGTCATGGCGGGTTACTGGCAGCTTCCAGAGGCCACAGCAGCGGTTTTGGGAGCCGATGGTTGGTTTAAAACTGGCGACGTTGCTATTCTTGCTGAAGATGGTTTTATTCGATTAGTTGACCGTATGAAAGACATGATTATTGTGTCTGGTTTTAATGTGTACCCTAACGAAATTGATGATATTGCCAGTCAACACTCAGGCATTTTAGAATGTGCTGCCGTAGGTATTCCCAACGAAGTGAGTGGTGAAACGGTGAAGCTGTTTGTGGTTAAGTCTGACCCTGGTTTGACAGAAGCTGATGTGATCGCCCATTGTCGTGAAAACTTAACAGCGTATAAAGTACCTAAAGAAGTTGAGTTTAAAGACGAGCTGCCTAAAACGAACGTGGGTAAGATCTTACGCCGTGCCTTAAGAGACTAGCAGAATCAGTGGTTTGCGGTTAGCTCTAGAGCGCAGACCACAGATCTATACCATGCTAAACTGCGCACTTTAAAATCATCCCCTTTTTATATGTCTTCTGCATTCTCTAATTGCATGGTCAAAGACCAAGCCGAACTCACACTATTGTTCCAGCGCATTGCCCAACGTCAAAAGCGTGGCCAGCCTTGCGACAAGTTATTGCAACAGCTAGAGACCAAAGCATTATCAAGCCAAACCACCTATCAAAAACGTAAGCACGCCTTACCCACGTTAGATTACCCACCCCAACTCCCCGTAACTGGGCAACGGGAAAAGCTAGTCCAATTGATTCGTCAACACCAAGTGGTTGTTTTAGCGGGCGAAACCGGCTCCGGTAAAACCACCCAATTGCCTAAAATCTGCTTAGAAGCAGGGCGTGGTGTTGGTGGCATGATAGGTCATACTCAGCCGCGGCGTTTAGCGGCCAGAACTGTGGGCCAGCGTATCGCTGATGAATTAAACGTACCTCTGGGGCAGCAAGTCGGGTTTCAGGTGCGTTTTACAGAACAAGTAAGCGACATTAGCCACATTAAGTTAATGACAGACGGCATCTTGTTAGCGGAAACACGCCAAGATCCTGATTTACTGCGTTACGACACCATTATTGTGGATGAAGCCCACGAGCGTAGTTTAAATATCGACTTTTTGTTGGGTTATTTAAAGCAGCTATTAGCCCGTCGAGATGACCTAAAGCTCATCATTACATCCGCCACTATCGACCTTGAACGGTTTAGCACTCACTTTAGTAACGCACCAGTGGTTGAGGTGAGTGGACGAACATTCCCCGTAGATTTATGGTATCGGCCTTTGTTTGCGTCTAAATCAGACCAAGATCAGGACGTACAAACGGGCATTCAGCATGCACTAGAAGAAATAGACCAGCATGAGCGCCAAAGTAAGCAGCACAACGGTGACGTGCTTATTTTCCTCCCGGGCGAACGAGACATAAGAGACATCGCTTTGTTCTTGCGCAAACAGGAGCAAAAGCATTGGCATATCTTGCCTCTATACGGGCGGTTAAGTTTTAGTGAGCAACAAAAGGTGTTTCAACCGTCTGGTAAAACTGTGGGGCGGCGTATTGTCTTAGCCACCAACGTGGCAGAAACCTCTGTCACTGTGCCTGGCATTCGGTATGTTATAGATCCTGGCACGGCTCGCATGAGTCGTTATAGTTATCGTTCTAAAGTCCAGCGCTTGCCTATCGAAGCTATTTCCCAAGCCAGTGCCAATCAACGTAAAGGACGCTGTGGTCGCCTCTCAGCTGGCATTTGTATTCGTCTATATGATGAAGCAGATTTTATTAGCCGGCCAGAGTTTACCGAAGCAGAAATTTTACGTACCAACCTGGCGTCGGTTATCCTGCAAATGCATGATTTAAAGCTGGGCCCGGTTGAAGAGTTCCCTTTTATTGATGCCCCGGACAGCCGTTTTGTCAACGATGGCGTTAAATTATTACAAGAGTTAGGTGGTTTGGACCAAAGTCGTCGACTAACAACCTTAGGCAAACAGTTGGCAAGGTTGCCCGTAGATCCTCGCATTGGACGGATGGTGGTGGCGGCCAATGATTGGCATGCATTAAATGAAGTGTTGCTTATTGCCAGTGCACTTACCATTCAAGACCCACGGGAAAGGCCACAAGACAAACAGCAAGCGGCAGATCAGCAGCATTTGCTGTGGCGCGAAAAAGATTCAGACTTTTTAAGTCTGGTAAACCTGTGGCAAGAATACGAACATCAGCGCCAACAACTTACTCAAAACCAATTGCGCAACTGGTGTAGCAAGCACTTTGTGTCATACCTGCGTATGCGTGAGTGGCGAGAGGTGCATCGACAGCTGTTGTTGATGTGTCAACAGATGGGTTTTAAAACCAATACCGAGCTGGCAAGCTACGAAGCCGTGCACAGGGCGTTGTTAACTGGCTTGTTGGGCCATATTGGCTGTAAGGATGAAGATGGTCAATTTGCTGGGCCCAGGCAACGTAAGTTCTTACTGTTTCCTGGATCTGCACTTGCCAAAAAACCACCCGCCTGGATTATGGCAGCTGAACTGGTAGAAACGTCACGTTTATTTGCTCGCTGCGTTGCCAAAATAGAACCCCAGTGGGTAGAGCAGAGTGCGGGTGGGTTGTTGAAATATAATTATAGCGAGCCGGCTTGGCATAAACGCCAAGGCCAAGTAATGGCGTTTGAACAAGTGAGCTTGTATGGCCTGGTATTGGCCAGTAAGCGCAGAGTGGGTTATGGAAAAATAGACCCAGAAGTGTGCCAACAACTTTTGGTTATGGAAGGTTTGGTGCAGAATAATCTGCTTACCAAAGGCAAGTTTTTAGCCCATAACCAAGCCTTAGTCGAAGGCGTTGAAGCACTAGAAGCCAAGTCTAGAAGACGCGATATTTTAGTGGATGATCAAGTTCTGTTTGATTTCTACAATGGAAAAATGGAAAGTGTTAAGGCACCTATCGTCAGTGCGGCCAGTTTTGAGTCTTGGCGTAAGCATCAAGAAAAGTCGCAGCCTGAGTATTTGTTCTTAGGCCAAGAAGACCTCATGCAGCATGGCGCCGAAGGCATTAACAACAACAGCTTCCCGGATCGCTTAGTCTGGAATGCCATGAGTTGGCCTTTAAGCTATCATTTTGAACCTAACCATGAGCAAGACGGTGTAACTATTCAAGTGCCTGCTAGCCAACTTAAGCGCCTGCCACTTAAACGTTTGCAGTGGCTAGTGCCTGGTCTATTAAAAGACAAGTTGGCAGCGTTACTAAAAGGCCTGCCAAAAGCCCAGCGAAAGGCCTTTGTGCCCGTGCCTCAATACGCCCAAGCGTTATTTGAGGCGCTATCGCCAGACGATGTAGATTTACCCGAGGCCATAGCAAAACATTTACAGCGTATGAGTGGTCGGCCGTTTGATGTGCATCTGCTGCAGCAAGTGGATGTGGAAACGCATTTGTTAATGAATGTGCAAGTAGTGGACGAAGCCGGCCAGCCTATTGCCCAGGGTCGAGACCCGTTACGGTTACTAGGGGACTATGCCACCGGTACTGCGATCAGCCAAAAACCCAGCGCGATGCACCCAGTGTTAAAGCAGGGGCTCACTCAGTGGGATTTCACGGCGCTGCCAGAAACCATGACCATAGAACAGGGCGCCATGAAACTTCCTGTTTGGCCTGCTATTAAAGACCAAGGTAAGTCGGTAGATATTGTGTTTACAGATTCAGCAGAAGAAGCTGAGGCCACAACCCACGATGGCTTAGTGCGCCTTTATCGGCTTGCGGTGAATGAACAAACTAAACACCTAACCAGATCCTTAGCCGCCTTTGGCCAGGCAGAGCTTTTATATGGCGCCCTAGGTACAGCCCAAGAGCTACGAGAGCAAGTATTCGACCAGGCGGCAGAGTTAGTGTTTTTGCCAAGTAGCTTAGCCGTCGCAGCCCGGCCTTCTAACGAGGCAGAGTTCAAAACGTCATTAGAGCAGCGTGGTCACTATCCAGAGGCCGTGAAGCAGGTGCTAACACTCAGCATAGCATTGCTTAAACGTAACCATGCTATTAGAAAGTCCTTAAAAGGGCAGTTAAACCTAGCCTGGGCGAATGTGTATCAGGATGTCGGTGGGCAACTTGATCGTATTATGAACAAACAGTTTATAGCCCAAACCCAGTGGCAGTACTTAGAGCAGATGCCACGCTACCTAAAAGCCATAGAAGCAAGGCTAGAGCGATTCAAAAGCCAGTTGCCCAAAGAGAACGCAGCTGTGCAAGAACTCCGTGGCTGGCA
>CAJIZL010000017.1 GCA_905182035.1 Oceanospirillaceae bacterium ASP10-02a | reverse complement strand
TAACGACAGTAAATTAGGAATTCAACTGTTATTGATTGATTATTAGAGGTTTATTTGATAATCCAAAGCCTCAGGTCACTTTTACTTAGCTATTAAGCTCCCTAACTTATCGATCAATTTTATCGATCAAGCTACCTGTTACTGCTGCTCTAGTGGTATTATGTGCGTCGATTTCATTTCCTAGCCATATTGGCTTTACCACTATTTACGGCACCCATGAACGAACAATATAACGCGCGCGACATAGAACCAGAAATCCAAGCTTTTTGGGAAACTAACAATAGCTTTGAGGTGCAGGACAATCCTAACCAAGAGAAGTATTACTGCCTCTCTATGTTCCCCTACCCTAGCGGTCGTTTACACATGGGCCACGTGCGCAACTACACCATTGGTGACGTGATTTCTCGCTTTCAGCGCATGAAAGGTAAAAACGTATTACAACCGATGGGCTGGGATGCCTTTGGTTTACCTGCTGAAAACGCAGCCATGAAAAACAACGTAGCACCGGCCAAGTGGACCCATGAAAACATCGCTTATATGCGCGAACAACTCAAACGTATGGGTTTTGGTTACGATTGGAGCCGTGAACTGGCCACCTGCGAACCTTCCTATTACCGCTGGGAACAATGGTTCTTTACCAAATTGCTAGACAAGGGTTTGGTTTATAAAAAGAATGCCGTGGTTAACTGGGATCCAGTAGACCAAACTGTATTAGCTAACGAACAAGTGATTGATGGCCGTGGCTGGCGTTCTGGCGCATTAGTTGAGCGCAAAGAAATCCCTCAGTGGTTCCTTAAAATTACTGATTACGCCGATCAACTGTTAGACGATTTAGACCAGCTAGACGATTGGCCAGAACAAGTTCGTACCATGCAGCGCAACTGGATTGGTCGCTCTCAGGGCGTAGAACTCAGTTTTGAGGTGGCTAATTATGGCGCTTTAGAAGTATTTACCACTCGCCCAGATACCCTAATGGGCGTTACCTACTTGGCCGTAGCGCCGCAACATCCCCTTGCCTTTAAGGCCGCCGCAACTAATCCAGCTATGGCTGAGTATATCGACAGCTGCAAGAACATGAAGGTGGCTGAAGCCGACATGGCCACCATGGAAAAGTTAGGCTTAGACACCGGCTTTACTGCAACTCACCCAATTACGGGTAAGTCTGTACCGGTTTGGACCGCCAACTTTGTGCTGATGGATTATGGGTCTGGTGCGGTAATGTCTGTACCAGGGCATGACCAACGTGACTGGGAATTTGCGACTAAGTATGGCCTTGATATCCAACAAGTGATTCGACCTACCGATAATAGTGCTGAAGTGAATGTGGCTACGGCGGCTTACACTGCAAAAGGCCTGCTGGTTAATTCTGGTGTGTTTGACGAGATGGATTTCCAATTAGCCTTCGACGCTATTGCGGCAGAACTTGATCGGAGTGGTAAAGGTAAAGTCACCACCAACTATCGCTTACGCGACTGGGGTGTTTCCCGCCAACGCTATTGGGGCGCACCCATTCCTGTGATCAATTGCGAGACTTGTGGTGCAGTAGCTGTGCCAGAAGATCAGCTACCCGTAGTGTTGCCAACGGACGTTGAATTTGACGGTAGTGGCTCTCCACTTAAGAAAATGGCATCGTTTATCAATACCAGCTGCCCCAAGTGTGGCGCTGCAGCAGAACGCGAAACTGATACCTTCGACACCTTTATGGAGTCTTCATGGTATTACGCTCGTTTCACCAGTGCTAACCATAATGACAGTATGTTAGCGCCACAATCTGCGGACTATTGGGCTCCTGTGGATCATTATGTGGGAGGCATTGAACACGCTATTTTGCACCTATTGTATTCGCGTTTCTTTCACAAATTAATGCGCGACATGGGCCTTGTTTCCTCTGACGAACCCTTTAAGAAATTACTTTGCCAAGGCATGGTGTTGGCTCATACCTACTATCAGCTAGACGAAAAAGGCGGTCAGGACTGGATCTCACCATTAGACATTGATCCAATCACCGATGACAAAGGCCGCATTACCAGAGCAGTGAAAAAATCCGATGGCTCGGCAGTTTTATATGATGGTATGGGCAAGATGTCGAAGTCTAAAAACAACGGTATTGACCCACAAACCATGATTGATCAGTATGGTGCAGACGCTGTGCGTTTATTTACCATGTTTGCCGCGCCTCCAGAACAATCTCTTGAGTGGTCTGATGCCGGCCTTGAAGGTTCCCAGCGGTTTATCAAACGTTTTTGGAAACAAGTACACCAACATTTAGCTGCACCTGCTGCGCCTGCCTTAAAGGCAAGTCTACTTAACCAAAAGCAACAAGACATGCGCCGTAAAACCCATGAAACAATTCTTAAGGTTAGCGACGATATTGAGCGCCGTGCTACCTTTAACACAGCAATTGCGGCGATCATGGAATTGAGCAACACTACTTCTAAGTTTGACGACATGAGCGACCAAGGCCGTGCCGTAAGAGCAGAAAGCTTAAGCACTGCAGTGTTATTGATGTCGCCCTTTACCCCACACTTATGTCACACTTTATGGCAAGCGTTTTCTGGCACAGACACTATTTTACAAACACCCTGGCCAGAAGTGGATCAAAGTGCCCTTGTGAAGTCGAACATTGATATGATGATACAAGTCAATGGCAAGCTCCGCAGCAAGATTAGCATTGATGCTAATATGGACCGAGATACCATTCAGCAACTCGCTTTAGCTGACAAAAAAGTACAGAGCTTTATGGCTGATATGACGGTACGTAAAATTATTGTGGTACCTAATAAGCTGGTTAATATTGTTGTTAGTTAACACCGAGCAACACGGCCTAAGCTGGCCTAAATAGGAAGCAAAAAATGATCGACACAACCTCTAAATTAGGCCTATTAGGCAGGCTCAGTATATTATGCTTGAGCCTTGTTATGGCTAGCTGCGGCTTTCATTTGCAAGGCCAAAGCCAAAAGTCTTTTCCAGCCCAACTAAATCTCTATGTAGATGACCCTTTATTAGCCTCTGTGGTTATGAGCGACCTGGTTCAACATCAAGTTTCTTTAGATGTCTTAGAGTCTGTAGTGGACGCTGATGCCACAGCACCCACACTGCAACTAACACGCACACTAAAACACAAAGCCGAACTCATTTTAGATAGTGATGGTGATGCCTTAACCTGGCGCTACACTTTAAGCAGCCAGTACCTGTTTCTCCCAAAGGATGTAGAATTAGAGGCAGAAACAAACCTCACTGCACAGGCTTCACTGCCTATTTCTGTGAGCACCGACGTTGATTTAAGCGGCACTAACGCCACCATTAACGAACGTATTGAAGCCGATAGTTGGGCCATACTGTACCAACAGCTTGGTAGTCGTATCACACGTCAGCTTAGTTTCGAATAACGCCCATGCGCATCAAACCAGACCAGCTGCAAAAGCACTTAACTAAAGGCTTAGCCGGCAGTTATATGGTGCATGGTGATGAACCTTTATTACAGCAAGAAATATGTGATGCCATACGCAACAAAGCCCGCCAAGAAGGTTTTTTAGAACGTGATTTATTCCACGTAGAAGGACGCTTTGATTGGCAGCAAATCACTGCTTCAGATCAAGCTATGTCGCTTTTTTCTAGCCGTAAAATAATTGAAATTAGAATGCCCAGTGGTAAACCCGGTAAGGAAGGTGCCACTGCCTTAAGCCAACTTATGGCCCAGCCTAACCCCGACAACTTGGTGTTAATTAGCAGCGGCAAAATTGATTCAAAAAGCCAAAGTGCTAAATGGTTTAAAGCCCTTGACACAGTTGGGGTGTGTATTGCAATTTTTCCGTTAGAATCCCAACACATGGGTCGCTGGATTAATAATAGAGCCCAATCACTAGCGCTAAAAATCACCCCAGAGGCTTGCCAATTACTGATTCAAAGAACTGAAGGCAACCTACTTGCCACCGCTCAGGAACTGGAGAAGTTCACCCTTAATGGTGCCGATTTTGAAATCACTGCAGAACATATTGATGCTGATGTAGGAGGCCTTGCACGCTATAGTAACTATCAACTGGTGGATACCGCCCTTACGGGCCAAGCTAGCCACAGCCTCACTATGCTCTATGGCTTAAAGGAAGAAGGCACCAATGCTATGGAAATTCTGTGGGTACTGAGTCGAGAAATTAGGCTGCTAATCAATGTCATTAATCACCCTCAAGGGGTTGAGGCGGGACTTAAGCAGGAGCGGGTATGGGAAAAACGCAAAGACTATCTTCGCACTGCAGCACAACAACATAATAGCCGCAGTGCGCAAGATATGTTGCGCCAATGCGAAGCCATTGATCAGTGTGTAAAAGGCGTGAGTAAAGCCAATGCCTGGGACTTACTGGGCGGCTTAATCATGCAACTCGCTGGTAAACCTATCCACTAACTATCAACAAAAGCGACCAATACTATAGGCCGTTAAATCTGTAGCTTTTTCTGGTTCTAGCAGTACTTCCGCTAACATTTGCCCACTGGACGCCGCCTGAGTCATGCCTAAATGGGCATGACCAAACGCATAAGCCAATCCCTGCCACTTTACTGAAGGCCCTAATACGGGCAACGAGTCTGGCGTAGATGGCCGATGCCCCATCCACTGTTGACCATTTTCAGTGTTCAACTCAGGTAAGTAGCGTTTGGCTAAACCTAATAAATTATCACTGCGTTTGTAGTTGGGCGCAGCTGCTAAGCCAGCAAATTCCGAGGCCCCACCTACCCGTACACCAACAGACAAAGGAGATACCGCAAACATTTCTTCGGCAAACAAAAGTTCATGACTTAGTGCTATATTCGGGTAAGGCAAGGTGGTGTTATAACCCCGTTCAGATTCCAGCAAACAGGGTTCGCCTGCTTGTTTAGCTAATTGCTTAGACCAAGCGCCAGCAGCGACTACAGTTATGTCTGCCAAATACTCTCCCGTAGGCGTTGTAACTCCCACAATTCGCTTATCTTGCATTACTAAGGCATCTACATTAGCCGCAACCAAAGCCACACCCTGGTTTACTAGCCACTCCCGCAAGCTGCCAACAAGGGCCTTTGGATCATCAATAATGCGCCATTGGGGCTGCAATACACCAAACGTCTTTGCCTTCCCTATAGCAGGCTCCATGGCCCGTAATTCGCTCTCACCCAAAAGCTCATAATCTTGCCCATACTGCTTGCGAATATCCCACTCCTGAGCACTTAATTTAAAACTTTTGTAATCATCGTAGACTCTAATACACCCCTTATCACGCACTTTATCTGCATAGCCGATGGTTTGTAACATGGGGTCATAATCTGCACTTACTCTGCCATTAATGGCCTGCAGGGCTTTAGCAATGTGCGCTACGTTTTTTTTACGGCTATGGCCAAGATATGCCAGTAACCAAGGCATAAGTTGCGGAATGTGCGCTGGTCGTATGGACAAGGGGCCCATTGGGTTGAGTAGCCATTTAGGAATAGACCAAATTTGGCCGGGCAAACTGTGGGGTACACATTCACTGATAGCTAATGCACCGGCATTGCCATAGGAGGTTTTATCTCCCACTGGATCGCGGTCGACAATAGTGACTTTAACCCCTCTAAGGTGGAGGGCATAAGCACAGCTCAGGCCCACCATTCCAGCCCCTACAACAACAGCATTTTGAGGTTGTTGCACGGTTAATCTAGTTGATTAAGGTGTTTAATGGGTTCATGGTAATCGTTTAAATACCCCAACCAATCTGACACTAATGCAATATCATTGGGTGCTGCACTAACACCCGCACCGATACGCTCTTCTAAAACGGCTTCAACCGCCAAACTAACAGTGGTTGATACTAAGCGCGCCATGGCACTGCCTTTGTCATTACCGAAGGCATCTATGGAATAGCTTTCGCGCCAGATACACTGATTAGTATCTGGATTTTTAGCCAAAAGCTCTACATACAGCACTACGCGGTCTTGCTCACCCTCTTTAAAAGCATGCTGCTGCCAAAGCTCATCAGACTTAGCAGCAAGGTCAGCATCCCCATCAGCACCTTCAGCAGATTCCACTAAACTGAAAATATCTTGCCACGCATGTGCCCAGCCTTGTAGCCGCAACGAACCGCGAATAAATGTGTCCACAGGCCACTGAGGGTCAAACTGGTATTGGGACATAAAAGGCAATGAGTCGCGATTAGGAATGGCTTCAAAGGTTGCACTGTAGTCCTTAGACAGCGGCATAGTGTAATCACGCACGGCAAGCCAAGGCTTGCTATTGGTTTTAACTTCACCGTCTTCCCGCCATTTTGCAGTAGATCGTAGAGCAGTAAGAACACCTAAAGGAGACCAAGAAAACTTGTACTTAAAATCATTCTCTTCAGCGGGTAAACCACCACAAAAAGACCTAAACTCCAGGCGATTACTTTCTGTATAAGCCGCAGATCCACGGTATTCATTTAATAATGCATAGGCCAAAAGATGGTCAATACCAGGGTCTAAACCTACCTCATTTACCAAACATAAACCTTTTGCTTTGGCTTGTTGGTTCAAGGCTTCCATGGCCGGAGTTAAATAGCTGCTAGACACAAAATGAGCATTACTATCTAAGGCTAACTGGGCAGCCTGCAGGTGAAATGACCCAGGCAACATAGACACTAGAATATCGCCGTTGCTTACATTGTTGGCTAGTTGTTGCCAGTCTAAGGTGCGCGCCTGACATTGACCTTCTAAATTATGGATAACGGCTTCGGCTTTGCTCAGTGTGCGGTTCCACAACCATAATTCTGCACCATTACCGATGAGCCGCTTGATACCTGGCGCGCTAGAAAGTCCAGCACCTAACCAATGAATGATCGCCATAATTTGCCCTTATATTATTTTATTATTTGTTGTATTACGCAGTATAAAATAGAGTTTTATCGTTAGCGCTCAACTTATCACTTCGCCTTTGGCTTGTAAATCTGCATGGTAAGAAGACCTAACTAAAGGCCCACTGGCTACATGTTTAAAGCCCATTGTCCTCGCTGCGGCACCTAGTTCATCAAATTCTACCGGCGGTACAAAGCGATCCACTGGCAAGTGGCTTAAACTAGGTTGCAAGTATTGTCCAAGGGTGAGCATATCTACATCGTGGTCTCGTAAATCTTGCAACACTTGTAATACTTCTTCGTTGGTCTCACCCAAACCCAACATTAAGCCTGATTTAGTTAACACATCAGGACACCGCTGTTTGTATTTCTGCAGCAAATCCAAAGACCATTGATAGTCAGAGCCTGGACGGATTTTTTTGTACAAGCGGGGAATAGATTCTAAGTTATGATTAAACACATGAGGAGGCGTTGCCGCTAGAATATCTAAGGCAATGTCCATACGCCCACGAAAATCTGGCACTAGCACTTCAACCTGAGTCCCTGGTGTACGCTCATTAATAGCGCCAATACAATCAGCAAAATGCTGCGCACCACCATCTCTTAAATCGTCACGATCAACCGAGGTCACCACAACGTACTTAAGCGCCATATCAGCTACAGCTGTGGCTAATTCTCGAGGTTCGTCTACGGACAAAGGATTCGGCCGGCCATGGGCCACATCACAAAATGGGCACCTACGTGTGCATATTTCGCCCATTATCATAAAGGTAGCAGTACCGTTACTAAAACATTCCCCTAAATTTGGGCAATTAGCCTCTTCACATACGGAAGCCAGCTTATGCTCTCTAAGTTTAGACTTAATACGGTTGATCGCAGGCGAACTCATCACCTTAATACGCAACCAATCCGGTTTGCGAGGCATTTTCTCAGTGGGAATCACTTTAATTGGGATACGGGCTACCTTATCGGCACCACGAAGTTTAACGCCTGCTTCAGCTTTGTATGATGTCGCCATGATAACTTATCGCTCGTCGGTTATATTCAATGATGTTCAACCCAAGCTTGTTGAGTTTTATTAACGTGTTGGTACTGCAATTGTTTTACTAAATGTTGGCACATATTAAGGGCCACTTTATCGAACTCAATGGGGTTGGTGAAATCGATCATTTGCACCATATCTAAACCGGGGTAGCCGCATGGGTTAATGCGTTCAAAAGGGCTAAGATCCATGTCTACGTTCAGGGCTAGGCCATGAAAACTGCACCCTTTACGGACCCGCAGGCCCAAAGAGGCTATTTTACTGCCTTGCACGAACACACCCGGGGCTTTAGTGTCTGCATTGGCGGCGATACCATAGTTGTGTAAGCAGTCGATGAGGGCTTTCTCCATATGCGCAACCAGCACCCTAACACCTATACTTAAGCGTTTTAAATCTAGCATTAGATACATCATCAACTGCCCCGGACCATGGTATGTCACTTGACCACCGCGATCCGATTGCACTAAAGGAATAGTGCCTTGGTCCAGCATATGTTCTGCTTTACCAGCCTGACCCTGGGTGAATACGGGGAGGTGTTGCAACACCCATATTTCATCCAAGGTAGTTGCATCTCGCTGGTTGGTAAAATCTTGCATCGCTTGCCAGCTTAGTTCGTAGGCTTGGGGGCCTAACAGTCTTATTAATACGCCTTCATTCGCGACTGAGCTAGAGGACAAGTTTGACCTTTCCACTGGCCATTAGTGTTTGGTGTATCTGTTGCAAGTGGTCTGCACTTTGGGCGGTTACCGCAACACGTATGGACTGAAACGTGCCATTGCGGCTATCAACCACCTGTACTTTTTTGGGGTCTAGATCTGGTGCTAACTGCTGCACACACTGAACAACCCATGCGTGATAATCAGCCGTTTTACGACCGACAATTTTCATACTATAGTTAGCACAGGGGAATTCAATTTTAGGGGCTTCAGGCTTAACTTTCATCATTCCCCACTTGTTATCCGCCTCAGAGTGTCTGCAATGCCTTTGAAAAAGCCACCTTCAAGCATGCCTTTACGGGCCATTAGATCTCGCTCAAGAATGACGTCTGTATCTAGGGTAATTACCAGCTTACCTAATACATCACCCGCAGACAATGGTGCTTCAATACCTTTATTAATTTCCATGGTGGCTTTAATGTACTTGGCCTGGCCACGGGGAATAGTTACGGCTACATCACGTTCAAGTAACAATTCTATATAATCTTTTGCACCACCCCAAACTCGCGCTTTGGCAAGGACTTCTTGGGCATCGTAAAGAACATGTGTTTCAAAAAACCGCATGCCGTAGGTGATGAGTTTTTGAGATTCTTGAGCTCGAGCTTCGGTGCCTGAAGCACCTAAAATAACTGAGATTAATCGCTGGCCATCCTTTTTAGCTGATGCCACTAAACAGTACCCTGCATCTGAGGTATAACCAGTCTTCATGCCATCCACTGTGCTATCACGCCACAACAACTTATTACGGTTTGGTTGTCTAATTTTATTAAAGGTAAATTCTTTTTCGGCATACACCAAGTAATTCTCTGGATGGTCAAGAATAATAGCCCGTGCCAAAATAGCTAGATCTCTTGCTGTAGTTAAATGACCTTCTGCTGGCCAGCCTGTGGAGTTACTGAAATGAGTTTTAGTCATACCCATACGAGTTGCGTGTTGATTCATTAAGTCTGCAAAAGCTTCTTCAGTACCGGCTAAATGTTCTGCAACTGCCACACTCGCGTCGTTGCCAGATTGGATAATAATGCCACGCATTAAGTCTTCCAACTTAACAAATTTACCTTCTTGGATAAACATGCGCGAGCCTTTTGTACGCCATGCCTTTTCACTAATGCGCACCTGATCGTCTAAGGAAACGTTACCAGCAGCCACCTCATAGGCCAGCATATAGGCTGTCATCATCTTGGTTAAGCTAGCAGGGGGTAACATTTCATCAGCGTTCATTTCAGCGATGACCTTGCCAGTTACCGCATCAATCAATATATATGCGCTAGCCCCAAGTTGGGGTGGTTGAGGCACTAATGCTTGAGCAGCTTGTGCTGGAATAACGAGGCTAACAGTCAGGAACATAGTTGCGGCCGTGACTAGCGCCGCAGCCCTAAGCCCATGCTGCATTGCTTGTCTAACTTTACAGAATAGTAATTTAGCCGAAGCCACAAAATTTGCCATACTCAAACTACCTTAATGTGTTGGCTCAATGAAAACTCAAAATTTCCACTGGCAATTTTTAACGGCCAAGATTATAGCATGAGACCAGTGCTTGAGGCAGAAAATTAAGGCTTTATCATAAGCCCTTGACCACGCCCCAACGCCACCAATCGCTGCATTAATACAACTGCGCTGTTGGCATCTGTGAGAGGCCCAATTAACACACGAAATAAATCGGGTCGATCACTAGCCTGCTCTACAAATACATTAGAACGCCTAAGCTCTTGCACTAGCGTATTTCGCAACAACAAAGCGCCACCAATCTTTGACACCGCAGCCACTTGCACGTAATAGTCCGCCACACGTTTATATTGTTGGCGAATTTCATTCTGGGGTGAGACCTGCGCTTGAACAACAGGCTTAGCGGTAGACTTAGCTGGTGCCTTAGCCACACTTTGTGATGACGAAAAACTGCTGTAGTTACGCTGCTTGCGAATACTTTGCTCTAGCGCAGGACTCCATTGACTTGCGTCAATGGCCTCAACCAACACTTCTGCCACACCTGTCTTACGATAATCTAACTTGCTGGCAGCAGCATAAGACAAGTCAATCACGCGATCGCCATGAAACGGGCCTCGATCGTTAACCCTAACAATCACCGTCTTATTATTGGCCAGATTAGTAATACGAGCGTAAGTTGGTAAAGGCAAAGATTTATGGGCTGCGCTCATTGCGTACATGTCATAGATCTCACCATTAGAGGTTAAATGACCGTGAAACTTTTGGCCGTACCAAGAGGCTAAACCACGCTGTTTAAAGCCTAAACTAGACGCCATTACAGAATAAGATTTACCCCACACTTCATATCGACTCTTGTTACCACCACGGCTGTGGGGCTCTACTTTAGGAATTGCATCGGGGGCTTTACTCATATCTAGGTGCTGCTTAGGCCCCAAGTCTTGTTTAATGGCATAGCGAGCTTCAGTTTTAGCTTTCGCCGCCGATACCACCGCCGATTGTGACATACCGCTAGGCTGGCTGCTGGTATTAGAGCAAGCACTAACAGCCAGCACCAGAAAAGCGCTTAAAATGAGTCGAGATCTATATTGCATGTTGAAAACCTAGTTTAGGGTTTGGCAATACCTTGGGCAATTTCCACCACCGCTCGACTATACCAAAGGGAATGATTATAACGTGTTATGGCGTAGAAGTTAGCTCCTGCTAGGCGATATTCGCTTTGACCTTCAGTTGAGAAAGCATACAAATTAAACTCCGCAGTGCTATCTACTGATGTGGGTACCACTATACCCCTGCCCTGCCATTTAGCTAAAGCCACTCCTTGTCGCTTGACCTTTTTACTCAGCCAAACTGGTTCCACTTGTGTGTCCACCTCCAACAGCCATGGTGCACCAGCCTCCCAACCGTGACGGGCAAGGTAATTGGCAATACTGGCTATATTATCAGCCTCGCTGTGGAATAAGTCGATGCGCGCGTCGCCATCGCCATCCACCGCAAAATCACGATAGCTTGTGGGTATAAACTGCCCCATACCCACCGCGCCTGCTGCAGACCCTTTAACCAGTGTGGGATCTAAGCCCTGGCTATAGCAAAGGCGGAAGAACTCCGCTAATTGACGCTGGTAAAATTCACTTCTGCGGGGATAGTCAAATGATAATGTTGCCAACACACGCAAGGTTAAATGCTTTCCCATGTTAGCGCCGTAATTACTTTCTATGCCTGCAATAGCTGCAACAATGGCCGCGTCAACTCCAGTTTCTTGGGCCACCAAATGTAATTGGGCAGCATGTTTTTTGACAAAGCCTCGGCCTCGTTTAATACGCGACGAGGTCACCAGCCGCTGCTGATAACCACTCCATAATAGCTTGCGTTCCGGAGCGTTACGTAACACCGGCACAATACTTGGTTTAGCTGTAGTTTGTGCCAAATACTGCGCCACCTCAGTTTTAGTAAACCCTAAACCACCAGCTTCATCTAGCCACTGTGAAACGTCATCTCTGTGGTCAAAACCAGCATCAGCATGTACGCTAAAAAGTCCAACGAGCAGACAACCTAATACTATCTTTTTCACATCCTTCTCCTTGGAAATTCCACGTCGCCAGCTTATACCCACATCGTGCTGGTTTTGTTTCTTCTCAATAAAAGCTATCAATTAAGCCGTTAAATTATCAATAAGCCAATTATTGATAGAATATATCTATCAATACTCGAAATAGATTTAATTAGACACTTACCCCCCTTGGCCTGCAAAATACATGTTACTACATATATAGCCATCATTAATCGTCGGAAGCCCTATGACCCTTTCACCACTGCAACTTAGGCAACAGATTCGTAACGGGTCTATGACCAGCAATACCTCTGGATTATGTCCCGGTTACGTGCAGGGCAACCTGTGCATTTTACCCGCCGAGTATGCCAATGACTTTTTAAAATTCTGCCACCTAAATCCCAAGCCATGCCCTATTATTGGCATGTCAGAAAACCCTGGCGACTTCCGTTTAAAAAGCCTGGGCAAAGACATCGACCTGCGCACTGACATACCCCAGTATAGACTATTTAATCATGGTCAGGCTGAACATCAAGTCACCAATATTCTAGACCATTGGCGTGACGACTTAGTGGCTTTTGTGCTGGGTTGTTCTTTCTCTTTTGAAGAAGCGCTGCTAGCCGACGGCCTAGATGTTCGTAACCTTACAGAAGGTGTAAACGTACCCATGTATCGCACCAACATTGCCTGTAAAGCAGCAGGGCCATTTGCAGGGAACATGGTAGTAAGTATGCGCCCATACAAACCCGCTGACGCTATCCGAGCCATTCAGATATGTAGCCGCTTCCCATCTGTGCATGGGGCTCCAGTACACTTTGGAGAGCCCAGCGAGATCGGCATTGGGGATCTAAACCAGCCTGATTTTGGAGACAAGGTTACCGTTAACGAAGGCGAAGTTCCAGTCTACTGGGCCTGTGGTGTAACCCCACAAGTGGCCGTTGAAAATGCTAAACCACCATTTTGTATTACCCATGCGCCAGGATGTATGCTGGTAACCGATTTACCTAACAGCCAACTAGCCATATTCTAGGCAAGGAAGATTTTATGTTGCTTAATTGCGATTTAGGCGAAAGCTACGGCTCTTGGACTATAGGCCATGACGCCAGAGCCATGCCGCACATTGACCAAGCTAACATTGCCTGTGGTTTTCATGCAGGTGACCCACAGGTAATGCAACACACTTTGGCATTAGCAAAGCAACACAAGGTGATGGTGGGTGCTCACCCTGCATACCCAGATCTGGTGGGTTTTGGGCGCCGCTCCATGAACTGTTCAGAGCAAGAAATAATTGCATTTATGCATTATCAGATCGCCGCTATGGAAGGCATGGCTGCATGCCAAGGGCTAACACTAAGTTATGTAAAACCCCATGGCGCTTTGTACAACGACATGATGAGTAAAGTAGCGGTGCGAAATGCCATTATGCAAGCAGTAAGTAGCTACCCAACCCGAGCAACGGCCAATAGGGAAGCAAATCCGCCATTAAAATTAATGCTGCAAGCCAACGCGAACGCTGAGGAGCATCTACAACAGGCACAAGACTTACAGCTGGAATTGTACTTTGAGGCTTTTGCCGATCGTTGTTATGAAGATGATGGTAGTTTGATGGCCCGTTCTAAAGCTGGCGCCGTACTAGATCATGATGCCATGCTCAAACAAGTACAACAGTTAACGCAGCACGGCACGATTACCAGCGCCAGTGGTGCAACCTTGCATCTTAAGGTAGATAGCCTCTGTGTGCACGGAGACAATGATGCCGGCATTGCAGCAATTACGTCAATTCGCCAATTAATGGATATTCCATTGGCTGGCAAGGCATAACCTAAAGCCATGAGCACTAAACAAGCACATATAGAAATAGCCAGTGAAAATAGTTATATGGTCTATTTCGGTGATCCTGATAGCTTACACATTAGCCCTGTCGTAAGTGCGGCTATTGCGGCATCTTGTGAGCAGATTAAACAACACTTTGGTAATCGTTTAATTGATTTAGTGGCGTCCTATGCATCCCTACTGGTTATTTATGACACTACACAGTGCGATCATTTATGGGCAAAAAAAGCCCTAAGGTCCATATTGAACGCACCCAAGAAACTTAACCAAGATAGCGGTCAATTGGTTAGGATGCCGGTTTTTTATAGCCCTAAGTATGGTCCAGAACTGTCACTACTAGCCCAAAATGCAGGACTTTCGGTAGCGCAAGTCATCGCCATTCATAGCGCCACAGAATACCGTGTCTATGCCATTGGTTTTGCTCCAGGCTTCGCCTACTTAGGCGAAGTAGACGAACGTCTTGCTGCGCCACGGCTGGCCACCCCTAGGGTTAAAGTGCCTGCTGGCGCTGTCGCCATAGCAGACCGCCAAACTGCAGTATATCCAGCAAGCTCTCCTGGGGGATGGAATCTTATCGGCCTTTGCCCTACGCCTATGTTTAACGCTGCAAAGCAACCCCATATGCCAGTATCCGTAGGTGATCGTGTACAATTTGATCCCATAGATGAGCAACAATACCTAGCTATGGGGGGTCAGCTGCATGAGCTTTAAAGTCCTCCAGCCTGGCTTACTTAGCCTAATACAAGACCTTGGTCGCTTTGGTCAGCATGACATTGGCTTGACCACTGGTGGGCCATTGGATAGTGAAGCATTTTTATGGGCCAATCGATTGCTGCACAACACTCCTAACGCTTGTGCTATTGAGGTCAGCTTTGGTGGCTTACAACTACTAGCCCAAACAGACAGTTACTTTTGCGTAACAGGGGCCCATTTAAATTTAACCATAAATGGCGTTAATAAAGCCTTATGGAGCAGCCACAAAGTGGTTAACGGAGACGAGATAAAACTTGGTTATTCTAGCCATGGTTGTCGCAGTTATGTAGGCGTGGCCGGTGGCTTTAACATTAGCCCAAGTTTTGGTAGCAGCGCCACAGTAATGCGTGAAAAAGTAGGTGGCTTGAATGGCGCTAAGCTTGCAACCAATGATAGCCTACCCTGCACCGAAATCACTACATTGTTACGCCAGGCATTGCCTGAAGCGCATTGGCCATTGTACGGACAAGAGGGCACCGACAAAAATGGTGCAGATACAGTATTACGTCTATTACCTGGCTATCAACATCATCAATTCGACCCTGTTACAAAGGCTCGTTTTTTTCATGGCCAATATGCCGTCACTGATCGGAGTGACCGCATGGGCATGCGTCTTGAAGGGCCAGCTGTATCCTGTCCATCTCAACAAATGCTTTCTGAAGGTATTTGTTTAGGCGCCGTTCAAGTGCCAGCAGATGGACAGCCTATTGTATTGCTTAATGACCGCCAAACCATTGGTGGCTACCCCAAAATAGGCGCCGTTATGGCCCGTGATACGGCACGACTTGCCCAACTAAGGCCTGGTGATACCCTGCGTTTTGAAGCCGTGGATTTACACCAAGCCCATACTATCAATACTTTGGCGCAGCTTAAATTTGATGCCACTGCACTGCTGCAACTGAAGGATTAACCATGCCAAACGACCAACAACTAAGCCAACAGATTGAAAACGCCTTGGTGGCCCGCAACCCTCGCGGCATGGCCCAAGTGCAGCCAGCATTGGCAGCAGGCTATTGCCTGCGGGCTGCCCATATTTTACAAAACTGCATTAAGGGTAAGCCAGGTGCCACGGTGCTTATTGGCACTGGATTCCCTGTGGTAGGCACTTTTGAGACCGATGGACCTGTGGGCACGATCGCCCTTTACGACAGTCTAGAGCACTTAGGCGCTGTACCCGTGATTGTGTGTGGCCAACCTCTGGTGGGCGCGCTCGCCGGGCGTTATCGTACTCATGAAATCCGTGTAGGTGATCACACCCATGTAGAAGCTGATACCTTAGCAGCACTTAAGCACTTTAATCCCCAAGCCATTGTTTCTATCGAACGTCCAGGTCAGGCCCAAGATGGTGGGTATTACAACATGCGTGGCGAAAGTATCAGTGAGCGAACCGCTTGTTTTGATGGCTTTATGACATGGGCTGACTGCCCCACTATTGCTGTGGGTGATGGGGGTAATGAAATAGGCATGGGGAAAATTATTCATGTGCTTGAAAAGCTTGATATCGTGCCTGCGGTCACCAGCGCAGATGAGCTCATCGTTGCCGACGTTTCTAACTGGGGCGCTTATGGTATGATCGCCTTCCTCGGCCTATGGCAGGGACAAGATTTATTAGCTAAAATTGATCCCTTAGCTATTTTGCAATATTTATCAGACCTTGGCAGCGTGGATGGTGTGACACGTATAAATCAACTCACAGAAGATGGCTTGCCGGTGAGTGAAGGTCAATCTGTGATTGAGCAATTGCGCCAAATAACCGGTTTTAGTAATTAGTTTTGTTCAGCCCATTAAATGTAGGAGCAGAATGTGCGTCTTCGGAACCTCAATAGCTTTATAAAGGTAGCGACCTTAGGCAGTTTTCATGGTGCTGCAGCTCAGTTACATGCTTCCCAGCCTGCAATTTCTGCACGTATTGCCACCCTCGAAGAAGATTTGGGTGTTAAGTTATTTAAGCGCGATCAAAGTGGCACCAAGCTCACTGCCCGTGGCAGACAGCTACTGCCTTTTGCAGAACGTTTAGTGTCGATCAGTAATGAAATGAAAGCCCAGCTACAAGATGATGCGCCCCAACAAGGTGTGTTTCGTATTGGTATTGCAGATACTGTAGCGCACTTATGGCTAAGGGATTTGTTAAAAGTCTGGCGTGAACAGCATCCCCTTATTCAATTTGAACTCACTATTGACCTGTCATTAGCGTTATATAAACAGCTGGAAGAGCATCAGCTGGACCTAGCTCTGATGGTCTACACCGGGCAAGCCATTACCGTTAATACACAGCCATTAAGCGCCCTCCCACAAACCTGGGTTGGTAACCCTCACTTTGCTAAGGGTAGCCGCAACATGGACATCACAGCCCTAAGCCGCTGCCCAATCTTAAGCTTTCCTGCGGCCACCGGACCTGGTAAACACTTACAAGAATTGTTTAGCCAAGTGGTAGAAAAGCCTAAATTTCATACTAGCAATTCCGTGTCTGGCTTGTTAGCCATGGCCGAACAAGGCGCTGGCATTGCATTACTGCCGCAGCCTATTGTCGAAGATGCGTTAAGGGCCGAACGGCTTATCGCATTTAATGTTGATCCAGCACCACCAAAATTAAAATTTTGCTGTGGTTGGCGCCAAGATGAAGACCGCTTGTTACCACAGTTACTAGCCGATAGCGCCAGCCAACTGGTTAGTCAAATTATTAGAGATTAAGTTATGAGCATTGTTTACCTTAATGGCACCTATATGCCAATTGAAGAAGCCCGTATTTCCCCTCTTGATCGAGGTTTTTTGTTTGGTGATGGTATCTATGAAGTCATTCCTTCTTACGCTGGGAAAATGGTCGGATTTGGTCCCCATATTGACCGTATGATCGAGGGCTTAGGCGCCTTGGAAATTGAACTAAACTGGAGTCATGCACAGTGGCGCGAACTGTGCCAAGAGATTATTCAACGCAACCCTAACACCCAAGTTGGTTTGTACTTGCACGTCACTCGTGGGGCCGACACTAAACGTCATCATCCATACCCTAAAGGTGTAACGCCTACCGTGTTCGCCATGCCTACGGACATACCACCTGCTCCTATTCCAGAAAGAGACAAAGTGAATGCGTATAGAGTAACTACTATGCAAGATCAGCGCTGGCAGCGTTGTAACATAAAGTCAATTTCGTTGCTCGGTAATGTGATGCATTATCAGCAGGGTTATAGCCAGGGAAGTGGTGAAGTGCTGTTGTTTAATGGCAACGATGAGCTCACCGAATGTGGTGCTTGTAATGCCTACATTGTCAAAAATGGCACCGTTATTACACCTATTTTAGATCACCAAATATTACCCGGCATTACTCGACTCATTGCCTTAGGTGTATTGCGGGATGAGGGCAGCATTGCCGTAGAAGAGCGTGTCGTCACTAAACAAGAAGTGTTTGATGCCGACGAAATTTGGATTTCCAGTTCCAGTAAAGAGATCGCTCCTGTCACCCATATTAATGACAAAGCTATAGGCGACGGTATGCCAGGTCCTATTTGGGAAAAAGCAGCTAAGCTATATAGCGCAGGCAAATTTAACTACTAGAGATCTCCCCATGGCCCGTCCTAGCCACATTGTGGTTGACCTTGCTGCATTGATTCACAATTATCAATGGGCTTGTCAACTCGCTCCCAATGCCCAAACCATGGCCGTAGTTAAAGCCAATGCATACGGTCATGGGGCGGTGGCGTGCGCCACCGCCTTGCAACCTTATGCACCCGCATTTGGCGTTGCCTGCATAGAAGAGGCCTTAGCACTACGTAAGGCCGGTATCAACAAACCCATATTGCTATTAGAGGGCACTTTTACAGCCGACGAAGTGGCTATTGCTGCCGAACATGGTTTTTGGGTTATGGTAGAAGACCCTATACAAGTTGATGCCATCTTGAATGCTAGCGTAACTAAACCACTGAAAGTGTGGATTAAGGTAGACACCGGCATGCACCGTTTGGGCTTAAACCCTCAGCGAGTGGAAGGCTTTTACCAACAGTTGTTTGCCAGTTCTAATGTCTCTGAGGAAATGGTATTTGCCACTCATCTTGCTAGTGCCGACGAAACCAGTAACAACTTCACCTTGGATCAGGTGCAGCTATTTACAGAAACCTCTAAGCGTTTTAAACATCCTGTAAGCATAGCCAACTCAGCTGCTATAATGGCTTGGCCAGAGGCCCATGGTGATTGGAACCGGCCAGGCTTTATGCTTTATGGCAACTCACCGTTAGATGCCGACCACCCCTCTAGCAAGGGCTTACAGCCAGTAATGCAGGTACGATCAGCCATTATTTCTTTACGTCAAATCGAGACTGGACAAACCGTAGGCTATGGACAGCAATGGTGTGCTCAAAGGCCTTCAATCATCGCCACTGTAGCTATTGGATATGGTGATGGTTACCCACGCAGCGCAGTATCTGGTACTCCCGTAGTGGTGAACGGGCAGCGTGCAGGTATAGTTGGCCGTGTATCAATGGATATGATTACCATAGACGTGACAGGTCTAGATGGCATTAACGTAGGAGACCCCGTGTGTTTATGGGGCAAAGGTTTAGATATCAATGAAGTGGCGCGTCATGCGGGCACCATAGGTTATGAACTGATGACCCGGGTCACTCAACGCTTATCGATCAGTTATACTGAATAAATGTTGATCTATCTAAGTCAATTTAAATGCGTTGAGGCCTACGGGCATGGATAGACATCAACAAGCCTATACTAGCCATTAAGGTAACTGCCGCAGTGCCTCCATAGCTTACCAAGGGCAAGGGCACGCCTACCACTGGCAACAAGCCACTAACCATACCAACGTTTACCACTACATAAACAAAGAAGGTTAGAGTCAAACTCGCTGCTAACATCCGATCAAATGGATGGGTGGCATAACCGGCAATAATCAACCCTCTAAGCACTACCAAAAAATAGAGTGAAAGCAACACACACACGCCAATTAAGCCAAATTCTTCTGCCAGAACGGCGACTATAAAGTCCGTATGGGTTTCCGGCAAAAAGTCCAGGTGAGACTGGGTCCCTTGCAGCCAACCTTTGCCATTAATACCACCAGAACCAATAGCAATTTTAGACTGAATAATATTCCAACCCGCACCCAGAGGATCACTTTCTGGATCTAAGAATGTGATCACTCGTTGCTTTTGGTATTCGCGCAGGCCCATCCACATCAAAGGCAAACCCGCGGCACCTAAGGCCATTGCGAGAATTATGTAGCGCCACAACAAACCCGCAAAGAACACAACAAACACCCCAGAACTACCAATAAGCAAAGAGGTGCCTAAGTCCGGTTGCTTGGCAATCAGTAGCACTGGCACCGCCACTAATACCATGGCCACTATGACGTGTATTAGCTTGGGTGGCCTTGGCTGGCCAGCTAAATACCAAGATACGGTTAACGGTACCACTAGCTTCATAATCTCAGAAGGTTGAAAACGAGGAAGCCCTGGGATTTCTAACCATCGCTGAGCCCCTTTTGCACCTGCTCCAAATAACAACACAGCAACAAGCAACAACAGCCCAGCAATGTATAACAAGGGTATCCATCGCTGCACATGGCGTAGGTTAACTTGGGTGATGATGACCATAACCAGCAGCGCCAAACCATATCGCACTAACTGTTTATTCACAGCGGTTTCACTCGAGCCAGAGCCAGAATACAATACCAATAAGCCAAACGACATTATAGCCAATAGCACCAGCAGCAGCCATGGGTCTAACTTGAGCTTTAGCCACAGCCCAGGGCCTTTCTTTAAGTGTCTTCTTGCTTCAGGGGCCCAGCGTTGGAAATCAGCCATCGTTTGTAGCCCCATCCTTCTCTTCAGCCTTCTCTTCAGCCTTCTCTTCAGCCATAGCACCCAAAATACGCACATCAAACAGCTTACGTGCCAAAGGTGCCGCAGCGGAACTACCACCACCACCATTTTCAATTATTACCGCTAGAACAATCACTGGATCTTTGGCCGGTGCCCAGCCAATGTATAGGCCATGATCGCGAAATCGTTCGGCAATTTTTTCAGCATCATAGGTGTCATCCTGCTTGATGCCTAATACTTGAGCTGTGCCAGTTTTGCCAGCTATTTTATAGCTGCTGTCAGCACCACTGCGTCGTCCAGTACCTTTTTTACCATGCATAACGTCAACCATCGCATTGTGGATTTTGTTCCAATCACTAGTGCGCTTTAACTCAATATTAACTGGCTGCTTAGGGTCGTTGCGGCCTATGTCACTGACCTTTTCCACGGCCTGGCCATCGATGGCTTTTATCATTCGGATTTGATGCCATTGGCCTTTATTGGCGAGTAACATGGCCATAGTTGCTAACTGTGTTGGTGTGGCCGATAAAAAGCCTTGGCCAATACCTAAGTTTAATGAATCTCCTCGAAACCAGGAGGCATTGCGGTTTGCTCGCTTCCATTTTTTTGTAGGCAAAACAGCCTTTATGGCTTCTGGCTGATCCGCAATAGTAACCTGGCCCAAGCCGAATAGAGCGAGATACTTTGTCATGGGTGTATTACCCATTAAATGGGCAATACTGTAATAAAAAGTGTCTACAGATTCAACGATAGACTTGTGCATGTTGACTCGCCCATGGCCCCCTTCTTTCCAATCGCGATAAAGGCGTCCATCTTCGGTAAGTTGGTAATAACCAGGGTCCCAAATGGAATATTTACGGGATATGATGCCAGAGTCAATACCTGCAATGGCAATCACTGGTTTTACCGTTGAGGCCGGCGGGTAACGACCACGCAGTGCTCGGTTAAACAATGGCAGGTCGTCAGATTTTCGCAGTGCTTGGTAATTAGCATTGCTAATGCCAGTAACGAATTGATTAGCTCCATAGCTTGGCGCACTGGCCATAGCTAACACACCACCTGTTCTAGGATCGATAGCCACAATCGCACCACGCTTACCCTCTAACAGCTTCGCTGCAGTTTGCTGCAATTGCGCATCTAAAAATAGGGTAATGTCCTTCCCTGGCACAGGCTCAAGGCGGTCTAACACTTGTATAACTCGGCCTCTGGCATTAGTCTCTACGGTTTGGTAGCCCACAGTTCCATGTAATTCCGTTTCGTAATAACGTTCTACGCCTAACTTTCCGACGTGCTCAGTGGCACTGTAATTAGTGCTATCAAGCTTAGCGAGTTCACGGTCGTTAATACGGCCCACATAACCTAATGCATGCACAAAACCCTCGTCCGAAGGGTAGTATCGGACTAAATCAGGAACGATTCTCACGCCTGGAAGGCGGTGTTGATTAACAATAATTTGGGCGATTTCTGTTTGATTCAATTGAAAGCTTAATGCCACTGGGCTATGGGGCCTACGGGGCTGATTTAAGCGGCGTTTAAAGCGTTTTATATCGCCTTCATCGATAGTAATAACTTGAGCCAACTCGGCTAGGACCCCATCAATACTGCCCCGCCCACCTGCTAACTGTTCGGGCACTAAGGTTAAAATATGACTGGCACGATTGCCCGCTAATAAGTCGCCATTAGTGTCGTATATTAATCCCCTAGTAGGTGCGATAGCTTGTAATTGCTGGCGATTATCATCCGATTCAGTGACATAGTGCTGGTGTTGCCAGACTTGCAAATAAACCAACCGGGAAACAATGCCTGCAAAGACTAATACAATAAGAAATAGGGCCCACCAAAGACGTGCCTTAAATTGGCTTACTTCTTGGTGCTGATTATTCATTTGTGACCAAGGCATAATATGGTCAGCTACTTATGGTAGGGGTGGTTATTGAGCAAACTCCAAGCGCGGTATATTTGCTCAGCTAATAACACACGTACTAACGGGTGGGGTAACGTGAGGGGAGATAAAGACCAGCGTTGGTCCGCCCTTGCCACACAGTCCTGGGCTAATCCATCTGGCCCACCCACCAACAGAGTGACATTACGACCACCCATACGCCAATCACCGCATTGTTTAGCCAGTTGCTCGGTACTCCAAGATTTACCAAGTACATCAAGTGCGATAACGTGGTCTTGGGCTGGGATAGAGGCCAACATCTGTTCACCTTCCTTAGCAATAGCACGTTTTAAATCCGCACCTTTGCCTCGAAAACCTAAACCCAATTCCTGTAATTTTAGTTGCATGTCACTAGGCATACGGCGAGCATACTCGTCATAGCCTTGAGTGATCCAAGCAGGCATTTTAGTGCCCACTGCTAGCAACTTAATTTTCATTTATACGATGGGCTCTACAACGCTAGATAAATTTTCTTTAAGGGCTGGGTTCCACAAACGCTCTAAGTCGTAGAACTCACGAGCTTCAGCTTGCATCACGTGTACCACAACATCACCAAGATCTGACAATACCCAGTCGCCACTCATTTCACCTTCAATACCCAAAGGTGCAACACCACTTTGTTTAGCTTTGAATGACACTTCGTCGGCTAGGGATTTTACATGACGGTTAGATGTTCCAGTAGCGATCACCATATAGTCAGTGACGTTTGATAAGCCACGCACATCTAACTGCACGATGTCTTTGCCCTTCATGTCTTCTAGAGCGCTGGTGATCAATGTTAATAAGTCTTCAATGGGCATAGCCATAATTCGTGTTCCAAAAATCTAATTAATGCCGTATAGGCTTTGGCTTGCAATGTATTGTGCCACTGCAGGCGCTAATTCTGTTGCGCTTGGTTTAAGACCTAAGCACAGCTGTTGCCGTATCTGCGTCGCAGATACCGCATGTTGCCCTAATTTCAGGTGGGCCACCTGACCAGATGGCGAAGCTAACAAATGTTTAGCGTCCTCCACTTTATGAGTTGCATACCAGGTAAGCAGCTCAGGATCCTGCGGCCAGTAGGTTGCGGGCCTAGTAAGCACTAACACATGCCCATAATCTAATAATTCTTGCCAACGATGCCATTGCCGTAACCCAGCAAAAGCATCCATTCCCATGCACCATATTAATGGCATAATAGGGCCTATTTCTTGCCTTACTTCGGCCATAGTGGACACACTATAACTTGGCCCTTGACGTTTGACCTCACGTGTATCCATGGCTAATTCGTCATGGGCATCAATAGCCAAAGCCAACATCTCTGCCCTCTGCTCTGCTGTTGCTACGGGCCTTTGCCGATGGGCAGGTTGGCTATTAGGTAGCAGTTGTACCGGTTGCACACCTAAGTATTTACTCAGCTCAATGGCTGATGACACGTGACCTTGATGTATTGGATCAAAGGTGCCACCCCACAACAGCTTAACTGTGGCTGCAGGGCTAGCATTAAACTCGGGTATGACCATCACCAAAAACCACATACTTCTGTGACGTTAGGCCTTGTAGCCCAACAGGTCCGCGGGCGTGTATCTTGTCTGTAGAGATGCCAATTTCTGCACCAAGGCCGTATTCAAAACCGTCTGCAAAAGCCGTGGACGCATTTATCATCACAGAGCTTGAATCCACCCGCGCTATAAACTCACGGGCCTTGGTGTAATTTTCACTGACCATGGCATCTGTATGGTGGGAGCCATAAACATTAATGTGCTCGATAGCCGCCTCCATATCTGCTACAACTTTAACGGACAGCACAGCTGCTAAATACTCTGCATACCAATCGTCTTCTGTGGCAGCAACAATAGTACCTTGGTAGCTTCCTACTTGGACCATGGCACGCGGGCACAAGCGCAGCTCAATATCAAACTCTTGTAAACCTTGAGCCAACTGAGGTAATAACTCTTCTGCACGAGACTCGGCGATCAACAAAGACTCCATGGCGTTACATACACCATAACGTCTAGTTTTGGCATTAATGACAATATTAATAGCCTTGGTAGCATCAGCTTGGTCATCAATATACACGTGACAGTTGCCGTCTAAATGTTTAATCACGGGAATACGTGCTTCTGCACTCACCCGCTTAATCAGACCCTTGCCACCGCGCGGCACAATGACGTCAACGAATTCCGTCAGGGTAATGAGTTCGCCTACAGCAGCTCGGTCTGTAGTTTCAATTACCTGGACCGATGCAGCGGGTAATTCTGCTGCGAGCAATCCTTGCTTTACGCACTGAGCGATGGCTTGGTTTGAATGAGTGGCTTCTGAGCCACCCCTTAAAATGGCAGCATTACCAGATTTAATACATAGGCTAGCGGCATCTACAGTAACGTTGGGGCGGGATTCATAAATAATTCCCACCACACCCAATGGCACCCGCATTTTACCAAGCTGAATACCAGACGGACGAAAACTCATTTCCGAAATTTCGCCTACAGGGTCGGCCAGCTCTGCAACCTGCCGCAAGCCTAACATCATGGCGTCAATGCCTTCGTCTGTGACCCTAAGGCGGTCCAGCATAGCGTTATCTAAACCGTTATCCCGGCCAGCAGCTAGATCTTTTTCATTAGCTGCTAATAGGGCAGATCTCGCAGAGTTTAGAGCGCTAGCCATAGCTAAAAGTGCATTGTTTTTTGCCACCGTCGGCGCTGTCGCCAAAACCGCGGAAGCGGCTTTAGCTTGGGCACCTAATTGTTGCATGTAATCAGCGACAGACATGACAAAAATCTCTTAAAAACTGTAAAAATACTAGCGCACACATTATAGCTCGAATTGAAGTCAAATAGAGTAAAAACCAGCGCAATTACTGGAATTTTTCTATTCTCCCCACGCAGGCACTAATGTCTGTGGCAAACCAAGTTGCGACATAATTCGCGCCACCACAAAATCCACCATATCTGCCACACTTTGCGGACGATTATAAAACCCAGGGCTGGCAGGAATAACCACCGCACCCATGCGCGTTAATTTAAGCATATGCTCAAGGTGAATTTCTGAATAAGGCGCTTCTCGTGGCACCAGAATCAATTTACGGCGCTCTTTTAAATGTACGTCTGCTGCACGCTCAATAAGATTATTACTTGCCCCACAAGCGATTGCCGACAAACTACCGGTACTGCACGGGCACACCACCATAGCGTCGCCACCACCAGAGCCAGATGCCACAGGAGCCATCCATTGCTGCTTAGCAAACACTCGTAACTGGCCCGCCTTCGCTCCATACAACTCACTAAAAAAGGCCTGCATCGCCGCCGTTGCTGAGGGCACTTTAAGGTCTGTTTCCGTCACCAGCACCACCTGTGCTGCCGCAGAGACCATTAGCGATACTTCACACTGAGCCACCAGCAGACATTGCAATAAACGCAAGCCGTACTGAACGCCTGAAGCACCAGTAATGGCCAAAGTTACCTTATAAGGTGCCCTTGAAAGAGATGGCACAGGAGCGTCTGTTTGATTCATAAACTTGTATAAAAAGTGAGTTTCAACATCATTGTACCAGCTAAAAGCGTATAAGCTACCACCGGCCATGGAGGCAAATTACGATAGCTACTAGAACTGCATAAAAGGGCAGCAAATTAGACTTAAGCCGCAAGACTTTTTGTGGTAAGTAACATATAATTACGCTCACATTTTATACGCCAGAATGGACACCTCTAAAAATCTCATGTTGAGCCTCAATCAAGCCTTTGAGCAAGCCCAAGTTGACCCACAACTTGTCTCCGTAGTTGACTCTATAACCACCACCTGTAAAAACATTGCCGAACGCCTGCGTGGCGGTGCCTTAAGTGGCCTATATGGGTCTGCTGAACAAGAAAATGTTCAAGGTGAAATACAGAAAAAACTAGACGTTATTTCCAACGATTTACTAAAGCAAGCCTTGCTGGCTAATCGTAGCGTTGCCGGCATTGCGTCCGAGGAAGAAGATGATGCTATTGCGGGCAATGCAGATGGCCAGTACCTTGTCACATTTGACCCATTAGACGGCAGTTCAAATATCGATATTAACGTTACCGTAGGCACCATTTTTTCTGTGCTAGCTTTGCCCGATGATTGCACAGAAGTCACCACAGATAGTTTTTTGCAGGCAGGTCGTAGACAGATAGCTGCAGGCTATGTTTTGTATGGACCTTCTGTAATTCTTGCCATCACTACAGGTAATGGTGTGGCTATGTATAACTTAGGCGCTGATGGCGTTTTTTACCAAACAGAAGACCAAATTCAAGTACCTGAAAGTACAGAAGAATTTGCTATCAACATGTCAAATCAACGCTTTTGGCAAGCACCCATGCAAACCTACGTCAATGACTTGTTGCTGGGCGAGGACGGCCCTTTAGGCAAGCGTTTCAACATGCGTTGGATTGCTTCCATGGTAGCTGAAGTACACCGAATTTTGACCCGTGGTGGCGTATTTATGTACCCCTATGACAGCCGTGACCCAAGTAAAGCTGGCAAACTACGCTTAATGTACGAAGGCAACCCCATGAGCTTCCTAATTGAGCAAGCTGGTGGCGCCTCCAGCGATACCCAGAAACCTATCATGGACGTAGAACCTCACCATATTCACCAACGTGTGCCGGTGATTTTAGGTTCCAAAGAAGAAGTTGAGCGAGTCAATCGTTACCACCAAGCCTAATTGCCATATTGGGTACTATATTAGTTATCATACCGTTATTAACCATTATTAGGATCAGACTAGATCATGAGCTACCAAAACATCCCAGCCGGTAAAGATTTACCTAACGACATCTACGTTGTGATTGAAATTCCAGCCAACAGCAGCCCCGTTAAGTACGAAATTGACAAACACACAGATGCTTTATTTGTTGACCGATTCATGGCTTCACCAATGTTTTACCCAGCCAACTACGGCTACATAAACAACACCCTTGCCGACGATGGCGATGCTCTAGACGTATTAGTTGTTACGCCTAACCCTGTTGTACCAGGCAGTGTTATCCGTTGTCGCCCAGTGGGCGTTTTGAACATGACTGATGAAGCTGGCGAAGACGCTAAGCTTCTAGCTGTACCTCATGAAAAGCTAACACAAGCATACAACGACGTGCAGGACATTACCGACTTACCAGAAATATTACGTAACCAAATCAAAGAGTTCTTTGAAAACTACAAGAACCTAGAAAAAGGTAAGTGGGTTAAGGTTGAAAGCTGGGAAGGCGTAGAGTCTGCCAAGGCCAAAATCCAAGTGGCCGCTGCTGCTTACAAAGGCTAAGTTCTTCACGATTGCCTCACTGCGTTTGCAATGAGGCAATTTACAGCTCAACCTTGAGTTAACAACCCCCTTAAGTCTATGATAGCCGCGTTGGCACGAGCTATATAAGACGCCATTACTAAAGAGTGGTTAGCCACCAAACCAAAGCCTGAGCCATTCATAACCATAGGGCTCCATAAGGTTTCTTGGGTCGCCTCCAACTCACGTATAATTTGCCGCAAACTCACCAACGCATTTTTCTTTTCTAACACTGACTTAAAGTCTATCTCGACGGCACGAAATAGTTGAATCAATGCCCAACTGGCGCCACGCGCCTCATAAAACACATCATCGATTTCTGACCAGGGTGTTTTAATTTCTAGTTCAGTGGCGGCAGTGGTCGATTGCGTTGCTGAAGCATCTCCCGCCAAGTCTGTATTTAAACGTTTTTGGCCTACACTAGCACTAAGGCGTTGCGACAAGCTGCCCAAACGGGTTTCTACATCGCCTAGCCAGCGCGTTAAGTTATCTGCACGGGCATAAAACTGCGCCTGACTTTGTTGCTGATCTGCCAGCCGATCCAAGTAACGTATGAGTGCATCGGCACCAGTACGATATTCGCCTTCACTTGACGGCAACATCCAGCTTTCGCTGTCAAAGTTAAATTGTGGTTCTGCAATAGCCAGATCCATATCTTCAGTAGACTGCGATTGAGAACGGCTAAAATCTTTGCGCATCGCCCGGGATAAATCACGCACTTGAATTAACACGCCGTATTCCCAGTTAGGAATATTATCCATCCACACCCCCGGCAGGGAAACATCGTTCGAGAGATAACCACCAGGTTTATCCATTAAGGTGTTAGCCAGATGCAGTAGAGCTTTAGTGGTGGCTGCTCCTGTTACGGTCTGGGAGTTTGGTAGTGGTGAAACATCAGGTTCGCTATTCCAATAAAAGCCTAATATCGACGCCATTAATAAATATACCAACAAAAGAGCGCCAGCAGCCCTAACAATCCAGTGCCGCCCATCAACATAATCTTCTTTAATATTGAGTAATCCCTGCTTAATATTCGGCATCGTTAATTCCTTTGTGTATTGCTTTGTGTATTGCCTTGTATATAGTCTTTCATATCGCCCCTAGAACTCGAACTTATATGGTGTTAGTTGGAGTAAGCTTGAAGTTCATCTTTGCGAGCAAGGTAGTTAACCTCTAAACGTGCCGGCTGACTATGTTTAATATTAGCCCTAATTCGTTGCTCTGGATCTGCACTATTCATGGTTTGATATACCCAGCGCGCCTGAACGTCCTTAGGTGCCACAATCAGCATAGTGGCCTGCAAATTTTGGGCTTTTTGCGCCACCACCACTAACCACTGAGCTAGTCGATCATCCTGCTGATCTATAAGCGTAGTCGGTAAAAGTAGCTTTTGGTTACGCATGACCGGTACTGCGGTTTCTGGCCCACCCCCCACCGCCACTTGCGGCTTAACGGCATGGCTCTCTATCAACTTTCTCATAGTAGTTAACTGGCCATGCTTAGGCATGACCTTTTTAGCTCGAGACAAAAAAACTCGTGCTTGCTGCACCTTACCGTTGGTAAGGCTAGCTTGTAATAATTCATAATAGCGCTGAACGATTTTTTCCAAGGCTGCTAATGCTTGAGGGTTACGAGGTTCTTTCGTTAACACTCTAGTTAAATAATAGTATGCACTTTCACCCGTAGGAGTGGTTAATTTATCTTGCTCAAAGGCCCAACCGGCTTCGCCTAACCAAAAAGCAATGCTATCAGTAGGCTTGTTACTAGATTGCACAGCCACAGGCGTGGTTTTATTAGCTACAGAAACAACCGGTACCACTGGTTTGATATTGGACGGCGTGGTTAAAGTCAGTTCTGACGGCGTGGTTAAAGACAGTTCTGACGGCGTGGTTAAAGACAGTTCTGAGGTTGGTATTAAGGACCTATCTACAACCTGATCGTTTACAACAGGAACTGCCTCAGAGCTAATTGGTGGCTGGGTAGCGCAGGCTGTAAGCATTAAAAACACATTTACCGCAATAACAGCCCGAGGTCTGAATAGAGGTTGGAGGTATGGCAACGTCATAAAATTGAATCCGAAATAATTTACACCCTTAAGAGTAACAGACGCGAGAAGACTCCTCTAGGACTAAATAAAGTACAAAAACTTCGGCAAAATCCTACCAACCTGCTATCATCTTCCATCAACTTCATTAATTTGTTGCAGCAATGGAAAGTATTTAATGGCACAGATTCTGCTACTTAATGGCCCCAACCTTAACCTCCTTGGTAAAAGAGAACCTGGCATTTACGGCACTCTAACCTTGGCGCAAATAGAGTCTCAATGCCATTCTCAATGCCAGCAAGCTGGTGTATCTTTAGACTGCACACAAAGTAACGCCGAGCACGAACTCGTAGAAGCGGTACATCAAGCACCTGAACAGGGCGTGCAATTTATCATTATTAACCCCGCTGCTTATACACATACTAGTGTAGCACTTCGTGATGCAATGCTTGGAGTGAACATCCCTTTTATTGAAGTACATTTAAGCAATGTGCATCAGCGCGAAACTTTTCGCCATCATTCTTATTTATCTGACATTGCCGAGGGCGTAATCTGCGGCCTAGGTGCTGACGGCTACCATTTTGCTATAGACGCCGCCATTGGCCGTTTGAGCAGTTAATTATCATTGCAAAATTTATAGAGAGATCCCATGGATATTCGTAAAGTTAAAAAACTCATCGAGTTGCTAGAAGAGTCTGACATTAACGAAATTGAAATCAAAGAAGGTGAAGAGTCCGTACGTATTAGCCGCGCCTCGTCGGCGATGATGATGGCTGCCGCTGCGCCAGTCATGCAAGCCGCTCCAGTGATGCAAGCTGCTCCAGTTGCGGCAGTTGCGGCGCCGGTTGCTGCTGCACCAAGCACACCAGAAATCAGCGGGCACGCTGTGGCATCGCCTATGGTTGGCACCTTTTATCGCTGCCCATCACCAGGTGCACCAGCATTTTCTGAAGTAGGCCAAACAGTTAAAGAAGGTGACGTCATTTGTATCATCGAAGCTATGAAAATGATGAACCAAATTGAAGCTGACAAGTCCGGTACCATTACCGCTATCTTGGTTGAAGACGGCGAAGCTGTTGAATTTGATCAACCTCTGGTCACCATCGCCTAAGGCCGGAGCACCCTATGTTAGAAAAAGTTGTTATTGCTAACCGTGGAGAAATTGCCCTACGTATTTTACGAGCCTGTAAAGAATTAGGCATTAAGACCGTAGCGGTACACTCCACAGCAGACAAAGACTTAATGCACGTGCGTTTAGCTGATGAAGCAGTATGTATCGGCCCAAACTCGTCTACCGAAAGCTATTTAAACATTCCACGTATTTTATCTGCTGCAGAAGTCACAGATGCCACGGGTATCCACCCAGGCTATGGTTTCTTAGCAGAAAATGCAGACTTTGCAGAAATGGTAGAAAGTAGTGGTTTTACCTTTATTGGACCAACTGCAGCCACCATTCGCATAATGGGTGATAAAGTTGCCGCTATCAAAGCCATGCAGCAATCAGGCGTGCCCACAGTACCAGGCTCTGACGGCCCCCTAGACGATGACGCAGAGCGTACCATGCGCATTGCCAAGCAAATTGGCTACCCTGTGATTATTAAAGCATCGGCGGGCGGTGGCGGCCGCGGCATGCGTGTTGTGCACAGTGAAGCAGCCCTTATCAATTCCATTTTCGTAACCAAAGCAGAAGCCAAAGGCGCTTTTGGTAACGACGTCGTGTATATGGAAAAGTTCCTAGAGAACCCACGCCATGTAGAAGTACAAATTCTGGCCGATGGCCAAGGTGGCGTAATCCACCTGTATGATCGTGATTGTTCTATGCAGCGTCGCCATCAAAAAGTGGTTGAAGAAGCTCCTGCGCCACACATGGACGCAACAGCCCGAGCCCAAGTACTTAAGAGCTGTACTGATGCCTGTCTTGAAATTGGTTACCGTGGTGCGGGCACGTTTGAATTCTTGTATGAAGACGGTGGTTTCTACTTCATAGAAATGAACACCCGTGTTCAGGTGGAGCATCCTGTGACAGAAATGATCACTGGCGTAGACATCATCAAAGAACAGTTGCGCATTGCTAGCGGTTTTCCACTGTCAGTGAAGCAAGAAGATGTGGTTATTGAAGGTCATGCCTTCGAATGTCGCATCAACGCAGAAGATGCTAAGACCTTTATGCCAAGCCCGGGTAAAGTGACTCAGTTTCACGCCCCAGGTGGTTTAGGTGTGCGGGTAGATTCACACATCTACAGTGGTTACACCGTGCCGCCCTTCTACGATTCAATGATTGCTAAAGTTATCACCCATGCACCTACACGAAAAGAAGCGTTAAAACGCATGGAAGTGGCTTTGGATGAAATGATTATCGATGGCATTAAAACCAATATCCCTCTACAAAAAGAAATTGTGCGAGATGCTCTTTTTGCTGAAGGAGGCGTCAATATCCACTACCTAGAGAAGAAGTTAGGCCTCTAAGCCTTGCTTCTGTGTCTATCCCAAGCCAAGATCTAACTAAGGTCGCTGATGTGACCATTGCAAGCGTCATAAGCACCCATAGGTCAAGGCAAAAGAGGGCGAAAGCGAGGAGTTTACATTAAGTAAATGACAAGCTTGAGCCCTTTTTTAACGCCAAAATATTAAGTGCAATAGCTTAGAGATATCAAAAAATGCCTTGGGTTCAAATTACCTTATCTTCTACTCCTGAAAACTCTGAATTTTTAGAGGACATGCTACTGCTATGCGGTGCCGGCGCTGTTAGCATGCTAGATGGAGCAGACCAACCCGTATTTGAGCCAATTAAAGGCACTACACCTTTGTGGCAAGATACTCGCGTGATGGGTTTATTTGAAGCCGACACAGACGGTGATGTACTGCTAGATTACTTAGGCAACGGTTGGCAAGAAGCTTTTCCAAATACTACATTTCCAAGCCACAAACTGGAGATTCTAGAAGACAAAGATTGGGAAAGAGAATGGATGGATCGTTTTGAACCCATTCAATTTGGCCAACGCCTTTGGGTTTGCCCAAGCTGGAAACCTGCACCAGACCCGACGGCCGCCAACCTTATGCTGGATCCAGGCCTAGCCTTTGGCACTGGCAGCCACCCCACCACAGCATTATGCCTGCAGTGGATTGCCCAGCAAGACTGGCAAGACAAAACCGTTATTGATTACGGTTGTGGCTCCGGCATTTTAGCTATTAGCGCAATACTTATGGGAGCGGAACACGTGGTTGGCGTAGACAACGATACCCAAGCGTTAACGGCCACCATAGACAACGCCCAGCGCAACGGTATTGGAGCTGAAAAAATTCCCGTTTTTTTGCCTGAAAAAGCCCCTAACAAGGCCGTAGATGTGGTACTTGCCAACATTCTAGCTGGCCCACTAATCGAGATGGCCGCTCGTCTGGCTGAACTCACCAAGCCAGCCGGTTTAATTGCTTTGTCTGGTATTCTTGAACACCAGGCTAATGCCGTTATAGAAGCTTACGAGCCATGGTTTGATATGCACACTGTCGTCACTAAAGACGAGTGGGTACGTATTGACGGACAAAAGCGCTAATACACCATGGATTTTAGTACTGCGCAGCTTGTTGCTATTAGTGCCATTTTTGTTTGGTCTGGTTTCGTGCGTGCAGGCCTTGGTTTTGGTGGTGCAGCCCTAGGCTTACCGCTCATGTTATTGGTAGCAGACCAACCCTTGTTCTTTTTACCTATTGTTGCCACCCACCTTCTCATTTTTTCTGGCATCACCACCGGTTTACGCTTCAAACACGTAGATGGTAAGTTCCTGAGGGAATCCTTAACTTGGATGATCATCCCCAAACTCATAGGTGTCATTGGTTTATTGAGTTTGCCGACCGAATGGATGGTGATCTTTATCTATGCCATCACCGGTTTTTACGCCGTTACTTGGATTATTAAATGGGAGATTAACAGTCAATCCCCATGGGTAGACCGTTTACTTTATATCTTAGGTGGCTATTTTAGCGGCACTTCACTCATTGGCGCACCCCTTATTGTTGCCGTAGCCGTGCGAAAAATGGCCATCTCCGCCTATCGCGATACCCTATTTGTATTGTGGTTCATCCTCGTCGTGATCAAGCTTTTGGCCTTTGCCATCGCGGGGGTGGATCTACAATGGCAGTGGTCACTCGCCTTACTTATACCTACCGCCTGCGGTCACATGTTAGGCCTTAAGTTCCATCGGCAAATGCTTAAGCGTGATCCCCAAGTAGTACGCCAATGGCTTGGTATATGTTTGTTAGGCATCATTAGTATTGCTCTGTGGCAATATCTTGCATTACCAGCACACCAACACTAGATATTTACTATTACTGTGATTTTGGTAATATTTTTAACTGTTATCACGCTTATTAATTGAACATTTTTTGTACAACTCGTACAATAGCTAGATTGAGTTTAAAGACTCATTTCTGGCAAATTTTAGGCATTTTTTTAACTTGTAATGAATTACTCTAGCGTTATTCACGGCTTTGCCATTGGTCCCCATCAGCTTGAAAACGGCTTGATTTTGGCACCCATGGCAGGCATTACTGACCGCCCATTTCGGCATTTATGCCGTCAACTGGGTGCGGGGTTAGTGGTTGCCGAAATGCTCACTTCCGACACCTCCTTGTGGCATACACAAAAGTCTCAACGACGCCTACCCCATGCTGATGACAGCACCCCTATTAGCGTGCAAATTGCCGGTAATGATCCGGCTCAAATGGCTCACGCTGCCCAAGCTAATGTGATGCTAGGGGCTCAAATTATAGATATTAATATGGGCTGCCCTGCGAAAAAGGTACTCAAAAAAGCCGCAGGTTCAGCCTTGCTCCGGGAACCAGAATTAGTTAAAGACATACTAAAGGCTGTGGTTTCCGCCGTAGACGTACCCGTAACATTAAAGATTCGTACGGGTTGGAGCACTGACCAACGTAATGGTTTGGATATTGCCAATATTGCCCAAGACGCAGGCATCCAAGCCCTTGCTGTGCATGGCCGAACCCGTGCTTGTGGATTTAAAGGGGACGTAGAATACGACACTATAGCAGCCATTAAACAGGCCCTAGATATCCCTGTGATCGCTAACGGTGACATCAACACCGTAGAAGATGCTGCCAATGTCCTCTCTCATACTGGTGCCGATGGCCTTATGATAGGTAGAGGAGCACAAGGCAACCCTTGGTTATTCCAACAAGTGCACTATTACCTTAAGCATGGTATACCGCTGAAAAAACCCAGCAACAACCTAGTTTGGCATGTATTACAGCAACACCTGTATGGTTTGTATGGCCTGTATGGGGAAGTCATGGGTCCACGTATTGCCCGCAAACATGTGGGCTGGTACCTGAAACAAGAACCTGCCCAGCGCAAAGCATTTAATCAATTACAAAACCAACTGCAGCAACTGGACTTTTTAAACCACTACTTTGCCAGCGCCGAAGAGCAGGCGGCTTAATACTATGAGCTATAACATCAAAAACACCATGAACAGCATGCACCAAGCCACCGACATCAACCAAACTGTTGCCCAAGATCACCAAGCCGACCAGCGGCAAGTACCTCAGTCTTTACGTCAAAGTGTTGAACAATCTTTAACTCAGTATTTTAACGAACTCGACGGTCAGCAAACTAGCGCACTGTATAATTTATTCATGCAACAGGTAGAAGCACCACTGTTTGAGTGCGTCATGCAGCACACACAGGATAACCAGTCTAAGGCGGCCGCGATACTTGGCCTTAACCGAGGCACGTTGCGCAAAAAATTAAAGCAGTACGATTTACTTTAGACAGCCCTAAACTCCACAGTTAAAAGGATAGAATTATGTCACACGCCATTCGCCGCGCCCTAATCAGCGTTTCAGACAAACAGGGCATTGTAGAATTCGCCCAACAGCTGAGCCAATCTGGGGTGGAAATCCTCTCCACTGGAGGCACCTTTAAACTATTAAATGATGCGGGCATCGCTGCTGTTGAAGTGTCTGATTACACCGGTTTTCCAGAAATGATGGACGGCCGAGTGAAAACATTACACCCAAAAATCCACGGTGGCATCTTAGGGCGCCGCGGCCAAGACGATGCGGTGATGGCGCAACATGGCATCGAAGAGATTGACCTAGTGGTAGTGAATCTATATCCCTTTAAGACTACTATCGAACGTGATGACTGCACCTTAGACATGGCCATCGAAAACATCGACATTGGTGGCCCTACCATGGTGCGCTCGGCCGCGAAGAACAACAAACACGTCGCAATCGTGGTTAACTCTGGTGACTACACTGGCATCCTTGAAGAACTCACAGCCACAGGTGGTCTAAGCCAAACCACACGCACAGATCTCGCCTGTAAAGCCTTCGAACACACAGCTATGTATGACGGCGCTATAGCTAATTATTTAGGTGCTCAGCTAGATCCGAGCTCCAAATTCCCACGTACATTTAACACTCAGTTGAAAAAAGTTCAGGACATGCGTTATGGTGAAAACCCACATCAAAGTGCCGCCTTCTATATTGAACATGAACCAAAAGAAGCCAGTGTAGCGACGGCTCACCAGGTACAAGGTAAAGCGCTTTCTTTTAACAACATCGCCGATACAGATGCCGCCATAGAATGTGTAAAAGCCTTCCAAGACCCTGCTTGTGTCATCGTTAAACATGCCAACCCCTGTGGTGTGGCCATGGGTAAAAACATCACCGAAGCCTATGAAAAAGCCTACAGCACCGATTCCACATCTGCCTTTGGGGGCATTATTGCCTTTAACCGTGAGCTGGATGCAGGCACAGCTCAACGCATTATCGACCAGCAATTTGTAGAAGTGGTTATTGCCCCAAGCGTCAGCGTTTCTGCAGAAGCAACCTTAGCCCGCAAACCCAATGTTCGGGTACTAAGCTGTGGCGACTTACCTCATTTACGGGTGGCAGAGCTAGACTACAAGCGCGTCACTGGTGGCTTATTAGTGCAAGACCGTGACTTAGGCCAAATACTTGAAGCCGACCTAAAAATCGTTAGTGAGCGTATGCCCACTGAAGCAGAAATGCACGACCTACAATTTGCTTGGAAAGTAGCAAAATATGTAAAATCTAATGCCATTGTGTATTGCAAAGACGGCATGACTATTGGTGTTGGTGCAGGGCAAATGAGCCGAATTTACAGTGCTAAAATTGCTGGTGTCAAAGCAAGTGATGAAGGCTTAGAAGTAAAAGGTTCAGTAATGGCATCCGATGCCTTTTTCCCCTTCCGAGATGGCATCGATGCTGCTGCAGAAGCGGGCATTAGCGCCATTATTCAACCCGGTGGTTCTATGCGGGATGATGAAATCATTGCCGCAGCCAATGAACACAACATAAGCATGATATTTACCGGTATGCGCCACTTCCGTCATTAACATCACCGATAGACTCAGCATAATTCGCCGTTGCGAGGAGCGCAGCCGTGCAGGGCATTGGTAATGACAAAATAAAGTAGCAACTTACGCAACAGGAAAGAACATGAATGTATTAATTATCGGTGGCGGTGGTCGCGAGCATGCACTCGCATGGCAAGCCTCTAAAAACCGTGGTGTGCACAAAATATTCGTAGCCCCAGGCAATGCTGGCACCGCCTTAGAAAACAAAACCGAAAATGTGGACATTAATGTGATGGACATTGAAGGTCTATTGGATTTTGCCAAGAGCAATAATGTAGACCTAACAATTGTAGGGCCAGAAGCGCCACTAGTTGCAGGTGTAGTGGATCTATTCCGCGATGCAGACATGGACATTTTTGGGCCAACCCAAGGCGCCGCGCAGCTTGAAGGGTCTAAAGCCTTTGCTAAAGACTTCCTCAAGCGTCATGACATTCCTACAGCGGCATACGAAACCTTTACAGAGATTGCGCCCGCTGTTGAATACATCGAGACTCAAGGTGCTCCCATTGTTGTTAAAGCAGACGGTTTAGCTGCAGGCAAAGGCGTCATTTTAGCCGACACGATAGAGCAAGCCTGCGCAGCGGTTAAAGACATGCTTGCAGGCAACGCTTTTGGTGACGCAGGCAACCGCGTAGTCATTGAAGAATTTTTAGTAGGCGAAGAAGCTAGCTTTATTGTAATGGCCGATGGAAAAAACGTACTGCCCCTGGCTTCTAGCCAAGACCACAAAGCACGGGACGATGGAGATCAAGGCCCTAACACTGGCGGCATGGGCGCCTACTCACCTGCTCCCGTGGTAGACGCAGCGCTACACCAGCGCATTATGGATGAAGTTATTATGCCAACCGTTAACGGCATGGCTGCCGATGGTTATGTGTATACGGGTTTCCTGTACGCAGGCATCATGGTCGCCACCGACGGCACACCTAAGGTGTTGGAATTTAACTGCCGTTTTGGTGACCCAGAAACTCAACCCATTATGATGCGTCTTAAGAACAGCATTGTGGAACTTTGTATTGCAGGCACCATGGGTGTACTCGATCAAACCATGGCCTACTGGGATAACCGCCCTGCGGTAGGCGTGGTTCTGGCCGCCCAAGGTTACCCAGACAATTACCCTAAAGGTCATGTCATTAGCTTGCCAGAGGAAGTGAGCAATGCCAGTAAAATATTTCATGCTGGCACTGCTCTCAATGAAGATGGCATGGTGATGACTAACGGTGGTCGGGTACTGTGTGCTGTGGCCCTTGGTGATACAGTGGGCGAAGCCCAACATAAAGCCTATGAACTTGCCGATAAGGTTAGCTGGGAAGGCAAATTTTGCCGTCGTGATATTGCCTATAGAGCCATCGCTCGTGAGCAACTTCATTAATTAGCCAACACCGAGTGACTACTATGAGCACCATTTTTGACAAAATTATCAGTCGAGAAATCCCAGCTGATATCGTTTATGAAGATGAACAAGTTTTGGCTTTTAAGGACATCTCACCTAAAGCCCCAGTGCATTATTTGATTATTCCTAAACAGCCCATCGCCACACTTAATGATGCCAACCCAGAGCATCAAGCACTGCTAGGCCATATGATGCTTACAGCGGCTAAGCTAGCTAAACAAGCAGGTGTCGCAGAAGATGGATACCGTGTGCAGATGAACTGCAACCCGGACGGTGGCCAAGTGGTATACCACATACATTTGCATATGATGGGTGGCAAGGCGCTTAGTGCCTAGGTAAGTTAGCGATTGGTAGGATTGCACAGACAGCTGCAGGCCCAAAATCACTAATTGCCAACAACCAGTTCAGTTAAAGCCTGCACTAACAACTCACACTCCCTTGCACTGCCTACACTAATACGCAGATAATTGGTGGTACGTGGGCTGCTGGTAAGATGACGCACAATAATGCCTTGCTGCCTTAATGCAGCTGCAATATCTACTGCATCCATGGTGCTATGGGTCACAAACAAGAAATTAGCATAGGAATTTGTCATGCTAAAACCCAATGCCTGCAACTGGCCTGCTAGCTTTTCGCGTTGCGCGATATTGGCTTGGCAGGTGTGTTGAAAGTAACTTTCATCTTCTATTGCCGCGATGGCCCCCGCTTGAGATTCACGGCTCAAAGGGTATGAATTAAAACTATTTTTAACTCTTTCTAGTGCTTCTATTAGGTGACTTTGGCCAAACGCAAAACCCACTCTCAAACCTGCCAACGAACGTGATTTTGATAAGGTTTGAACCACCAATAGATTATCAAATTCTGGCACTAACTGCGTAGCTGACTGGCCACCAAAATCGATATAAGCCTCGTCTATCACCACTACTCTATTGGGGTTGGCCGTCAGTAATTGACGGATGGCCACTAGACCGAGTAGCTCGCCAGTTGGCGCATTGGGATTGGGTAAAATCACACCACCATTAGGCTGTTGGTATTCAGACACGTTAATGGTGAGGTCATCAGCTAGGGGCACTTCGCCCTTCTCTATACCATATAAGCCGCAATACACTGGGTAGAAGCTGTAGCTAATATCGGGGAATAACAAAGGTTCGCCGTGTTGCAATAATGCCTGAAAAGCATGGGCTAACACTTCATCAGAACCATTACCTACAAACACTTGATCAACCATTAAACCGTTATAGCTGGCCAAACACTGACGTAATGCAGTGGCATTAGGATCTGGGTACAAACGTAATGATTCGCTCAGTTCATCCTGCATTGCTGCGAACACTTTGAGCGAAGGTGGAAACGGGTTTTCATTGGTATTAAGCTTCACTAAGTTGCTTAGCTTAGGCTGCTCTCCAGGTACATAAGGTGATAAATCATGTACTTTGGGTGACCAAAAACGGCTTAGGTTTGTTTGCGATGGGGTCAAGTTAGGCATCCAACTCTCTGATTTCATAATCGTGGGTAATTTCAACACCGCTCCTCTCCAACATAATGGAAGCAGAACAATACTCATCAGCTGATAACGTGATAGCACGTGCGATATGTTTTTCTTTTAAATTACGACCAGTCACCACAAAGTGAACATGAATTTTAGTGAACACAGAAGGTACAGTGTCAGCACGTTCTGCGCTCAGTTGTGCCACACAATCCGTTACGTCTTGGCGAGTTTTTTTAAGAATAGTCATCACGTCAAACGCCGTACAACCACCCAACCCCATTAATATTAATTCCATAGGCCGAGCACCAAGATTTTCACCACCCGAATTAGGTGGGCCATCTACAGTCACTGTATGGCCTGAGCCTGATTCGGTTTTAAAACTAACGCCGCCGACCCAACTAATTTTTGCTTCCATAATATTCTATTGCCTAATGTATGTGTTGATCTATTGTTGTTACCGCTGCGGACGCCAAACTGAGGTAAAACCAAATAAAGAAATGCCAATATAGCCACGCAGATCTACGGTGCCATCGACATGACCTACGGCACAGCATTAGTATTAGTTTGGCCACCGTGTAAGAAGTTTTTCATAGCAAATGACCTCTCATTTTCATTAATTATGATTAACCGAACAATTCAGCTAATTTCGCACCAGGATCGCTGGCACGCATGAAGGATTCTCCCACCAAAAAGGCATTCACATTTTGGTTTTGCATCAGCACTACATCAGCAGGGGTATGGATCCCACTTTCCGTAATCACTATTCGATCTTCTGGCACCAAGGCTAATAAATCAAAGGTTGTCTGCAGAGTCAGGTCAAAGGTATGTAAATTTCGATTATTAATGCCTACCAAGGGTGTACTTAACTTTAAGGCACGGACCAACTCTTCTGCATCATGAGATTCTACCAATACATCCATTCCTAAGCCCTCAGCCAATTGAGCCAAATCTTGCATTTGCTGATCTTCCAAACAAGCCACAATCAGTAAAATGCAATCTGCACCAATTGCTCTGGCTTCATACACCTGATAAGGGTCTACAATAAAATCTTTACGAATAACAGGCAGGTTACAAGCTGCACGCGCTTGCCGCAAATAGTCTTCGTGGCCTTGGAAGAAGTCGGCATCCGTTAATACCGACATACAAGCTGCACCACCGGCTTGGTAGCTGGCGGCAATTTGTGCCGGATTAAAATCTTCACGAATGACACCTTTACTTGGAGAAGCTTTTTTTGCTTCGGCAATCACCGCAGGTAAACCTTGATCTAACTTGGTTTGCATGGCTTTGGCAAAACCACGTGGAGCCATGGGTCCGCTGCGGTTGGCTTTGATTTTGAGCTTTAGATCATCGATGGTGGTATGTTGCTGGCGCTCGGCTATTTCTTCAAGCTTGCGCGCTACGATGCGCTTGAGTACCGTTGGGGTATTCATTATGGATTTAGCCCTTGTGTGAATTGAATCAGGTCATCCAACTTTTGTTGGGCTGCGCCGCTGCTGATAGCAATTCTAGCCTGCTCTATGCCTGTTGCCAGATCTACTACTAGATCTGCACTATAAATAGCCGCACCAGCATTGAGTAACAACATATCCAATGGTGCACCGGCTTCGCCAGCAAAGGCTTGTTTAATCAACCTTAGGCTACCTATCGCATCGTCCACCACTAAAGCTTCTAAGCTTGTATGGGATAGGTTGTAGTCAGCAGGGTCGATGGAGTATTCGGTAATTTCACCGTTATTCAGTTCTACCACATGAGTAGGCGCGGCAATGCTAATTTCGTCTAAGCCATCTTCAGAATGAACCACCATAACGTGTTTACTGCCTAATCGCTGCAACACTTCAGCCATAGGTCGTTGCCATTGCCGACTAAATACACCTAACACCTGATGAGGTGCGCCGGCGGGATTGGTTAGTGGGCCTAGAATATTAAATAAGGTTCGAATAGCCATTTCACGACGAGGGCCGATGGCATGTTTCATAGCGCTGTGATGGGCTGGAGCGAACATAAAGCCCACACCTAATTCTGCGATACACCGCTCTACCTGAATGGGTTTGAGCATAATATCTACGCCAGCCGCTTCAAGAAGGTCAGAACTGCCACTTTTAGAAGAAATTGATCGGTTACCGTGTTTTGCTACTTGAGCACCAGCCGCTGATGCAATAAAAGCACAGCCTGTAGATACGTTGAATATGCCCGAGCTGTCACCACCAGTGCCGCAGGTATCAATGACATGCCCACCTTTTACTTCTACGCCAGAGGCTAATGCACGCATGGCAATCACCGCACCGGTAATCTCGTCTACGGTTTCACCTTTCATACGTAAACCAACCAAGAACCCACCCACTTGGGCCTGAGTTGCTTCGCCCGTCATAATAAGGTTCATCACGGCCTGCATTTGGGCTTGGCTTAAGTCTTGTTGTTCGGTAACGGCGGCAATAGCCTGCTGCATATTCATAGTGAACCCTTATTCAACTACGCAAATTTAATCATTCACTACTCTAGCAAATAACGCCGCCAAAAATCAGGCTTTATAACCAGCATTTAGCAAATAATTGGGTCTTTTTTAGGTTAACGATTAACGTTTGAGGAAATTAGCCAAAAGTTCATGGCCTTGATGGGTTAACACAGATTCTGGATGGAACTGAACACCTTCAACATCGAGGGTTTTATGGCGAATACCCATAATGACCTCTTTATCACCAGCAGCATTTAAACTCCATGCCGTGACCTCTAAACATTCGGGTAAGGAATGGGCTTCTACCACTAGAGAATGGTAGCGTGTTACTTCTACAGGCTGCGCTAATCCAGCAAATACACCCGCTTGTTCGTGGGACACCATAGAGGTTTTTCCGTGCATCACTTTTTCTGCTCGAACTACCTTGCCACCAAATACCTGACCAATACTCTGGTGGCCTAAACACACGCCTAGAAGTGGTATTTTTCCAGCAAAATGAGCTATCGCAGCCATAGAGATTCCAGCTTCGTCAGGCGTGCATGGCCCTGGGGAGATCACTATATGGCTTGGCGCTAATTGCTCAATTTCTGCAAGGCTAATTTCATCGTTACGATAAACCACAACCTCAGCCCCCAGTTCGCGAAAATAACGCACTAGGTTGTAGGTGAACGAGTCGTAATTATCGAGCATTAACAGCACAGAAAAGTCCCACTGGGAGATATATCACAAACCATTTAACGGTTTGAACTGGCAAGCATTATACTCGCTGGTAGCCAGCACGCCTAGCCATGCTTTGCTCTAAGCCAAACGAAACCCTCTTAGGCCTATTATCATTAAGCCAGTCGACAACAACAAATATACCACCATAGTTAACACCGATTGCTGAAAACTATAGCCTAGATCAACCAAGTACCCTAGCCACACCGGACCTAAGGCCGAGGCAAATACAACAACGGTCCAAAACAAGCTCTTAATAGACCCTAAGTAACGTACACCATAACATTCTGGCCAAAGCGCAGCTTGTGCTGTTTGAGATAAACCCGAACCTATACCTAGCAGCACCATATACGGCCAAATTACCCAATAACTATCCACTAAGTTAATCATTAACAGAGCTGCTGCTATAGGCAACAGAGTAAACGGCATGAGGGCAAGAGCGCTGAAGCGATCAATCAGTTGCCCCGCAATAACAGCCATAACCGTGACTATGAATGAATAAAGTAAGTAATTGCCAGTCATAAAGGTATGGGACCAGCCTTTTTCATCAGCCAGATTAAGGTGATGAAAAAATAACGCGGTACTCACCACAGAAGTTGCCGATACCCCAGGTAAAATTAAGTAAAAACGATAATCTTTGAGTACATCTCGGCGCCGCCAAGACTTTACACTAGTAGGGTTTTCAACAATTTGAGTAGGAAAGGCTTGTTGTGACAGTGAAACCTCCTCACTCTGTTTAAGCTTTTGCTCATAGTCTTGGTGGCGTCCATGGTGCCCTCGCAATAACCACAAACTTGTCGGCAGTATTAGCACCAATACAATCAGAGCCACACCCGCATAACTCCAACGCCAGCCCACCGCAGCAATAGCCATGACCGCTATCAATGGCAATACCGCCTCACCAGCGGCAAAACCCATAGCTGCCATCGCTGTGGCTTTACCACGTTGCTGGTCAAAATAACGACCCATGGAGGTATAGGCCACATGACTCATTAGTCCTTGACCCGATTGACGTAATAAAAATACCCCAACAACTAACCAAGCAAGGCTATGCACCTGAGTAATAAACCAACAGGCAAAAGCCAAACACAAGACCACAAAAAACGTGTAGCGCTGCAATGTTACCTGATCAATCAATTTGCCCGTAATAGGCAACAGCAACGCGCTCAGCAAGGTGCCGGCCATGTAAATACCACCCCATTGGGTGTGGCTCATGGCAAAATCTTGCTGAATGGCGTGGCCAAATATGCCAATAAAATAGGTCTGACCAAAAGAAGACGCAAAAGCCGTTATCAAACCGAACAGTACAAAGCGCGTATGGTTTTTTAACAATAATCCGTATGCGCCTAGTATCATGCCTTAAAACCTCTAGCGAGCGAGTTTAATTAATATTATTCCCCTGCTGCAATGAGGCTCGCATTGCCTCCCGCAGCAGTTGTATCGATACACAAATGGCGTTCCATGGTATACCGCTGTGGGTCTGCGGTCTCACTAATTAATGGCACTAATGGACCAGACTTATCAGCTAAGGCCTGCCTTAATTGTTTTTGGTAGGAGACCTCATCATTTGCAGTTAGGGTATCACCATTTGCAGCTACGGCATGATAGCCCGACAACGAGGTGATGTCTGTAGCTGCAAGCTGCCCTTTAACCACCACTAAGGGCAAATCACTGTTGGGCAAATTAAGGTCATTGGCTACCAACACAACACCGTTGCCTTGAGCTAATGCTGTCTGAGCTTGCAGCAAGGCAGCGTGTCGGTCTGGCCCTAAGCACAAAACAACGCCACGGGCGATGGTACTGAGCTGATTTAACTCTCCCGTTGGGCCGGGCAACAGCACCACATCGCGACACAAATCCTGTAATCGGCTAGCTTGTGAACCAAAAACTTGAGCCATTTGTGACACACGATCGCTGCTTTGCTGCCATTCAATGAGCGCCTTGATGGATAGGGAGTCTATGGCTTGCTGCACCTTTCCTAGGCTAACAACAGTCCCTGTTGTACAGGCTGCCTGCACCACCAGCGGTCGACGCAAGCGCTGTACATACTGTGGGCCACCAGCCTTAGGCCCAGTACCCGATAGGCCTTCGCCACCAAACGGTTGGCTACCCACTACTGCACCAATTTGATTACGATTAACGTAGGTATTACCCGCGTGTATACCTTTTACCAGCTGTTCAACACGGGCATCCACTCGGGTATGTATGCCAAAGGTTAAGCCATAACCTTGTGCATTAATGGTATCAATTAGCTTATCTAAGTTTCTTGCGGCAAAGGTGGCTACATGCAATACGGGGCCAAAAATTTCTTCGCCAAGGTCTTCAATACCATTAACCTTGATTACCGCAGGGCCCACAAACAAACCTGTTTCTGGTGTCACGAGTTGCTTGAGCACATTACCTTTGGCAGCATGATCAGCAATGTGGTTTTCGATCTTAGTTTTAGCGGTTACATCAATCACCGGGCCAAGATCAGTATTTAGATGCCACGGATTGCCTAGGATAAGTTCATCCATTGCACCATAGAGCATATGCAAAACCTTATCGGCAATATCTTCTTGTAAGTACAACATACGCAGGGCTGAACAACGCTGGCCAGCACTTTGGAAAGCCGAAGCCAATACGTCGCGCACTACTTGTTCAGGTAACGCCGTAGAATCCACAATCATGGCGTTGAGGCCACCAGTTTCAGCAATCATAACGGCATCTGCGGCCAAGTGTGTCGCCATCACACGGTTGATGTGTTGTGCCGTGGCTGTAGAACCGGTAAAACATACACCACTCACCCGTGCATCACTGGTAATAGGCACACCTACGTCTTGTGGACCACCTGGTACAAACTGAACTGTTGCTACAGGAATGCCAGCTTCGTGCATCAGCTGCACCGCTCTATGAGCGACTAAATTAGTTTGGCCCGCAGGCTTGGCTAGTACGGCATTACCCGCTGCCAGTGCGGCAAATATTTGGCCACTAAAAATAGCCAAGGGGAAATTCCACGGTGAGATACAACTGACTACACCACGGCCCTGACTTTGAGGCACTGCGGCCATTTCTTGTGCGTAAAAACGCGCAAAATCAACTGCTTCACGTAACTCACCTACAGCATCTAGCCAAGTTTTTCCAGCTTCCCTAGCTAATATAGCAAACAGTTCCGTTGCATTAGCTTCGTACAAGTCTGCTGCTTTTTCAAAACAAGCCACACGCTGTGCAATGGGCATTGCAAGCCACTGAACCTGACCTATAGGTGCCGACTCTATTGCAGCTTCAACCTGCTCTTTAGAGGTCATATAAACTTGACCCACCCGCTCGTCATCGGTGGCAGGGTTGATAACCCATAGTGGAGCCTTTGCTTTAGGCTGGTGATTAGCCAAAATCGGCATAGCCTGCCAATATTCTTGTGCCAAATACACTCGCTCAGATTCCATAGATTCAACCGTAGGTGAGTCAGTAATATCCCAGCCCTTAGCGTTTTTTCTAGAGTTGCCATGATCTTGGCCAAACAAATCTTTTGGCTGCACAATGGCATGGCTGCTGCAACTTAAGCCCTGATCTAAGCGCTCTAAAACGACATTCACAGGGTCTTGAGCAATAGCTTCTGGGGCAATTTCTGGGCTCACTAGCTGGTGAACAAAGGAGGAGTTAGCACCATTTTCTAACAAACGCCTAACGAGGTAGGCCAATAAGTCTTGGTGTGCACCTACTGGTGCATAAACACGACAACGTATACCACCTTGAGCCATCACACTGGCATGTAAAGATTCACCCATGCCATGTAAGCGCTGGAATTCATAGGCATGGTCAGAACCTGCCAGATGCAAAATAGCTGCTACAGAGTGGGCATTGTGGGTGGCAAATTGAGCATAAATGCGATCATTCATAGCTAAGATTTGTTTAGCACAGGCTAAATAAGACAAATCCGTATTGGCTTTACGGGTAAACACAGGAAACCCCGTTAACCCTAACACTTGGGCACGTTTTATTTCCGCATCCCAGTAGGCACCCTTAACCAAGCGCACCATAATTTTCCGATCTAAGCCCGTGGCTAATGCATAGAGCCAATCCAACACCCACGGTGCACGTTTACTAAAGGCCTGTACCACAATACCAAAGCCGTTCCAGCCAGCTAACTCTGGTGCAGCTAATACAGCAGCAATCACATCAAGGGAAATGTCTAACCGATCAGCTTCCTCAGCATCTACATTAAAACCCATGTTGGCTTCTTTGGCTTGCAACGCTAAGGCCAATACCTGCGGCACCAACTCTGTTAATACACGATTGCGCTGACCCCATTCATAACGTGGGTGCAAGGCCGATAACTTTACCGAGATACCAGAGTTATTACGTATATCATTATCGTTGCAATAGGGAGATAGGTCTGCAATGGCTTTGCTATAGGCATCAAAATAGCGAGCTGCATCCTCTGCTGTGCAGGCCGCCTCACCAAGCATGTCATAGGAGTAAGTATAGCCTTGAGCAGTCAACTTTTTGGCGCGTCGCGTTGCCTCTTCCATAGTACGGCCTAGCACGAACTGAGAACCAAGTTCTTTCATTGCTTGGGCCACAGCATTACGCACAACGGGTTCGCCCACACGTTTCACAAGGCCACGCATGGTGGAGCCTACTTTGTCTGCATCTACCGGGGCCAACAATTTGCCTGTCACTAACAAGGCCCATGTTGAGGAATTAATTAACGATGAATTAGAGTGCCCAAGGTGGCTAGACCAGTCCCCTGCTTGCACCTTATCTTCAATCAAGGCATCAATGGTGGCTTTGTCTGGCACTCGCAACAAGGCTTCCGCCATACACATGAGCGCCACACCTTCCTTTGTGCTTAAGCCATATTCCCCAAGGAACTTTTCCATCATGGTTGGGCTAGAGTGATTACGTACATGACGTACCAGATTTGCAGCCTGTGTAGACATTTTTTCACGTGAATCTGCTGCTAAATTGAAACCCTTCAATAAGGCTTCAATGCACACTTTTTCATCGGCTAGATAGGCCGCACGCATACCTAGGCGAATATTATGCAGTTGCTCTTTATTAGACAATGAAGAAATAATGTTAGTCATGCTGTGGCCTAGAGTTGATTAATTCAATACACCATTTTATGCCTATATAAAAAGCATAACTTGCTATATTTTAATCATATAACAAAAATAATAACTATAATTTAATTATTTTATAGTAAATTAAATATTATATGACTTAAAAAATAGGTATATTAACTAGTTAATAATAATTTTTTAGCCAAAAAAACACAAGGGAACACATGAATAAGCTAGACCGCCACGACCAAGCTATTATTGCCGCACTGCAAAAAGATGGTCGCATGACTATTACTGCCCTGGCTGAACACGTAGGGCTATCCAACACTCCCTGTCAAATTCGCCTTAAACGTTTGCAAGATCAAGGCTATATCACGGGTTACATAGCTTTAGTTAATAAAACCAAACTAGGGTTAGATCACGTGGCGTTTGTTCAAGCCACTTTAGCGTCCACCAGCAGTAAAGCGCTGGCAGCTTTTAATGCTGCCGTGGCAACCATTGTAGAAATAGAACAATGCCACATGACCGCGGCTAGCTTTGATTATTTGTTAAAAGTGAGGACCAAAGACATGGCCAGTTATCGTGCTGTTTTGGGTGAAAAAATATCCAGCCTGCCCCATGTAGTGCAAACAAGTACCTTCGTAGTGATGGAAAGCGTAAAAGACGTTTAGTTTTTCATCCAGCCAAGGCCTTCAAGGGTGGTGGTTTTGGGCCGATACTCACAACCCACATAACCTTCGTATGCAGAAGCATCTATTACTGCAAATACGGGGTCGTAATTTAACTCCCCTGTATTAGGCTCATGACGTTCGGGCACACCCGCTATTTGTACATGGAATATGTACGGCAACAATTGCTCAAACTGATGCAAAGCGTTGCCTTCATGTTTTTGGCAATGAAAAAAATCAAACTGGAGGCCTAGATTATCGGCATTAATAGCCTTGAGTAAACGCAAAGATTGGGCTTGTTTAGATAACATATACCCCGGCATATCCATAGGGTTAATAGCTTCCATAGTAAGGCGAACATCAACTTTATGAGCCTTCACTGCAGCCCAGCGCAAGTTATCTATATAAACATCTTCCGCTTCTTCAAGGCTAATGCCAGCTGGAATCAACCCAGCCATTACATGCACCAAGGGTTTACCCATCGCCGTGGCATAGTCCAACGCTTGTTTAATGGATTGTTGAAACTCTTGCTGCCGATTGGCATCGCATGCCATACCGCGATCACCAGCATTCCAATCACCTGCAGCAGTGTTAATTAACACCTGTGGCATACCACTTTTATCTATTGCACCGGCTACTTCAAAAACACTAAAATCATATGGAAAAAGGCACTCAACTGCCAAAAAATTATGCTCAGCAGCAGCTTGATATCGCTGCAAAAATGGCAATTCATTAAATAGCATAGAAATGTTGGCACAGAGCTTAGGCATAAGGAATAATAGGGATAGGCTTAGGTTTAATTTTAGTTCACATATCCAGGCAGCTTATCATGAACACACCTCCATCTGTAGGCTTCATTGGCCTTGGCTTAATGGGCCAAGCTATGGCTACCAACTTAATCAATGCCGGTTATTCCCTTTGTGTTCATAGCCGCACCGCAGGCAAAGCAAAGCCATTAATAACCCTAGGTGCAACCTACGCAAACAGCCCTGCGGGTCTAGCAAAAAAGGTAAAGAGCGGGGTCATCATTATTTGTGTCACTGATTCCACCTCCTTAGAAGAAGTAGTGGCAGGTGCCGATGGGCTACTGAGCTGTATTGAGCCCGATTGTTTAATTATTGATATGGGTACGAGCCGTTTTGACCTTACTCAGGAGCTAGCTCAGCAAACCCTAGTGAAGAGCGCATACTACATAGACGCCCCAGTATCTGGTGGCCAAGTAGGTGCGCAGCAAGGCACATTATCTATCATGGCTGGAGCCAACCCAGTGCAGCTAGAACGGGCACAACCTTTATTTGACGCCATGGGTCAGAAAGTCACTCACGTAGGGGGTATTGGTTGTGGCCAGTTAGCTAAAACGGCCAATCAAATGATTGTCGGAGCCACTCTAAATATCGTTGCAGAAGCCTTATTTTTAGCCCAAAAAAATGGCGCTGATCCAGCAAAAGTAAGACAAGCATTAAGAGGCGGATTTGCTGATAGCAAAATTTTACAAGTTCACGGCCAGCGCATGGTGGAAGAGAACTATAGGCCAGGAGCACGGGCCACAACCCAGCTTAAAGACTTACAACAGGCCCAAGATCTAGCTCAGCAAAACCATCTGCAACTTCCCCTTAACCAAACCTGTCTAAGTCAATGGCAAGCTATGGTAGATGCTGGCCTTGGAGATTTAGACCAAGCTGGGATTTTAGCTTGGGTAGAGCAGAATAATTAGCTTAGGGCGTTTTTAAGTGAATAAAAGTGGGCTATGAACCCAGCAAAAAATTCTGCATCAGCTCTTTACCACCTTCTGTAGCAAAGGATTCTGGGTGAAATTGAATGCCTTGGATAGGATATTCTTTATGTTTCACACCCATAATTTCATAACTGTCTGAACCAAATTCGCCCACCACTGCGGTGAGTTGAAGGCAGTCTGGCATAGATTCTGCTTCTGCCATTAAAGAGTGATAACGCATCACTTCTAGCTGGTCTGGAATGTCTTCAAAGATACCACTGCCATCGTGGCTAATAGGGCTAATTTTACCGTGCATGGGCAAATGCGCCTTCACTACCTTGCCACCAAAGCAATGGACAATACCTTGCATACCTAGGCACACACCAAGTAATGGAATTTTTGGCCCCAATTCTGTGATGACTTGTGAACAAACACCAAAATAGCGTTCATCATCTGGAGAGCCTGGGCCTGGTGAAATGATGATTCTATCCGTCTCAGCTGTTTTGATGTCTGCCACTGTCACTTGGTCATTACGAGCAACGATGACTTCAAACTCACCGATCTTCCCATTAAGTTTGGCTGTTGAAAGTACTTCGCCTATGTATTGGTAGAGGTTATAGGTGAATGAATCGTAGTTATCTATCAGATAGACCGTAAACTTATTCATGGGTTGGCTCATGTTTTGACTCATGATTTAACCCCCATAAACTGCTCTAACACCTTAAGAGTACCAGCGAATTTACGCTGTATTTCTTGGTATTCATCTTCTGAGTTTGAATCATAAACGTTACCACCACAGGTTTGCACGTATGCTTTAGATCCATTAGCAAATACCGTGCGAATAGGAATGGCAAAGGTGCAGTCGCCATTAAAACCAAAATGGCCTACGGCACCACCATAAGGACCGCGACCATCTAATTCTAAGTCATCAATGATCTTCATGGCTTCAATTTTAGGTGCGCCAGTTAAGGTGCCTGCTGGGAAGTTACTGGCTAAGGCAGAAAACATGTCTTCATTTTCTGCCATTATGCCTACAATTTCACTGGAGATATGTTGCACATGGCTAAAACGTTTAATGTCCATCAAACTACGGACTTTAACGGTGCCAAAGCGAGCCACTCGGCCAATATCATTACGATGCAAATCAACAATCATATTGTGTTCAGCAATTTCTTTGGGGTCGTTTAATAAGGCTCGTGCCAATGCGGTGTCTTCTTCTGGGGTAGCGCCACGTTTGGTGGTGCCTGCCAGGGGGTAGGTTTCCATTTCACCTTGACGCAGGCGGAACAACAATTCTGGGCTTGCACCAATAACTTTTTGCTCACCAAATTTTATGTAATACATTTGTGGGGAAGGGTTAATCACACGTAGCTGTTCGTATAAATTAATACTTTCACCCAACATATCAAAGCGGTATTTAAAGCCTACTTCACATTGGAATATTTTACCTTCTACTATGTCACCTTTAACTTTTTTAACAGCGGCGGCATGCTGTTCGCGGCTCATGTCTTCACCTTGAGGCACGACCTCCAGGCCGCCTATAGTAGGCGTTGGTGCATCAATAAGCGCTTCAATTAAAGCGATACGATTGTCTTCGTAATGGAAGTAAATTAACTCTCCTGTCATCTTGTCGTAAATCAGGCCATCTTTGTACAAACCAAACTTAAACGCATCGAAAGAATCACTGGCAGTAAGGCTTAGACTTGGCTCAAAGTAGTTCATGGCGTCGTAGCCAATATAACCTGTTAAACCACCAGCGTATCGCCGGCTAATGATATTTTGCGGCACGATATCACGCAAAAGGTAATAGGGATTGTCACTTGCATAAGATTGAACGTGGCCATCACGATCACTAATGTGAAGCTGCTTACCATTGGCCCAAAAGATCTGTTCTGGGTCAAAGCCAATCAGCGAATAACGCGAAATATGGCTATCTTCTCCTAAAGATTCGAGCATGTAGCAGGTATCAAAACGTTGTTCAATTTTTTTAAACAATTCAAAAAAATCACAGCTCGAGGTTACTGTTGCATAACTTGGCTTGCGCGCCATTTTTATTTTATTTGGACGGATCAATTTTATAGCTTCCAGCTTGAAGGGCTCTAGAACCTCGGGTTACAGTGGCTATACCCACTCCGAGCTGTTGTGCTACTTGACGTTGGGATACACCTTGAGATAGCAACTCAAAAATTTGTAATCGATTGATCAGTTCTTGTTGTTCATATGGCGTAAGTAACCCCTCAAGTGCCGCTGACATTTGTTCTTCGGTTGTTTGAGTCATGAGGTATTCAACGACGGGAGTAAGGGGTTTATTCTTGATCATAACGAGCAGGTGGTAGACAAATCAGACTGTATCAATGTACTAGTACACTAGCATAGGATTGAGGCGTTGCCAAGGCGTATTTGAACTTAATGCTAATTTAAAGGCTGTCGATAACCCAGTCTGGCTCACACTCGGCCACATCGCGGCCGTGATTATAGCCTCCCCTCACACCTAAACATGGCATGCCACAAGCCTTAGCAGCATTAATGTCATTGCTGGAATCTCCTACCATTAAGCACTCCTCAAGACTGACACCGATCTGCTGGGCCGCCATTAACAAGGGCATTGGGTGGGGCTTCTTCTCAGTAAAACTATCACCCGAATACACTAAGTCAAAATAATGCAATATGCCAAACTGAGATAACAAAGGTTCGGTAAATCGATTGGGTTTATTGGTAACCACGCCTTGGCTAATACCTTTTTGATGCAATTCACTCAACAAAGCTTCAACACCGCCATAAAGATGACTCTGCCGATTACCTAGTTGGTGATAGGCATCCATGTAGAGTTGTAGGGCGTGATCGAATCGAGGATCTACCGATGAGGGCTGGAATTGATTGGCAAGAATTCTTTGAACCAATACAGCCGCACCATTACCTACCCATTGCTCAACGTGGGTCAAACTGGGTGCGTTAATGTTAAGCACATCGGCCATGGACAAACTGGCTGAGTAGAGGTCCGGCAAGCTATCTAATAGCGTGCCATCCAAATCAAACAGCACTAGCTTTGGCTCAAAACCTATCTTATCAAACAATGGCATCATGTTATTAAATCAGCTGGCGGCTAGTTCTTTACGCATCAAATCAATGGTCGCTTCATAGTCATCTGTATTAAAAATAGCTGATCCTGCAACGAAGGTGTCTGCACCAGCACGGGCAATTTCACCAATATTGGCTACTCCAACACCCCCGTCTACCTCAAGGCGTATGTCTAGTCCCGAAGCATCAATATGTTGACGTACTAAGCGTAACTTATCTAACGTAGAAGGAATGAACTTTTGTCCACCAAAACCAGGGTTTACCGACATCAGTAAGATCATATCCAACCGATCCATTACATGATCTAAGTAATGCAACGATGTTGCAGGATTAAACACCAAACCAGCTTTGGCCCCACCGTCTTTAATTATCTGCAAGGAACGGTCTATGTGCTCGCTGGCTTCAGGGTGAAAGGTAATATAACTGGCTCCAGCTGCCAAAAACTCTTCAATCATGCGATCCACCGGCTGCACCATTAAGTGCACGTCAATAGGTGCGGTAATACCATGGTCTCTTAATGCTTTGCACACCATTGGCCCAATAGTAAGGTTAGGCACATAGTGGTTATCCATTACATCAAAGTGCACAATATCGGCACCAGCCGCTAACACATTATCAACCTCGTCGCCCAAACGAGCAAAATTCGCTGCTAAAATGGATGGTGCTATTTTAAAATCAGCCATGGGATTATTTTCCAGTATATGGTGTCAAAAAAACTATTTACGAGATTTCTTAATTGCATCGTAAGCAGCCTGAATTTCTTGAGTTTTTTGTTTCGCCATCTGCATCATTTCATCGGGCAACCCACGGGCAACTAGCTTATCGGGGTGATGCTGACTCATGAGCTTTCTGTAAGCCATTTTAAGGCTTTTAGCATCGCAGTCATGATTTAGACCCAATACACCATAAGCTTGTTTTATGCCCAAATTTCCAGAGCCTTCAAACTGACCTTGGCCACCACCTTGATGAAATGACTGTTCCGCTTTCATGCGCTCAGCAACGGCTTCAAATTCTCGCTGACTAATGCCCAATAACTGGCATACTTGAGCCAAAATACGACCTTCTGCTGGGCTAAATTCACCATCAACTAAAGCCGCTTGTAATTGAATTTCAATAAACATCTGTTTAACTGAGGCATTATTAACCAAAGCTCGTCGCAGGGGTTCTAACACTTGGGCAAGTTCAAAAGCGGTTTCTTTACCCTGACTAAAGCAATCAATGGCACGCTTGCGCATGGCATCCGTAAGCTGCATTCGCGTCATTACAGCTTCTGCATATTTAATTTCTTCGGCTGTGACTTGACCATCGGCTTTAGCAATCTTGCCCATAACGCAAAAGGTGGCATCGAAGAATGCTGTTTGGGCTTTAGCCTGAGTCCAACTTTCAGCCCCTGCAACGCTGCGAATTAATTTGTCGAGGTAGTAGCCGATAGCAGCGCCGAACAACATACCAGAAGGGCCACCAGTTAAGCCGATTAGAGCACCCAGTACCAATCCTGTTCTATGGCGTGCCATATTGGCGCCAAAACTGTAAGTATTCACATATTCACCTGTGTTTAAAAACTCGCCCTATAATAAATCGCCAAAGCCTCAAGCGCCACATTGAACCAAAATAAATTACCTAAATTGATACTTTTAGGCTATTTCGGCCTAATAGAAGCACCTATCTTTGATAATTTGGTTTAAACTTGCTCTTTAACTATTTAGACGCACCAAATTTTTGGTCCACAACCACTGGGTTTCTTTTGTCAATTCGTATACCAACACCAAGCCTTCGTCTGATTCTCGTTTTCCTAGTGACCTGCAGCCTCAGTTCGCTTGCAGCTGCAGACCATGAACCCATTAGCCTAGATTGGCAATCACCAAGCTCCACATCCGATGATGTTTGTTCTGGCTACTATTTGCCTTATCAACCGAGCACCCTAGACCACAATCTTAACCAAGACGAACAACCTCTATATAGTCACTCTGACGCAAGTGAATATGACCAAGGCATCACTCATTTTAAAGGCAACGTAGAATTTCGCCAGGGCACGAGGCAGATCACAGGTGACTCGGCTCGTTTTGATACCAATGGTGGTTATGTTGATATTATAGGCCACGTAACAATGCGCCGCCCTAACATGATTATACAAAGTCAGACAGCCAGTTTTAATAACAACAAGGCCGAAGCTCAACTTAACCAAGCCCAACTTGCCGTGCCTGATAGCGAGCTTCGGGCCACTGCCCAATCTATTGACTACCGCAACGATGACACAGTCACCATGAATGAGGGTAGCTTTACCTTTTGTGCACCAGGCGATAACACATGGGCAATACACAGCAACAGAATAGACATCGATCCCAACTCTGGTATGGGAGAAGCTCAGCATGCCATCCTTAAACTTGGTGTGGTGCCTGTGTTTTATCTACCATGGATGAGTTTTCCAATCGACGATAAGCGCCGCTCTGGATTTTTATTTCCTACTCTAGAGAGCTCAAGTTCCAACGGACTGGATATTACAACGCCATATTACCTAAATTTAGCTCCCAACTATGATGCTATGATTACACCTCGCTTTACTGAGCTTAGCGGCACAAGTTTAACCACAAAATTTAGGCACTTGGGCGAAAACAGTAAGCAAGACTTGAGTATTGACTGGGCGATAGATGACCTCAATGCAGACCGAAAGAGATGGTTAATGGAGTATAACCATGAAGCTAAAATTAGTTCTCAGCTGTCCAGTTCAATACACATTAAACGCGTGAGTGACTTTGAGCTATTCGGTGATTATGATCTAAAACAGACCAGTGCTGAGAAGGCATCTATTATCAGCAAGGCTAAAATTAACTACCAGGGCCAAACATCTTTGCTAAATCAGGCCAGTTTAGCAGCTATTACTCGTCAAAATATCGGTACAGGGGTTCCTGCCTATAATCAACTGCCCCATGCAACTCTTTCTGGGGGAGGCTTGATGAACCAAGGGCAGCAGGACATCAATGCTAGCTACAGTGTCGACCTCAGCCGATTTACTAGAGACACCGAAGGCTTAACAGGCAGCAATAAAATCACTGGCATCCGCACACACCTGCTGCCAAGTATGGGCACCAGCTGGGTAAATGATTATAGCTTCATTAAACCGAAAATCAGCCTACCTGTTACGGCTTACCAGCTGAACGACACGCCATCGAACATCGCCCCAAACAATACTCGCGTGATTCCTCAATTAGAAATTGATAGCGGCTTATTGTTTGAGCGTCCACTCTCTGGTGGCTACCTGCAAACACTAGAGCCCAGATTATATTACGCCTACGCGCCATATAAACAACAAGATGACGTGGCTATTTTCGATACCAGTGCAATTAGTAGTCCTTTATATGGGCCTAACCGATTTAGTGGTCTCGACCGCATAGGTGACACTAACCGCGTGACCATAGGCCTAGACAGCCAATTTTTAAATGCCCAAGGTTGGCAAAAAGCCAAGTTATCCATTAGCCAAATGCATTACCTTAGTGATCGTAAAGTTCAGCTAAGCAGTACTAGTGCCCCTAGCACTGAGAATTCATCACCAATTTACGGTTCTATGGATTATAGTTTTAACCCCAATTGGACCTCAAATTTAAGTGTGACTTGGAGCCCTAACTTTGCGGATATTCAGTCCACTAGCGCCAATATGAAATACCAAGGTGGTAACAACAAAGTTTTTGATTTCAAATATACTGAAACGTCGAGAAGTACACAACAAGGTGAAGTGTCTTTGATGTGGCCTCTAGCACCCCAGTGGACCCTAGTCGCTAAGCGAAAAGAAGACATTCGTAACCAACAGTTGCAGGATGAAATTGTGGGTGTAAGATACGCTAACTGCTGTTGGCAGGCCAGTTTGGTTAACCGTTATTGGTTAGTGAGCCAAGCCAAGGGCATTGAGCACGGCATATTTTTTGAGCTTTCTCTTAAGGGCCTGGGTAAGAGTAACAAACAATTGACCTCAGGCGAAAAAGTGTCCATGGCAGATATCATGAAAGGAATTACCGGCTACAATGAATACACTCAGTAAATGGGGCATCAACCTAGGTTTAACCTTAGGTTTAGCATGGTCTTACTCAGTTTTTGCTGCGCAAAAGCTTGACAGCATTGTCGCTATAGTTAATGACGGCATCGTCTTACAAAGCGATCTAACAATTCGTCTTTTAATAGTGCAACGTCAGCTCTCCAATGACAATACCAAATTACCAGATCTAAACGTTCTTACTAACCAGGTATTAAACCAGCTCATCATTGAGAACTTACAGTTACAGTTAGCAACAAAAAAAGGCGTACACATTGCCGACCCGACCGTAGACATAGCCATCGAGCGCATTGCTAAAAACAACAAGATATCCGCCGATAAGCTTGAGCAAGCTATTGCTGATAATGGTGAGACCATGGTGCAGTTTCGGACCAGAATTCGCCAAGAATTAACCATTAAAGAAATTCAAGTCACTTCTGTCAACCAACGTATTCGCATTAGCGAACACGAGGTAGATCGATACTTAGCCTCAAACCAAGGCCAGCAGCTCGCCGATACTGAGTATGAAATTGGCCATATCTTAATCAGCTTAAGTGCGCAGCCAGATGCCCAAGAACTTGAGGCAGCGCAACAAACGTTAAACGCCATCAACAGCGCTATAGAAAAAGGTGACGAGTTTGGCAGCATTGCTGCAACCCACTCTGATGCCTTAAATGCTTTAAAAGGTGGCAGTTTGGGCTGGCGTAAAGGCAGCCAGCTGCCCGAACTATTTGCTGAACCTATTAAGGCCATGGTGGTTGGTGAAGTAAGCTCACCTATCCGCAATAGCAGCGGTTTTCACGTCATCACTTTAATCGATAAGCGTGGCGTGAGCATTCAAACAGTGGCTCAAACCAAAGTTAATCACCTATTGATTTTGCCTAATGAAATTCGTTCGCCTGACCAAGCTGAAGTGCTTATTAACGAACTTCACCAACGCTTGATTAATGGCGCCGACTTTTATGACCTTGCCCGCGCCTTTAGTGACGACGCGAACTCAGCACCCAGCGGTGGTGATTTAGGCTGGCTCAATGCAAACCAACTTCCAGCTGTGTTGCAAACAGCGCTGAATGTGCTTGCCGTAGAAGAGTTAAGCCAACCAATACAAAGTAAAAATGGCTGGCACCTGCTACAAGTCGCAGAGCGTCAAACCAAAGACGTTGGCCAAGCCAACCTGCGTTTCCAAGCTAAGCAGGCTATTAGAAAAACTAAGTTCCCTAACGAGCTAGAAAATTGGTTGAGCGCAATTCGTAACCAAGCCTACATAGAGATCCGTTAACCATGCAGCGACTACTTGTTACTGCAGGAGAACCTGCAGGCATTGGCCCTGAACTATGCTTAACCCTGGCAGGGCAACCAAGCACTATAGTGCAGGATGCCGAAATTGTGATTGTGGCAGATATGGGCCTACTGCAAGATCGTGCAGCGCAACTAGGTTTAGCTATCGATTTTTGCCATGTAAACCTAGAACAAGCCATTACACCCACGGCAGCCAACCAGCTTAAAGTGTTGCACGTACCCTTAAAGGTTAAAAGCCGCGCTGGGCATTTAGATTCCAATAATAGCGCCTATGTGTTAAACACCCTTGACTTAGCTTGTGACGCTTGTCTTGAAGGACAAGCTCATGCCATGGTGACAGCGCCTGTGCATAAAGGCATTATTAATAGAGCAGGCACTGCCTTTAGCGGCCACACAGAATATTTACAAGCCCGCTGTAATGTTGATCAGGTGGTGATGATGTTGGTTTGTGATGCCATGCGCGTCACCCTAGCCACCACCCATTTGCCCTTGCAAGATGTGTCTGCAGCAATTACACCAGAATCACTAAGCCAAATTCTGCACATTATTGATGCCGAGTTAACCACCAAATTTGGCATTACCCAACCGTGTATCTATGTGTGTGGTCTTAACCCCCACGCAGGAGAAGATGGCCACTTAGGTAGAGAGGAATTAGAGGTCATTATTCCTACCTTAGAAAAATTACGTGGCAAGGGATTAAACCTTGTTGGTCCCTTGCCTGCCGACACCTTATTTAACCCTAAAAATTTAACAAAAGCAGATGTAATCCTTGCTATGTATCACGACCAGGGGTTACCCGTGCTAAAATATGCGGGCTTTGGTGACGCTGTTAATATAACCTTGGGATTGCCCATTATCCGCACCTCAGTAGACCATGGCACCGCACTAGATTTAGCTGGCACCGGCCAAGCCGCAAGCAGCAGTCTGTTAAAAGCTGCCGAAAGTGCATTACAACTTTCTCTGCACATATAGGCCGCCCACATACGAGATTTTTATGGCCAGTCAGTCCCCAAAAAAACACCAAGCGCGTAAGCGATTTGGTCAAAACTTTTTGCACGACCAGGGCATTATCCGCCATATTGTGGCCTGCATTCGGCCAAAATCCGAACAAAGTATCGTAGAAATTGGCCCAGGCTTAGGCGCTATTACAGAACACTTGCTAGTGGCAGCAGGCCATCTGGACGTGGTAGAATTAGACCGCGACCTACTGCCCCACCTACGAATTTCATTTGCCAGCTATGGCGACAACCTGCGTATTCACGAAGCGGATGCCCTGCAATTCGATTTTTCCAAGCTCAGTGAAGACAACCTAAACCCAAACAAACAGCTACTGCGTATCGTAGGCAATTTGCCATACAACATTTCCACTCCATTGATTTTTCATCTGCTAAGCTACACCGACCTTATTTCTGACATGCACTTCATGCTACAAAAAGAAGTAGTGTTACGTTTGGCCGCAGGAGCGGGCACCAATAACTATGGTCGCCTAAGCATCATGGCACAATATTTTTGCCGTGTGGATAATCTGTTCGAGGTACCACCAGAGGCATTTGATCCACGACCTAAAGTGGATTCTGCCATCGTACGTATGGCGCCTTATATAGAATTACCCCACACTGCACACGACTTTAAGCACTTTGAGCAGCTGGTTAAAAGCGGTTTCGCTCAACGTCGTAAAACCTTGCGCAACAACCTTAAAGGCATTGCTGATGACGAACAGTTGCAAAGTTTGGGAATTGACCCTAGCATTCGTCCAGAACGTTTAACCGTAGGCGAATTTGTCGCCATTAGTAACTTATTGACCCAAACACCGAGTTAGAGCCATAACATGAGCACCTTAAGCAACAATTACGACCTTAACGTAGGCGTCAAAACAGAGTTCCTTGCAGAACAGTCTGATCCTAGCCGCAATCGCTACGTATTTGCCTACAAGATAACCATCACTAACAGTGGTATTCAGAGCGCCCAGCTTATGAGCCGTAAGTGGATTATTACCGATGGCGACGGTAAAATCCAAGAAGTCTCTGGCCAAGGCATTGTGGGACAACAACCCATCATCGAACCGGGTCAGCAGCATCAATACACCAGCGGCACAGTGTTAGAAACCAAAGTTGGTAGTATGAGCGGTTCTTACAGCATGATTGCAGCAGATGGCCATGAATTTTCTGCACTTATACCGTCTTTTACCCTGTCTTACCCCAACGCTCTGCATTAACACTCTATAACTATGGCCAGTTACGCAGTAGGCGATGTTCAGGGCTGCTTAGACGCCCTTAAAGCTTTATTAGACAAAGTGGGTTTTACTGCTGGGGATACCCTATGGGTTGCAGGTGACCTAGTGAATCGCGGGGCCAACTCACTTGAGACCCTACGTTTCATTAAATCTTTGGGTAACCAAAGTAAAGTAGTGCTGGGCAATCATGACCTCCACCTGCTGGCCCTTCACGCTAAGGATGCTCAATTAAAACCCAATGATACCCTAGAACCCATATTTAAAGCCCATGACCGTGAGCCCTTGTTAACTTGGCTGCAACAACAACCGCTGCTGCACTATGATGCCCCGTTCGACACCGTAATGACCCATGCAGGCATTCCCCCATGCTGGAACTTACAGCAAGCGCAGCAACATGCCCAAGAATTACATGAGCTATTGCAGAGCGATACTGCCCCATCATTTTTTGCCCGTATGTATGGTAATCAGCCTGACCTTTGGCACGATCAACTTAAAGGCATGGACCGCTGGCGCTGCATTACTAACTATTTCACTCGCATGCGTTTTATCACCCCTAACAGCCAGTTAGATTTTACCCAAAGTGGTAACACAGATCTCAATGTTAATGATGGAACTGCTCCATTGCTACCTTGGTTCAATGTACCCAGTGCTGTGACTGCACGGCAGGTGTTTGGCCACTGGGCAGCGTTAAGAGGTGAAACTGGAAAAGACCATGTTATTAACCTCGATATGGGTTGTGTTTGGGGTGGCCACCTTAAACTAATACGTCTAGAAGACGGCCAATGTTTTAACGTAAGTTGCCAGAAAGCATAACCTTATCGACACTACTCTTATTATTAGTATTTTCTAATATATAATTGCACAAACAACGTACAAGCACTACACTGCTGCTCTGCTTATATAGGAATTAAATATGTCTGAAGTTACTTCCATTGCCCCAGTTGACGTTATGGACAAAGTTAACCAAGGAGCCTACCTAGTAGATATCCGTGATGTGAATAGCTACCAAAGTCATCATATTAAAAACAGCGAACGTATTGATAACGACACACTGCCCAACTTTTTACGCGAAGCTGACATGGATAAACCCATCATCGTTTGTTGTTACCACGGCATCAGTTCTATTCAAGCCGCAGGCTTTTTATCCCAACAAGGGTTTGACGAAGTGTATAGCTTAGAAGGAGGTTTCGCTGCCTATTCTTTGCAGCATCCAGAGCACTGCAGCTCACTATGAGACATACCGTCCATGGCCACTAGTAAGACCTATTTAGTAGGTGGCGCTGTGCGCGACTACCTACTAGGCCTAACTGTACACGAGCGTGACTACGTGGTGGTAGGCAGTACACCTGAAGCCTTGGTTGCTTTAGGGTATACCCAAGTGGGTAAAGACTTTCCAGTATTCTTACATCCCACAAGTAAAGAAGAGTACGCCCTAGCACGCACCGAACGTAAATCTGGCCAAGGGTATAAAGGTTTTCAAGTGCACGCCACACCAGATGTTACCCTAGAAGATGACTTGTTGCGTCGCGACCTCACTATCAATGCTATAGCTCAAGCGTCAGACGGCCAGTTCATCGATCCCTATGGTGGCCAACGAGATATACAAGCAAAGCTCATACGCCATGTTTCAGAAGCTTTTAGTGAAGACCCCTTAAGGGTATTAAGAGCCGCTCGATTTGCAGCTCACCTTAACCACTTAGGTTTTAGCATCGCCACAGAGACTAAAGCGTTATTGGTTACCATCACCCACTCAGGTGAGCTAGCCACCTTGGCTAAAGAACGCATTTGGCAAGAAACCCACAAAGCCCTGCACAGCCAGAGCCCATGGGTATATTTTGAAGTATTGGAAGCTTGCGGTGCATTACAAGAACTAATGCCTAGCGTAGCTGAATTGCTCAGCCGGAGGCCTCAAGCGTTAAACACGCTCAAGCTGTTAAGCGAATCCAACACCAGCACCGAAGTGCGTCTCACCGGTTTATTATATCAACTCAATAAACCTCAAATCGAAGACCTTGCAGCACAAATAAAGATACCCAACGCACCTAAAGCTTTAGCCCTAGCCACCAGCAACCACCAACGGCAATTACGCGCTTATACGGAGTTAGACGCAGCACAAAAACACCTGCTTCTTAGCAACCTTGGCCTCATCCGCCACACCGAATTATTAGATGACCTCCTTAGCCTATGCCAAGCCATTACCCAAAGCCAAGAACCTCTTTTTGGGTGGCAATCACCAAAGCAACACATCTTAGATGACTTAGAAAGTATACAAAGCGTAAAACCTGCTGAATTAATGGCCCAAGGTTATAACGGCAAGGCCCTAGGTGAGGCGCTTAAAAAAGCCCAAATAGCATCTATCTGAATCATAAGCAAACCTTCAAAAAGAGCACGTGTATGTTTTCTAACTTCCCAGCTCAATGGTCAGAAGTGGTGCTGAGTAGGCAGTACAATTTGATCAGACTCAAAGGATTCGTTGAGGTCCTTAATAGTCTGGGCCCTCGTTGGGTGCACTAGATTCGGTGCTAGATCTGCTAACGGTTGCAGCACATAGGCGCAGGTTAAAATATCTGGCCGAGGCACTTTAGCATATTCATCCACTAAATCACCAAATAGCAATAAATCCATATCTAGGCCATGGTTAGTGGGTTTGTAGCTTGAATCTGCCAGCCTTTGGCGCCCATGTTTGGTTTCAGTAGCGCGTATCCACGCCATCAACTGTGGATGATTCATGGGGCATTCAAAAGCCACCACCATATTGAGAAAATCTGGCCCATCCATACCCACTGCTGGGGCTAGGTAGACCGGTGACAGCGCTACTTTCCCAAAGGCTGACCTTAGCTCGGCTATACCTGCTTGGAGACTAGCTTGGGGCTCTATGTTGGCTCCAAGACCTAAGTAAACGTGTGTCATCACGCTGGCTTTTGGCCACGCTCAATTATTACGCCCACATCGCAGGCATTAGCAATGGCGTCTGGTTTGCCTAGCTTTATGCGCACAAAAGGCACGGCGAATTCAGCCAAAATTAACCCCGCAATTTCTTCTGCCATAGTTTCCACCAGTAAAAATTCGCTTTGCTCTATAAACTGCGTCAGCCTGTCTGATACATCTTTGTAGCTCACGGTACGATCGATGTCTTCAGTGGCTGCAGAAGGGCTAATATCCACCGCCATTTCTACATCTAATACCACCTTTTGGCGAATTTCACGCTCCCAGTCAAAAATCCCAATGACGGTGTCTACGGCTAGGCCATGTACATATACTGTGTCCATTGTAAGCTCTCTTTGTTTAGATCGTTGTTTGGGTCTTAATACGGTTGTTATTGAGCTACCGCTGGCAGTTCATTTAATGGCCAACGGGGCTTTACTTTAAGTGTCAGGTCATCGTGTTGGCCTGCCGCCAAACGTTGAGCACCGGCGTAAGCAATCATGGCGCCGTTATCAGTGCAGTATTCAGGCCGTGGGTAATAGACTTTAGCGCGTAATTTAGCCGTCTCTGCCGCTAGTTTTTCACGCAAGCTTAAGTTAGCACTTACTCCACCTGCCATTACTAAGCTAGATAGCTTCGTCTGCTGGAGAGCGCGTCGGCACTTAATGGCTAAGGTATCAACTACGGCCTGTTGAAAAGCCATGGCAATATCTGCTTTATCTTGCTCATTCAATTGCCCCTGCTGCTTTTGAATATCTTGAATAGCATAAAGTACAGCAGTTTTTAAACCGCTAAAGCTCATGTCTAATCCAGGCCTATCTACCATTGGCCGAGGGAACTTAAAACGTGTGGCGTCCCCTTGCAAGGCCAACTTAGCCACCAAAGGGCCACCTGGATAATCTAGATCCATCATCTTAGCGACTTTATCGAAGGCTTCCCCAGCGGCGTCGTCTAGGGATTCGCCTAGCAATTCGTATTCACCTAAAGACCTTACATGCACCAGCTGTGTATGGCCACCCGAAACCAACAAAGCCACAAACGGTGGTTTAGGAGCATTTTCTTCTAACATGGGAGCCAAAAGGTGACCTTCCATGTGATGCACGCCAATAGTAGGCAGATCCCACGCCATACCTAAAGCACGCCCTGTGGCAGCTCCCACCATTAAAGCACCAATTAGGCCAGGCCCTGCAGTGTAAGCAACGCCATCTACATCACCGTAGGCTAAGCCAGCCTTATCGAACACTTCTCGCATTAACGGCACTAGCTTACGAATATGATCACGGGAGGCTAGCTCCGGCACAACGCCGCCGTATTCGGCATGCACAGCAACTTGGCTGTAAAGGGCCTCTGACAATATGCCCTTTTGGGTGTCATAAATAGCGACCCCAGTTTCGTCACAAGATGTTTCTATGCCTAATACGCGCATCAATAAGCCAATTATTTCTATTATCTATATATGTAGGGCGCAAATTTTACCTTTCATCAAGCCTAATGACCACACGTACAAGTGCGATTTTCTCCATCTGTGAAAAACACCTTTAACTTGATGAAAAATTGGCTTTACACTGGCCAACACATAAGAGTAAAATATGCGGCCTTAATCAATTAGAAACACTTCCTCTGGCCAGCATTTATGCCCACAAGGAAATGAATAGAAAAATATTCGGATTGCTGCCTAATGCAGCGTCCACAATTAGGTAAAGATATGCCAGCTGTAAAACTGAAAGACAACGAACCATTTGATATTGCCCTACGTCGCTTCAAACGTGCTTGTGAAAAAGCAGGTACTTTAGCAGACGTTCGCAAGCGCGAATTCTACGAAAAGCCAACCAGCGTTCGTAAGCGTCAAGCTGCTGCCGCTGTTAAGCGCCACGCTAAGAAGCTAGTACGCGAAAATCGTCGTCACGTACGTTTATACTAGGCTGTATTCCTAATATAAAACCTTGCACGATCTGCTTTACAGCCTGACAACCAAAGGCTAGTATGTAAAGCTATACATAGGGGCGGTTTTTCAGTTACCCGCCCCTTTGTCGTTTCTGACGTTTACGCATTTAACGTAACCTAAGTAAAGCTATAATTACTGAAACCAACACAGCGAGAATTCACCATGTCGGACTTAAAGCTTCAACTTAAAGATGCTCAAAAACAAGCCATGCGTGACAAAAACAAACCTCGCCTAACCTGCATCCGCACCATGATGTCAGAATTCAAACGCATCGAAGTTGACGAGCGCATTGAATTAGACCAAGCCCGCGGCCTCGCAGTGCTTGATAAGATGCTTAAGCAACGTCGTGACTCTATCAGTCAATACGAAGCTGCTAACCGCCAAGACTTAGCTGATATTGAACACTCAGAAATAAGCGTGATTCAAGAATTCTTACCTACCCCATTAACAGAAGACGAAATAAGTGCCCTTATCACCCAAGCCATTACCGATTCTGGCGCCAGCAGCATGCAAGATATGGGCAAAGTTATGGGCATTCTCAAACCACAGTTGCAAGGCCGCGCTGATATTGGCAAAGTAAGTGGTAAGATCAAAGCACAACTCGCTTAAGCTTTTATTAAAAGGCAAACCACTTGGCATCACGCATACCGCAATCATTTATTGATGACCTTCTAGACCGCACCGACATCGTCGATCTGGTGGACGGTCATGTAAAACTTAAAAAAACAGGCCGCAACTATTCCGCATGCTGCCCTTTCCATAAAGAAAAGACCCCTTCTTTTAGCGTTGCTCCCGATAAGCAGTTTTACTATTGTTTTGGTTGTGGCGCTGGTGGCAACGCCATTGGCTTTTTAATGCAATTGGAAAATCTTAATTTCCCTGAAGCTGTAGAAGAACTCGCAGGCAAAGCTGGCCTCACCGTGCCTAAAGACGACAACGTCACCAGTAAAGCTGCATCTGCAGCCAGCCAAGCTAAAACCCAAGCTCGCAATCAGGCTTACGACTTACTGAACCGTGCCAGCCAATATTATCAAAGCCAGTTACGCCGTCATCCAGATCGGCAAAAAGCCGTCACTTACCTTAAAGGCCGCGGCCTAAACGGCCAAATAGCACAACGATTTGGGGTAGGTTATGCACCCACCGGCTGGCAAAACCTGATGCAAGAACTGGCACCCAAACCAGAACTAGAACAACCACTTATTGATTCTGGCATGGTAGTGGAGAAAGAGGAAAATAAACGCCGCTACGACCGCTTTCGGGATCGCATCATGTTCCCTATCAAAGACTATAAAGGTCGCATTATTGCATTTGGCGGACGAGTATTGGGTGACGAAAAACCCAAGTACCTGAACTCTCCAGAAACTGTGGTTTTTCATAAACAAAAAGAACTTTATGGCCTCTACGAAGCTCGCCAACACGAACGCAACCTTAAGCGTATTATGGTGGTTGAAGGCTACATGGATGTGGTGGCGTTAGCACAACACAACATCAATTATGCCGTAGCTACCCTTGGCACCAGTACCAGCAGTTTTCATTTAGAACGCATCTTCAAATTAGTCAGTGAAGTGGTGTTTTGTTTTGATGGTGACGCAGCGGGTCTAAAAGCAGCAGACCGCGCAATGCTCACCTGCCTACCTTTTATGGAAGATGGACGACAAGCACGCTTTTTATTATTGCCCGATGGTGAAGACCCGGATTCTTTAGTACGCCAAGAAGGTAATGATAAACTTACGGCACGCATCACAGACGCTACGCCACTGAGTGATTTTTTGTTTCAGCGCTTAGGCAAAGACCTAGACCCACATAATCTAGAGCACAGAGCAAAACTTGCTACCGACGCCAGCCCATTAATAGCCATCATCCCCAAGGGCATCATGCGCAGCATGATGCAGGCTCGATTAAGTAAGATTACCGGCTTAGACAAAGACACCTTAGCAGAATTAAGCGCACTTAAAGCACCAACCCCTTTACCAGCCGCTCAAACTCTGGCTATATCCCACACCAAAACACCAACTTCAGTAGCTAGCGAAACCACACAGGCTACGGCACACAATAGCACCCATGAGTATGCCGATTACCACATGGCGGATGCCAACCCAGAGTTAATTGAAGACACCCATCACCGGCACAATGAAACTCATTATACCGCTTCGTCTGAAGACCATTCTCTATCGGCAAAGCAGCACTTTAGTGCCACTTTGCCCAAGGTACAAAATCCTGCTCATGCCGCAATCCGGATTATCTTGCGACACCCAGAAACCGTAGAACATATCAACGAAATACCCAGCCATTTGGCCGAATTAAAGATGCAGGATGCCGGCGTACTCACTCAATTGCTTAGCACCGTACAGACCATGCGCAAGGCATTGAAACGCTGGCCAAATCCAGCAGAATTACATATTGAATGCTCCACGTGGGATGCATGGCCTATGTTACGACAACTGGCCGCCATGGAATCCCTGCTGCCCCAAGGCAACTACCCACAACAACTAGAAGAAGCCATTAGCCGCCTATTGGGTCACCATTTTGAAGAGCGCTTCAACCAGCTAATGCACCTAGCATCACAACCCAATGCCGATGCCAACACAAAGAAACAGCTAAAAGAGCTTTTAAAGGAAAAAGAAGAGTTGCAAAATCGGCTAAAAAGTAGACAATAGGCTCACTAACGGATCTTATACCGGTCCACGGCTATCGGGCGGCATGCTAGGCATCGCAAAAACAGACCCATTTTAGCTATCGTCTCGTGCAGGCTTCAAAAAGCACAAATTATCAGCTATTCCCTTATACTTTGTGGAAGAACCCTTGTTTTTCGACTATAATGGAGAGCTGACATCTTCAATATCCGTTCACTTACTATAGGGTTGCCATGGCCGCCAACGAACAGCAACAATCTCGCTTAAAAGAACTGATCACCAAAGGTCGTGAACAGGGCTTTTTAACTTATGCAGAAGTTAACGATCACCTGCCACAAAATATTGCCGATCCAGATCAAGTCGAAGACATTATTGGCATGATTAACGACATGGGTATCACCGTATCTGAGCAAGCGCCAGATGCCGAAACCTTACTCATGACCGACGGTGACTCTACCGATGAGGCTGCCGCTGAAGAAGCTGCTGCCGCATTAGCCGCCGTAGAAAATGAGGCTGGTCGCACCACTGACCCAGTGCGCATGTATATGCGCGAAATGGGAACTGTGGAACTACTCACCCGTGAAGGTGAAATCGTCATTGCTAAACGCATTGAAGAAGGCCTGCGGGACGTCATGTCTGCTTTAGCTCATTATCCAGATAGCGTCATCACAATTATTGATGTCTACAAACGCATCTTTACCGATGAAGGCCGCTTAAGCGATCTTTTTAGTGGCTACATTGACCCAGATGGTGAACCTAACCCATCTCCAATCAATCCAACCACTGTTGTGAAGAGCGATAATGACGATGAGGAAGAAGAGACGGATAATGGTCCAGATCCAATTGAAACGGCGGAGCGCTTTGCCGAGCTAGAAGAGCAGCTTGTAATAACCCTCGTTGCTGTTGAAAAATATGGCCGCGAAAGCCCGCAAGTAAAAGAAGCATACGCTCACCTTGGTTTTCTGTTTTCACCACTAAAGTTGGTGCCTAAACATTTTGAGTCTGTGGCTAAATACCCTCGCGGCGCACTCGCCCGCATTCGTGCACAAGAAAAAATTATTACTATCATATGTAATCGTAAAGCAAAAATGCCGCGTGATGTTTTCCTAGCCGAGTTCCCTGGCAATGAAACTAACGTTGGCTGGGCAGATGAACTAATTGCCAGTGGCGCCTCCTATGCTCCGGCTATCCGCCGTAATGCAGTAGATCTTCGTCGTGCGCAACGTAAGCTTGCTATGGTTGTTGATGAGTCAGGCCTTAGCCTTACCGAAATTAAAGACATCAACCGCCGCATGACCATGGGCGAAGTCCGCGCACGTCGTGCCAAAAAAGAAATGGTAGAAGCTAACCTACGCTTAGTGATTTCTATTGCCAAGAAGTACACTAACCGTGGCCTTCAGTTCTTGGATCTCATTCAAGAAGGTAACATTGGCTTGATGAAAGCCGTAGACAAGTTTGAATACCGCCGTGGTTATAAGTTCTCTACTTACGCTACATGGTGGATTCGTCAGGCTATCACCCGCTCCATTGCAGACCAAGCCCGTACCATACGTATTCCAGTGCATATGATTGAGACTATTAACAAACTCAACCGTATCTCTCGTCAAATGCTTCAGGAAATGGGACGCGAGCCTACGCCAGAAGAGCTAGGTGAGCGCATGGAAATGCCAGAAGACAAGATTCGTAAAGTACTTAAAATTGCTAAAGAGCCCATCTCTATGGAAACTCCCATCGGTGACGATGAGGATTCCAGCTTAGGTGACTTTATCGAAGACAGCTCCATGGACTCTCCTATTGAATCCGCCACTGGCGAAGGCCTACGAGAAGCCACACGAGATGTATTAGCAGGCCTTACCGCCCGCGAATCTAAAGTGTTGCGTATGCGTTTTGGTATCGAAATGAATACCGACCATACCTTAGAAGAAGTAGGCAAGCAGTTTGATGTGACCCGTGAACGTATCCGTCAAATTGAAGCCAAAGCACTGCGTAAGTTGCGCCATCCAATGCGCTCTGACCACCTACGTAGCTTCATCGAAGACTAATCTTCGCTGTAAAGCTGGCTCACCCTGCTAGACATCAACCGTCTTGCAGGTGAGCCAACTCTCGATATCCCTCTCTTCCCACACAAGCCACTGGCTAATGGCGCACCTAATTCAATTATAAAACTGTATTCTTCTAGTGAAGTTCGCTATATTGCTGTACGTTCTGTATTCGGCTTGGTTGTTATGTCATTTACTGTATCTAAATCAAGTAACACCATAGGCATCATTTGCGCCATCACTGCTGGTGTATGCTTTTCCACGACAGACGTCACTATTAAGTTTCTTAGCGATGCCTATGCGTTGCATCAAATTATTTTACTGCGCTCTATCATCGGTATGCTAGTCATTTTAATGTTACTGATGGCAAGTTCTAGTGGCCTAAAGACTTTAAAAACAAAACGCCTGGCGAAGCATTTAGTCCGTGGTGGCAGCGTTGTGTTAGCTAATATGTTGTTTTTTCTTGGTTTGGTGGCCATGCCACTAGCAGACGCTGTAGCTTTGTTCTTTATTAGCCCCAGTATAATCACCCTATTCTCCATCATATTTCTAAAAGAATACGTGGGCCCACACCGTTGGTTTGCCATAGGCCTAGGGTTCGCTGGGGTATTGATCATGGTACAACCGGGCAGCAGTCAATTTATGTTTGCTTCCTTATTACCTATTGGCGCAGCAGTTTGTTATGCCATTTTACACACCCTTACTCGTACCATGCGCGATACCGAATCAGCCGCCACTATGACCTTCTACATTCAAGTCACGTTTGTCGCTGTTAGCGCCGCCATGTGGGTGGTTGTGGGGGATGGCGAATTCAACAATCCAAGCAACCCATCTCTAAATTTCCTATTACGGCCCTGGAGTCCTTTGGAGCATGGGGATTTTAAGCTGTTTATGTTATTAGGATTTGCAAGCACCATAGGCGGCTACCTTATTAGCCAAGCATACCGTCATGCAGAAGCCGCGTTAGCTGCTCCATTTGAGTACATTTCACTACCGTTAGCCATGTTTTGGGGGGTAGTAATATTTGACGAATGGCCCGACAATATCACTCTAATAGGCAGCAGCCTTATCTTAATTTCTGGCCTTTATACCTTATACCGAGAAACACGCCACCCACACAAGCCACAAATGGCACGAGCCCATCAGCGCTAACTAAACATAATCAATTAAATTAACAACCCATTCACTTACGACTTGAGTTTGTTGCGTGAACTGGCCCAAGGATCAAGGTGCTTAACACCACTGCCCTTAACTGTGGCTTCTGTACTTGCGTTAGGCTGAGGCTTCCAGGCCGACTTCGGTGCAGGTTTTAACCAAGGCTTATCATTAGATTGCGAGCTAGGCTTAGTACTATCACGATCTTTATCAGCACTGCTGCGCCCTGCCAACTTATCATACTCGTTTGCCTTGCTTTCTCTTTTCTCACGCACACGCTCTGCATCTTCTAAGGTCAGTTCACATGGCGCGCCTGCGACCTGGCCTTCAGGTATAATTCTGTCGCGAGGTGGCAGCTCAAATTGATCACTAGACACCTTTGGCAAGTTCTTAAACTTATATAAATAAAAGGCTTCAACTTTCTCCCGAGCCCATTTTGTTTTCTTTAAGAATTTAACGCTAGAATCAACACTAGGGTTTGTTTTAAAGCTATGAATATACAAATAAGCGTGCAGAATCTCAAAACCATAGTGATCAACAATTTCTGTGAGCATGGATTTTAAGTTCAAACCATGCAGAGGATTGTTTTGGTAATTAATTTCTTCGGACATGCTTAGTTGCACCTAATATAATTCATTAGGTAAATTATACCTTATTGCAGACACTGATGGAGAAACGCCCACCCCAAATTCTTGGCACACACTAACACGTAAACACTGTAGCCACGCAAACAGGAGCTCCACCCATGGGCAAAGCAACACATTGGACGAAATAACTAGTCACCAGTGCACGGTAACTGTGCACAAGAAGGACATCGCTATTTAGCTCGTCCCAACAACAATATGGACACCAACGGTACTAATGCACAAGACAAGACAAGACAAATCAAACTAAAACTTGTCAGATTTCCTCTATCATGGGACAAAAACAAAAAGAGACTATTAAATCAGTGATTTAGACACGTTGAATCTTGCCCTAAACCACTAGCACGGGTATCATGCGCGTTCCCATACGGGCCTGTGGCGCAGCGGTTAGCGCAGAGGACTCATAATCCTTTGGTCGTCAGTTCAAATCTGACCAGGCCCACCATATTCAGAGGGTTAGTAGGTAAGTACTTGCTAACCCTTATTTCTTGGTCTACCCATGGTCTACTTCAGGCCGATATTTTCAGTATTTGATGCATTTGTTAAGGTGCAGAGTAATTTCACCCCGTGATTCGTCTAGGATTGCCGCTACTGCGATTCTTAATCGAGCTATGGCAGGCCAACAAAAACTAAGTGCTGGAAGTTACGTCATCTTTTGCACCTACTACAATAGAGTTAGTTGCCTACG